>NZ_JCAJZU010000002.1:0-737703 GCF_059510415.1 Shimazuella sp. NTD247 | reverse complement strand
AAACCCTCTGAAGAGAGGGTTTTTATATAAGATTTTCGAAAAATATCCTGTACATAATCTGATAGAAGTCTGCATTGTTTTCAATGTATTTAATACATATCTCGATATTGTTTTGGAGTCATATTCGTAAATTTCTTAAACACTTTGGTGAAATGACTTTGATCTGTGAAATGGAGAAATGTCCAAATACTCGTTAATGAATGGGAAGTAGAAGTTAATAATCGCTTTGCTTCTGCTATTTTTTCCTGTTGAATATATTCACGTAAAGAAATTCCTACCTCTTTTTTAAACTGCTGACATAAATAAATTGAATTCAGTTGAATGGTGTCAGCCAAGTCAGTGATGGAACATTTTTCGTATAAATGGCGAGAAATATAGTTCTGACATCGAACTATTATTTTTGAATATTTTTTCTGTTTATGATTCAGTACTTGCTGTGTAAACTCGCAAAATGCGGCATGGAGAAATTGATCAATTGCGATTATTTCCGATAAATTCTCTATATGTTGAATATAGATATCACTCATTGTATATGCTTCTTCCAGTGGGAGACCGCCTTCCGTTGCTGCTCTTGTCGCCAACGTAATTCCACAAATGGCTAAGTTTTTTTTGTTTCGGAGCAAACTTTTTTTGGAAAGAGTCCCTATTCCTTCTCTTGCAGGCTGTTTTAAATAGGCGATTAACTCATCGATTTTTCCTTCTTTAATAGCGTTCATAATCTGTTTTTCATGTAAATTACTATGGAAAAAATGATGTTGACGTTGATAGGATAATTGGGCGTCTATTATCTTTGCGATTCCGTTGTCATATTCGAAATTCCCGCTTTTTTTCTCCGATTCAAACCTCATGTAGGTCCTCCGCGTTTACATACTATTTTTCTTTATATTTTACTATAAAAGCGTTTTCAATATAAATAAAATGATTTTAGAAATCTATTATTCTCTTCTTTTTTAAGGGCGCAGAAAGGAGAAACAGTTGGCAACCAAAGAAGAAACCAATAGGAGGAGAAGTAATGCCTAGAGAACAAAAGTCATATAGCAGACTACTAAAAGTTACGATAACAACTATGACATTGGCTTTATTTGTTACAGTTGGTGTTAATAGTATCCATGCGTTTGCGAAGGGGAAACAACAAGAAACTACACCAAAACTAGTAGATAAAAATTCGATTGACGCAGTGATAAATGCAATGACACTAGAAGAAAAATCGAAACTTGTTGTGGGAACGGGAATGCCTGGACTTATGGGTAACCCAACCGCGAGTGTTGCAGGTGCAGTTGGCCAAACATACGCGATTTCACGTCTTAATATACCAAGTTTACTTTTCGCGGACGGCCCTGCTGGTCTGCGTATTTTGCCAAACCGAGAAGGAGATACGAATACGTATTATACAACTGCATTTCCAATCGCTACGTCGCTCGCTTCTACATGGGATACCAATGTCGTAAAATCCGTTGGAAAATCCCAAGGCAATGAAGTTCGCGAATATGGAATAGATGTGTTGTTAGCTCCCGCATTAAATATCCAACGCAATCCATTAAATGGAAGGAATTTTGAATACTATTCTGAAGATCCTCTGATTTCTGGAAAGATGGCAGCAGCAATGGTAAATGGAGTGGAATCAAATGGTGTAGGAGCCACGATTAAGCATTTTGCTGCCAATAACCAGGAAACCAATCGGATGACGATCGATACAGTCGTATCACAAAGAGCATTGAGAGAGATCTACCTTAGAGGTTTTGAAACAGCAGTGAAAGATTCTAGTCCATGGTCTGTGATGAGTTCCTACAATAAAATCAATGGAACTGCCGCATCGCAAAACAAAGATTTATTAACAACGGTATTACGGGAAGACTGGGGCTATGATGGTTTTGTAATGAGTGATTGGTTTGCTGGAACGGATGCAGTTGAGCAAATGAAAGCAGGAAATGATCTCATTATGCCTGGAACACCGGCTCAATCCACAGCGATTGAAAATGCTGTTAAAAATGGAACACTGGATGAAAAGATTTTGGATCGCAACATTAAAAATTTCCTTTTAACAGTATTGGAAAGCCCTACCTTTAAAAATCTAAAACATACCGATAAACCGGGTTTGAAAGCACATGCCCAAGTAGCTCGCCAAGCAGCAGCTCAAGGAATGGTGTTATTAAAAAATAATAATGTGTCTTTGCCTTTAAGCAATAATGGAAAAATTGGCTTGTTTGGAAACACCCAGATTGAAACGATCAAAGGTGGTACTGGCAGTGGTGATGTGAATGCCGCCTACACGGTTTCCATCGCTGATGGTTTGAAACAAGCTGGATTTAAGTTGGACGAAACACTATATAAAAGTTATCAATCCTATATTTCTACTTTGAGACAGATGGATGAATATAAAATTAAAGACAGTCCTTGGGGTGCTGCATTTGGGAAAGTTACGCCGCCGATTCCAGAAAAATCATTGAGTGATGATGAGATTCAAACAGCAGCAAATTCAACAGATACTGGTGTAATTGTGATTGGCAGAAATTCTGGTGAAGGCGTTGATCGGAAAAATGAAAAAGGCGACTTCTTACTAACGGATCAAGAGCAAGCAATGATTGCCAACGTTTCAGCAAAATATCATGCACAAGACAAGAAGGTAGTCGTCGTTTTGAACATTGGCGGTCCAATTGAAGTAGCAAGTTGGAGGAATAAAGTCGATGGTATTTTGTTGGCTTGGCAGCCAGGGCAAGAGGCAGGAAATGCAGTAGCTGATGTATTGTCTGGAGCTGTTAACCCTTCAGGTAAATTGGCACAGACATTCCCATTAACTTATAGTGATGTTTCATCTGCCGAAAATTTCCCAGGGACTCCTTCCGATAATCCAACAAAAGTGGTTTATGGAGAAGATGTCTATGTGGGTTATCGTTATAATACAACATTTGATGTAAAAGCAGCTTATGAATTTGGATATGGACTATCTTATACCAAATTTGATTACAGTAAGATAAAAGTACATCAAAAACAATTGAAAGATAAGATCCAAATTTCTGCTACGGTTCAAAACACAGGAACAAAAGCTGGGAAAGAAGCAGTAGAGGTGTATATACATGCTCCAAATGGAAAGTTGGCAAAACCTGAGTTGGAATTAAAAGCATTTGCAAAAACAAAAGAATTAAAACCTGGTCAAAAAGAAAATCTAACCTTTGAATTAAATGCCAAAGACTTAGCATCATTTGATGAAAGCACATCTGCGTGGGTATTGGAAAAAGGCACTTATCAAGTAAAAGTCGGTGCATCATCAGAAAACCTGAAAGGTACTGCAACTTTTACGGTAGATCACACCATTGTGGTTGAAAAAGTAAATAATGTTTTAGCACCACAAGAAAAAATCGATACGCTTTCCAAATAAAGTGAAAAACGAATCCAGAATATAGAAAACCCTACCGGCTTGAATGTGGAGTCGGTAGGGTTTTTTCTATATATCAAAGCATTTGCTTAGAAGTCATTCAAACGATATTTGACTTTAGAACGAAGTGGTTGTTTGAACAGTGGAAGATTTCGATTGTCTGGCGTGTAGCATATTAAGTTTTTCCCTGTTGTCAATGCTGTTCCATCTTTCATGTATAAGTGATTCCCTTGTAAGGTTAGACGATATAAACCGTTGGTATAGGGGATGTTTTCGATTTGTTTGGTTAATGGTTGGATGGAAAAGAAGCGTCCATCCGTAACAGCATAGATACGGTGGTTAGGATGTTGAATGATACCAGCACCCTGTCCAATGCCATCTTGGATGAGCTGCTGCTGAAAGACAGGTATTTTTAACGTTGGTTGAAAGGAGAATATATATCCATCTGCAATTCCCCATATTGTTTGATCATCGCCAACAGTTAGTGCTGTAATCTTTTTCACTTTTTTTAATAATAAAGGAGAATATTCTCCAATTTTTCTCTTAGTTTTTGGATCAAAAGCAAATAATTTAGCTTCCGAAGCTTTTGGATGGGTTCCTCCGCCTCCGTCAATACTCGTTCCGCCCCAGATGATTCCATTATGCATTGTCAGCGCAGTAACTGATTGATCTTGAACGATATTACGATATACATTTGGTTTATTCAGATGGGATGTGTTTACCATCGTCAGCGCTCCGCCAAATTTTCCGTAGTCAGGGGTAGTGCCGATATAAATCTGATCTTTTTGCGCTATCATCGCGACTGGTCTATTTTGCTCATATTCTTTTCGCAGCGAAAACCATATTTTTGGATTTTCTTCCTCTTTCCAAGGCTTGTTTGGATCATATTCCATGAATTTTCCATCAGGATATGTTCCTGTATATAGTTTGCCATTTAGCCATGTCCAACCTTCTATTTGTCCAAATCTACCAAGCGGTTTTATCTTATTATTATTTGTCTGGAAGGTACTCACCTTGCCATTTAAGTAGGCATTCGTATAAATGGTGTTAGCTTTATCAGCAATTACATGATACAAATCGATAGGCTGAGGTGGAAATGGCAGAAGAAAATACTCAAAAGCTCCTGTTGTAGGGTTATACCGAAAAGCTCCTCCTTCGTAATTTCCGGCCAAACCAACCAATGTTTTACCTGGAAAATTCTTTTCTTTGAACTCCATCCAGCTCCATCCGATGACTGGATTTTTGTTTAAGGAAACAACTTGTTTTTTTGCATCAACGACAGCGTAATATGTCTGGCTTTTTATGTCATAGCGGTATAAGTAACCTTTATTGGAGTAATAGACAGATCGGCCATCAGGTGCAAGAGGAGAAACACCACGGGAATCACTGGCGAAATGATCCAACTTTTCTTTGGTGGTACCATCTGTAATCTTATCAACAGATTTTGTTTCTGGATTCAGTACAATGGTTTGAAAACTGGGGTGCAGTTTAACAAATAATTTTCCAGCAATATCATTCAAATCATAAGCTTCGGTTTGAGATTGATAGTTTTGCGGTAATATTTGTTCGGGTGCAGAAACCGGTTGATTATTTTCAGGTGATAGTTTTATCCGCATCACTTTTGCTTGCGTAGAACCAATTCCCACATAAAGTGTTTTTTTCTGTGAATTGTAGACCACATCATGTGTATAGGTATCACCTGGTGAAACAGAATCAAAGCTGATCGGTGTGCCCGTCTTGGTGTATCCGAAAATTTTTGCTTTCCCAAACGATCCTCCGTAGACGGAACCATCCGGCCCAGCTGTTAATCCGAATAATACATCACTATCTGCTGAGGAACGACCCAAGTCGGACAGTTTTTCCGTTTTTGGATCATAACAATAAACATGTCCATCGCGGTAGCTGCCGACCCATACTTTCCCATCGGTTGCAATAGTGATTGCCCAAGCACCAGTAGCAGTTGGCAAAGGCAGCGATTTGATCAGTTTTCGCTTTTTCAGATCAACAATGGTAAATTGCGCAGGATCACCTGTAACGACTGCATAGACCACAGCATTTCCCTGTTTGTCTTTACCAAATGCTGCTTCATAAATAGTAATTCCTTTTATCTGCCCGCCTAAATTGGTAAACCCTGTACTTTGTTTGGCGTCCGATAACGGGAAAGGCAGAACCAAATAACATAAGCAGCTGAGTAAAAGGATTGGTAAAATCGTTTGTTTCCATTGCTTCATCTTATCATCCTTTTTCAGTAATATTAGCAATTATTTTATATTATCTTTGACACTAAAACTGTAAAATTGAAAATTTTTGCATAATTGTTCATAAAAAAACGCTCTATCAAAAGAGCGGGAAAAAATAAATTCATGATAAAGAAACAGAGATATGTTCAAACTTGGTAACATCAAATAATCCTCTATCTGTCAGTTTTAAGTCTGGAATTACAGGCAAACAGAGAAAAGACAAGATGAGGAATGGATTAAAATTTGTTGGTGCACCTATCTGATCGAGTGCCTGATGCAACGATGTAAGTTGCTGGTTCACTTCCTCATATGGGCGTGATGACATCAGCCCGGCTATTTCAAGGGAGAGCGAAGCAATGATCTGTTCTCCTTTGGAAATAACGAGTCCTCCTTGCATCCGTTCAGCTGCATGAATGGCAGTGATCATATCCGCATCATTCGTGCCGACGACAACCAAATTGTGCGAATCATGGGCAATGGTTGATGCGATTGCCCCATTTTTTAGTTCAAGCCCTGATACAATTCCTAATCCGATGTTCCCTGTATCACGATGGCGTTCAAGAACCGCGATTTTTAGGTGGTCTTTTTCTGAAGAAGCAACAAAGTTACCATTCGATATGGTTACCTCTTGTACGAGATGTTTGGTGACAAGACTGTTCGGTTGAATGCCGATGACGTTTGCTTTCGCCGTTTTTAGTGGAATTTGTAAGTCTCTTTTATTGATTTTAGGCAAATGAATGGTCTGACAAATAGAAGAAGGCGGGGTAGTAATCTTTTGTTTGTTATCTACTATTGCTCCCTTTTCCGCGATCAACTTTCCATCTTTCCATACTTGATGGATATCGATGTTTTCTAAGTCATCCAATAACAAAAAGTCTGCTTGATATCCAGGTGCAATCGCCCCTTTGTGCCGGAAACCAAAACATTCTGCTGCGTTTAATGAAGCTAGCTGTATAGCGAGCAAAGGATCTAATCCATGTTGAATGGCAAGACGAACACTGTGATCAATACTGCCTTCCGTTATCAAATCATCCAAATGTTTGTCATCAGTGCAAAAGGCAAAACGCCTCGAATTATGTGCATGGACGATAGGAATGATAGCTGCAAGGTCTTTGGCTCCAGAGCCTTCCCGAATTAACACATACATGCCGCGTTGGATACGTTCTAATGCCTCTTCGGCAGAAATACATTCATGATCAGTAGAAATATACGCACTGCGATATACATTGATAGCATTGTGATCCAAACCAGCTGCATGTCCGTCGATTTGTGTTCGATGTTCCAGTGTAGTGGCGATTTTATCGAGCATGTCTTCTTCTGCTTGCAGTACAGCTGGATAATCCATCACTTCTGCCAATCCTAAAACTCTTGGATGAGCAAAAAAAGGTTCTAAGTCGGGTGCAAGCAATGCTGCACCAGCATTTTCAAAGCGAGTCGCAGGCACACTGGAAGGCAGCATGATAAAGATATCCAATGGAAGATTATCAGAATCATCGAGCATAAAAGCAATCCCATCTTTTCCGCATACATTGGCAATTTCATGCGGATCAGTAATAACGGTTGTCACTCCATGTGGCAGCACTACTTTGGCAAATTCTGCAGGAGTTACCATCGATGATTCGATATGTACGTGTGTATCGATAAAACTCGGAGAGATATATTTATGCTTGGCATCAAGTATTTGTTTGCCTGTATAATTTTCACCAATAGCAACAATAAACCCATCAACAATGGCTATATCCGCATGGATGATCGATAAGGTAAAGACATCGATTATTTTTCCGTTGGTGATCACGAGATCAGCTGGTGTTCGCTTGCTTGCTACTGAAATTCTTTTTTGTAACTGTTCCGCAGATAACTTCACTTTTTCTTGCTCCTTTCATTTTTATTGTAACCCAAAATTGGATAAGCGTCTTTTCGAAAGTTAATGGGAAGAAACCATTTTGTTTTGTGGTATTATTCTCAATAAATATGATAATCTATAGCTAGTTCTGTCCCTTTATTTCAAGGAGTTGTCCATGTCGGACATTGTCCCGATCAAGCCGTCGATCAAGACTCAGCTCAAGCTTCGCAATGTCAAGCACGCAAACGAAGTGCTTGGTCCTCTTCACATGATGATGTGGCCTGGTATCCCTGAGCTCATCGAGAGCAGCCGCAAGGCAAACAAGGGGATTCTGTTCATCATCAACCATACAACGATGGGGGATGTTGCTGGACCCGACTATGCGATGAAGTGTTTGGGGATTGACCCTCACTACATGGCTGCTGAATTCCTGTGGGATGTTCCCATTGTGAAGGAATACTTCAAACGTGGAAATTTCATCAAGGTGGAACGCGGTACTGCCAATGCAATCAAGGCATATGAAAAAACTCGCGATATCCTGAAAGCTGGGGGTGCTGCTGGGATGTATCCGGAAGCTCACATTCCTAAGCGCCCAGACTCTTCCGATTATTGGCCTGTTCAGATCAAGAACGGTGCTGCTCGTCTGATGAACGAGACTGGATGCATCGTAATCCCCATCGGGCAGGCAGGTGCTCGGAAGGTTTCCAGTGGTTCCAAATTGAAGTGGGCAGCGGGTCTTCTCACAGCTGATATTCGAGGTGCTACACGAGTTGTCTATGTTGGTGAGCCGGTAGGTGCTCCTGCTGGTAAGCCTGTCATCGATCTGATGGCCCTTCGTGATACTGATGTTCAGCAGTATCGGAAGATTGTGGACACGGACACAAAGCATTTGCAGCGAGCCCTCACGCTGACAACGGATACTGCCATGAATCTCTGGCAGGAGAAGACTGGAAAAAAGAGGTAGATCACGCATGCCCCTCCGCCGCATCCAGTGGCGCGAGGGGCAGTACATTTTATGACACCTTCATTTGATTCACTCGCTCAATAATCTCTACGAAGATAGGCTCATTTGCAAACATAATCTTTGTCACCTCATGATCCTCACCATAACGCACAGCTACATCATCTACCCGTTCGCGAAGAGTTGTCTTTTTTCCTGTTGCGGTAGTATGTAAATCACAATAGCTCACCAAATCAATAAACATTCGATCCATTTCATCCAATAATGCCAGATGTTGCTCATATATCGGCTTTAAATCTTCTCTTGAGTACAAAACACCTTCATATGCACAACTATGAAAGAGCAGTGCAGCAATGATATATTTTGGATACCCTTGACTAGCAGCAAAAATAGCACCATCCAGCTGGTGATAATGGTGTTGGTTCAGTTTCGCACTATAGCCGATATCATGGAGGTAACAAGCTTGAATTAAGAGCGGCTCCCACTCTTTTGGAACAGGTATTTTTGGCAGTAATTCTCTCATATTGCGTACAACACCTAGTATGTGGCGGTATCTGGGAATGGTTGGTTCGAGGAAATTGGCAAGTTTATACTCATTCATATTCGGAAGTTGTCTTCCTGCATTGTCAAACAGATTCAGTGGAAAAACTCCTTTCGCATAAATCGTATCTAATACGGAAATTTTCCCATCCTGCTATTTGCTTGTCTAGTATCAAAATACTAATTTAGTTTTCCATCTACAAGTATTCTGGCACATCTTCTTATATCCAGCCAGGTTCTCTGATCTAATTCATTATCGATATATTTACAGATGGCCGCGTTATCGGACAACCAATCGCATAAATCAATAAGGGTTGGTTCTTGATCAGGAAATTCTTCTCGATACGATTGAAACAAGAGGGATTTGAAATCTTTAAAAAAGCGGATGGCATAGGAGGTGGTTTTGTTTTCATTTGTGCTCTGTTCCCAAATCAAAGACTTAAAAAATTTTCGCTTATCCCGCCGCCAAGTCTGCAAAATTTTACGTTTGGTGACACTGTGTTGGTATTGCCAGAGCATAAATTCTGTTCGGTTTACCTTCACTCCATTGAGTTTTACAGCCATGGTATATATCTCCTTCATTGCCATTCAAATTTCCATTCCTCTCCTCTAATAATGATACAAATCTAAGATGTATTCAATAGTTTTATAAAAAGAAGACGACGATTTACTTGGAAATAGCAGGAATTATTTCTAAATAATAAGGCATTTTTTAAAAAGATATGTATTTTTTTGCCAATTAAAAAGCGGGTACAGCGCTAATGTATTGCTGTTATGAAAGGAATAACCCCCATTAATGCTGGAAATGGTTTACCTGCCTAAACAGACCGAGAACTGGTATAAAAAGAATACAATTCTAAAAATCTTCCCGACAGTTTGCCGGAATTCCTCCTACTGCTGTGGACAATATAATTTCGGCCGTTCATGTATAATGACAACAGAACAATCCTATACAAATTAGAGCGGATGAAAGAAAATATCACTATATGGGAAGGATTTCAAATGAAAACAGCGAGAAAAAACTTCAAAAAGATAAATGTTCGAGGATACGATTTTTTTTACTCAGTCCTAGAGAGGCCTGATCGAGTTCGATTTCGAATCTATTCAGCAAAATCGAAATCGACCTATTTTCTTATGAATTTTACATGGAAAGATGCTTGGTTGGTTAATTTCTATAAGCCGAGTATAGCTGTTCGTCTGATTGAATATGCGATGGATCAAGGGTGGAAGTATGATGTGGAGAAACAAACAATGGAAATTTTATCAGCAAGTTCTCTCATAAAACAATTGGCATTGGATGAAATCGAGTAATAAATGAGCTGCTGTAGAGGTGCTATTATTATTTTTTTATAGAAATGCTAATTGCCATAAAACGAGTTCCGGACAAGACTGGATTGTCTTGTCCGGAAATAGGATCATCTCAGGTATGAAATTACTTCTGCCTTGGTGTCGCCTTGTTGATGAAAGTTACCCCTTCGAACAGATAAGGGTCATCTCCTGGACGGAGAATTTTCACTACATTAGAAGGATTATAGGAGGACCCGCCTGAATAGAGCACGACTACAATCTTTGTATTGTGGTTGTGACCATTTTGATCAACCCACCATACATTTTTGCCGAGGAACTTGTTAGAACGTGGCCTATCAGGTGTTAGAAAATCCTCATCTGTAAATGTAACCGTCTTCTTCTGGTGATCAGTCTGAGGCATAGAAACTCCTTTTTTGAGGGAATGCCTAATATCTATTTTATCGTAATAATGATAGGTGGAGAAGAATTATAATAATGAAATTTCTTATATTTTCAAGCTAGGAATTCTGTGTTCAAAAGAAATAAATTGATTGACATCGAGTTGTGGTCATCATAGAATATTCATGAGTTTGATAATCATTCTCAATGAATGTTAACAGGATAGTTTTCATAGAAATAAATTGATAGGGAGGTGAGAGAGTGGCTGAATCAAGATTAAATACAGAAAACTTACATATTGCGTATGGTGATCAAGAGATTTGTAAAGATATTAATCTCGACATAGCGAATGAGAAAGTCACTACTATTATCGGTTCCAATGGTTGTGGAAAATCCACCCTGTTAAAAACCATCGCTCGTATCCATCCTTCCAAATCTGGATCAGTATTTTTAGATGGAAAAGAGATTCATAAAGAATCTACGAAAAAAATAGCGCAAAAGTTGGCGATTTTACCTCAATCCCCAGACGCTCCAGAAGGGCTGACTGTTGCAGAACTCGTTTCCTATGGGAGATTTCCTTATCAAAAGCGGGTAAAACTCACGGCAAAAGATCATGAAGTCATCAATTGGGCACTGCAAGTGACAGGAGTGGAAGCTTTTCGTCATAAAGTAGTGGATTCACTGTCAGGTGGACAGCGCCAAAAGGTATGGATTGCGATGGCTTTAGCACAGGAAACAGATATTATTTTGTTAGATGAACCAACGACATACCTCGATTTGTCCCACCAATTGGAGATACTTGAACTTCTCAAATGGTTAAATATAAAAGAAAAACGAACAATTGTAATGGTATTACACGATTTAAATCATGCTGCGCGTTTTGCTGATCAAATCATTGCAATGAAACAAGGAAGCATCATCAAAGAGGGAACTGCTGAAGAGGTAATTACTGCAGTTACTCTACAAGACGTTTTTCAAATAGATGCCGAAATCGTGACTGATCCTCGAACGAATAAACCGATCTGTCTCACATACGATCTGATCAACTCTATTTTTGAATCTCCAGAAGAAAAAGTAATTTGAAGCAAGTCTGTTATTTTTTTTGCTCTTTATTGATAATGATTATCATTTACGAAAATAAGGGTGGGTAACATGAAAAGAAAAGCGAGATTTTTATCCTTTGTAATGATGACTGTTTTGGCAGTTGGATTGCTGGCAGGGTGCGGAGCACCTACAACAGATGATACGAATCAACCAAAAACGGTCACATTCCAGTCAGAAAAAGGACCTGTACAAGTACCAGCTAATCCAAAACGTGTAGTTGTAATGGGTTCTTCTTATACTGGTAATGTACTCTCTCTTGGAATTACACCAGTCGGTGTAGACCAATGGGCAAAGAACAGTAAGTTTTTACAAGACAAAATCAAAAATGTACAAGTGGTTTCCCCTGATTCTTTAGAAAAGTTGTTAGCTTTAAAACCAGATCTTATTATCGCATTTACCAATGATAAAAACTTAAAAAAATACCAAGAGATTGCCCCGACTGTCGCATTTACATATGAAAAATACTCTTACACACAGATTCATCTTGTACTTGGTAAATTACTTGGAAAAGAAAAAGAAGCGCAAGCATGGATTGAGAAGTGGAATAAAGAGACAGCTGAAGCAAAAACCAAGGTGAAATCAGTGATTGGAGACAATTCCACTGCAACGGTATTAGAAACATTTGGGAAAGAGTTGTATGTTTATGGGAACAATTGGGGACGTGGGACAGAAATTATTTATCAAGCATTAGGGATTAAACCAAATAAGCAAGTGGAAAAAGACGTCTTTGGACCAGGTTACAAAGCAATTTCTACAGAAGTGATTCCTCAGTATGCGGGAGATTATTTGTTTGTCGGAAAAGGAGATTCTACTGCTGATAATTCGTATTTGCAAACAACTGTGTGGAAAAATATACCTGCTGTACAAAAGGGACATGTATTCTTTTTTGACTCTAGTTCCTTCTATTTCAATGATCCAATCTCACTAGAAAAAGAACTAGATTTCATTGTAAATGCGTTGACCAAAGGAAAATAAACTTGGATACCAATACAAAAAGGATCGTATTATGGTGATAAATCAGAGTCAAACAGATCAAAACAAAATAATTTCTAGACCGGTGATCGGTATATCGGTTATTGTTATTGGTTTCGCAGTGCTTTTGTTTTCCTTGGTGTTTGCCATATCCGTCGGTGCGGCAGATATTGACTTTCAAACGGTTTGGAATGCAGTTTTTCATTACCAATCCCAAGAAAAAGCGGATCAAATTATCATGGATATTCGCTTACCGAGGGAACTTGGAGTGGTATTGGTTGGTGCTGCGTTAGCTGTAAGTGGTGCAATTATTCAAGGTGTTACTAAGAATTCATTAGCTGAACCAGGATTGTTAGGAATTAACGCGGGCGCAGCATTGGCACTTGTATGTCTGCTCTTATTTCAGTCCCATGCTTCCTATTTGTTAATGATGCTCACTACTTTTGTAGGCGCAGCACTTGGTGCAGGTATGGTATTTGGGATCAGTTCGCTACGAAGAGGAGGAATGTCTCCTCTTCGTATCATATTGGCTGGATCTGTAGTAATGGTGTTTCTTAATGCGCTGGCGGATGGAATTTCGCTGGTGTTTAAGCTTACACAAGATTTGAGTATCTGGAAAATTGGAAGTACATCAGGTACTACATGGCTGCAATTAAAGATAGCTGTTCCTGTTGTCATTATAGGTATAGTTGTGGCGATTATTTTCTCTAAGAAGTTAACCGTTTTGAGTTTTGGAGAAGAGATTGCCAAAGGATTAGGAGAACGAACACTGTATGTAAAAGTAATATTGATGATTATCGTGCTGGTTTTAGCTGGTGTTTCTGTATCATTAGTTGGTTCCCTTGCTTTTATTGGATTAATGGTTCCACATATGGTCCGCTTCATGGTCGGTACAGATTATCGCTGGGTTATCCCTTGTTCAGCGGTTTTTGGAAGTGTTCTACTGTTGTTATCTGATACAGCGGCGAGAATGATAAATGCACCGTTTGAAACACCAATCGGAGCAGTAGTAGCGATTGTTGGAATTCCTTTCTTCTTGTATCTAGCGAGAAGGGAAGGGAAAAAACAATGAACATAATAAGTGCCGTTAATACGAAAAAAGTAAGACTTACTCTGGTTATTTCCATCTTACTTCTGCTTGCAGCCTTTGTTGTCAGTGTTGCTACTGGGTACATTTCATTGTCACCTGCTCAATTGGTTCGAACGCTGTTTGGATATGGAACAAGTCAAGAAAACTTAATCTTATTTGGATTTCGGCTGCCGCGTATTTTAGTTACTATTTTAGCTGGAATGGGACTTGCTATCTCAGGGTCTATTTTACAAAGTGTAACGAGAAACCCTTTATCCGATCCTGGAATATTGGGCATTAACTCGGGTGCGGGTTTGTTTGTTGTCATCTATGTGATGTATTTTTCCAGTGAATCCACGAGCTTTCTCTATGTGCTGCCTGTGTTTGCGTTGATTGGGGCAATGGTAACGGTCTTCTTTATTTATGCTTTATCGTATACACGAGGGGATGGGGTAGATCCCACTCGTTTTATATTGATCGGAGTAGGGATGGCATCAGCGATCAATGGCTTGATTTTCACATTGACCGCCAGATTGGAAGAAGAACAGAATAACTTTATCGCCAACTGGATTGCAGGACGAATTTGGGGAGATGACTGGACGTTTGTACTCGCACTGCTACCTTGGCTGGCAATTTTAGCACCAATCGTTTTCTCCAAATCAAATGTGCTTAACATATTAAATATGAATGAAAAAATATCCATTGGTCTGGGGGTACGTGTGGAGCGAGAGAGAAGGATTTTATTATTTATCGCTGTCGCATTAGCAGCAGCATCGGTGTCTGTCAGTGGAGGAATTGCTTTTATTGGATTGATGGCACCACATATCGCTCGAAATCTCGTGGGACCTAGACACCAATCATTTTTACCTATTGCTGCAATCCTTGGTTCCATTCTGCTGCTGGTTTCCGATACAATTGGCAGAAGTCTGTTAGATCCAAGCGGGATTCCAGCTGGTATTATCGTTACAGTTATCGGTGCTCCATATTTTCTCTATTTGATGGCTAGGAAATAAGGAAGGAAAACCAACAATTCACAGTTGGTTTTTTATTTTTATCAAAATCGACATTCATTTGTTATAATAAAAGTAGTTTGTCATGCAAATGGTTTCTCGTTCGCAATGTTTCAGAAAGGTGAGTCATGAGTGGTGAAATGACGTTCAAGTCTGCACGGGAAGCTGCGCTTCATGAGCTGGTTGCCCGAAAGAGCAGCCTTAGGGAGACTGACCTTTTTCGTTTCAGGGAGATGACCGCTGCCCAGATGTATGAGAAGCTGGCTCAGGCACGAACCCGCAATGCAGGTCCGCTCTCTGCAAGTGAGATTCCCTTGTGGGAGCCGGAGCAGGAGAATGGTGGAGGGACCTGGCTGTTCTCCTTGGCATGGGGAGACCTTCCTGTCATCAATCGTGTCGTCCCGGCCCGTATCGGTCAGTGGCATATGCTCGATCTGGAAGACGTCGAAGTCGGTGCTACAGTGGTGCTCTGCGACCGGCAGTTCGTGCTGATCTTGCAGCGTGAAGATTCCGATTGCTGGCTTTGCTGCTGTACCTCAGTTGAAGGTTTCACCTACTGAAGCCGAACGAATTACCCGAATTACCTAAGCATGACATACGCCCTGTATATAGATTTTTCCTATGTTAGGAAGAAGTCATATGTATGGGGCGTCTGCGTTTTATTTCGTATTCATAAAACCCTTGATCATGATAAAATTGATTTTATCCCATTGTCTTTGTATAAGGAGCATGATGCGCAACTCTCTTTCCGACCTCACACCTTTCTGGTGGGGAGGCTACCATACTGGTCGGTCAATCAGTGATCTCGTCAACTACTATGGCTGGCGAACTGGAAAGATCACGAGAAGGCCTCTGGTACGAAACGATGCTGATGCAAACAAGATTCTCCGCAATCAGCTGAGTGACCATGGAACGAAGCAGACCTACATGGGAGCAGACGCATTCTTTTCCCGTGTGGAAAAGCTTCGTCAAGCTGCCCAAGATGGCGATGCAGCCAAGTGTTACCAGCTTGCTCAGGCGCTGAAGAAGCACTGGGAAGCAGATGCTATTCTCCTCCACTCCTTCCATGCTGGCGAAGGATCAGAAGCGGAAGTATGGCATCGTCTCGCCAATTCCTCCAAGCGGACCCAGCTTCTTCGTGAGGCAGAAGAGCTGTAGCTTCAGGCTCGTTAGTTGAACGATGGGAGAAACGAACCTGTATTAGGTTTGAACAGTGGATTGGACTTCTGTCTGATCCACGCCCAAAAGGTTAAAAATGATCTCTATATAGAAAACAAGAAACCCACGGATAGATGGGTTTCTTTGTGATTTATATAAATGAAGGATAGTATGCTGCGGGCAGTGCCATTTTGGAGATCTTCCGATCAATCTAATAAACGGCACTGCTCCGTCCCCTGACAATCAGAGAAGTCAGTTGAGACCCACAGCGTGAGGCATGATGTACTTAATCACCTCATAGCTGTAGCGACCCTGGAGCGCCAGGATCATCTCCTGCTTCTTCTCGCGGCTCTCGGCCTCTCGGATCGGCTTGATGTCGTCCAGGAAGTTCCGGAACCACTGCGAGTTCATGGTCATCGTCTGACCTTTGAGCATCTTCTCCAGTTCACCGAGACCGCGCTGGTGGTCCTTGTTGATCAGGATGTTCTGGTCACCATTGGAGAGTCCGGCGTGTCGGAGTGCGCTGTAGGCTGTGCTGGCCTGAGACTGCAGGAAACCCAGAGCCTCGAGTACGGTGTAAGGAACCACATTCATGGAACTACTCCCTGTGTATCGGGGACGGTAATGTATTTTTATTGTAATCTAAAGAAAAGCTGTTGTATATATAGATTACAGAATAAAATGTTTTCTTGCATAAATTGTAAATAAGCGTTTTAATATATATAGATGAATTATTTCATAAAGCGTAAATTTTAGAAGGTGAAAGGAATGTATTGGAAACGAGTTTTATGGATTTTGTGGCCAGCTAATTTTTTAATATCTGCGGGTATCAGTATGATAGTTCCCTTTCTGCCCTTATATATTGAAAAATTAGGTGTACACAATTTGCAAAGTGTCGAACATTGGTCAGGATGGATATTTTCCGCTCAATTTTTGACTTCTTTTTTATTTCAACCGTTATGGGGAAGGTTAGCAGATAAATATGGACAAAAATCGATGTTACTTCGCTCTGCTATTGGCATGGGTGTTGTAACTATTTTAATGGCTTTTGTCACTTCTCCCATGCAATTATTGGTCTTGCGCCTGATTAACGGTGTTTTTTCAGGTTTTATTTCCATGTCAATTGCATTACAGGCGTCTGTTACTCCTGATGAAAACTCAGGAAAAGTATTAGGGACATTGCAGACAGGACAGATTGTCGGTACATTGGTTGGACCGTTGATTGGAGGGGTATTATCGGAGCTAGTCGGTTACAATGGTGTATTTGCTTGGACAGGTGCTCTGATTTTGCTCGGTGGATTAGTCGTGATGATATATATCAAACCAACACCGAGAAAACAAACTGCTGTTGAAGCAATCGAACAGCCAAAACATAGTTGGAGATCACTCAAAATGCTCCTGCCGGTATTTATCGCTTCTACTATCACGCAGTTGTCGATGATGAGCATTCAACCAATCTTGCCAATCTACACCAAAACAATTTACAGCGGAGAGCACCTTGCCTTGATGGTGGGATTAGTCAGTGCGATAACGGGGATCGCCAATCTAGTAGGATCGCCAACCTTAGGGAGATTAGGAGATAAATTTGGTCAGCGGAAAATTTTGATCTTCTCCTTGGTGATGTCTGCGTTAGCATTTATTCCCCAAGTTTTTGCTACTAATATCACGGTATTACTGATCGGACGCTTTTTACTAGGGTTATTTATTGGCGGCATGCTGCCAGCACTCAATGTTTTGGTCAAAAAAATGACCCCAAAAGATATGCAGGCAACAGCGTTTGGGCTGAATTCATCTGCCCGGTTTTTAGGAAATTTAATCGGTCCGATCTTAGGCAGCTTTGTGGCTACATCGATGCAGATTCAAGATGTGTTTTATTTTACAATTGCTTTTCTGCTGATCAATGCAGTGATGATTGTCTTTACGCATAGTCTTGAAATAGCGGCACGAAAGGTAATACCAAAATGAGCGGACAACCCGCTCTTTTTTTATTTCGAAGAACGGGATATAATGGGGAAAAGTCGACTAGGGAAAGGACTCCCCATGGTTGAGTTCCGTGGAATCATCGGCAGCAACAACACCTTCGCCATCGGCAAGGACGCCAAGGCAACGACGTATCACTCTTCGTCACCTGCGAAGCCTTTCGAGGTTTCGCTGGGTGATCTGCACCTCAAGGAGGGTTCCGGCTACGTCGAGGCGTTCTTCGCTGGCAACTTCGCCAAGTTCCAGGGGAAGGACGCCAAGATCACCGAGATCGATGGTGCTGAACTGAGCTGCTGCATCGGAGGTGTTCGGATCGCCTGCCGCGAGGGGAAGATCATCCTCGTGGAGACGGGTGTTGAGCTCACCAACGAGACCGCCGAGATCTTCCGTTCCAAGGGTATCGAGGTGTTCTTCCTCTGACCTATCAAGGGTTGAGACCCTCTAGGCCGACGCCGACCTGTTGAAGGTTGGCAACTGGGCATGTCACATTCTCGATGAGAATGAAGACATGCCCGGTCTGGTTTTAAGAGGGTTTTCCATAGAGTATTTTTAAGATGACTGGTGTTACTAATGTTGTGACCAATACAACAATTAAGATCGATGTCGCATAGGCAGCATCAAATATTTTCGCTTCCAGCCCAATAGTCAATAATATAAGTGCTACTTCTCCACGGGAGATCATAGCAGCACCAATACGTATGGCGGATTTGGTATTGTATTTGGTGAGTTTTGCTCCGAGTGCGGCGCCAATCCATTTGGTTATAATCGCAATCAGTGAGCCGGCCAATATAAATCCGATGTGCGCTTTTAATCCATGAAAGCTTACAGATAGACCAATCTGTGTAAAGAAAATAGGAATGAAAATACTATAAGCGATCGGTTCTGTTTTGTTTATCACTTCTGTTTTTTGTTTTGTGCGAGAAATTGCTAATCCAGCAGCAAATGCTCCAATCATTGCTGATACATCGAGCAGAGCAGCGAGGGAAGAAAACAAAAAACATAATAGAACGCCAACAGTGACGACATTTGCAGTGATTTGCAATTGCCGACTATGTTTCATGACCCATGGAACTGCTTTCCAACTGAACAAACCAATCAGCATAAAAAAGATGCCTGTTTTGCCTAATAAAACTCCTATATCCACTCTTTCTCCTGTCAATATCCCCATCGCAACCGCCAGCATTATCATTACAATGATATCGTCAACAAGTGCAGCACCAAGGATTGTTGTGCTTTCTAGAGTTTTTAATTGCTTTAATTCCTTTAACGTGGCAACGGAAATACTGACCGATGTCGCCGCAAGCAGTAAGCCAATAAAAACGGCATGTTGCTGGTTCATGCCAAAAAGCAGTCCTGTACCATATCCACCGAACAAAGGAAAAATCAATCCTCCTACCGCAACCGCCACAGATGAAGTTCGATTTTGATATAAATCTTTTGCATCGGTCTCCAATCCAGCAATAAAGAGCAGAAGCAACATCCCGATTTCGCCAAAAACGTGGATCATTTCATTTGGAACAACCAATCCAAATACAGCTGGTCCGATCAGCACACCTGCAATCACATTACCCAGTACAGTTGTTTGACCAAAACGAAAGCTTATTTCTCCTCCGATGACCGAAGCGCTGATAGTAATACAAAATACAAATAGAAAATCCAATGTCTGCCTCCTCAAAGGTTGTTGGCTTCTATTTTATCAGAATTTTTAATTATATCTGTATAAAATTAGGATCAGCAAACATTAACTGCTACATGCAGTTTACGTTTGCTGATCAGGTTTAAACGGTATGTTTACTTTTTCTCCGCTTTCAGGAATGCAGAGATTTTTCCAGATGGGAAGATATTAATGATCAGGTCTGCCTTCAAACCATCTTCATTTATCGTGACAGGAAACTGAGCGGCACGGTTGTTCTTCGGTTTACAAGTTCCAGATATCGTGACTTCCAGTGAGACGGAAAACCCTGTCTCATTGCGATGATTGCAGGAGAAGGTTGTTTCCGGAACGGTCACTTCTACACGATATCGGATTTTTGCCGGAGAAATGGAGATAGCTGGATTATTTACTTTGGTTGTACCAGAAACCTTTCCTTTGCGTTCGACACTCTTGACACGATAGTCAATCTCCACTTTCTCTCCAAGTCGTCATTCCTGAGATTTCCTTGTTATTGTAACCTGCCACTTTATTTAAGAAAAGTGGTAAAGTCATAGTAAATATATTCTAAATATTTATAGGGAATATTTGACAACTCCATATGGCTAAAGCCGTTGGATTCTTGGGACGATAGCCTCATGACTATTTCATTACCAACCCCGTGCGCCCCACGGTTTATGTTTGTTGTTTTTTCTTTGCCTCGAGCAAACTTGGTTTTCGTCTGTCGCGACTATACATACACCACCACGAGAACGTTTGTTTGTAAACCTATTTTTTCCAAAGGTTGAACTGCTGAAGGGAAATTCCTTCTCCTCGTTCAACGCTCGCTTTCATCCCACGATTTAAATCGTGGGTTTTCTCGCTCGCAATGCTATAATTAACCCCTAAAAAGCGGCAGATCAGCCTTTTAAAGCTGATCTGTTAGAAATTAAGATTCAGTTGTCTTTGTTTCCAGACAGGCACTTACGTTACCATTCGGGTACACTGTGACCTTTACGGTTCCTTCTATTTGCTCGTGCTTGATATCCATCATTTCTTGATATCCTTGGTAAGTGGTAGTATGAAACGTACCAGCGACAGTAATATTAAGCGAGATGATCAGACCTGATGCCTTAAATTCGTGAGAAAAGATTGTCTTTGGCATCATTACTGTCACAATATTATTGTGCTGCTTTTTTGTAACACCAGCTGGCATCATGAACAGCTTGGAACGTTTCAAAGAAGGAATATCCTTGATTTTCGTAACATCAGCCACAACACACGAAATCATGTGCTTCTCCTGTCTGGTAGTCTGTCTAGAATCCAATTTGTTCTGATTTTATTGTATCGGTTCGATTTCCGTAAAGAAAGTATTTTCCGAATATATTGGAGAAACGTTTGCTAGTGAAATCTATGAAGAAAAAGTGGACTGGGTCATTCTACAAATGGAATGACCCAGTATTCCCATAGGGAACTGATTCGAATAACTAGTTTGTAATTCGAATGGTTACTTCATTGGTAGTAGTTACGCTCCCTGAAGCAAGCGGGATGCTGCATCGACCGTTATTACTGCGCTCATAGATGGTAAGTACACCATTTTCTTCGCGGACACTTCCGGTCAGAGAAGGACTACCTGAATAAGAGGCTTGACCCCCTTCGAATTCGATTCGAGTAAGGTTACCTCCATCAATGATGATCTCAGTTTTCCCGATCTTACCACGCTTCAGCATGATCTATCCTCTCATAGAGAACTACAGGGATATAACTAATTTTTAAATTATCATTTTTTCTTTAATTATTCTAGCTTTAGCAATGTGAATATGTAATTTTTATTGAAATTGCTACATATAATTAATCATTTAGCAGATGTATGTAATATGGAGGGTAGTATTTTGATCAATCTTACTGGGATTGAAGGTTTATTTCCAAAGATCAAAATTAAAGTCAAATTTATAAAAAAGAAAAACGCTATCACTCACTATATGTTTACGATTACAAATGGAGCAAAGGAAATGGATCATTTTGTCTTGGCAAAGATGCTGGATTCGATCGGAGCACTTGACGTTTTAGAAAATGACATTATACAAAAATGTGAGGTTTTAATGGGTAATGGTGATGTATAATCATTATGTAATATTTTTAAGACCAATAAGGAGTCCAAATGTCCCTTTATACTTGCGAAGCACATAGAGGCATCTCTCCAGCTTGCCCTTGTTTATTATGACAAGGGTGATCACGAAAACGCCGTAAATTCTTTCATGTGTGATATGGGCAAAGAAGAATGTTCTCGAAAGATTGCAGAAGTCGGTGAGATGAGCAGGCTGATTCTTAGGGGCGGGCTCAGCAGCAGGGAATGTTTCATTCAGACAGCAAGGAATTTTGCTCATTAGTTGCTGCTTATTGATCTGAGACGGCCAGACATAGGAAGATGCCGTCTATGAATTTACTGATAGAGCATTTCTAGTTGTTTGAGTACATACTATACTTTTTCTTTCTTAACTAGTTACGTAATATTTTTGTAGAAATATGATTTTTTATGATATGGGTGAATTTAGTCAGAATTATTTGTATAATGGGAGAGTCAAGATAGAGATAGATTGGATTTGGAGGAGTCATGGAACTACCACTGGATCCTAAAACATGCGGAGTGATCATCAAAAAGCTACATGGAGGGTCTCAATCTCTTCAGACTGCTGCTAAGGCATTGGAAGCACTTGGTTTGTTTCCCAAAAATGCAGTAGCAACCGCTTTGATCGTTAATACTAGTATTACTTACCCTGACTTTCCCACGGAAAAAGATGAGAATATCCTACGAGAAGTATGTGCGATGATTGGAGTCCAAATCTAATAGCAATTGAGCTAAAACACCCTCTGATCATGGTATCAAGCTATGATCAGAGGGTGCAAATATATAGTAGTAAATTAATCAAATCTAAGTACTTATTAAAGGGGAAATTTCTTTATTATTAGAAAATTCCCTATTAACATAATGTGTCTTATCTGGTTTATTTGCAAAGCTGCTGGGTTAATTCCAATAGTTTTGTTGCCACTTCTGTGTTACGCCGACCTAAGCCGCATGAGCAGGCGACGTCCACTGGGTGATTTCGAATTTCCTCGATATGATTTAAAATCTGCTGTAATTCTTCTAAACTCCGTTTTTCATGGATAAATCCAGCAATAAATTTCATGCCTTCCTGCAGTTCGATTTGTTTGAGCGGCTCATAATAGTGCTTCTCCATTGGCGGTGGAGTGTTTGCTTCTGCCAATGGAAGATGTATGTAACCTAGATCGTGTGTTTTGGGCCATTTTTTTATCATTTGATTTACGAAATATACCATTTTATTAAGCGTTTTCGCATGAGTGATCGATTTGTTATTGAGATCACCAAAACAAAGATGTATTCCTATTTTACAAACCGGATTAATTTGCTGTACCAAATCAAATATGCTGTTTAAAGCGATATTAACCATTGCTTTCGGAAGTTTATATGCTAACGCTATCTCTGCTGGAATTTCTAGCTGTACTACCACATCATCTCCAGCTTGTTTTACTATTTCATTCACTTCATACGCTATTCGGTAGTTAAATGCTTTATTATAGCGAAAAGCGTTGATTGGGGACAGCATACAAAAGGTAATACCTAACCCTGTAGGAACGCCTACTTGAAATTTCATGTTATTGAATCCTGTTTGTTCTCTTAACTTCTGGAAAATAGGATAACTGGATTGGAAATATTCATGATAACGGAAATTTAAATGCTGTTTCATGCGGTTGGGTGGGTGTTTTGGACGTAATCGGTCTAAATTTACATAATCATCAGGGAAGCCGTTATCAGCCCGGACTGATTTTTTTGTGATTTCCCAGTTTTCCGTGTCCGCAGCGCATAAATCGATGGATGACATCACCCAGGCTGCACGTTTTCCAACGGGGTATGCCTCCGATTTCTCACCTATTTCTCCATCTGGTAGAGAGAAAAGAGATTCTCCAAGCATTTCCAAAGCTTGTTTCATAGCAATTTCCTCATTTTCAAACGGAAGGCTTCCAATCAATAGTGTTTGACGTTTAGACATGAGAATAAAATCCTCCTCAACAATAATTTGGATGCAACTGAAACTTATTACTATTATATCTAATCTTTTTGAATAGACACATACAAGAAAATTCAAAATGCATTATAATTGGTTAAAATACACTTACTTTTCTATTAGTTTATTTCTCATCTAATAATTTTAAAAGGAGAAGATCCCATTCCTATGTAGAAACATCATGAATTTATTAAGTGATAGTCAAAATGATACTGTTTTTTGAATCGAATCAATCATAAAAACACTTTCCTGTTCGGATTAAAAAGATGAATTTCCAGAAGTGTTATGCTTCATCCAGAAAATAGTCAAAATTTATTTATTAGGAAAGAATAAATATTGTGCTATTTTTAGTAAAATGTATCTTAATAATTCCTTTAATTTTTAAATTCATTCTTTTCTTGCCAAATATAAATAAAGGAGAATAGGAATCATATGTTCTATAAAATAGTTACAATGTATGGCAATATGGAAAACCCTGAGGATTTTTACTATTTTTATCGGAATACAATTGTTCCCAAAATATTGGATCTAGATGGAGTATTGAAAATTAATGTAAATAGACTTTTTCATGAATCGTTAGGAAAAGAAGAACCTATTGATTCCTTTAAACCGAAGTACCATGTAATGGGAGAATTATATGTAACCGATATACAATTATTTATGGAATCGTTTCGTAATAGTGATGCTGGTCAAATCGTCTCTTCTTTTCTTACGCAAGAAGCTATTGATTATGCGAACTTTTATACAGCATTTGAAGAGACATTTGAAAAATAAATAGTAATGCAAGAGAAGTGATCCATGTATAAAAGTTTGGATCACTTTTTTTAAGGAGAACACATGATAGAACTGGAAACAGAACTTTGTGAATGGAGGTACTAAAATCAATTGCAAAAATGACTAGAAAGATACAGGCTTGCTTATCGATGATTATAGATGGTTCCACTGGTGAAACCTTGGTTTATCATGTACCGAACTGTATAACTATGGCTTAGCAACAGCCCCCCTTTTAAAGCTAAAAAAGAACAAAACCTTCAAGAAAGCGAAAGATGTAATGATCTACTCTGGTCAAGGAACTTATTATACATACCCAAAAGTTAGTCAAAAAAATGTGATTTCGTCAGTCTGAGTTAAGAAGAGGAAAATTTTGTTGAGATAACGCTCCTCAGGAACGTTTCTTCGGCAATCTTAAGGATTGAAACTTCTATTAAAATATGTTCAACTCTAGAGATTTAAGAAAAGAAATTAAGCAATATATGACCTACTACAACCATTATAGATACCATTTGAATCGAAAAAAGATGACCCCTGTTCCATACAGAGATCATCTTCTTAAGGCTTTCTAGGCTTTTTTCAGTGTCCTTTACATAGGGGACATTTTAAATTTTCAGAGGTGTTTTTTCTTCAGTCTAAAACGACCTCTGAAAAAATCAGAGGTCGTTTTGTTATCAATCATAAATTTTGTATTGGTCATTTTGACCATATACATGATCAGTTGCTTGGAGATAGATTTCAGCCTGCCCATTAGACCCATCTTCTAAAAATTGAATCCAATAAGAATCACAACTATACGGGTCAAGATGTTCATAACTCTTAGTTAAATATTCATCTGCACTATCTGGATCATAATCTTTGATATAAAAATTTTCTGACGAACCTGTTGGATTGCATACTTGAATATATCCTGAGGCATGCGCGCTATCTACGGGTGTAATATAAGCATCAAGAGTGGAATTATAGTGTACACTCCCAGACCATAACAATTGCCATCCAGCAGAATCTGCAAATGCTAATGAAAACGGTGTCGCTAGTGTGAACAGCAAAGCAAGAAATGGTACTGTAATCTTTTTGAAACTCATGATGACTTCCTCCCTGTTGTCATGTAATCGTTTACAAACAATTAAGTAAAATAAAAACAAGTGACATTTATTAGAGATTTATCCCTCTTGAGAATTATTATATGTGAAAATAGAATAAAAAGCTAATATTAAATCAAAAGAAATATATCATAATATATGGTGATAATTAGAATTAATATCCATTTCGATAAAATCTACCTAAATTTTTATAGCCCTATGCAACTCTAGCAGCTAGCCGAATGATAGCTGCTAGAGTTGCATCAGGATGATTTTTGCGGAAATGGGCTAAATATCGTTCATAGTTTGGAACTCCAGCAATCTCATTTAATACATGAGAAACTGCTTTGAATGATTTCATCCATGATAATACACTCGTACTCTTACCCTTCTTACTGTGGCAATTTCTCATGTTTCACCAAAACTTTATACCAAACACGGAGAGAATCGATTAAGATAATCAACACAAAGACAATTGTCCTAGTAAATCTTGCAATACGAATCTCCCTACCCTACCATTGTTCCCGCATCAATCGCTGTAAGGATAAAAACAGCCTCAAATAAAATAGCAAAGTGATACCAAAACGCCATCCATGCGTTTCCACTGTCAACATCGGTTTAAATTTTCGATCATTTTCTTAAGGCTTCCTAGACTTTTTTTGTGTCCTTTACATATAGTGCATTTTACCAGTGAGGGAAGATACTTTTATATTAAGGAATATGATCCAGGAATAAATAAAGATGAATATGTAACTTATAATTATCTAGAAGCCGGGGATTGTGGTACATGGGATATTATGACAACACGGTTATACCAAAAATCTCTTCTCAAGTTAGAACAGTAGTTATGCAGGCTATATTGTAATGAAAGAAAGAGAAAAAATGGCAAATGTTTGATTTATAGGGAATTTAACGATTGTATATAAATGCAATGAATTGTAATATAATTCAATTGATTTAATATTAGCTTTTTATTTAATTTTTATATATAATGAGTTTCCAAGAGAGATCTATTTTGTCTAGATTTTGTTACCGCTTACATTATAAACACCAGGAGGAAGACAGAATGAATTTAAATAAGACCCTAATTCCATTTTTTGCTTCGCTTTTCGCACTAGTCTTACCGTTTTCATCCGCATTTGCCGATTCTGCAGGATGGCAGGCAACTAGCGTTTGGAGTCAGGGGGTACATTGGAATTCCACTCTTAATTATTATATTACAGATGTAGATGGAGCACCTGTTTCAGGGAATGTATTAATATGCCTTCTCGCAGGTGGAGGAACTTACTTTTATGTTAAGGAATATGATCCCGATAATGCAGATGATTATGTATCTTATAAGTATCTAACTCCTACTTCATACACCGATTCGTCACATTGTGCGATGATAGATATAAGTGGATATCAAGATGGATCGAATAATCAAGCAGAAATTTATGTTCAAACAACGAATAAGAATGCTGTATTCTCTATTTACGATTGACAACAAAACGACCGCTGATTTTTCAGATGTTTCTTACTAGATTTGCGGATCACTTAGGGATTTAATCCCATAATTATTCCCTTTTTGAATAAATGTAATAAATTATAATATAATTTAATTGATTTAATATTGGCTTTTTATTCTATTTTCGTATATAATGAATTTTCAAGAGAGTTATCTCTAATCTACATCATTCGTTTCTATTTACCTAGTTTTTGTTACCGTTTACATTACAAACACCAGGAGGAAGTCAGAATGAATTTAAAAAAGGCCCTAGTACCATTTCTTGTTTCAATTTTCACACTAGTGTTACCGCTTTCATCCGCATTTGCCGATGCTGCAGGATGGCAGTTATTGACTAAGGAACAGGTACATTGGAACTCTACTCTAAATTATTACATCACAGGTGTAGATAATGCACATGCCTCAGGAAATGTGTTAATATGCCTTCGCTCTGGTGGGGAAACTTACTTTTATGTTAAGGAATATGACCCAGATAATGCAGATGATAATATAACTTATAAGTATCTTACCCCTACTTCATACACCGATTCGTCACATTGTGCAATGGTGGATATTAGTGCTTGGCAAGACGGAACTAATAATCAAGCAGAAATTTATGTCCAAACAACAAATAAAAATGCTGTATTCGCTATTTACGACTGATAACAAAACGACCTCTGATTCTTCTTCAGAGGTCGTTTTGTTTCTTTTTACATAAGATATTCAATTGACTTGATCTGTTGTTGTGAGGGCTTCCTTTGGAACAGTAATTGATTTTGCACCGAATTTAAAAATATGTGTCTGGTACTCATCGGTTTTGATAATATCTCCTGTTTCTTTTGCAGCATTGATCGTAGAGATCTCATGTTGCTCGACTTTTTGCGTAAGCAGAGTTTCCTTATTAATGGTAACTTTTATGGTGTATAAAGGTATTTTTTTTGTAACAGGGACATCAACATATCCTTGGCCGCCCTTGCCGTAACCCATGATTGTTGTCTTTTCTTCTCGGTTGGTCAAAGTTTGTTCGATTATATATGCATCTTTTGTCTGAGTTAGCTTTATTTGTTTTTGTTTTGGATCTAAGGCTGCTAATTGATAGGAAGGATCTAAGAACAAAGGACTTTTCGACAAAGTTTCGGTAAGTGTATTATTTGCTGGCTTGGATTTTTCCCAATGGTCTGGCTCATAACTGCTCCAGTCGAAATAATGTTTATAAAGGGAACCATCTTTTACATATATCTCTGTTTGGAGGTCAGGTTCTTTCTCTTTATCCGTTGTCCGCTCTTCATGAATACGTTCATAAAGATGATACTGATTCCTGTCAATAAAATTAAAAGAAATGTTATCAGCTTTTACGATATGATTGCGGTAATTGGAATTTTTATTCTCTTCGTCAGAAGTATATTTCCTTGTGTACTCCACTTGAAAACTTTTCATTTTTTCCATAGCAGCTGTTGATTTTACAATTGCCTCAGATACAGAAGTGATCGGTTTGATTGGATTTTTTTTAGGAATAACTGGATTGTTGGCATGAGAAGAACAAGCACTTAACAGAAATAGAACAGCAATACTTGGTATAATCCATTTTTTCATTGTGACAGCTACTCCTTTTTTGGGATAACCCTATTATAGGCATAGCTTTAATGGTTAGTACATAATCATTCTGTCATTTTATATGTATATTATTGCAATAAGGGGACACAATTAAATTTTGAAATTTACACTCAGAGCAATTAGCTTTTTAATAACAATAGAAAAACCATAACACAAGCATTCTTTGCATAAGATAATAATGCTAATAAAACATGAAAATAGGTACAAAAAGCAGGGAGGTTGCTATGCCTGGGATAATCACTGCTTTGTCACTTTTGATCAAAGAGATGATGGTATTTGTATCTTTTATAAAAAGCAACGCTTTCCCCCAGCCACTTTCAGAAACAGAGGAAGATATAAATTTAAAGAAAATGGCGGAAGGGGACAGTTATGCCAGAAATCTCTTGATTGAACACAATCTACGCTTAGTCGCACATATTGTCAAGAGATTGGGAACATAAAACGATGTAAAAAAATCGTGATGAATGCTGGGTTTGAGTTAGGTCTTGTACCAGCATCATCAAAATACAAGATGGTGAAGGAGAAGAAGATTGTGGAGGAGAGGAAACCGAGAATTAGGCTTGAGTAAATGTAGGACAAGCTTTTAGAGGAAAGAAAGAGATAATGATTTGGTCAGCAGATCAGGTCATTTTTTATTTATGGAAAAAGTGGTCTGGGACGATCTATTGCCTATAAGCAATAGATCGTCCCAGTTTTAACGGAAGGATCAGAGTTTTTACATCTTGATCATAATACCCATTCCCAGCGCTGCTCCCAGCTCATGCTGGAACTTCTTCAGTGTCTCGAAAGCCTTCATTACCGCTTTGGAAACCTGTGTCGAATCTATACCATGCTTCTCACATTCAGAATGGAAGTTCGTCATGTCAGTAACCAGTTGCTTAGTGACTGCCAGAAGCTTGCTCTTATTGTTTTCAGGCTTTACTGGTGAGTAACTAAAAACCTCCAAAGTGACATTCTGACGAATGAGAGAATCAAGTTCGTCCCTCAGATCTTCAATCAGCTTCTGTCCCTTAGGTGATGCTTCATTGTTTACCCGATTCTGATACAGGACAGCAGCAACCTCAGGGACTCGCTGAATGACAGCAACAAGACTCATCTGAACATCCTTCTGTTATCAGGCCGGATTGCCTTTCGTTTATTTTAACTCAATGGATTTAAGATGGAAACAAAAGCAGGCAAAATTTAAGAGATACATGTCAATCAAGGCTACTTTTTAAGTAGCCTTTTTTAATGAAAAAGAATTCAAAAGAGGTGAAAAGAAAAATGAATAATAAGAATCAAAATGAAACTAGTTGGGAAATACGCGGGCACACTCGTAAACCAAATTTTGTTGTCCGTTTTATTTATGCTTTGACAGATTGGTTTGGGGATTTTGGTCCATTATTATCAAGCACCAAACGAGGAGTAGGTCGCCTTTCTTCGTTTGTAGGTCATTCGTTATTGCTGATTGTTACACTTATCATTACAGGACTAATTGTGCTTACATCTGCAATTCATTCATTGGAACTATTGCAATGGATTGGTTTTAGCGGATGGACAGCATATCCGATTTTGTTTGTTGTAGAGGCTATCTTTTTAACGGGTTCTGTCCAGATGGACCTTGCGTTTAAACATGGTAAATATTTTCCTGTACGCCCTATTCTAGGTTTTACTGCTGGTTTAATCTTTGTTCTAGCATCTAATATTGTAGGTTTAGCGGATAACATGGGCGGGTTGCTCTTTGGGATAGCAACTCCTTTTTTACTGATAATAGCAAAAGCAATGTTGGCTTGGCAGTATACATTTCGATCGAAAATTGCAGCAGCACAATCTAGTAATTTGATAGATGAACCTGAAAAAATGGTTGAGAAAAATCTATTCGATATCCAACCTAAAAAAGATCAATCTGATATAACCAAGAAATTAGATTTAGAAGAGGAAACAGCTGATCTAAATCCATTAGATATTGAAGCAGAAAATCTGAATTTAGATATTCAAAAATCTAATATAGTTCCATCAAAGGTTGAAGAGGAAAAACTAGTTCCAGAACGAAATGAAAATCTAGATGTTGAACCCGATAAAAAACAGCCTGCAATCAACAAACAAGGAAAAACTTCCACCGGACGGAAACCCAAAAAAACAAAGGGATTAACAAAAAATAAAAAACCGAAAAGAACTCCTGCATCTGAGGTGAATTACAATGCTATTATCGAAGTAGCAGAACGCATGACAAATGAACATCCAGAGAAGAAAAAGCCGACCAAATATAAGTTATCAAAAGAGGCACAAACGACAGAACATCATGCACAAAAAGCATTAGATTTGATGGATGAAAAACTAGAAGTAAATCCAATTGAAAATCTAAATTCAAATCTAGATATAGAATCAGTTCCAAAAACCAAAAAACTAAAGTTGGTAAATTAAGTTGAGGCGCTAAATTATTTTTCAAACCTAAACAATATTAAAAGAATAATTTTTCGTATTCAGTAGAAAACGCTCTTTCATTTCCAATCTACAATTCAGTGGTACAAAAACTTCAAATGCGCACAATTCTTTGTTTTCTTATAGGCAATTTTGATGATTCCTCCCTCTCTAACTCAAGTCGAGTACCCATTATATTTTTATAAGATTCTCAGAATATAGCATTGACGAATCGAAAAAAGCAAAGATATGATAAGAGTAAGTTGTTACAACTCCTGAAAGGAAAGTAAAGTGAACCATCTGGGACTCCTCCAGATCCAGGCACCCCTGCTGAACGTCGGCACAAAGCCGATGCGCAAGCAGCGTCCCACCGCTATGTGGACGATGTTCGCCACCTGGGCCCTGCTGCTCGTGTATGCGGTCTGTACGCATGGGTTCGGGGATGTGTGGTGGACCACTCAGCATCTGTTGAGTGGTGACCTGAAGGGTGCTCGGATGCATGACCCGCTCATGCGCATGGGTCCCTTCATCGCGGCTATGGTAGTAATCATGCTGCCTGCATGTATTGCCACCACGCCGCTGGTCCGGCATTTCCAGAAGGTCAATGGGGAGCACGCTACCGAAGGAATGTTCGTTGCTTCCACTCCGAAGCGTCAGTTCGCCATCATCATGATGACGCTCTTCGGTGAGGAAGTACTGGCTCGGGAGATTTTCCTGGGACAGGGTTCCCGTATCCCGCATTTCAGTGGGATCGCGGGGTTCATCCTTCTGTTCGTGCTCGGTAATGGAATCTGGTCTCTGATCCACCTGTTCAACTTCAAGAACAAGGCGGACTGGAACCCGATCTTGGTTCTGCCTCAGTTTGTGGCTGGCTTTTTCCTTACCCTCGTCTACATCCCGTACGGGTTCTTCGGTGCACTCATGGCGCATGTCATCTACGACATGATCCTGTTCGCAGCCGATCGGAAGGACGTGTTCAACGCTGGTGAGAAGGCACTGATGGTCTACCATTCGGCCGCTCTTCTCCTCTCGTACTACATGTTCTTCTTCCGTGGGGACCAGTCGCTGTACGACATGAAGCACTGGTTCGACGAGAATGCTGGTAGCTTCGCGCTTCCAGGCTGGGGATTCGCCGACTACTTCTGGGCGACCATCCTGATCACCTCATTCTTCACCCTGATCGGTGAGGCGCTGCTGTACGATCGCGAGGGTGGAGAGAAGAAGCGGAATGTGTTCGATGATCTCAACCGCATCTATCTTTTCGGCATCTTGAGCTGGGGCCTCGTGCCCCTGATCGAGCATGTCGCCCCTGGTGACTCTTCCAACATGATGATCAAGGTGTTCGTCGTCGCGATCATCGGGTCGTTCACCATCAAGTCGGCGAGCGGCTCGGGAGTTGCCCGTGTGTTCTGGGAGAGTCTGCTGATCGTGCCCGTGGTGGTATGTTCCATGCTTGCACTGGACTACGGCACAGCAGTTCTCTTGAATTTCGCGTACGTGGGCTACCTCGCCATCGACCGGGTGATCCGGTACCTGGACAAGGATGACCTCCCTGTCCAGCAGGAGACCTCCGCTACAAGCGGAGTGTAACACCTACCCCGTAGTGATTCGATCTCACATCAGTGATATCGTCTCGCTGCGGGGCCTGCTTTTTTTATAGCTCTTAGTTTTCCTGATGATCCGGGAATACTTGAATCATTTTTTCTTTGTGAAGAAACAAACATGACAATACAAGAGAAGAACAAAAAATAGATTTCTTTAATGAAGACAAAGATGATGTACTGATTCGGGTCAGGGAGCAGAATCCCAGTGCCTCAGGTCATGAACTCGACGAGCTTTTCCTGAAGGAGTACAAGAAGGCGTTCGGTACCCTGATCAGTGTGATCATCGACCATCGTCTCTGTTGACATCGGTGGATCAGGCTTGGTTTGCGTGGATGTTTCGTGCATGCTCAGCCCCCAGCAAATCTGATTAACTTTATATATAGAATTGGAAAGTGGTTCAAGCGCAGCTTGAATCGCTTTTTCTTTCAGGAGAAAATTAGCATGACAAAAAAAGAAATGGAACAAAAGTTAGAAGATTTTTATAGAGAGTTAGGGATCATACTACAAATTAAATGAATGAAGAAGGAGTGTACTGGACAAGACAGGAGATCCTTAAGTTGAATGGGAAATGAATGTTAATTGAGGTCTGGGCAAGGAAGGTAGCTCGCTTACCCAGACTGATCCACGATGTGGATCATCAGATGGTGGGACGAGGAGTTCTCATCATCTGATGGACATCACCGAGTGCCGTTGACGAAGGTGAATCCATCGACTACCTTGGTCATACCAGGTTGGACCTGATTAGCAGAGTAGTATTTACCTCCCTGCCAGCAATAGATATCCATTAGCATTTTACCGCCGAATGTCACCATCCACTTAAGGAGGAGTTTGGTGCCATTTGGTGCTGTGCATTCTTTTTCCAGAATCCGGTTAGGATCGAAATCTTTTGCTTTCAGCTCTACTTGGTAAGGTGACTGACTCATGGGCAACTCCTTCCATTAGACAAACCCATACATTTAATCATACTTTCTTTAAACTAGCTTGTACACAGCATATTTTATGAGATACATGAACTATATGTACATGACCTATTCAGTGATAGATAGGTCATTTTTTATTGCATGGGACAAAGTCTTCGTTTCATACCATTTGTATATATCAAATAAAGGCGGTGTTTGGATGAAACGAAAAACAGATCCCGTCCAATTTGTATGGGTTCCAAACCAATCAGTGAGTCATTTAACTGTGGTAAAAGAATCTCTAGCAGCAAAGAAACGGGTGATTCTCGTCTTGATGGAAATAGCATTTTCGGAAGAAAGGGAAGGGAAAGTGCATTACTAAGTTAGGGAAAAGGGGAAGAAGATGGATTGGAAAACCAATTTGTTTGGTGGATGAGCAGTTTGCACTCACCCACCTACTGATCTAAGAACAAGCAGACCTGATTTCTCGGATCAGAGTGAGCAGTTCTTTTCCAGTTGGATAGACAATGACTTTCTCAATATCGGAAAAATTATTCAAGTCATCTCGAAATGCAAATGCACGATCGAGAAACTCGCGAAACTGATTTCTGCTCATAGCTTCAGGACGAATGGCAAGGTCTTTCTGAAGGTCAAGCTGTTTACCAGCAAAGATCCTTGCAATAAGATTCAGACTATCAGCCGTCATGCGAAGCACAGGACTGTCTTGGAGAATCATACCGATGGTAATAGTAAGCAGATATGCAGGAATAGGGAAAACTTCATTTGGGTTTTCTTTTCCAGCTTTTTCAACCCATCCAATAACCATATCTGCGAGTTCCTTATCAGGACTGTCAGCGCGTTTGGATGGAATGAACTTTTCCCACCAATTCTTAGCCATTTTTGTCCTTATTTAGTGGATCAGCAGAATATATCTAGAATAGCAGCAATACTGCGAATTTACAAATATAGATTTACATTTCTGATTGGAATGTGGAAGGGGGGAACAAAATTGAAATCAGCCATCTACGCTCGTGTATCTACAGGATTACAAGCAGTAGAAGGGACGAGTTTGGATACACAGGTGGAGATGTGTACTGAAAAGGCACATGCATTAGGGTTATATCAGTTAGAGATTTACAGAGAATCTGGTGCATCAGGGGAAGATATCGAGCGTCCACAGATGGATCTTCTTCGGCAAGATATTACCCAAGGGAAGATAGCAAAAGTCATCTGTGTTCATCCTGACCGTTTGAGTCGTAATTTAGTGGATAAATTGATTGTATGTGGAGAGTTTGACCGTCATGAGGTAGAGCTTATTTTTTGTGATGCAGAATATCAAAATACACCAGAAGGACAGTTGTTCTTCAATATGCAGTCTGCCATTGCTCAATATGAGTTATCGATGATTCGAAAGCGAACCAGCAGAGGGAGATTAAAGGCAGTCGAGAAGCAAAAGAAGATCATGCCGATGCGTTCTGCTCCTTTTGGTTATGATTTGGTGGATGCGCAGCTGATGGTCAATGATACAGAAGCAAAGGTTGTTCGTAAAATATATGAGTGGTATGTATATGAGCATCTTACGTATCGAGAGATTGGTGACAAACTAGGTCAACTAGGTGTGTTACCAAAGCGAAAAGAGAGTAAAAACTGGAATCGATCGTCCATCTATCGTATTTTATCTAGTGAAGTGTATATAGGGATCTATCGCTATAATCGACGTAAAGTGAAGAAACTAAAAGGCGAAAAAACAAGCAATGGGAATCCGAAAAAAACATATGAATACCGGGATGCTTCTCAGTGGATCACCACAGAAGTTCCAGCCATAATCGATAAAACTCTGTTTGAATCAGCACAGCGGCAGAAGGAAAAGAATACAACCAACAAAGGAAATAACCGCTTTTCGTATTTGCTCAAAGGAATGATTCGCTGTGGCCATTGTGGACGAATATGGAGCGGTACGACTTACTCTGGTAGAATAAATAAGCAAACAGGGAAAAAAGAGCGGTATCGCTGTTATCGCTGTCCCAATAAAAACCCTCGGAAATTTGGCGCAGGTGTGGAAAAATGCCCGACAAAAACGCTTCGTGCAGAAGTGATAGAAGAATATATATGGAATCTCATTATTGGTTCCATTGTTGATAAAGATGAGATTGTCAATCAGTTAAAAGAAGCATCAACTCAGCACGATCAGCGAGTAGCCGATACAATAGGAGCAATGAAAAAACGGATCGCCGAAAGGGAGAAAGAGCGGGATAAAGTAAAGATTATGTTTACTCGTGAAGTGATTACCGAAGACGAAATGTTTCGTGATTTGAGTAAAATAAACAAAGATATCAATAGCTTGCAGACAGAACTCCAAAAGCTCCAGTATCATCTAGAAGCACAGCAACAAAATGAAGAAGCAAAAGAACGAGTAAAATTGGTTATTGATTTCTTAGGAAGGTTAGTGGAGAAGGAAACGGATATTCCGTTTGAAAAGAAAAGATATATCATTCAATCCTTAATCGATGAGATCATCCTCACTTTTAGCGAAGATCAGACGAATTGCGAAGTGACTTGTGTGGGGCATCTGGATACATTACTCGGTCGAATTGACATCGTTTCACGTTCACAACATGAAGAAATTTGAAAATACAGGAGAAGATGCAGAAGATTTAATTTCCATCGGTACGATTGGCTTAATTAAAGCAATCGAGTCATTCCAGCCTAACAAGGGTACGAAATTAGCTACCTATGCAGCAAGATGTATCGAGAATGATATCCTAATGTCAATAGTAGTGCTGAGAAATTCAATTTAATTATAGCTTATACATATTGATTTCAAGAAGTTTCTTCATGAATGTTGTGATAACATCAGCTCACCAAATAATGAAATTAATCTGTGAAAGCGTCTTGTTGAGTCCTAGGAAGGACACCATGACCACTCAGAAGTATTTCCCAAAGCTTACGAAGTTCACCGAGGAGAAGAAGGTCAACGGCACAATCGAGTATGAGATCATTTATACCAACGAGGTCGCTGTGTTCCATACATCTCGCGAGGTTTACACAACCTCCATGCGATGCGGGAAGGCGATCTGACTGTCATCCCCAACCTCGCGAAGGGTACGTTCTACTATACTCCCTCTCTCATCGAGCAGGTGGAGATCAACGGCGAGCTTCACGCAGTGATTCGAGGAGCCGCTGGTTCAGAATCGGTGACAGACGTCTGCGAGATCGTCAGTGCAAGTGATCTGCACAAGTTCTACCAGTGGTGAGCTGACCTTCGGGAGAGGCGGCGTTCTGACGAAAGTTAGCACGCCGCCACCTAAAAAATAAACAGCTATAGATTCTAACTCTGCTGCAAAATTCGCAGCAGGACTAGTTATATTTCAGTTAAGCAAAATACAACATCTTGTTTAAAATAGGTGAAAAGTCATTGAGATGAATTCTCTAATATAAAAAAATACCCGAAATGGTGGTTTTGTGCAAAAGGAGAATAAAACAAGGATCAGTGGGCATGTTTAAAAATGGGGTCAGAACACGAGAAGGTGTGTTCTGACTTTTGCCCATTCCTTGCAGAAGCTACTGCTTCATGAGACGTCGCCCATGTATTCCGTGAGAAGATTCAGGGCGTCCTCGGCGTTCACGCTTCCGATGCCCCTGTACGTGAAACGCCGCAGCTCCGTCAGTGCCTCAGAGAACTGCTTCTCCTTGAGGAGTTCGAGGATGCGGGTGAGTCCCTGCACACGCTCGTCGTCGTCTCCCCAGCCAGCGTCCTTCTGAGCGGTGAGGTCTTCGCGAAGAAGGGACTTGATGTCCGCCAGCAGCCGGGCTTCGTAGGAGGGATCGCCAGAAGAGGTCGTTGCAACCAGAACGCTGCTCATGTGAGTTTCCTTCCAAGGTGAGCATTACCTAACTTTATTTAGTATATCGTATATGTATAAAAATGGGGAGTGAATTCGAAAGTATCAAATAAGTTGTTTTATGTATTATTCCATCCGCGTCGATTCGATATCATCATTCCAATTGTCCCTGTACCATTAAAGTCATTGACAATAATAAAAGAAACTTCGTTATCCCGCCAATCTAGTGAATAGTAACCTTCTGCATCAACACAGCCATAGTGCCGTCATTCCCTTTCAAAGTTAGCATGTTCATACAATGTTACATCTACACAACCGACTTTCATTGTCCTATTCCCTAATTTCGAGATATTTGCAGCACTCACCGAATTCGATCCAATGGAGAAAACAAAAGCCGCCATTAAGAAAATAGTCAGCCACTTTTTAGCCTGTTTCATGATATTCCTTCTGTTTTTGAATACTTTTATATCTATACTCGATATTTCAACATAAATGTAAAGTTCAGCATTTTGATCGATTTCTCATGACATTCTGTTATGTATATAAAAACAAGAGATTATAAAGTTCATGTACGCTCTCTTGTCCTAGTTCCAAGCATAGAATTTTCGGAAATCGTTGGTTTCCTCATCTCCTCAAAAAAGGGGTTAGAAATAAATAACCCCTATTCAGATCATTAACTAAAAATCAAAAAAAGCCGCTGTATTTCAAGATTCTTGCATTCATCTATAAAATTTATAATTGAGAGCCTGGACAGTAAAGGAGCTTACTGTCCAGGCGGAGTGTATATGTACCAGTAAATACACTCCTTGAAAGGCTACCTCATGAGGGTTACAGTTGCAATCCTCTTCTTTTTGGCATTCATTACAGGAACGGATTCTCCCACCTTGAGATCCTTGCGGTAGACTGTCTCATAACCAGGATCCATGAGATCAGCATAGAGAGAGAAAGAAACCTTTTCGGAATCATGAATGGTCGTCTTCGGGTTAACATCACGCTCCCATTCAACCTTCCAGATCGCTTCTTCTTCCGAAGGGAGAAAAGTGATGTCCTTAGTCCGCCTCGCCATGAGATGCCCTTTCACTAGAGAAATTGACTGTATTTCAGCCTAAACTCATTATAAGATAGAAATTCTCTCACTGAACAGAAAAATATTTACTTCTAAAACTATATGAATTCAGAAACCATGGAAGCATCGGCAACAGTTCGAGCACAACACCGACGACTGGTTCACGGAAAGTTTGATCTTAGTGGATCACTTCGACGTTTGTCTTTCAAATAAGAGCCAGCCATCACTGCAAGGGAAGAAGGATTACTCAGGAAATACTTGCTTTTGATTGACGAAGATGTTCGTGAGTTCAATTTCTGGATAATGTTGATAGGGTTATAAAATCCACCAAGATCAACCCAGAAAAAACAGCTTTTGTCTTCAGCTTTCTGACTGTTCCTCGACATGTGAACTGGTAGCCAGATTCTGTAATCAGAGAGGAGCTCAGTTCATAATCTCCCACAAGCACAGATCCCTTAATGATACTACTGATTTGGAGAACATCTTGGTAATTATAGTTCAGATCAATCTGTTCTCCTTTCGCAGACCATACTCCAGAAACGGAAACATTTCCGGTAGCATGTACTCCTGAGCCAGCACTTCAAGTATCAAAAGTTATGGAGTCTGCTGATACTGACAGCTCCATTGGCTATTTCATTTTATCGTATGATTTTTTATCAGCAATTTTAAGCTCGATGTTTCAAAAAATAATGAATTGCCAGTGCAGTGATGTATAATAATAGGAACAGTCTACTATTAAAGCATATCGACCATTTGGTGTGCTATTCCTTAGAGAGGAAGTCTCCAATGGTAAAGAAGATCTGTCTTCGGGTTGTTCATAGCCTGGGGATGGCGACCTGTGGTGGGTCTTGTGTTACCTGTCGACTCACCATTCTGTGTTGCAAGTTCTTTGACAATCTTGAGCACTGCCATGAGTAGCTGTTTGTCTCTGACATCTTCTAGATGAATAGAGACACCGGGCAGCGTGTTGTGACTCTCGCTTCCAGCGATGATGCTTCACGACTGTCCGCTCATGTATAAAATAATATTTTCATATATGGAATGAAGAAAAGTAGGAGACTACCGTCCAGAGTATCCTATGGTTTTGCCAGTGATTAGCAACTTCGAACAAACTTAATAGTATGAATCAGAAAATGAAAAAACACCTAGTCTTCCAGTTTCTTCAAAGCAATCTACTTCTTTAAGATTCATTTGATAGGTGGATCACAGAAGAAAGAAGCCCGCAATTTGTGGTAAATATGATATTCTGAAATTGTTGGTTCCCTTCGAAAAAAGGAAATTCACATGGATATCAGCACACTTAATGAAGAACAAAAGAAGGTTCTCGATGCAGGTGTACAGGCGATTCTGAACAGTGATTTTTCGCTTAAGAAACTTGAAAAGCCGAAGATTGCCACTATTGCTTGTAGCAAAGCCCTTAAAGCAATGGTAGCTATGGCTGTTGAGCTGGGTGTAGTACACAAGATGACTCCTGGTTATATTTCTGCTGGAGCAATGCCTGGAGCCAGCGATGCATATGATGAGGCAGTGAGGCTTATGCGGAGTTGAACCAACAGTCGAGATGACAACCAGTTGTCTCGACCAGATATGGAAATTCACCACCTGCGAAGGTGGTTTTGTTGTGTTTGTGTGTCACAAAAAGGAACGATTTTGATATTTAAACTTTTCTCAGACACATAGTAATATTGAATCGAACATATTTCTGAATTAAAATGAAATACAGACAACTATGAGTGAGGGATACTTTTGAAAAAACTATTAGCTGCTGGTTTTGCTTTGGGACTTATCATTTCTGTATCTGCTACTACCATTGTGGATGCAAAAACAACGGTGAAAACATATAAGAACTGTACAGAGTTAAATAGGGTGTACAGAGGTGGCATTGCAAAGTACTCTACCACCAAAAATAAAGGCGGAAAAACAAAGTACAAACCAACTGTTTCCAAAGCTATTTATGATAAAAATACCAAACTTGACCGAGATAAAGATCATATTGCTTGCGAAAGATAAATGCTATGCCACTCATTAGAGTGGTTTTTTTATGTGATCAGGATTCAGAAGATGTATGAAAATGTACAGATTTCAATTAATTTTATCGATAAATGAAGTAATTTGAAGACGGAAGAAACATAGAACATCTATAATGAAAGTGATGCCTGTAATCCGAATCTTTGTATGTCCTTCCTAATGCCTGTTATTAGAGAGGACAAGGGGCAGTTGAGGAATAACATCAACATAGTGAGGAAGAAGGGTGATCATGGAATTTACAATGAGCCAATATATTGTTAATACTGGAGTGGTAAAGGATAAATTTCTTCATCTCCGAAGATCTGTAGATTTGGATTTTATCCCACAAATTGGTATGTCCCTTAACTTGGATGGAGATGATTTCGAGCATGACGTTGAGGGAATTATCTATGATGTGCAACAAAAGCGTTTTATGATTGTTTTTGAAGATATTCGTGCATTTAGTCCAAACCAATTTGATAAGTTTGTTCATCAATTAAAAAGGAATGGTTGGAAAGAATTTAGCCGGCAATCGCAGAAAGAAAACTGATAAATGGGATATCTATTGGATGAAATAGCTCAAAAGGAGACGATCGAATTTGGATAATAATGATAAACCAACGAAACGATTTCATGTGGGCGCTGATGATGCTGTAAAAACCTTCGATTTTCAACCACATTTGAAGAGCGAACTTATCGAGATCAGGCCTTTAAAGGAAGAAGATTTCGCAGAGCTTTATGCTGTGGCATCGGATCCACTCATATGGGAGCAGCACCCGCAAAAGAATCGTTACAAAGAAGATGAATTTAGGATCTTTTTTCATGATGCTTTGAACTCGCAAGGAGCGTTGGCGGTGATCGACAATAAGACAAACAGCTTGATTGGATCTTCCCGTTATCATGGCTACCAAGAGGAGCGCAAAGAAATTGAGATAGGATGGACATTTCTTGCTAGATCTCACTGGGGAGGCACATATAATCAAGAACTGAAAAGGCTTATGTTAGCGCATGCATTTCAGTTTGTCGATACCGTCATTTTTTTGATTGGGCCGAACAATTTTCGGTCGCAGCGGGCTGTAGAGAAAATAGGAGGAGTATTGTCAGGAGAGCGGCAAGATGCATATGGAATGAAAAGTCTCGTCTATCGAATTAAAAAATCCATTTAACGAGCAACCGAAAGGTTAGCATAATAGGTTAAGAGAAAGTTGATCAAAGAGCTAGCCGAATAAGATGAAAAAGCATATTTCGCTGTAGTACAAGCATCAATGCTTTTCATTTTTATTGTTACTAAATCCGTGGAAGTTTTGTTTGATATAATTGTTTCCCCTCTGATATAGAATCAAGTTTTTGGGAAACGACTCCATCTCATCGAAGCAAAAGACAGTTACTTTTTGATATTATTCAATTAATAAAAGAAAACATTCTAGGAGTGAATGATGGGGATTAGAAAAAAACACTAGCCGATCTACAGAAAGGCATAAATAACTGGATTGCAGCAATCACTCAGCGTATAAGATATTAAATTTGATTTTACCGGGCAACGGAACCATATATCGCAAATCTCATATTTTTGTCTATCGAGTAGGTCAATCTCTTTGCAGATTCATTTCACTTAGGAACTGATCTTGTGAGTTTTCCAACCTACTGCTCCATCTTTTTTTAAAGCCTTTGAGAAGGAATCGACTTTGTTATTGAATTCCCTTAGTTGGTAGTGATCCAGTTTAGTTCACCTCTTATCTTTTCTTTCCACTTAATTATGTTTTCTATTGCATTTGTTTCTCCGCCTAAATATATATCTTCAATTGTCATTGACCAGAATTTAAGTGTACGTTTTCTTGCTTTATTGGGAAGAGAATTTGTTATTTTTTTTATGTGAGCTGCTCTCTCCCGATTTTTCTTTAGAATATATGAAGTATCCCAATCATTGTCATAAGCGTCGGTAAATAAGTTAATCAAATGCTTGTAACCTTCTGCTGTATAATTGGAAGAATGTTGAATCATGTAACAGGAAACAAGCCAAAAATGTAAAGCATATAATTCTGGATCATTATGCTCCCAGGTAAGGGGAAAACCGAATAATTCATAACAGGAAAAACCATCTATTTCCCTAGCTCCGCACTCGATACATCTACCAGATTCCATAATGGTATAATTATCAACCATAAAAATATCCCTCTCTTAAAAATACTTGTTTTGCTACAACTTTATAATGCGATGTAATTCCATCTTCATATTGTTCTAATGTATTAATTATCTTCTGATGCTCATGTCAATTCACCTTTTTCGGAAATATATTATATTCAGTAGATTATGTCCCCATATGATTGTGAATTACCCATTGTAACAACATAATTCGCTCCTCATAATTACAAGGTTAAAGTATTACGATACGTTAATGTCAAGTAAAAAAAGAGGCTTAGTTTTCGCGAATTATAAGAAAAGGGAAATCTCTTTGAGGGATGGCAACCAAAAGCAAAATATGGTGCCTTATGCAAATTTTTTAGAATAAACTAGGGAGTGTTGTGGATTTTTTGGAAGTGATTGATTAAATAGTGATTGAAAATCGCTAGACATTTCTTGCCAGTTTTTCGGATTCATCCATTCGATCATTAACATAATATCATGACCTTCAAAAGTGTATTACTTTGAAATTTGGGAGTGAAGGAGAGAGGTAAGAATGGTTATTTTGGGTACCAAGGAGATACTCAAATCACACCTTGATTTTCCTTTTTCTACATTATAAAATGAATATAATTCATTCATTGTTATAAGCAGGGGATATTAATGTTAGATGAAAAAGCTAAAGACCCTTCCAAACACAAAGCCATCCTCGATGCTGCTCGGATGTTATTTAATCAAAATGGTTACGAAAAAACAACGATTCCTCAAATTGCCTCCAAAGCAGGTATCGCAGCTGGCACAGTCTATCTTTATTTTCGTAATAAACATGAGATTTTGACACACATCTCAATGGAAATTGGCGCTAATATGGATCAAGCCTTTTGGGATCTCGCAATGCTTGATCTACCACTCAAAGAGATACCGCAGGCTATAGTAGAGACATGTTTTCGAATTGGACGCACGAAAAAAGAGCAGATGCTTTGGCTTGAGATTAACAAGGAATCATCCGAATATCTGGAAAAACGTAAAGAACGAAACGAACAAGTTACCAAGGCTGTTGATGAGCTTTTACGCCGCGCTGTGGCTCGTGAAGAACTAGCTCATTGCAATACTGAGGTTTTCGCGCAATTTATAGTTTTACTAGGTCACGCAACTCTCCAACAATGTTTTGTTATTGAAGGGGGTGAACGTGAAAAGTGGTATCGGCAGGGTATGATTGAAGTTATTGAACGGCTATTGTTTTAGTTTTTTGAGCCAAAAGTGACTTATTTTTTTAATGTTAAATGAATGATATTCATTCATTTTTAGCTACTTAAAAGTAAAAATCATGTTAGAGGGAATCAAAACAAAACTTTGAATGAGGTGATTTGGTTATGAGTACGATTCGTGCAGTTGTAATTGATCCTTCTGTAGAAGGTCGCCTGAAGATAGCAGAAGTGGAGTCACCTCGGCCGTCGTCGTCGGAAGCATTGATACGGGTTTATGCTTTCTCGCTCAATCTAGGCGAGGTACGTACCGCGACAAGAGAAAAAGAGGACTGGCGACCGGGTTGGGACTTGGCAGGTGTAGTAGAACAATCGGCTGCCGATGGCTCAGGACCTCAGGTTGGAAGCAAGGTTATTGGAATGGTTCAATCCGGTTCATGGGCAGAATTGGTTGCAGTTCCAACAACTTTTTTAGCAGAGATTCCAGAGGATGTCACTTTTGCAAAGGCTGCTACGCTTCCAGTTGCAGGCCTTACTGCTTTATATGGTTTGGAAAGAGGTGGCTTTCTACTTAACCGTAAAGTATTGGTCACTGGGGCTTCAGGTGGTGTTGGGCACTTTGCCTGCCAATTGGCTCAGCAAGCAGGAGCAAGGGTGACCGCTCTTGTGCGAAGTGAAGAGCGTGCGAAATTTCTTCAAGAGATAGGAGTACATGAGGTGGTTGTTGGAGATGATGTTGCTGTCGCACGATTATCCGGTCCGTACGATCTCATCGTTGATATATTAGGCGGAAAATCTCTAAATACTGTTTTAACCTTTCTCGAAAAAGATGGTCATTGTGTTAACCTCGGAGCTGCTACAGAGCCGGATATGACGTTAACAGCTCGTCTGGAGTCAATACCGGATGGAGTGCTTGTAAATACAGGGGTAGGAAACCGGCCAGTGTCGAAAGATATGGGGCGATTGGCTCGAATGGTTGCTGAGAAACGTTTGCAACCCCAAATCGCTCTAGAGACTACTTGGACGGAAATCGGAAAGGCTGCCCAGAACCTACTTAACCGTCGGATAGCAGGTAAAGTAGTTCTACATATTTCCTGAATAATGGGACAATATCTGTCGCTGCTTAGAGTGTAGTCTAGAGTTCGTAAATATAATGAAGTTACAGCTAAACAGGTAAATAGCTTTTTTCAGTTTTCAGTGTCATCAGCCAAACATTCGTTTGAACGTTTGGCTTTTCAGCAATGCGCAGCAGCATCCATAAAGGAATCGCTGCAAAGAAGATGAACTAAGAACTTTTTTCGTGATGATTTGATCTCAAAAGGAGCAGTGGTGGTGATCGGAAATATTATAATAATTTGATTATTTAAAGTGAGATAAAGTAAAATCACTATACAACAAGATGTGATTTATTATAAACTGTATCTGAGCTGAGATACAGCTTTGTAGATATGAGAGGAACACTATCATGAAGGTGACCCCTACTCTCGTTGAAGTCACGGATGGAGACTTCCTGCTTGATAAATGGCAGTCCAAGACCATTACGGGTACAGATGGGACGGAGTTTTCCCTGTATTGGTGCCTCGTTGGTAGGAATTGGGAAAAGCTAGTTGAAGTGTACGTCCCGGTGAAAAAGTATGATCTGGTCAGCCATGATCGGGTTAAGACAAACGAGAGGCGTGCAAGGCTTCAAATTGGTCAAAAAACTTCAGAACCGATTCATGGGGTAACCATCGTCAATAAGGGTGTTCCTCGCGGCTTCCCGTTCTGATTTAGGGAACTTGTCTGGGCAGCATCTAGTTGTCCAGACACACGAACTTAATAAAATAATATAAATGAAAGTCGTCACAGGACGGCTTTTTTTATTTTGTACAAATGGAGTTGATCAATTGATCCAAAGACTCAGAGAAAGTGACATAATTCAATTGAAAGATGACAGAAAGAGGGTTGTTTACTACATCAATCGTAGAATTAAGCATTATCAGGTGATCTACATAAAGCAATGGGAAAATCAAGGAGATGCATCGCATTATTTAAGATATGGAGGAAAAGTTCAAGATATAAATATATAAAATTTTAGGATTCCAGTTGACCGATTGAATATTGGCTGCCAGAAGTCAAATAAGATGAGTTGGTGAAGACAATAATCGAAGCTTTGGTATTATGTAGTTAAGAGACACGTGGAAAGTCTAGAAGAAGACAAAAAATAGCATCTGTCGCTGTAGTACGAGCATCTCTCGCATACCTATATATTAGGTGGTGATGAGATGCTTGTTGTTGTGATACCAGGTGAATTAAGTGATAAACTCCGTCGGGATTGTTATACCTTTCTTATCGAAAAGTATAGAAGGGAGAAGTTATGCGTTGATTGGAATATACGCACGTGTGAGTACAGAAGAACAAGCGAAGAAGGGGTTCAGTCTCAAGGATCAAGTAAAGGAATGCAGGAAGAAAGCCAATAGTAGCGAGATCATTGAATATATAGATGACGGATTTTCTGGTGAATTTATTGATAGACCAGCACTTACGCGATTAAGAGAAGATGCACGCAAAGGGTTGATAAGTAAAGTCGTTTGCCTCGATCCAGACCGTTTATCTAGAAAATTAATGAACCAGCTTATCATTACAGATGAATTAGATAAAAAAGAAATCAAGTTGGAATTTGTTAATGGTGAATATGCTAAGACACCAGAAGGGAACTTATTTTACAGCCTGCGTGGTGCAATATCGGAATTTGAGAAAGCAAAGATTAAAGAGCGTACAAGTCGAGGTCGTAAAGAAAAGGCGAAGCAAGGTAAGGTATTACGGGATTTTATTATATATGGTTATACATACAATAAACAGACAGAACAACTAGAAATCAATGAGGATGAAGCAAAAGTAGTAAAACTAATCTTCGATCTATTTACGAAACCGAATGATAAGGTAAAAGGGATTAATGGGATTGCAAAACTCCTCACAACGCAAGGCATACCAACCAAAAGAGGTGCGAAAGTTTGGCATCGACAAGTGGTGCGGCAAATCATCTTAAATCCTGTTTATATGGGTGAGTTTTATCAGAACAAGTGGAATACAGAGGGGATGTTGGGCAACCAATTTCGCTCGAAAGAAGATAAAGTTTCTATGAAACTACGTTCAAAAGAAGAGTGGATAAAAATACCCTGTCCATCTATTGTTGATGAGGCAACATTTCATCACGCACAAAAGTTGTTAAAAGATTCTCGAAGGCGTTTTGCAAAAGAGAGTTTGTATTCGTATTTATTAAGCGGGTTATTGCGATGTGGGAAGTGTGGCAATACCCTTACTGGAAGGAAAGCGAGAAACTGGGGTAAATACGAGTTTGAGTATACAGATAAGAAAAATTATTCTGGAGCAAAACATCCTGGATGTGGTTTTCGTATGAAGTGTGAGGAATTGGATGTACATGTTTGGAATCAGTTAGTAGAATGGTTGGATCAGCCTGACGAGATTACCGCTACTATTGCTGATGGACTCACTCCAGAAGATGAAATGGCGATATTTGAACAAGTAGAAATGGAAAGATTAGAAAAGGAAATTGAAAAAACGAGAAAGGCAAGGAAAAAGCTATTAAAGTTGTTTGCATTTGCAGATGATGAGGACATGACAGAAGAGGAAATAAAACAATCGATTCGAGAATTAAAGGATAAAGAGGATGATTTAGAACAAAAGTTAATGAGTTTACGACAGAAAGTGAAACAAGATAAGGAACATCATTATACTGCTGAAGTATTAAAAGAAGCAGCCGAATACTATTTAAGAAAAAGAGGAGAACAAGAGTTAACTTTTGAAGATAAACAACATCTAATTCGCCAAGTGGTTAGGGAAATAGTGTTGTATGAGGATCGTGTAGAAATCTACACGTTTTAAATATTTCTGTGGTAGGTATATTCATTTAAAAATTATATATACGAAATGTGTGGCGGTGTTGCTTTGGTGTACTTGCATTCTAGTGCAACACCACCATTCATTCTTAGTTTTTTCTTCGGAGGCCAGCTCGATAATAGCTTCCTTGAGCCCATTCGATTCTCTTTGCTCTCTTCTGCAAATCAGTCTCTGCTTCAGCCAGATTCAAGTAGTGGAGTCCTCTATCAGCGATATCGATCAGCAGCTCATTCGATTCGTTATCCATTTTGAGTTTCTCCAGCTTTTCGCGGAGTTCTTCGATGAAGTTGTCTTGATTCCTGCGAAGTTCTTCCACAGTAACGTCTGACACGATTCCTCCATAGAGACAAAATAGAGATTTATTTCATTTCGATTATGCCATATATGCATATTAATTGAAAAGTCATTCAAATCACATTTTAGAGAATGTACAAAATCGAGGTCGCAAAGAAAAGGCAATGTAAGGAAAATTGTTACGATTTTTATAATCTAAGGATAGAGAGCATCAGTACTCTGTGGAGGTACTAAGAGATGCAGTGGAGTATTTTTAAGTGAAAAAGGAGAATAAGAGTTAACATTTGAAGATAAACAACATCTTAATCGCCAAGGGTTAAGATGTTGTTTGATGATCGTGTAGAAATCTACACGTTTTAGTTATTTGTAATGAACATGGTTCGGAAGTGTATGACTCGAATAATTTGGTTGAACATTTCAAAATCACACCCATTTCCTCTCCACTCATTTGGATTTGTCATCTTGAAACGGTGGCAATTTTGATTTCTGCTGGTCTTCGTACGAGTCTCCACCATACTCTCATTTTTAACGCTGGTGAAGTTCACCAGTGATTCCCCAAGTGTGAAATTTCCAATAATTTAAACATATTTGCTGCTATCTTTCCATCAAATTGGTGTTAAAATAAAGTTATAGTATTTTCGATCAGGGAATGGAAGGGGTATCATGGACGCCTCGCAGGAACTGCTCGAACTGGTTCTGGAAGTAAACGATGCTGCGATTCTCTCCGTTGCGGATGACGGATCGCCGGTCGTATACGGAACCAAAGTGGAAGGAGCCGAGATCATGGGCTTCACCGCGAAAGCGACTTGGATTGGCCGTGGAAGGGTCGGGATCGCTGAGTTTGATGGGATTTGGATTTTCCATTCCGATGGAGAAATTGAGCCCCATGACTTAACGATCAAGGCTGCTCTCTCCAAGCAGCGGATGGTGGAGATTATGCTCCATGCTGCCTGCGATGATGAGGGCAACTTCAGCGGACTAAAGAGGATCGATGTCTTCCAGACTCCTCTCGATGAAGAGACTCGGAAGGCAGGACTTAAGAGGTGGACTCGCGTGCCTCTTAAGAGCCTCAAAGTCGCGGATGTTCAGACAGCGGAGTTCTGGGTACAGCTCCTTGTCTGAACCGGGAAAGGCATGGCGGTTAAATCCGTCAATCCTTTCTGTGTCCCAAATCTTCTAGGAATGGTGACACCATTGACAACCAGCTCGTCCCAGGGGTGAGGTTGTCCAACTTTTTATATTTAAAAAAGGGATGGAATGTGTTTAGTTATCAGAATTTAAAGTTATCTTATATTCATTTTTAACCATATTTTTTTTACATATAATGAGCGAGTCGAGAGACTTAGGAGTGTTCAATATGTGATTCCTCCAAAAAGTTATTTTAATCTAATTTTTGTGCATCTCTATAGACATTAGGATAGAAATTTTAATGCATTTACGTTCTTTAAAAAAAGCGCGTAAAGATGTCTCCTTACATGATCCAATCGGAACAGATAAAGAGGGGAATGAGATGCCTTTGACCTTATGTATATGGTCAAAGGCATTATAGTTATTGAATAGATATTAAGCGTGAAAGAGGTGCTGTTTGCCATTTTTCTTTGTTGTAAATTTTTATTGCATCTGCAACCACATGGACAGATGTCAAAATAGTTTTTGAATCGGCAAAAAAGCCAGTTTCATGCGCAAATTCTCCTGTTCATCATCATTTAGGTACTTCTCTTACTTATTCAACTCTGTCCCTGACTTTTAAGATTTTCCAAGAAATTTAACTTATAAAAGAGGAGTGTCACCAATCCCTCCTGCCCCTTTATTTAGCTTGGATTTTAGTGGAGATAAAAAGGAAAAACACTGATCAATTAGCTCAAGAAAACAAGTATCATTGAAGCGATATAGCGTACTTACATATGGTTTATTCTAGTATCAGAGCTATTATAATTTATCTGTAGATACTTTATCTTCACGAGTCATGAAGGATCGATTCATCGATGAAATAAACACACCGATAATCACCAGTCCTGTTCCTATCACTTGCGTAATTCCAATGTATTGCCCCATTGCTGCAGAAGCGAGCAAGGTGACGACAGGTACTAGATTAAAAAAGACCGATGTTTTACTTGCCCCAATGGTAGCAATCCCTTGATTCCACCATAAAAAAGTCAACACGGCACCGCAGGTTCCCATAAAAGCAATAGCTCCCCAACCAATCCAGAGTGTTTGACTCGATACGGCTGCATGCTGCAGGGAAACAAATGGTAATAGACAAAGAGTTGCAACTGCCATAGTGTAAGTAGTTGTTGTTAAGGAAGAACTATTTTTTAAAAATTTCCTCCCTAAAACAGCATACAATGCCCATGTGATATTGGCTCCCATTGCCAAGAGATCACCGATGTTTACGCTTTGAAAAGTCGATAAGAACGAACCATTGGTGATAACATAAACCACTCCAACGATAGATAAAACCATTCCTAGTAGTTGTGTGATGCGTAATCGTTCACGCAAAAGGAAGAATGCGAAGATCGCTGTAATCATTGGATTGGTTGCCATGATCAGTGATGGATGTAATGGTGATGTGAACTTGAGTGCGTAAAATTGGAATGAATTGGTGATGAATACTCCTACAACTCCTAACATCACATACATTTTCCAATTCATTTTGAGTAACTTCTTGGTTGGTGGTTCTTTGATCCATAGAAGTGAAACCATAATGATTGTAGCAATAATAAAGCGCCAAGCAGTCACCGTAAGCGGAGACATAATTTCCACAGCCAATTGTCCTGCATTAAAACTTAACCCCCAAAAAATAGCAACAAATGTTAATTGTAAATATATCATTTTTGTTTTCATATCAATACCCCTTCATTTTATTGCTCGATGCGATTATCTAATGTTTTGATAATCTAAGTATAAGACAGGGAGAAGAGGCTATCTTGTACAATTCTCTGTTTTTCATTGTACAATTTCGCTTTCCAGATATCGAAAATGGCTTTTAAAAAAATGAATCGTACAAAAAAAAGAATAGTTTTGTACAATATTCGACCTAGCGGTTTCTTTAAGATAGGAACTGTAAAACAAAAGCGATGGAGGTGACCCAACTTTATGGAGAAGAAGGTAGCTTTGGTGACTGGAGGAAATCGAGGGATCGGTTTTGAAATTTGTCGTCAATTGGCTCAAAAAGGATATCAAGTCATTCTTTCTTCGCGAGATATCGACAAAGGACAACGGGCTGTAGAGAAGCTTAAATCTATTGGGTTAGAAGTAGAATATAGCCCATTGGATGTTACGAATCCAGTGCAAATTCATCAACTTGCCGCAACCCTATCATCTAGAAAGCTGGAAGTACTTGTAAATAACGCAGGTATTTATCTAGATGAAGGAATGCCGCTGTTAACCACAGAGGCAGATGTTGTAAGGAAAACGATGGAAACTAATTTTATGGGGCCTTTGCAGCTGATCCAGACTCTGGTTCCTATCATGAAAAAACAATCTTGTGGGCGGATTGTCAATGTAAGTTCTGGCTATGGAGCCATAAGCAGCATGAGAGGGAGAACCGGGGCGTATCGCATCTCGAAAACCGCACTCAACGCTGTAACCAAAATTATAGCGGACGAACTCAAAGGAACTTCAATCAAAGTGAACGCCGTCTGCCCTGGATGGGTGAGCACAGATATGGGAGGACCAACCGCTCCTGTCAGTATAGAAGAAGGCGCAGATACCATTGTCTGGCTTGCAACACTCGATCAAAATGGGCCAACGGGCGAATTTTTTCGCAATCGTCAACCGATTGCTTGGTGAAAGATAAAAAATCAAGAAATAGAAGAGGAGCAATTAACATGTCAAATGAAAATATAAAAACGCTAGATAAGATAGAGATCATGGAGACTATAACAAAGTTTGCCTATTATGCGGATCATCGGGAATGGGACGCATTAACTGATTTATTTACTAAAGAAGTAAGAGTCGATTATACTTCCCTGGCTGGTGGAGAACCAGGTACCATGCCGGCATCTGCATTGGTAGATAATTGGAACCAATCATTGACTCCATTGAAACTTACTCAACACTACATTTCCAATCATATCGTTGAGTTTACAAACGAACAGGAAGCTATTTGCCGCTCTTATTTCCATGCGATGCATGAATACCCCAATTCATTTGGTGAAGACCAATGGGTACTAGGTGGAACCTATACATTTGTTCTCATAAAGAAACATCAAACTTGGAACATTTCTGAAATCACGATGACTGCACGTTGGGCTTCTGGGAACCAAAACATTCTCAACTTAGCCAATCCATCATAAATCTATCAAACAAAGGAATGAAACAACATGATTGTTAAAAAGGTCTCTTTTACTTCTGATGGGTTCAGGATTATAGGTCAAATCTATTATCCAAAACATTACTCCGCTAATAAAAAATACCCTACCCTGCTCTTTGAAGGACCCATGACAGGATTGAAAGATCAAGTAGTAGAGATATATGCTAAAAAGCTCGCTAATTTGGGTTATTTGACACTTACTTTTGATCATCGGTACTACGGTGAAAGTGAAGGCTTACCAAGACAACTCGAAGCTCCTGCAAAAAAGGTTGAGGATTTGCAAAATGCAGTGAGCTATTTACTAACACGAGAAGATGTAGATCCTGATCGATTAGGGGCAGTTGGAATTTGCGCTGGTGGTGGTTTTATGTCGAAAACAGCAGCATTGGATCAGCGAATCAAAAGTTTAGTCACAGTGGCTGGCTTTTATCATGATCCAAAAGTGGTTCGTGCATGGTTAGGAGAAGATGGTTTTCAACATAAGATCGAACTTTCCAAAAAGGCACAAAAAAAGTATGAACAGACTGGCGAAGTGACATATATCCCATGCGTTTCAAACGATGCCAATGAGACAGAAGTTGCGATGCCAGGTGATGAACCTTACGCCTATTACGGAACAGATCGAGGAGTTTCTCCTCATTATATCAATCGTTTTGCTGTGATGAGTTTCGAAGAGTTTCTTCATTTTAATTCTCTTGATTTTGCTGGACAGATTCAAGTTCCTACACTGGTTGTTCATGGTACACAAGATATATATTGCACTCCGGAAGGTGCACAACAATTTTTCGATCATCTAGCCACCACCAAAGCCATTCAATGGATTGAAACCACAAACCATATCGATTTATATGATCAAGATGTTTATGTAGATGAAGCTATCGACTATATCCATGAGTGGTTCCAACGACACCTCAATAATAGATAAAAAGGAAGCAATTGACCTAATCTTTTGAATGGGTCATTTTTTTGCGCTAGAATGAAAACATTATATGTGTAATCAAAACTCTTTTTTATATAATTGAAGCGTCTTGCTGAAGTCTCAACCTTTGATATTGATATAGAGGAGCTAGTAGATTATGAACAACCACTTATTGCAGAATTCATCTCAGAGAGAGCTAACAGAGATACAAATGATAGGAAAGCCTGTTCTACACTGCGAAGAATTGGGTTGGAAAAATATTGAATTTTCACAATGGATACAGGTTAAACCTCAAGAAGCCTATGCACCTCCGATGGAGAAACATTTAATTGTTGTTCATATGACTCCTCAACCAGTGAAAGTGAGAGAATCTGCAGACCGCTATCAATATGAAGGATATGTACATGCAGGCGAAATAAACGTTTTATCATCAGGTGAAGAAAGTTTTTGCGCTTGGGATCGCGACCTTACTTTTTTGCGCTTGGAGATTCCCTCTTCATTTTTACATCAAATTGCAGATCAAACTAATTTTTCCTACCATCAGCAAATTGAACTCGAACATTCTTTTCATCAACCTGATTCTAAAATCTTTCAAATTAGTCATTGGCTTCTTGATGAATTTAGAAAAGGAGCTCCTAATGGAACGCTTTATTTTGACTCTTTAGCTAATCTTTTGGGAATTCATTTGCTGCAAAATTATACAGCTAAAAAGATAGATAATTCTCAACCCGATGTAATCTCCAAACAACAAATCAACCGGATTCTTGAATTTCTACATGCGTATTACCAGAGGAATTTTACATTGGAAGAGTTATCCACAGCCGTTCACATCAGTTCTTCTCACTTGGTTCGACTCTTTAAAGAAGCAACTCATCTCACCCCTCATCAGTATCTGATTAAAATTCGTATCGATCACGCCAAACAACTTCTTGAACAGCCGGAGTTAAACATAGGGGAAATTGCTCATGAGGTTGGTTTTTTTGATCAAAGTCATTTTTATCGATATTTCAAACGAACCGTTGGTATAACTCCACGTGCTTATCGAAACCAACAACAGTAATATAGATGACTTTCCAATGATTAAAGGCATCAAAGTTTTGGATAAATATCGAGGGTGAAATCGTTGCCTGCTTGCCATTTTTTGTTGTACCACCACTTATCCAGAATAGATTTGAGCAGGTTGTTTTTACTTTCGGATCAGCAGCGTTCTTGTATAAATCCATGATGTTCTCAATCTGGGGGATGTTTTTTACCTTTGCAATCATGCACTGGTTTTCAAATGTCAGCTCAATTTCGATTTGATTGATTTTTTCTTTTGTGTTCGCTGAGGAAATTTGCAAAACTTACTTTCAAGTTAGTACCCTACTTTAAAGTGGGTTCTTAACATGATTAAATGAACGATGTTATTCTTAAGTCAATAGAAAGTAATAAAACAATTTGCTCAAAGAAAGAAGGAAATGGATAATGAAAATTATTGTTTTCGGCGCAACGGGAAATACAGGAAAGAGAGTGCTTGCTTCGGGTGTAAAAAAAGGACATGAAATGACCGCTTTCGTACGAAGTCCGGAAAAGCTTTACGAACAGCAAGGTGAGCTGATCGCTAGGCAAGTAAAGGTAGTTAAACATAACATCATGGATCCTCAGAGCGTTTACGAGGCACTGAGTCACCAGGATGCCGCCGTGATTGCGGCTGGTAATGTCAGCAATGGAGAAGAATTTATTCGTATCGTCGACAACATTGTTACCCAGTGCGAAGATCATCCCTTGTTCTCCGGCCGTGTATGGTTAATGGGAGGTGCGGGATTACTCGAAATTCCACATACTGACATCATCGGAAACGCTCTGCCAGGCTTCCCTCCTATGTTCCAATATCATACACAGAATCTGAATCGGCTTCAACAGACCAAGCTAGATTGGTCTATCATGTGTCCCGGAACAATGGTTGATGCTACGGAAGAATCTAAGCTCGATCATCTGTATATTACCGCAGACATTTTACCCTTACCTTTTCCGGAAACCGTGCGGGAGCTTTCAGAAGCCGAATTGGCTGGCCATTTGTTCAGCCGTATTCAGGAACTCGATGTGGCTTATGAAGATGTAGCGGATTGCATGTTGAATAATCTCAAATTGGCCGGCCCTTTTAAAGGTAAACGGGTGGGAATTGCATATCGAAAAGAGATGTAGTCTCGTATGGAGCATGAGCTGTTGCCGGCCACACTCGTTTCTGTTTCGTATTCCATGCAGCATCGAGGGCGAGGTACTCCTTGTTATGTATACTTCTATACATTTAGATAGAAGTAACCATTGGTTTGGTAAATGAGGGAGTTAGCTCTCATCAAGGTGGCGGGCAATCTGGTGTCGAGAGAGTTGAAAAAACAGGCGATAAGGAGTATAGGAAAAAGGGAGGGCAGACATGCTTAAGAAGCAGCGGAGCTTACCGTGAAGTTCGAAGATCTACCAAGACAGGAGGGCTTATCCATGTATAAATATTTGTTGTTCGTTCATATTATCTCCGCAGTAACGGCGATCGTCGCCGTTACTGGTTATCCGGTGATCATGAGCTGCGTCCGTACGGTGGAGCAGGCCAAATTCGGATTAAGGCTGTTAGAGAAGATGGCGATCTTGCCAAAAATCGGGGGGACTCTGCTGCTTCTTACTGGTCTATCGTTCGGATACCAACAAACATATCTGTTCCAAGAGCTATGGTATTGGCTTTCTGTGGCCATCTTTTGTGTTATTTTAGTCATCCTTGCCATACTACTTCCATCCGACATGAAGCAACAACTGGCATTGCTTCAGCAAACGCAGGACGAGACCTTGCCGGAAGTATATTGTCGAAGTCGCAGACGTTCCTTGCGACTAGAGTTAATCGCAAATTTCTGCGTTGTGATCTCTATTCTGTTGATGGTATTCAAGCCTTTTTAATGTCCGCTGACCAATAAGAAAATACTGCGAAAGTTCTAAATTTTTGGATATATATCGAGAGTGAAATCGTTGCCTACTTGCCATTTTTCTTTGTTGTAAATGCACTTATCCAGAACAGATTTGAGAAGATTGTTTTTTACTTTCGGATCAGTAGTGTTCTTGTATAAATCCATGACGTTTTCAATCTGGGGGATGATTTTTACCTTTGCAATCATATGCTCGTTTTCAAGTGACAGCTCATTTTCAATTTGATTGATTTTTTCTTTGGTGTCCGCTAGCTTGTCTGCGATATAGTTCGAACGTTCAATGTAAGTACTATCATCATAAATGCCACGTTCCAATAAATCATGCAGCCTTCCTTTTTGATCGTTTAAATTTTTTAACTCCTGTTCCAGATTCTTAAGGCTTGCCTGATATACTTGGATTTTATTTTGAGATGGTTCATCTATACTGCCTTCTTCCCACTTCAACTTATATTGACTGAGCCATTCTTTTAAATGAAGTATAAGTGTCTGCTCTACATATTCAAATCGAGTACTTTTGTTATTGCAAATCGTGTCTTGACAGATGAGGTGAGGTTTTTGCTTATTGCTCGGACGTAGTACCATAGATGAATCGCATTTTGCACATCGAATCAATCCTGCTAAAGGATTCGTTATCTTGTTGTTCCTTCGATAGGGTACATGGGATTTATTATTTAAAATACTTTGGGCTTTCTGATATATCTCCTCGGATATCAGGGCTTCATGTTTTCCTTGCGCTTCGATCCACTCGGATTGTGGGCGCATTTTTGTTTCTCTTCGTTTCTCTGGGTCCTTTGATTTTTTGTATGTTTTTTTCTTCCACTGTACTTTGCCTGTATAAACGGCATTTTTAATGATGACAAGCACACTGGATCCTTTCCATGGAATGCCTGTATAACTTCGATACCCCAGCTCATTGAGTTTATTTGCGATCTTCTTTGTACCCATCCGCTCTTTTGGATCATCAGAAGTATACCATTCGAATATCATCTTCACTACTGGGGCTTGTTCCGGATGTGGTACAAGAAATCGATTTCGACCTTCTTCTTTGATTTCGTATCCATAGGGAGGGCGTGTTCCAATATAGTTGCCTTCCTCCACAGAACGAACCCGCCCGCCTTGTAATCGACGAGTGATTATTTTTAATTCTTTGCGTGCCATAAATGCTTCAAACTCGCTGTATTCTTCGTCCCATTCGTCATGCAGATCATACGTTTTCCGAGGTGTGATAATTTTTGTCTCTGCTTCTTTAAATGTTTCCAGTATCAACCCTTGTTCCTTCATGTTTCCCCGGCCAAGACGATCCATGTCCATTACAAGGACTGCATCATACTTTTTTTCTTCTACTTCTCTTAGCAGTTCCATCATTTCAGGTCGATGAATGAGGCTTTCCCCGGATACTATTTCTTGCCTGATTTTAATGATGTTTAGATTTTGTTGTTTTGCTGCTTTTAATAATGCTTTCTTGTGTTTTTTGAGTGTTTCACCCTCACCTCTTTTTTCTGCTTCTACATCTTCACGTGATTTACGTAAATAAATACAAGTCCTATTCATAGGGTTGTCCTCCAACATCTTTCGCATAGGATGAATTGAGGTGATCCTATGCCACCAAATGTAAGTATCGTTGCACCAATGATGAATAATCAAGAACGTCTCCAAAAATGGGAAGAAATCAATCAAATGATTTGTAAAATATGGAATATAATAGAAGATGATCAAAAATTATGTATTATATGTAATTATAGCACTGATAAAGAAGGACATCAAAAAATAGATAAAGAGGTTAATGATAAAAAATGTATACAATAGAGACGTAACTGGTCCCCATTGTATACATTTTTCACTATAGTATTGGATTCGGAAATGACTTATGAATACAAAGACAAGAGAAGATCACATGGTGGCTAGATAAATTGGATACTCTTCATTGTGAATTAGAAAAAAAGATAAAGAAGACGGCTAATTTTGACTAGAGTTTGTCGTCAGACATTAATATCAATCTGCAGCAGTTACAGTTTCCCTTACTAGTAACAGGGTTCTTACCATAGACTGCAGAGAACTATAATGTCAATGATTTTCCTGGTTTGAATGCTCTTCTTTTATGATTTAATTGCAATGAATTATAGTATCTCTACGTAGCCTTCTGTTCCATTCACCCTGATCCTTTGTCCATCCTTGATCAACGTGGTGGCATTTTCTACACCTACAACTGCTGGCAGGCCATATTCACGTGCGATAACTGCTCCGTGGGTCATTAGTCCACCAACTTCGGTGACTAGGCCTTTTATGGATACAAACAATGGTGTCCAGCTAGGGTCGGTAAAGCAGGTAACTAATATATCTCCATCTTCTAGATCAGCATCTTCTATGTTTAAGATGACACGTGCGCGTCCCTCTATAACTCCAGAAGAAACAGGTAGACCTGCAATAGCTTCATTTGGTAGATTTTCTTGTTTGTACTTACCTGCAATGATTTCACCATCGGATGTGATAACACGTGGAGGAGTTAGTTTCTCATACAACTTGTACTCATCTTTACGTTTGCTGATAACCTCGTTATCCAGTTTATTTGTGCGTACGGCTTCGCGAAGTTCTTCAAAAGTGAGGTAGTATATATCTTCTTTTTCACGAATAACGTTGGCTTGTACAAGTAGTTTGGCTTCTTTCAGTAAAGCCTTCTTATAAAGGAAGTAGCGATTAACCATACCGTATTTTGGATATTCACGATAACCGATGAAATTCCTGATTAGATCAATCATTCGTTTTGTTTCTTTGGCTTTGTGTTCACCATCTGGTAATTGCTTCACTCGATCTAGTAACTCTTGTTCTTTTTTCAAGGCTTCCTGTCGTCCTTGCTCAAATTTCCTATGGCTGGCATTAGGCTCAAAGTTTTTAATATTATTGAGAATCATCGGGACAAGTGTAATTGGTTTTTCACTCCAACGAGTTCTCGTAATATCGATTTCTCCAGCACATCGCATTCCGTATTTATTGAGATAATCATAAATAGCGTCTTTGGTTTCCTGTCCACCATCAAACGTAACCAGTTCATCCAAAAAGTTATCATCTTTTACGTTTTGTAAATAGTTGATTACTTCTGGATAAGGGCGAATTACATCTGCGACTTCCAATAGTGCTAGACCCATTTCCGAAGTAATGTTGTTTGGTACAGATTGAGAAAGTGTGTCTGCTGCATTTTTTTCACCTAACCACTCGTTCATTTTTTCATTGATCCAAGTTGAAGCGTTTATAGCAGCCATAAATACAGCTGAACTTTGTGGGTCAAATAAAATTTTCTTTAATTCCTGAATATCTTCTAGAATAAAATCAAATAAATCTGATCCTGATTTTGTTTGGATGTTTTGTTTTAACTCTTCAATGGATGTTTGGCTACGCTTAATCAATTCAGAAACGATTGATGGATTGTTTTCAATTTGTGCCTGTGTATCTGTATTGCCTCTAGTGGGACTCGGTGCTTTATTATCACTTGGCAACGATTTTATAAAATCTTCTCGCTCAATGATGTTCATAAGTGCATCTTTCATGAGCGGATCGTGTTGACCCATGGCATTTAATAAAATGCTTCTAGTGCCAGGTGAAGCCAGTCGATTTGCGACATCAACAAACAACCTTCCACCGGCATTGCGCATGGGAGCAGGAGTCGTTAACAGCCAAAAGGATAATCCCAATGGTTTTAAGGGGTCAGTCATCATTTGTTGATGTCCGACAGAGATGTAAACGTGATTTTCTTCATCATTTGCTTCAGGGATGGGGTATAAAGTCGTGATTGGACGACTCTGGACAATATAAAATGTATCATCAACGAAACACCATTCGATGTCCTGAGGGAAACCAAAATGTGCTTCGATCTGTCTTCCGATGTGTGCTAGTTGTAAAATCTGTGGATCAGTAAGTGTTTGTGTCTTTTGTAGATCTGGATTGATCTGCTGTGTTTCTGTTCCGCCTTCTTCTCGACCATAAATAGCTAATTTTTTGGTTGCTATGCTCTTATCGACTATTTTATCATCCTGTACTTTATAACAATCTGCAGATACCAAACCAGAGACTAATGCCTCTCCAAGTCCAAAACTGGCATCAATGGATAGCACCTTTCGATTAGAGGTAATGGGATCAGCGGTAAATAAAATTCCTGAAGCCTTTGGGAAAACCATCCTTTGAACGATTACCGATAAATGAACTTGACTGTGGTCAAATCCCTTTTGTATACGGTAGATTACTGCGCGATCTGTAAAAAGAGAAGCCCAACATTTGCTGATATGCTGTAAGATTGCTTCTTTGCCGATGATATTTAAATAGGTATCTTGTTGACCCGCAAAAGAGGCATGTGGCAAATCTTCAGCAGTTGCACTAGAACGCACTGCATAAGCATGTTTCTCGCCAAACTGAGATAGATAGTGAGCAACGGCTTTCACAATATCGGAAGGAATTTCTACTTCTAGGATGAGTTTTCGAATCTTTCTGCTGATTTCACCAATTTGATCTCGATCCTCTGCTTTTAACCTTGTTAGTTGATCTAACAAAGCTTGAAAAGTTTGGTTTTGTTCGATGGCTTTTTGATAACCCACTGTTGTAACACAAAATCCTTCTGGTACTTTTATTCCTTGAATTTTTGATAATTCCCCTAAATTCAACCCTTTTCCGCCAACGAGCAAAAGCTGTGTTTTATCCATTTCCTGAAAATCGAGAATCAAAGAACTCATGCTATACCTCTCCTTTCAAATCTGAAAGATCTATTGAATTTTAGCAGTAGTACATGAGAATAAACAGTCTATATTAACTATTTTTTGTATGTTATAATTAAATTAGGGGAGTGTGACTCTTTTTTTATAGTTAAATCTTACGTACTGTAACCTGATGCCCGATTCAACCCCTCGAAAATAACTTATAACCACTTTAACCCGCCATGAATCTAGTTAAAGTCAATTTTTTTATTTTCTCCAAGATACCTTGTATCAATATGAGATATCAAGTTTTTATTAAACAAATCCGTGTGTTACTTTAAGTCCATATCTGCACAATTTCCTTTAAAATTTAACATATAAATCTAATTCCTTTTAAAGAAGTTGCTCTACAGTATGGGTCATTGTTAGCAATAATTCCAGACCACCCAAACAACCAACTCGAAAATCCGTTATAAGCCTCTACTTTTGTTTGTCATTGCTGTGATTGTTCTGTGAAGATGAATATCCGTAATGTATTGGAGCTAGAAGTGGATGACGTGAAAATCGCATAATCCACTGTCAAGGGAGAAAGGGGCGTTGCTGCCTCAATAGAAAACGTTTGATCTTTGGGATGAGATCAAACGTTTTCTTGTTATATATCACTAACTTATCTTTTGCCAACTCCATACGGCTAAAGCCGTTGGATTCTTGGGACGATAGCCTCATGACTATTTCATTACCAAGCTAACCCCGTGCGCCCCACGGTTTATATTTGTTGATTTCTTCTTTGCTGCGAGCAAACTTGGTTTTCGTCTGTCACGACTATACATATATTACCATGGGAATGTTTGTTTGTAAATTTGCTTTTTCCAAAGGTTAAACTAGTGAAGGAAAATTCCTTACCCTTGTTCAACGCTCGCTTTCATCCCACGATTGAAACCGTGGGCTTTCAACCAGCATAATTCTGTAATAGAATTTCTCAAAGCAGAGAAACTCAAGGATGTTATATTATGTGGGCATAGTTATGGTGGGATGGTTATATCTGGAGTTGCAGATCGTTTTCCGGAAAGTATCTCAAACCTTGTTTATATTGATGCCTATGTTCCAAAAGATGGGGAATCTTGTTGGGATCTTACAAATGAAGCATATAGGGAAATATTTTTGGATGGTGCAAGACAAAGTGGATTTAAGGTAGAGCCGCCGAAGAGACTTGATTCAAGAGCTACGACTCATCCTCTCGCCTCTTTTCTCCAACAGATTCATCTTACAGGGAACATAGGAAAGGATATGCAAAAACATTATATTTACCTTTCTGGATGGGGGGAAACACCTTTTACGAATATTTATAATCTCCTAAGAAAAGACTCGACATGGAGAGTGTATACCTTACATTCTGGGCATAATGTCATGAGAGATGATCCAGAAGGCCTTTTTAAACTGTTAATGGGTATAGGTGTTTAGGGAAATGCCCATCACACCATTTCGGGAAAAACACATGTTTAGAAATAATTTAGCCGGCTATCTACACGTTAAGGTAAATAGTCGGTGTTTTATTTGACTTTTTATTTTTGTTAAATAACAATAAACAGTGTCCGAGAAATTATCATAAGATTTTATTAGTCATCCTTGAGTTAGCAAAAAAAAGAGCTAGAAAAAAGAACAATTCGCTGAATTAAGTAGCCACTCTGGAAATTAATTATATAATTCACTTATTATTGTCTTAAAGATTCATCAAGCGATAGAAATAATGGATGTTAAAATATAGGGACGGACAGTCAGCACAATAAATGTAAAGTGTGGATTAATCTCATCTTGAAACAGCCTTTATAGAAAGAGGTCTACAGTATGCATAAAAAGAAAAGAAAGAGCAACACAAATCAAACTCAGGCTCCAACCAAACGATATACAGTTAAAGAACCGACAGAGTTGCTTGTTTTTTTATTGAATACCTTATCAAATCTTGGCCGCAACTCCGTTAAATCTCTCTTGAGTCATGGGCAAGTATTGGTAAACGATCAAGCTGTGACGAAATATAACTTTCCGCTACAACCTGGACAAACGGTATCCATTCGTAAAGTAAAAACTGCAAATACACCGCTGATGACAGGAGTTATTATTTTACATGAAGATGAGGATATCATCGTAATTGAGAAGGAAGCTGGATTGTTATCAGTTTCTTCTTCTAAAGAGAACGAATTAACAGCCTATCGACAGCTTATGGATCATGTTCGCAGAGGGAATCCTGAAAATCGGATTTTTGTTGTGCATCGTTTGGATCGAGACACATCTGGAGTGATGATGTTTGCCAAAAGCAAAGATGTCCAACAAACCATGCAAAATTCATGGAAAGACATAGTGCAGGAACGTCTTTACGTTGCCCTTGTTGAAGGATTAGTAAAGAAAAAGGAGGGCACTATTTCATCTTGGTTGAAAGAAACTACAACCTTCAAAACGTATTCAAGTTCTCGTCCGAATGATGGGAAACTCGCTGTGACACATTACAAAGTAATTAAATCCAATCAAAGCTTTTCTTTATTGAAGGTGAATCTCGACACTGGACGAAAAAATCAAATTCGTGTACATATGCAAGATATAGGACATTCCATTGTGGGCGATAAGAAATATGGTTCACGTGTGAAACCAATTGGTCGACTTGGACTCCATGCTCAAGTCTTGTCGTTTGTACATCCTACAACTGGTGTCCTGTTACGTTTTGAAACAAAAATCCCTAAGTCGTTTTTAAGTCCTTTTCGAAGCACGGCTAGAAAAAAGGATAATTGAAAAGGAATGTAGATTGATCTATGTATTGATATCCATGTTGTGATGGTACGAGGCAAATTTACGCGTTTTACCTTCACTCAAAAGGACGAAAACAACAGATGAGACGATAGGAATGGTAATTTGTGTGCTAACTATCATCATATATAAGAATAAGGTTAATGAAGATACTTTTGACCTTATGTATATGTTCAAAGGAATCAGAGTTTTGGATAGATATCAAGGGTGAAATCGTTGCCTACTTGCCATTTTTCTTTGGTATATACGCACTTATCCAGAACAGATTTGAGAAGGTTGTTTTTTACTTGGGATCAGTAGTGTTTTTGTATAAATTCATGATGTTCTTAATTAGCTCCTATCTTTTGCAAGTTGCATTTCTGTTTCGATTTTCTTATAACATTGCGAGCGAGAAAACCCACGGTTTAAATCGTGGGATGAAAGCGAGCGTTGAACGAGGGAAAGGAATTTTCCTTCACTAGTTCAACCTTTGGAAAAAGCAAGTTTACAAACAAACATTCCCATGGTAATATATGTATAGCCGTGACAGACGAAAACCAAGTTTGCTCGCGGCAAAGAAGAAATCAACAAACATAAACCGTGGGGCACACGGGGTTAGCTTGGTAATGAAATAGTCATGAGGCTATCGTCCCAAGAATCCAACGGCTTTAACCGTATGGAGTTGTCAAATTAAAAGAATAATTTGTTGGATATATTATTGAGTGAGAATTTATGAGGACAGAACAGGCAGCCGTCGCCCACTGTTAGGTATTAGGAGATGCGGGGAGGTCACCCCGCCTAAATTCTCTCTATCAAGAAAAGATGTAATGGCATTTGTTGCTGTTACATCTTTTTGATTTTGCAAAAAAAATGGGAACTATTGACGCTGTATGATGTCAAGTGGATCTAGGTGATTTTTCTTTTTAGGGATGAAAATTTCATAAATATATAAGGATAAGGACAGCGAGACTAAATCAACTGCCCTTTATCCTTGCTGGAGTATTCCATGCAATTTAGTTAAGTTTATAGTGTAGGGGAATCTTCCAATACCAGAAGCAAAAGAAGCAATCAAACAAATATCATTAAATTGATTTCATAAGATAAAATGTGAGCCATGTGTTCGTTCGGTGGATTACCAAACATCTGAACTTTCATACAGGGGTTAGTATATTTTATATTCTGTATATTGGGGTATATTTTGGGATTAACCATGTAAGTCGAGGTGCCCAGTTTTTATTCAGAAATGGTATAATATGTAGTGAGAATATTTTGAGTTAAAGCAAATCATTTTGTTCTTTGAAAAGAGGTGAATGGTATGTTAACTAGACGACCTGATGAAAGAACGGATGATGCTGGCAGTAGTACTCCTCATGATAGTGGTAGTGGAGGCGGAGATTGATTAGTTATCGTATAACAAAAAACCGTATCAAAATTTGATACGGTTTTTTGTTATACACATCTCTAATAAGGTAGAACCAGCATCTGAACTACAAATCGTAATCAACACGAAAAATGGAAATAACTCTGTAGGATAGAGCAGGAGCCCTTGCAACTGCTCCTTGTATCTCAGTATAATCATACTGTACCCATAAACTAGTAGATTGGATGAGTTGTGAACACTAGAGCGGCATATAATGCACTTGATAGAATGAGAAACTCTATCGATGGTCAGTTTCCTGATGGAAAAGACATGCCTAATTCTCTGGTTACGCTTTATGAAACGCTGGGATATGAGCGAACTTTAGACAAGAAACTGATCTCCTCTGTTCGCTCTGAACTCGAAAAGCTGTCAAGAAATGCAGTAAAGGTATATCAGCTTGCTGAGAAGAAACTCACAGCGATGGGGGAGGTACCGGGTGACAATCTCTCTGATAACCCCCAAGTTCAAACTCTCGTCCAACAGTACTGGCGTGCCTACAGAGATAATAGGGCGTACACCGGATTGATCAAGCACCTCTGATCACCTGACCTGTCATTCACTTCAACAGGAGTGAATGACAGGTCCTCCATTTTGAGCTAATCAAAACAAACTCAACTGCTGACCAATGATTTGATAGAAGTACAATTTAAATAATTCCTTCTTTAGGGAAAATCCGATATGATCTTTGGTGTTTTCACCATAGTAGTTCATATCGGATTTTCAAGGTGGTTAATTTCCTTCTAGATTTTTCACTTCTCCTCTCACAGATAATGTTGTTTAAACAATCTGAATATAGCCCTAATATAAGCATCAAAGCTTTGGATAAATATTAAGTGTGAAATGATTGCCTACTTGCCATTTTTCTTTGTTATAGATGCACTTATCCAGCACTGATTTGAGCAGGTTGTTTTTTACTTGAGGATCTGTTGAGTTCTTGTATAAATCCATGACGTTCTCGATCTGGGGGATGATTTTTACTTTTGCAATCATGCGCTCATTTTCAAGCGAGAGATCATTTGCAATGCGATCGATTTTCGCTTTTGTTTCTGTGAGCTTGTCTGCAATATAGTTGGATCGTTCGATATAAATATCGTCATCATAAATGCCACGTTCCAAGAGATCATGCAGCCGTCCCTTTTGATCGTTTGAATTTTTCCACTCTTGTTCCAGATTTTTGAGGCTTGTTTGATAAACTTGGATTTTATTTTGGGATGGTTCATCTATACTACCTTGTTCTCACTGGTTATTAGTGGGGGAGTTAACTTTATAATCGATCCTACAAAAGAAGTGGAAAAAGAAAAATTCATTAAAGAAGCTTTGCTACTTCACCAAGCATTATCTTTATGCAGTAGCATTGTTGAAGAAGCTATGCGATTTGAGACAGCGTTTTTTGAATCCATTCGTACACTGACAGTTCGATTAACTAGCTCTGGTAGTGGAGGTAAGAAATTTTCTTTAATTGAAGTAAACGAGCGTATTAATAATCTTCTTAAGCAGAGCATTAAAAGTGAGGGTGTTGTTAATCTGTTTTCGGATGTGAAACAAGGGTTTTCGTTATTTGATCCGGATTTTCTTAGTGAAATTGCTAAGATGAAGGAAAAAAACTTAGCAATAGAATTACTTAAGAAACTTATTGCGGAACAAGTTTCTATTTATAAACGAACAAATCTTGTTAAGTCAGAAAAGTTCTCCGAAATAATTCAACGCTCTATGAATGCCTATTTTAATGGAATGATTACTAATGGAGAAGTAATAGCTGAACTTTTAAAGTTGGCAAAAGCTATAGCTCGTGCCAATGAAGAGGGACAAAAAATGGGACTTAATGCTGATGAGTTAGCTTTCTATGATGCTCTTACAAAACCTCAGGCTATAAAAGACTTCTATCAAAACGATGAACTTGTAGCGATTACGAAAGAGTTAACAGCTATGCTTAGAAAAAATCGAACCATTGACTAGCAAAAGAAAGAAACAGCTAGGGCAGGTATGAGAAGACTCGTCAAACGTCTTTTGAGAATTCATAAATATCCACCAGAAGGTATGGAGGAGGATGTAATAAAAACTGTTCTGAAACAGTGTGAAATGTGGACTGACAATACAGTGCAAGCATGAGAAACGCTTATTAATATAGGAACAAAAAAAGTAATTTATTATCCTAAAGACTTTTCCTACTTCAAAGGTGGAGCAGCACCTAATACTATACCTTATGAAAATAGAGGGAATGATTTGTTGAAATGTAAATTCTTAACAACAAAAGCCCTTTAGTATGTCTTTTGGCAAAGGCACTTCAGCATATTCCTTTTATTTTTAGGAGACTTGAAAATTGATCTATATGAAAATTTTCACATATATAAGGATAAGGTTAATGAATCCCATTTGTCCAGAATGCACTGCTGATAAGAAGAAAAAAATCTATCTTGAAGTAAAGTAAAACATAAGACTGGGGATAATCCCAGTCTTTTTTTGAATCTCTAGTTGGTACATTAGGTATCAACTGGAGGATTCATTGTTAGCAGGATCTTTCATCCGGTAGTAAGAAAAAATTTCATCGTAGGTCTCACCTAAATTTGCAAGTTGAAGAAGTTCATCATATTCAGTTCTGTTAATTCGCATTCGTGGATTTCCGTTTCTGTCTTTATAGTGAGCATTCGTCCGCTGATTGCGAGCACTATTAATCAAATCAAACGATCTGGCTGCTAGAGGGAAATCAGACTTCATTTGGTTGATATTTTGCCCAAATTCCCCAGAGTATCCTCTGTCTGATGCGATAATATCAAATACAATGTTGTTGAACAGATTTAAATTCTGCAGCGATTCCCCAGGATTTTTTGATTTTTCGCTAAGGAAAGTCTGTAGGTTTATTTTTGATTCTTTATATACAGCAGGGGTACTTTTGATTCTTTTTATAAAAGAATCAGGTACTTCAAGGCTAAAATTTTTTTGGAAAATGTAGTGAATATAATCATAGGCTTCATAGTCAACTTGTAAAATGCGTCTAGAATATCCATTTTTAACATTTGGATGAAGTGTTGTTTCAGAGAGAAAGAATTCTTCTACCATAAAGTATAGACCATGTATGGAGAGCATCGGGTCTGAATCTGAGATTAGTTTTTCAATAAGTATCTTTCGCGCTGTTGCATCTTTTGTTTTATAAAACTTAATTTCGTTGAGTTTACGACGGATATAATAATTTTTTCCTGTATACATCTGATCTGCAAGTTCTTCTTTTCCGCAACGTTTTAACCAATTTATTAATTGGTATTTGACTATCCAAAAAGTTTCATTATCTTCGAAATTTGCACGAAAAATCATCTCGTTAAAAGGAAGGTGCTTGTACCCTTGGAAAAGTAGAGACTTATTATATTGAAATAGAACAGTATCACCTAGTAGATATTCAACGATATACTTATCAAAATCTCCGTCTGTTGTGTAATATCTATTAAAATAATAGATTACACCGTCATAATGAAGTTCCAGTTTTTCAATATTGTCGATAATAGTTTTCTTAATTTCATCATCATCATTGAGTTTGAATAATGCAAAACTTATTAAGCTTTTGTCGAATTTCTCATCGTTAGTTAGACATTCTATAAACTGTTTTTTTAGTTGTTTGTGGGTTTTATTTTTTAATTTTTTTTCCTTCCGTTCATATTCTTTTTCAATTTTAGAAAACTTCACTTGGTTTTTCTTTAAATGAGTTTTGATGTCGGATATTTGAGATACTTCAATTTTTTCAGCCTGAGGGATTAGTGAAAGATCTCGAGCGAGTAGATCAAGGTATACTATCATTTTTTTGCATTCCTGCTCGCTTTTTGCCATAATGCTGATATCATCAGCATAACGAAAATACTTTATTGTTTTTCTGGAACGCATAGCCTCATCCAGTTTAAATAGAAATAGTTCTGCAAAAAAAGCTGAACTAATAGGACCTTGTGGAATGCCGGATTTTTTATGAAAATTTAATTCAGATGAAGCAGAGAAGGTCCATGTAGAGAGACAATCTGATAGTAAGTTTATAATTATTTCATCTATCTGTAATTGCCGTAGCATTTCAATCAATATTCCATGATCAATCGTGTCATAAAATGAAGCTATATCAAAATCGGCGTAATACTTATAACCATCATTAAAAGCAGTTTCTTTGTGTTGGTTGATTTTGCTTAACTGAACTTTCCATCTTTCATAGAAGAATTTGCTATTCTCTGCAGTGCTCGGAATAAACATATTCCCGAAAGTGTTTATATTGAAATAGCGAGACATTGTAGGGTATACAGTATCAGCGATTACATTTGCGATGGCTTGATATACAATTTGATCTAAGAGGTTGATCATCGTTATTGGGCGAGCAAGGTTCTTTTTTTTGGGCATATAAAAGTGATCGCAACTGGATGGCTTATAAGTTCCCTCTTGAACTTGATAAAGTAGTTCTTCAATGTGCGACTCGCAATAGACTTCAAATGAACGAAAATCGTCATAGTAAAAATTCTTAAAAGGGCTTCTATTCGCTGTTTTTATGCGGGTATAAGCAAGGGTAAAGTTTTCAATTGAAAAAAATTGCTTGGTTTGATCGTTCATTCACTCACTCAACCTCTTATCTTTGATGATGCTTTTCATTTGCCTATTTAGCCCCTCCTTCTAATTGCTTGCTTGGCATTGTTAATTTCTTCATGGAAAATGTCTGATCTACTGTCATCAATTGATTTTACATTGATATCCAAGAAAGAAAAAGAGTTTAAATTCAAAAAATAATCGTTTCAATATTTTTCGGAGATTAAATATTCCCAGAAGTATTGATACCAAAATTATTGTGAATTATCCCGAGCTTAATGTATTAGAGATGGAAGAGAAACGAGAATCATCTAGCCACAAATGGAAACGACTACGAGATTTGGCTTAGAGTAGGCAGCAAAGGAGAGGCTATTTTCTTATCCGAACGCAAAACCAGAATTACGGATCGGGGAATTCGAAAAGCATTGGATAAATATATTCGAAGGCTGATATCACAGATATTTCTCCTCATCGTTTGCGACAGAACATTCTGTAGCTAGAAGGCGAAAAGCATTAACCTATGTCAAGTATTTGCTGGATGAGAATATCAATACAACACAACGATATTTGACACCGAGTGAGAGAGATTTGCGAAAAGCAGCTGACACGGAAGAGCTAGGGTTTCTACTGGATTTTTCTCACTTCCTGGATTAATTGTGAATAAAGCAGTGCTTAGTTTAATCCCGAAAGGATCAAGGACAGCAAAAATACTTGTGAGTTCTCGCACTGTGAACAAGATGCAAGTGGTCCATAAAAGATATTGCTTCTTTATCGAATTATCAATGTTAGAGATGATAGGAATGGTAATTTGCGTGTTAACTGTATGAACTACTGAAAAGCGTTCTTCGACCTTTGCTAATACGTTATTCTTCTCTCTCCTGTATAAAAAAATCATATATATAAGGATAAGGTTAATGAGATAACACTTCTTGATATACTTGGAACAGAACGAGATGAAATTGTTGATCTTGTGCAAATGAAAATCGAGAAAAAACGTATTATGAACCATCTACACATTTTAGATGAACGAGAGCAAGAAGTGATTCGAAATCGGTTCGGTTTAGATGGATTGGAAGAAAGAACACAACGGGAGATTGCCAAAGAACTTGGTATTTCACGCTCTTATGTATCTAGAATTGAGAAGCGAGCATTGATTAAGTTGTTTCATGAGTTTTATCGAAAACCGTGGAAAAAACAGCAGTGATATAATTCGCTGCTGTTTTTTATACAATTAAAAAGCTAGGAATGTATTACGATTATGGTGGTTATCCAAAATTATGGATTAAAAAATTGTAAAATGAACAGATTTTTCTTTCTTATTGATTCGCCAATGAAACTGCGTTATCTTTAACAAAGAAGATCGCTCCTATCCGGTTGAGCGATCCGCCCTTGAAATGAGGAAGAATGAGCAAGATCGAATTCCCCTCTGGTGAACCTGATGAGATAACCAATGAAAAGGTCAAGGTCTGGGATAGGGGAACTAAAATTTATCATGAATATCCTGACGGAAGCCGTTTCCTACTAGTCGTTGTAGGTAAAAGTACTTTTACCACAAATCTCCAGACTGGAGAGTATTGGGAACATACAATATGATACTTTAGGTACACGGACCAGTTGCGAATCTCGTAACTGGTCCATCTATTTTCGCCATATTTAGAAGGGGCAAGATGATTATTATGAAAAAACATATGCACTATCAGAAGAAGTACGAGAATTGGAACTGGTTTTTGTGATCGTAGTTATCGCTTTTTTGTTGTTTTTCGATATATTCAAAGAAAATGTATTTTATAGCGATTTTTTATAGGCATAGCCGCGTTTAAAAACAACGGTCAGAACTATATTAGAAGTCTTGAATGTGTATAACATCGTAATAATTTAATATGTAGATTACAGAACTCTGCTGTCTGAAAGCCCACGGTTTCAATCGCGACTGGTCCATGAACCTTTGAACAGGGAAGGTACTCAAATGAATTAAGAATACATAACGATTTACCTTGCATTACAATGAGTCGTTAGGATGTTGGCCATGATCTTTCGAACATAGCTGCCAAGACATCTATCGCCATTCGTAATGGTTCGGTTAATCATGCAAGGTACTTATTGAAAGTAACTCGCATGATGTTCTCGCACCGCATATATACCTTTATAAGTTATATATGGCGGGGAGTAATCGTTATGTACTCTTGACTATATAATGTCCTATAAATGAAGCTTCATACATTTTTATAATAGGAAATATTTTACAGTGTTATTTCCAGTAAACTTTGTGGTAATTCGATTCCTTCATTGATTGGCTAATTTGCGAGTTATCATCCAAAAAAGCAGGGACATCAGACTAAAGGAAACCCCTAAAAGACAGACCCCATTCCAGCCAAATTTATCATACATATTCGTTGAGGCTATTGAACCTGTGGCGCTGCCAACTGAATAAAAAGTCATGTATGCAGCAGTAAGTCGACTTCTTGCTTCAGGACGTACTGCCAAAATAAAACTTTGATTAGTTACATGTATTGCTTGAATAGCAAGGTCAAGCAGGATGATTCCAATCACCAATGCAAATAGTGAGTAGTTTAAAAGACTTATGCCAGCCCATGATGAAACTAATAGTAAAAGGGCAATTCCTGTGGTTTTTTGTCCCAGCCCGCGATCTGCAAGCTGTCCCGCTTTTGCAGCTGCAATAGCTCCGGCTACTCCAGCAAGTCCGAAAGCTCCAATAATCGTATGGGAAAGTGAGTGTGGTGGCGCACTCAACGGCAATACCAAGGAAGTCCATAGTGTACTAAACGTAGCAAATATAAATAATGCTAAAAATCCTCGAATAAGCAAAATTCTTTCCTTAGCAAATAATAAGAATACAGAACGCAATAATTTCGGATAAGTTAAAGAAGATTGTCTAAATGGTATTTTTGGCAGTTTTTGTGAAAGTAAGATAAGGATGAAAAGCATAAGTCCAGCAGATGTAAAATAAACTGCACGCCACCCTCCTAAATCTGAAATGATGCCAGCAATTGTTCGAGCTAAAAGAATTCCTATCACAATTCCACTAGTCACAAAACCAACGATACTTCCACGTTCTGATGGAGAAGATAGACTGGAAGCATAAGCAACAATGGTTTGTGTAATCGTCGCTAGTACCCCTACGACAGCGATTCCAAAGAAAAAGATAATCTCAGAAGAGGAGAAGCCAATGATAACAAGAACAACACTCATCATAAACATTTGAGTTAAAATTAGGCGGCGAGGGTTAATTAAATCCCCAAGCGGAACAAGGAATAGCAGACCTATAGCATAAAAAATTTGAGTTACAGTAATTACCATCCCGATGGTGGAAGGGTGAATATGAAAATCATTTGCTATTGAATCAAGCAGCGGATGAGCGTAATAAATATTTGCAACAGATAACCCACAAGCGATTGCTAATAATACTTTCATATAAGGTGTCATAACAACAGATTCGGAAACAGATGGTAAAAAATTAGTTTCTGTATCTTTTTGATTCATTAAATAGGATGATATTTTTTTGACAAACATACAAGCAACCTCCTTTGAAAATTCATTACCGATTGGTATGTAATTATTTCGAAGGATATGTTATATTTACTCAGGTGTCAAGGGAATGAATGTAGTTTAAAGCGTGGATGGGGCTGTTTGTGTGTCTCTTATTTGACATCAAAGGGCGTATTAGTTAGAATTATTTTGTACTGAACAGTAAATTTATGGCGGATCTGAAAATCTATTAATGATATCAGGAACAGGGGTAACCGGATAAACAATAAAATGAGGGAAAATCGTATGGGGCGAAAACGTGAATTCGATGAGGAAAAGGCACTAGATGCCGCAATGCAGGTTTTTTGGAAGAAAGGATATCATGCTACATCATTGACTGATTTGACTACGAATATGGAACTGCAGCGGCCGAGTATATATTCTGCCTTTGGCGACAAGGAAAAATTGTTTGAAGCGGCACTGCGTAACTATACAACATTACATATTTCTAACATTCGTTCAAAACTTCAACATAACAAATCGGTAAAAGATGCAATTCGTATATTTTTTGAGGACCTAGTCGAAGAAGAGTACCAAGGCAATCAGAAAAAGGGATGTTTTTGTATTAATACTATGGTAGAACTTGCTCCGCATGATGAGAAATTTGAAATTTTAACAAGAGAGCACCAAATGTATCTTTCTGTCATTTTTCAAGAAATGATACAAAAAGGGATACAATCAGGTGAATTGCATAAGGACTTAGATGCCAAAGCCTTAGCGCAAACCTTCATTGTTTCTTTGATTGGGATTACTGTTTTGATGAAGTCACGACCTGAACGATCTTTTATTGATAATGCTATTATTAGTACCCTATCATTATTGAATTAGAGCAGTGTCAATGGCAGAAATCACTTATTTTAATGTGATAGTCAAGTGTTAAAAGGGTTCTGCTTGGGGATGTGAAAGTAGGTTCCAATCACGAGATTAAGAATTCTCCAAATAAAAGTCTTGCTCCTGACGTAACGTCAGATTGTATAGTAATGATGTCGGCAAAACTACTCGCGCGAAATGAGGAGATGAGGATAAACAAGAAACATTGGAAAGTAGGAGAATTAGCTAAAATGACTGGGCTTACTGTTCGAGCTCTCCACCATTATGATCAGATTGGGTTGTTTTCTCCTTCACAACATTCAAATACAGGCCATAGGCTTTATACCCAAACGGATATTGTTAAGTTGCAACAAATTATGTCATTGAAACAATTAGGTTTTTCTTTAGAAGAAATGAAAGAATCAATGGAAAATCCAAATTTTAATCCGGTTGAAGTTATCAAAATGCAATTAGAAAGTGTAAAAGAGTGTATTCGTTTACAAGAGGAGCTGCGAAACCGATTAGAAGGAATATACGAACTGCTTCATACGCAACAAGAAGTAAAGACAGAACAACTTATTAAATTAATTGAGGTGATCAATATGAGTACAGAGAAATACTTTACTCCAGAGCAACTGGAAGAGATGAAAAAACGAACCGAACAATTCGGTCCGGAAAAAAGGAAGCAAGTTGAAAATGATTGGACAGAGTTAATTGCAAAAGTACGTGCGGAAATGAATAGGAATACACCGCCTGAGAGTTCAGAAGTCATACGCTTAGCTAGACGTTGGAATGAATTGACCAACATGGTTACTGGAGGAAACGCTGAGATCGTCAAAGCTGCTGAACGTTTTCACGCAGAAAATCCAGGGAATCCACTGCAATATGGGATGAACAAGGAGCTTTATCAATATATAAAGAAGGCTATGTCACACATTTAAGCTAGTGCCAGCTTTTATTTCTTGGGTTAGGACTACTTTCTCTATTCAGTAGCATTCGAGCAAAGACAAAAGAATACCTAAGGCAGAATAAGCGCTATTCTATCCTTTTGGAATTATTAAAAAAGGAAAAGAACGGCGTTTGTTTGTGAATATATCCATCAAAAAGAACATCTATTGTTATCTTTGTTACTTTCTGGACAAATTTGTTCTGCAATTTGTTTCATACGATCCATCGTAATTCCGTTTCTTTGTTCCACTGACAATGGGTGTTCAGTCGGCTCTAACTCGATAAAAGGTCTAACATCAACTTTCCGCATATGTACCATTGTTTTCAAATTCAATGTCTCTGGATAACAGGGTATGGAAGTGGAAAGCCATCCAAACATTGGTTTTACTTTTGCTTCTCTTTCTTTTTTATCCCATATTTTTACTGTTTTTTTTATATTCGATACACTTAATGAAACCCATACATCCCATATAAAAGGTTCTATCAATCCTGCCACCGGAATTTCTATACATCCTCTAATAAAAAAGTATTTGTCATCTATAATACATAGATCAGAATTAATCTCACACCGCGTTTCCTTTTCTTCTGCGCTAATTTGATACCATAGATATGGAGCTGGATTACCATAACTCAAGGGAGTTTTACGATGGTCTTTACCACAATGAGAACATATATATTCATTTTTATTGCTCATAATTTGATTCTCCTAGTTATCTTTATGAAAATGGCTATAAGATGATAAATAAAGTGCTTACACAAATTTTTACATTCGGGAATTAAATGTAAAAATATTCCTAGCTAAGTAGTTTTCTTTTAAACAGAAATGAATCGAGGGATGCTCTTGTGTGAGTTTCGGAGTTCGACGACACGACAACGAAGGTAAAACAATTCATATGTATCAAAGGTATATCAAGTTTATCAAAGTATCAAAAGAATAGAGATATCAAGAAATTTTTGTAATTATTGCGCACTGGTGACTACAAGAGAAGATCTTCCTCTGATTATTTCAGCTTGGTCTTGGTAATGGAAAAATTAGATGAAAAAGGCTTGCTCTCGTTACATCAACCTAGAACCAAGATATACGTTAATGTTGAGGTAATGCCGCCTGATGAAACAAATACAGTAAAAAAGAAGATATTCTGGACTGGCTTAATGAGCTTGGTTTGAACGAAATAAACGTATACTATTATCCATGTTGTGATGGTTCCAAGCAAATCAAAAGCAATAGAAAAAAACAGCAGTAATATAAGTCGCTGCTGCTTTTTATATAGTAAAAACGCTATGAATGTCTTGATAACCAATTGTTTAATTGAATTTGTTTTTCGTGTTTACGAACCCAATCCATGCTTGTTGCTATCCGTTTTTGATGTGCATCTAATTGTAATTCTACTTGATTTTGAGCGGTTCCTCCTAATACATTTCGTGCATTAACTACGGTTTCTACTTCAAGCGCTTTATATACATCTGATCCAATCATTGGAGAAAATTGTTTAAATTCCTGTAGTGATAAATCTGATAAAAATTTATTTTTTGTGATGCAATAAAGAACAGCTTTTCCAACAATTTCATGAGCCTCACGAAAGGGAATATTTATTCGCACGAGATAATCAGCTAAGTCAGTGGCATTGGCAAAATCATTTGTTACTGCCTTTTTCATTTTTTCTTGATTGACATGCATGGTTTCTATCATCGGTGCAAGTATCGCAAGTGCTCCTTGTAAAGTGGAAATTGTATCGAACATACCTTCTTTATCATCTTGCATATCTTTGTTATACGTAAGCGGTAATCCCTTTAAAATAGTTAACATTCCCATAAGATGCCCATAAACTCGTCCTGTTTTTCCTCGAATTAATTCAGCAACATCCGGGTTCTTTTTTTGCGGCATAATACTGGAGCCTGTACAGTATGCATCATCTAATTCAATAAAAGAGAATTCTTGACTGCTCCAAATAACCAGTTCTTCACAAAGACGAGAAAGATGCATGATTTGTAAGGAAGCTTGAAACAAAAATTCTGCTAGAAAGTCACGATCACTCACTGCATCCATGCTATTACGGTATATGTCATCAAAATGAAGAATCTGAGCAACATATTCCCGGTCAATTGGAAAGGTGGTACCCGCTAGTGCACCTGCTCCAAGTGGAAGCATATTGATTCGTTTCCAATTATCTTGAATACGTTCAAAATCTCTCTGCAGCATACTTACATACGCCAGTAAATGGTGACTTAGTAGAACTGGCTGCGCTCGCTGCATATGCGTATAACCTGGCATAACAGTAGCTAGATGTTTTTTTGCTTGCTGGAGGAGTGCAGTTTGAAGGTGAAGTGTTTGCTTTGCGAGTTCCAATATTTTTCTTCGTAAATATAAATGCAAATCTAATGCTACTTGGTCGTTTCTACTGCGACCTGTGTGTAGTTTTCCGGCTAAAGGACCGATTTCTTCTCCTAACATTTTCTCGATATTCATATGAATATCTTCATTTTCAATCGTGAAGGTATATTTTCCTGTTTGAATACCTTGATAGACACGGTGTAATCCATCTATGATTTGTGCTACTTCTTTGGAATCAATGATTTCACATTTTCCCAACATTTGAATATGAGCCAAACTGCCAGCAATATCTTCTTCCCATAATTCATGATCAAAAGGAATAGAAGCTGTATATTCTTCTACTAACATATTGGTTTGTTTGGTAAAACGTCCTCCCCAGAGTTTCATTTATTTTCACCTCTGTTTTTAATGATTTAGGACTTTATTTAAAAAGTCTTTGCCGCGATCACTTTGGGGTTGGGTGAAAAATTGATCCGGTGGGGCTACTTCTACAATTTTTCCATCAGCCATAAACACGATTTGATTACAAATCTCACGAGCAAATCCCATTTCATGTGTAACAACCACCATGGTCATTCCTGTTGTAGCTAATTTCCGAATTGCATCTAACACTTCTTTAATCATTTCTGGATCAAGTGCAGACGTAGGTTCATCAAATAACATAATTTTTGGATCCATCGCTAGGGCTCGTGCAACGGCTACCCGTTGCTGCTGTCCTCCTGACAACTGCCCAGGAAACGAGTCTATTTTGTTTCCGAGTCCAAGTGAAGACAATAGTTCTTTCGCATGAGCTTCCGCTTTTTGCCTGGAGACTTTTTTTACATAGATGGGAGAGTAAGAAACGTTTTGCAGTGCAGTGAGATGTGGATATAGATTAAAATTTTGAAAGACAAAACCGATTTCCGATCGTAATGTATTGATATTTGTTTTCTTGTCATGTACAGAAATTCCATCAACCATAATGTGTCCTTCTTGAATTTCTTCCAAGGCGTTTATTGTTCGGATTAATGTACTTTTTCCAGCACCACTTGGTCCGATTAAAGCAAAAATTTGTGATTTTGGTATTTCCAAGTCTACATCATGGAGTACTTGATGATTGCCATAGTATTTATTGACTTTTTGTATATTGATCATTGCGTGTCCTCCAGTTCACTCCGCTACTTTGTATTTTTTCTCTAAAAATCGAATCACTTGGGAAATGATAAATGTTATAACAAAATAGAGCAGAGCGATAAATGTCCAGACTTCCAAAGAACGGAAGGTGGTACCAACAATATTTTTTCCGGCTAAGGTTAAATCAGCTACCGATATGACGGAAACCAAGGAGGAATCTTTAATCAAAATGATAAACTGTGAAGCCATAGGTGGTAAGACTTTACGGAAAGCTTGTGGAAGAATGATCAGTCTCATTGCGGTTATATAGTTCATTCCTGATGATCTGGCTGCTTCCATTTGTCCGCGTGGAACAGATTCGATCCCAGCACGAACAATTTCAGCAATAAATGAACCAGAAAAGAAAGCGAGGCCGATGACAGCAGACCAATAGGCGCCTAAATGCAAAAACTGATTGAGTACAAAATAAATCCAAAGTAGTAAGACCAAAAGGGGCACTCCACGAATAAATTCAATATAAGTAGTAGCGAAAAAAGAAATGAAATGATTCCGGGATATACGCAGTAAGCCAGCAAGGATGCCGATAGGTATACTAATCAACAGCGCTAGGGCTGAGATTTGAAGTGTTAGCCAAAGTCCCTCTAATATTGCATCTATATTTTGAGGGATGACGCTCCAATCCAAACTATAATCCATAACGATAAATCCTCCTAATCTAGGTTGATTCATAGAGTAGGAAGAGGATGGATAGACTCTTCCCACTCATAATGAATGTGGTACTATTTCTTTTTCTCTACTTGATTCATCCAGTCGGTAGATTTAAACCATTTGTTTTTGGACGCCAGATCATCTGGACTGTTTCGATAGGATTCGAGGAAAGAATTTAACCATTGAACAGTTTTTAAATCGTTTAGTTTAACAGCAATTCCTAGATTTTCGGAGGAAATTAAACCACTTGCTTGTTTTACTTTATTAGTATTCATGTTAATAAACATTTTGATTGCGGGTTCATCATAAATAATGCCGTCTGCTTGCCCTTGTGTCATTGCCATTCCAGCAGAAGGAAAATCAGGATAGTCTACTACTTTTGCTTTTTTGAAAATTTGTTTTGCTAATAGCGCACCTGTAGTTCCTTGGGAAACAGCAATGGTTTTTCCTGCTTGATCTAGCTGTTGATAGTTTGTTGTGGTAGAGTCACTTGTTGGTACCATTAACGCTTGTCCAGTTGCGTAGTAAGGATTGGAAAAACTAACAGTCAACGCACGGTCTCCACGTATGGTCATACCAGCAAGAATCATATCGATATCGCCTGTTTGTAATGCTGGAATCAAACCGCTAAATTCATATTGTTTAAATTCCACTTTTACATTTAGTGCTTTCCCAATTGCTCTGGCTAAGTCCATATCATAACCAACATAATTGCCTTTTTTGTCTTTCATATCAAAGGGTAAGTATCCAGGCGCAGTACCGATAACTAATGTCTTTTTCTTCACTACATTATCAATCGTCGAGGCTTCATTGGAACTGCCGCTATTTCCTCCGCTACAAGCTGTAAGTAAAACAAGAAGAAGGGTAAAAAGAAGGCCTAGGTATTTTTTCATTTTGTTTATCCTCTCTATTCTTTGTTGAATATGGAATCTCGTTTCAATGGGGCTGTCATGCAATGAATGGCTCCCCAGCCTTTCATAATCTCATTCATGTTCACTTCAATTACTTGTATTCCGGCATCCTCCATTTTTGCTTTGGTTTCTGGGCTGCCAGAGGGCATAACTATTTTGCCGGGCTCTAAAGCTACAAAATTTACGGAAAAATTCGACTTTACTTCTTCTACATTGGTAGCTTCCACAATTGTAAAGTCACGATCTAATAATGCTTTCACTACATCATAGGGAACTTGCCAAGGAAATAAAACAGCGGTCCGTCTATCTGCAATATTTAATAGTCCATCGATATGTGCATGACCATAAGGAATCGGGAAGTGAATGAAATCGGTTACACCAATGTTTCTTAACTCGTACTCTACTTGCGCTGCTCCAGACTCATTCGCACGAGCTCCTGTCCCGATGATGACTGTATGGCGATCAACCCACATCAAGCAAGCTCCATCAAAAATGCCATCGCCGTTTATTGTTTTAATTATGGGGACACCTAGTTGTCCCAATGCCCCGGCAGCATATCGTTCTTCCCCTCGTCGGGCTTCGATTCCAGGGCGGCAGACAATTGCACCTTCTGGCGTCATAATAACCAAATCGCGCATATATAGTGCATTTGGTCGATCATTTCGCATGTCTTCCACATAATTTACTTCAATGCCATTATCTATATATATTTGGGCTAAAGTATCTTGTTCACTTCGTGCATTCTCTGGGTTCATAGAAGCTTTCCAGCGAAAATCTTGGTAGTTTTCATCTGTTACAATCTCAATTTCTTTCCCAGGTCGTCTAAGTAAAACAGAGCGAAGGTGTCCCACTTCTGAGTCGCAATACCAATCTCCCCATAATTCTTTTTTTTCTTCAAAAAAAGAATTTTCTGGTGGGAACCATCGCTCTCCTTGAACAGTAATTTTCACTAAATAACCTCCCAAAAATTTTTAAAATTTATATTTAAAAATATTTGTATATAATTATTATCGTATGACACGATTTTGTCAATAATAATAAATATACATAGATAATTTTACCAAAAAACTGTTGCGGTTTTTTCTGGATGATAGGATGTTAGAAGGTAGATTTTTTATAAATAAGGGATTATGGATTTTATAAGGATGATGCGATGTGATTTTATAATATAAAAAAATCTTTTTTATGATAAAATTTTCATAGTTACATTGTGTTAGAATGACTCGATATACATGTGATTTTATAAATATAAAAAAACGAATCCGTATCTTCTGAAATTGATTGTGGTGAGAACGGATTGTAGGGAATTATTATTTTGAATATTGAAAGAGGCATTTCGTGAAAGGGAATAAAATAGCAAATGCTCCTCGCTGTTCCAATCACAGAAAGAGAGGATTGTTTTTAATTTATTTTCTGTCTTTAACTATTCAGTGCAAATAGGATGATATATGATGAAATAAACACAGTCTCATGGCAATGGAAGCAATGATACTCAATGAATATAGCAATTCCGTTGACTGGGAACTACAAGGAGTCGATATGGCTGATCGATCCGCTCAGGAACACATGAATATGTGTATCAAAAACGCATTTGCAAAACTGGACTGCGGTTTGATCACATATGCGTATAAAGGATTTATTGACGATGTGAGTAAACATGTTGGAACGCAGTGGATAAAAGAACATGTGACCGAATCAGCATTCATGAATGGAAAAGATGAATTGGTGAAAGCGATTCATTTTCTTGAAAAGAAAAAGCGCAAACATGACGAGGAAATTCGAGGAATTGACAGCCAAATAGAAAAACTTGAAGCGAAAAGGAAAGATAGTCGCGATAAGTTTCGATCGATTGTAGTTTGAATCATTGGCAACTAAGCACCAGTACTTTTGAAAGTACTGGTGCAACACTTATTTTGACAAAACAATATCTGTGCTTGGTCCCGTATTCTCCGCAGGTGATGGTTAGTTTCCTCAATGAACTACTTCAATAGTATTCATTCCTAATGGCTTGCCGATGAAATTACAGTATTTTTTTGCCTCAAAAACAATCAATTCCTTCACTTCTTCTACATTTTTAAATGGGCGAACCGTTATATCCAATGAATTCTTCTTTTGTTTTCGTGTCCACGTCCCAATCACTTGTCCACCAACAACAAGTGTAGGTAAGAAAATGCCATTATTTCCCGGCACGACCTGAGGAGCGTATTCTGCTGTTAAGACCGCACTTCGATCCTTATAACCGAGTAAGTACTCATCGAATCCGGCAAGCAGATGTACAGTATTTCCAATGAAATTCACATGTTTTGGAGCAGTATTATGCATCCAATACTCTTTTTCATTTATTTTTTGTGAGTAAAATTCTGTTTTGCTCAGCTCAATACCTAGTTTAGCATCTTTCACTGTTAAACCGCCCCACCAAGCAAAATCATGCACGGTTGCTGGTCCGTGGCTAGTGATATAACGTTTGGCTAGTTCGCTAAGCGCTTCACTTCTCGATAATTTTTTAGCATTGGGAACCCATTCATCTAATAGTACAAAGGTTTGTTGTTTATCTTGGAGTGGTCCATGGCAGATCAAGCCAATTTGGGATATATACCACAAAATATGATAGCCGCGTTGATTTTTGGTTTCAATTCCTGATTTTTCTAATAAATCCATCAATTGAAGACGAGTGTATCTTTTGTTTCCTTGTAATGCATTAGAGAATAAGGTAATGGATTTCGTGATTACTTCATCAGTCAACGCTAGGTTTTCTCTTCTTCGACGGCTTTGTGCTAACATTCTTTCTTTTGATAATGCAAGCATCCATTTGGCATCAATGGCTGGTACAAAATGTATGGTTCCACGCATAGGCCAAGTTCGTAAGATTTTCTTCGCTTTAATGGCTTGTTCAACGTCCAGAATAGTAGCAGATTCCATCCGTTGACCTATCGCCCACAATGCTTGATTGTAGTCTTGAGCCTGTATTGCACCCATCCATTTCACTACATCTTCTGCATGATCAAATTTCTTTCCATATACATATTGGTTTTGTATCCTTGTTAAGCCGAGATCCATTATTCACACTCTTTTCTATGTATTTATTTTTAAATTAAATGTTATCATAGATTTATCGATTGCTTTCCACCTTGGAGGCGTGATGTGGAATGTGTGGGCATTTGAGCCGAAAACACGAGAAAAAAAGTGCCTGGAAATCAGAGAAGGGCATCTAGACGAACAAGCAAAAATTGCCTATATGAATGGACAATGCTATGCACTTGCTCTAGCATTCTATATCATCAAAGGCTGGATGCCAGTATGTTGGATCAATGCATCTTATCTTGGTAGATTTCCAGAGCAGTGGATGTGGCGAAATGTACGGGAATGGGATCAGTTTGTACGTTCTGCAATGGTACATGTCATGGTACAGGTACCAAAAAATGCGAAGCTTTTTGATATTGAAGGATTTCATGACAAGAAAACATATATGTCAGTGAATCCTTTCCGACGATACCTGATCCCAATGTATATTTCTGTGCCTAAAATGCAGGAACTAATGCAGTCTCATGTGCTGCCGCAAAATATGGATGCGGCTAAAGCAATGGCTGAAGCAGTTATCTCTACACATGAGGTGACATCTTAATCGATTTGTGTTTGACCGTCTGGCTGAAAGCTAGACGGTCATCAATTTAAAATAAAGATGCAAACAATGGATAAAAACGTTGTTGAACAGAGTGGAATGGGGTTATATCTGTTTATGAAAAGATTAACTAAGAGGCCTGTCTTGCTTTCCTTTACGATGGTTATTCTCACTTTTATTATTTTGAGTTTGCGTTCATTTTTCGCAGATGAAAAAGACATAAATTTGCGATTTCTCATTCCAGAATCATATACAGGCTGGGTTTATGTCATTGGTGATATCCCAAAAAGGAAACCTCTAGTCATGGAAGAGGATTATGCTATTGTACCGATTTCCTCCACTGGCCATTATGAAACTTGTACGAAGGTGGATTCCGGTGGATCTCTTGAATTTTATACCATTGATAAAAACGGATACAGAAAGGAAATCCCAGATCAGGATCAAGATCAATATTGGAATCCGCCAAAGGGAGTAAAATATATTTTCGGTGGAGTGACAACAAGTGAGGCAGAATACAATGATAAACTTATCGAATATCCAGGATTGTATCGTTTCTTTTATGGGACAGCAGAAGCGTACCAAGCAGCAACCCAAGAAAATACAGCCGATTTCTATCCGGGCGGAGTGACTCCTATGGACCCGAAAAAAGATAATTACTGTGCGAATGAATAATAGAAACTGGAAATCAAGTAGATATCTTTTAACCTTGGAATTAAATAGTAAAAACGCTCTTGTGTGAAGAGCGCTTTATATATATGGATTAATCTTGACCTGCCACAATGATTTTTTGGGCGATTTCTTTTGGGTTGGTAAACATGATTTCGTGGCTGCCTTCATACTGTATGTAGCGGTGTACCCCTAAATTTTTCCGCATTTTCTGGTAGAAGTTTTGGTTGAAAGCTGTATCAATGGTTCCTTGTAAAAAGGAACGAGGCGTATCAAGCGCATAAAATTGCTTTAGATCCAGCTTCTCAAGGATAAATGTTCCTGGGTTGGTAGTTAACGTTTCATAAGCTGCTTTTGCAGTTGCTAAATCGCCATCATTAATGAAAATTTCTCGAAAACTTTCAAATGGCAGGAGAAAAGGTTGTCCCATTTCACTATCACCAAAAGCGAGTTTTGGATCTTGTCCCTCCGCTAGGACATGTGCGAGCATTCCTTCTACAATGGACTGTCCATCTTCTACTAAAATAGCTCCCATAAAAATCAAGCGGCGAATCCGCTCTGGTAGCGTTTGGGCAATATATTGTACAGCAGCACCGCCAAGGCTGTGTCCAAGCAATATAATATCATGCAAATCTTTTTCTACAATCAAGTCAATTATCGGTTGATAGGCTTGTTTGATATCAACGTACTTATCTCCGCCTTCTTCATTTCCGCCAACAGTAGGGGTATAGGCTTTGTGCCCTTGTTCTTCTAATAAGGAAACAACATCATTCCAACAAGCTCCAGTGTGCCAAGCGCCATGAATAAGTACAAAAGTAGCCATTTAATATCAACCTCTCATCGTGGTGGAAAGCTAATTTTTGATAAGTGTTTTATATATAATACCAGAAAATTATATGTATTTGGTTGATGTTTATCATTGAATGGAATAAGTTCATATGTTAATTTCTTTATTTCGGTTTTTTTAAGAGGTTCGCAGGTTGTCCAAACCGCAAAAAATTAATTATTGTTGATTTACTGCATTTTAGTCAGCTAATTTTGCTTCTATCCCATTCACATCGTATACTTTGTTGGTTTGTTCATCCAAATAGCCAAATTCTTCGATTTCGTCTTCTTCATCATCTTCATCCGCTTTTAAAATGCTCACGATTTTATAATTCCATGGTTCGATTATGTTTTGTAGCTCTACAAAATTATCAAAAAAACCATAGCTGATATAATCATTGTATTCATTTAGTACCTCGGTTAACAAATACTGTATGCGGCTTCGTTCTAACTTTTTAATTTGATAAAAATCATACGGTACTAAAAGTTCTGTGAGCGTAGTTTCCCCACCTTCATCATTAAAGGCTTTGTTTGTTGCTTGATCAACGTAACCATAGGCAATAACATCATATTGGTTGGGAACTTTTGCTAATGTAAAACCGTGATGGTGTATAAATCCACTAAAGCTGTCAATCGCACAGTCTAATGTGTGATAAATAAAGTAATTGTGGTTGACCAATGTTTCATGAATAAAAGAAATGATTTGATCTCTTGAATAAGTAATAGACAAAGAAGCACACCCTTTTGTGAAATAGTTTTACCTACTCATTATAACTTGTTCACAAAAGGGTGTGCCTTCATTATTCTACGCGCGTTTTTCTTTCTGCAAGTCCCAGCAAATAGTCCGCTAATATCGCTAAAAGAGCTGTAATGATTGCGCTGGTATAGATTTTGACAGGATCACGCAAGTTAATGCCGGAGTATATTTCTTTCCCCAAACCTTCTCCGCCAATAAAAGGGGCAAGGGTTGCTACCCCGATGGCGATCACTGCTGCTAAGCGAATTCCAGAAAATATGAACGAGAGCGACAGTGGAATCTGCACTTTGCGCAGCAACTGGAATTTTGTCATTCCTACACCTTTCCCAGCTTCTAAAATGCTTTGATCGACTTCTTTTAAGCCTACATAGGTGTTTCGGATGATCGGTAATAAAGAGTACAAAAATAAGGCAATGACAACGGAATTAAAGCCGATTCCAAACAGCACCATCAGTACTGCAAGTAGTGCGAGGCTTGGAAATACTTGAATAAGATTAGCGAACGCCAAAATATATTTGCTAGCTTTTTCGCTTTTGGCTGACCAGATACCAAGTGGAATACCCACTAGTAAAGCCAGTAAAATGCCGAGCAGCACCATCGCAATATGTTGTCCGATCATCAGTAATAAGTTATCCCAGTTGTGTTGTATGTACCGTATAAATGCGTCCAATTATTTCACCTCACTCACTTGATCAAATGTTGTTGTTTCAGATAGTCGATCGCAACTTGCTCTGGTTCTTCCATGTCGATATCTACTTTTGCATTTAAGGTACGGATTGTATCGATATTAATTTTTCCTTGTAATTTTTCAAGAGCATCGTTTATTTTTGGATATTTTTTAAGTGTCTCTTGCAATGCTACTGTTGATGCATCATATGGTGGGAAGAAATGGCGGTCATCTTCTAGGGTTACAAGATTATATTGCTTAATACGTGCATCAGAAGAATAAGCCAAAACGATATCCATTTGTTTATTGGCAACCGCTTTGTAGACTAAGTTGATCTCCATTGGAAATACATTTTTAAAGGATAATCCATATGTTTTTACAAATGGCTTATAACCATCGTTATCCCTTTCCATCCATGAGGTGTCTACCCCGAGTTGCATCGTTTTTGCTACAGATTTGAGATCAGAGATTTTTTTTAAGTGATACTTATCCGCCATTTCTTTAGTTACGGTAAATGCATACGTATTTTCAAAGCCGATGGGATTGTACCATTTAAATTGAAAGTATTTACTGAACCCGCGTTGTGCCTGATCCAAAACTTTTTGTTTATTCTTTGTTTGTTGAATAGGAAACCAGTTGTTAAATATTTCTCCTGTATATAAAGTACCGAGCTGAATTTCTCTTTCCTTTAATGCATTGACAATAAAGGGACTGGAAGATAGATCAGTCTTCACATCCACATTAAGATTGGGGTTCTCTTGTTCGATTAAGTGTTTGTACATATAACCGAGAATTTTCGTTTCAGTAAAAGTTTGCGTACCTACCGTAATCGTTTCTTTGGTAGAACATCCGGCCAACAGGAGGAAAATAATGAGACTAATGATTGGGATGCTTATTTTTTTCACTTCAGCTAACCTCCTTGTCTTTAATTGCTGAAATTAAGCTGATTGTTCCCGGCTCGTAGTTTGCTTTGTTAAAAACTTTTCCAGTGCTCCAAGCAAAAAGTCGATGACAATTGCGAGGATCATAGTTGTAATCGCAGAGGCAAAGATTAAAGGCTTATCATAAACACTTAGACCACCATATATTAATTCTCCTAACCCTCCTGCACCAATCAAGGTAGCAAGTGTAGCCCAACTGATGATGTAAATGGTAGTTAAACGAATGCCCGACATTAAGTATGGAATTGCAAGCGGTAATTCAATTTTAAATAGACGTTGTCTGGAGTCATATCCCATTCCTTTTGCAGCCTCGATAATACTTGTATCAATCGACTCAAAGCCTGAATATGTATTTCGCAAAATAGGCAGAAGTGAATACAGAAATAATGCAACAATAGCTGGAAATTTCCCAATACCGATTAATGGAATTAATATCGCTAACAATGCCAAGCTCGGTATCGTTTGGAAAATATTAGTGATAGTGAAAGCGACAGATCGCAGCCATGTTTTCTTCGTTTTTACAAGGTAAATTCCTAATGGAACCGAGACGATGATCCCTAAAATCAAAGCAGACCCAGAGATAAGCAGATGTTCGATCATCGCTCTCCACAAATCATTTCCACGAGTGATAAAAATTTTTAAGTATTCCATTTATGCTCCTTCATTTCCATTGGTAGAGTAAATGTCAGACATGTGCCCGACGATGCTTCCTCTAGTGACAAGTCCGATTAATGTTTGATCCTTTTTAACCACCGGTACATAAGGCAATTTATGTTCATCCATGAGTTCAATCGTTTGGTTGAGCGGTGTTTCTGGGGAGATAACATGCTCAAAAGGATGCATGATATCACCTATTCTTTTTTGTTCATCTCGGAATTGTTGAAGGACATCGTAGATCGTAATGTATCCTTGTAGTCGATCATGAGTATCCACAACGACCAACGAATCCACTTGTTTGCGTTCCATAATTTTGACCGATTCTGCAAGGCCGCGTGTAGGTAAGATGGTGACAGGTTTTTTTGTCATTACTTCTGCTGAATCTGGAATTGCTTCAAACTGAGCCAATCGTTTTTTTCCGATGAAGTTTTTTACAAAATCATTTGCAGGACGTCGCAAAATTTGTTCTGGTGTTCCTTCTTGTAGTATTCTTCCGCCTCGCATCAATACAATTTTATCTGCGATTCGAAGTGCTTCATCCATATCATGAGTCACAAAAATAATTGTCTTTTTAATTTCTTTTTGTAAATAAATCAATTCATCCTGCAATTGTTCGCGGCTAATAGGGTCAAGTGCACTAAATGGTTCATCCATTAAAATAATAGATTGATCAGCAGCAAATGCACGAATAACACCAATACGTTGTTGTTGTCCTCCGCTGAGTTCAGATGGATAGCGATTGCGATATGTATCGGGTTTGAGATTTACCATATCCAGCAATTCATCAATTCGTTTTTGGATGCGTTCTTCATCCCACTCTAATAAGCGTGGAACAACTGCGACATTATCAGCAATGGTCATATGTGGAAACAAGCCGACATGCTGAATAACATAGCCGATACTTCTTCTTAATTTTACTGGGCTGATGGTGGATATATCGACATTATTGACCAGTATTTTGCCTTTTGTAGGATCAATTAAGCGGTTGATCAGCTTCATTGTTGTCGTTTTACCGCAGCCGCTAGGACCGATAAAGACAGTGATTTCGCCTTCTTTGCAATGGAGGTTTAAATTTTTTAAAACCATATGTCCGTTATGATATTGCTTTGAAACATTTTCAAATTTAATCATTCGTTTCCATCATCCCTTTTATGACATAAAAGTTTCTGTCAAATATAAAATAAATTAATGTTTTGCTATTCCTTTTTGCTGTTATTTTGTCCAGAAGGAGTAAAAATGATGAGGATTCGGTGAGAAAGTTTTATGAAGGAGAATAAGGGAAAGGGAGTTTTTTTGCTATGAGAAGAAAAATCTTTAAATAAATGATAAATGTTTTTATATTATTATGCAAATCTGCTGTCATTTGTTGATTATTCACAAGGTTACAAATCAATAACAATATATTTCAATGCCAAGAAAAATATTTTGTTTTTTTATATAATGATATTATAGAGAGGAAGGAGAAAAGTATCGGTATTCTATTTGGGATTTGCTTTGTAGTTGGTATTGTTTTTTGTATTTTCAGTCTCCTTCTTGGTGATTTCTTTGGAGATTTTTTGCAAATTCAAGTTCCTTTTTTTCAGCCAATATCTTTATTTGTAGGATTAACAATCTTTGGAGGTTCAGGTTTTCTTTTCAGTAATTGGACATCGATGAATCTGGATCAAGTTTTGCTATATGCAGCCTCTGTGGCTTTGTTTGGGGTTGCTTTTTATTATTATTTAGTCATTCGACCTGCGGAACGAACTGAAAATTCCACAGGTTATCGTTTACAAGAGTTAATCGGCAGGCAAGGGGAAGTTTGGATATCCATACCGCATGATGGGTATGGAGAAGTATTGATATTTATGGCTGGTGGAAATACAAACCATATTGCCGCTAGCATGGATGGCAAGCCTCTTTCGGAAGGTACAAAGATCATTGTCCGAGAAGTGAGAGACCAAGTGATTTATGTAGATATAGTGGAAGGATGATTATATTTGTTAATTTTTCAAACTGCTGGAATAGTAGTAGGAGTTATTCTTATTTTTTCTATCGCTTTTTGGGCTAGATACAAAACAGTGGGTGCAGATGAGGCAATGATTGTAACCGGTAACATTTTAGGAAGTAAAAATGTGCTTGCGGATGAATCAGGTCGAAAAATAAAAATTATTCGTGGCGGCGGCGCATTTATTGTTCCGATCTTTCAGCGTGCAGAAAAATTGAGTATGCTTTCTCATAAACTAACAGTACACACTCCAGAAGTGTATACAGAACAAGGCGTTCCGATAATGGTAAATGGGGTTGCGATTATAAAAATTGGCGGTTCTTTGGATGATGTAGCGACAGCTGCAGAACAATTTATGGGCAAATCAAATGAAGTGTTAAATGACGAAGCTCGCGAAGTGTTGGAAGGTCATCTGCGGGCGATTCTAGGGACAATGACTGTAGAAGAAGTATATAAAAACCGCGAAAAATTTGCCCAGCAAGTTCAGACTGTGGCTGCACGTGATTTGAAAAAAATGGGGCTTAGTATTGTTTCCTTTACGATTAAAGATGTAAAAGATAAAAACGGTTATTTGGATGCGCTTGGTCGCCCTCGTATTGCAATGGTTAGAAGAGATGCAGATATTGCCGAAGCAAATGCTATTCGAGATACAGAAATTCAGACAGCAAAAGCCCGTGAAGAAGGAACAAAAGCAACATTGATCACGGAGACAAATATTGAGGAATTTAAAAAAGACAAAGAACTTAAAATAGCTGCATTTAAAATCGAGCAAGATAAGAAAAAGGCAGAAGCAGACCAAGCCTATTCCTTGCAGGGAAATAAAAATAAACAGCAAGTTGTCGAAGAGGAGATGAAGATTGAACTAGTAAGAAAACAAAAACAGATTGAGTTAGAAGAAAAAGAAATACTTCGTCGAGAAAAGCAGTATGATGCAGAGGTGCGCAAAAAAGCGGATGCAGACCGATATGCAAAAGAGCAGGAAGCTATTGCTAACGGATTTCAACAAGAAGCACAAGCAAAGGCTGAAGCTTCTTCTATCAAGGCAAAAGGACATGCGTTAGCAGAAGCGGAGAAGGCAAAAGGTTTTGCAAAGGCAGAAATTGAAAAAATCGAAGGTATCACAGAAGCTGAGGTTTTAAAAGCGAAAGGTACTGCGAAAGCTGAAGTTGAGCAAATGGAAGGTACAGCGGAAGCTGAAGTAATTCGGGCAAAAGGATTAGCAGAAGCAGAGGCAAAACAAAAACTTGCAGAAGCTTTTAATCAATATGGTCAAGCAGCTGTATTAGATTTAATTGTAAAAATGATTCCGGAGTTAGCAAAACAAATTTCTTTACCGATGCAAAATATTGATAAGCTTACTGTAATTGACTCTGCTGGAGCAGATGGAGCTACGAAAGTAAGTAATTACGTAACTAAGCTTATGGCTCAAACACCAGAAATGGTCAAGCAAGTTTCGGGAATTGACATGGAAAAAATGCTAGCGAACTGGCAGCCGAATAATAAAAAAGATGAGGAAGAAAAAGAGTAGAATAATTCAGGGTAGTTATCTATTTGATAGCTACCCTTTCTCGATTTTCATCTCTTAAAAATCCTATATTAGTAAAATTATACCTTTTTCTAATAACTTGTAATTGATCTAGTAACAAAACAATGATAATTTTATGATATATATACGTCGAAATGGTAAATTAAGCGTTTTTGTAAAATAAAAAAACGTACCAAAAGGAGGAAAACGTGAAAAGGTACTATTTTTTACCCCAATTGCGACCGAAGGGCAAATACTATCAAATCAAACGTACCCCAAGTACTGCTCTGCCTATATCGCAACAAAAAATTGCGTGGGACGGCGTTATGGAGTATTTGCATTTAAAAAAGTGGTATCGGCGTTTTCCCTTTCAATTGAAAGAACCTTGGATGTCTTGGGAGATAGATGCTACAAATCAGCAGTTAAAATATTATTATTGGGCATCGGATTCTCAAAGCGGTTATGAAATAGCCCAGAGATTGGCGGTTGTTGATCCGTCATTGGAAGTTATTGCTTCTGAACCTCCAGAATTATTGAATTTTCAGAGAGCGCACTATGGTTATAAAATGGAGTTTGAGAGGAATTTTTGTTTGCCAACTGGATGGGATACCTCTCTTGAACAAGCATTGCATGAATACCTAAGTAAGTTGAAAAAGAATCAACGGATTGTATGTCAATTTCTGATCAGGCCGGTTTATGATTTTCAAGTCACTCGTTCCTTTACAAAAGCATTGCATTCACTAGAAAAGAACGGGAAAAACGGAGAAGATCGGTTGCATGCAGCTATCTTGCAAAAGTCCCAGCAGTCCAAAGCTGAGGTAGTTATTCGATTACTATCTTTTGCTGATACATTGGAAGAAAGCAAGCAAATATTGGAGCCTTGTGCTCAAATTTTATCCACCTCAGAATCAACAGAACTCAATACTTTGCAGTGGCGGGAATGGTGGAGAATGATTCGTCCGATGTTTCGCTACGAATTTAAGAACAAGTTATTTCCATTTCGAAAAAAACAAAATGCAGTAGTGATGGGGACGGATGAGCTTTCTAAAATGATTCATGCACCTGTTTATACGCCTTCCTCCAAAGTAGACTGGCTTGGAGGTCGAAGAATTGCTGATCCTATTGATATTCGTAAGCAGCAAGAACGTAAAAATACAGTATCAGTCGGGAAAATGGAGAAAAATTTAAATGTTCGCCCCAATCAAATTCAAATCGAAACATTAGAAAATCATTTTGCAGTGTTTGGTGCAGCGCAAACTGGGAAAACCACTACTCTGGTAAATTTGCTTTGTGATTATATGAAAGCCCGCACAGATGACAATAAATTAGGTTTTACTGTGCTGGATATTCAAGGGAAATTGGCAAATCAAGTATTGGAACGGATTCCAAAATCGCAGCATCATTTGGTAAAAGTCATTCGCTTTAAACGAGGTCAATATCCATTTAATTATTTTGATATAGATTTTGCTGAGTCAAATCACCAAAAGGCACGAATTGTACTAGAAATATTTCGTCGTTTGGGAACAGATTATTGGACTCCATTTGTATCTGATCATTTATTATATGGGGCACTTGCCCTATTAAAACTCAATCGGGCAACACTTTTTAATTTGCAATTATTAATTGAAGATAATCAGTTTTGTTTGAATGTGATTCATCAATTAAACCGACAGCATCCAATTGAAAATTCCATTGCAAAATTTTTATACCGATATTTACAAGAACCAACAGAAAGCAATTGGAAAGAAGAATTTTTTAATAATTCGATGATCACTCGCTTGCGGGAAATCAATATGTCTGGGATGAGTACTACATTAAATCATTATTCCAATGGAGTTCGCTGGACAGATGCGCTGGATAAGGGGTATTTTCAAATCTTTGATCTGTCCGGTTTGAATGCAGGAGATAGACCGAGGATGGGTTCTTCTGTAATCACACTGTTTCAAGCGGCGATGTTAAGCAGAGAAAAGAAACGTACAGCTGGTGAATATTTACCTTTGCATCCCCTTGTTTTGGATGATGCGAGTATTTATTTGAATCAAGCATTTGGTGACTTGGAGTATTTTTTCCATGAGGCAAAAAGATATAAGATGCCATTATGGATGGGGATACCTGGTATAACTAACTATATTAATCAACCAGTTGCTGAATCCATTTTTCGAAATGTAGAAACAATCTTGAGTTATCGTTTAACAAATGCAGCAGATGCTGATTTTATAAGTGAACATATGCATACGTTAGGTTTAGAATCACAAGATTTTCAAATGTTAGACCCATTTTTCGGATACCTGCAAATGGCGATTAACAATGAAGGCGGACGAACGTATGCATTTACAAACCGCGCGTATCTTCCAAGAACTCCAATCTTAACACAAGCAGAAGTGGATGAATTAGAGATGAATTACTTGGGTGAAGTAAACAAACGCGAACAAGAATGGGAAATGGTTCCTTGGAAAAGTAAAAATGACAAAGATGAAATAGGGAATCAAAAAGCATTGGGATTGGATGGAGTAGATGAGTACATGCAAATTCTTTACGGAGATTCGATGGGAAAAAGTTTTTTAAAGCCTTTTTAACAAGAAGCAATGGATGGGTATCCCATCCCTATTGTGGGGGAGAGGAATCGAATGAAACGATTTCATCTTATGCCTTTTGCGATTCCAAAAGGAGTATATTACAAACTGACCATTCAAGCTGGCGATAAACCAAAATATAAACCGATGGCTCAAGTATGGAATCAAATGCTTCGGTTTATGAAAAAACGATGGTATGAACGGATGCCTTTTCTGATACAAGAACCTTGGATTGCTTGGGAAATACATGCGCATGCTGGTGATCCCCAATACGGTTGCTGGGCTTCTAAGAAGATTTATGGAGAAAGAATGATTGATGCGCTTCATACTGCTTTTCCAGATATTCAAATACACCCTTCAGAAAAGGCGCCAACTATCGATTATTCACGTCCTCATGCTGGGGCAAGGTTATTGCTGGAATATGATTATGCTCTGCCTTTAAATGTTCAGTATCCAGATGATTTAGAAACACACTCCAATTTATTAGAATTAATAAGCCAATTGAGTGAGACACAATCAGTTATCTGTCAGTTTCTCATTCGACCTGTTTATGATCATCAAGTAGAGTCATCTTTTTCGCGAGCGATACGTGATATTAAAAGAGATAAGAGTGCTCCTACTGGAGAAAATCAACTGTATTTGCAAGCATTACAAAATAAAAAAAATCGGATGAAAGCAGAAGTAGCCATACGAATTCTCGCTTTTGATGAAACGAAGGAAAATGCAGAATTACTAGCGAATCAATGCAGCAAAGCATTTAGTTGGATGGAACATGCGCAATTCAACCGTTTTCAAATTCGTGAGTGGTGGCAGACGATTAAACCACTGTTTCGATATGAATTTTCCAATCGTATTTTTCCTTTTCGCACAAAAAAGAATGTCGTGGTTCTTGGAGATCAAGAACTGTCTGGTCTTGCCAGAGTACCAGCATTACCACGATCAGCATTTATTCATAATCAAAATATGCAATTGCCAGTAGCCCCAATTGAAATTCGGAAATGTTCTGAACAAGATAACATCGTTTACTTGGGTACAAATTCACGGGGACCTACTGACCATCCTATTCATTTGCCTATCGATAGTTTGACAGAAAATATGGTTATTTTCGGACGAAATGGCATGGGAAAAACAACTTTTGTTTTGCAGTGGTTATTAGATTTTTTAAATCAACGAACAGATGAAAACAAATATGGCTGTACAGTAGTAGACATGGATGGAACATTATCAGATCGACTGCTGACTGAGTTACCTGAGCATTTACATCCTTATGTTACTGCTGCTCGTTTTCGAGAATGGAAATTTCCATTTAATCCATTTGATATCGATTTTCCTCAAGCGGAATATGGATATGTTGGTGAGATTTTAAGGAGATTGGATGCAGGGTTTTGGGGGCCTCAGGTTCCTGATGCATTTATGATGACAGCAACAGCACTCGATTTACTCGATCAAGGTTCCATTTGGAATATGCAGCGGGTGTTTGAAGATCCAGCATATGCGAAAACGATATTTGATCAAGTTCCTCAGAACAATGAGCGCAATCGATCGTTACGAGAGCAACTGCGAAAGTATATTCACTCGGAAACAGGTGCAATAAATTGGCCGCAAGAATTAATACGCAGTCCATCACTCACTCGACTCAGGCTTTGGAATTCTGGAGAAATGGGGACAATACTCAATCAGCGTACGGATGGATTTCGCTGGCTAAAAGCGATTAACCAAGGACATATCCAAATATTAGATCTATCCGGTCTTACTGCGGAGCAAAAGAAATATGTCGTATCAAAAGTCTTTATGATATTTGAAATTTTTTCTTATCCAAGAGAAATGCGAAGGATGAATGGTCACTTTAATCCGCTTCATCCAATCATTCTTGATGAAGGGTCTTATTTTATTCATGATATTATGCCCAATCCATATGGTTATTTAAAAGATATGACAAATAACCGCACACCGCTGATCGTAACTGCATCTGGGATAAAAGATTACTTGAGTGGACAGATGATTGATTGTCTCTTCCGACAATGTGGAAATGTCGTTTCTTTTCAAGTTTCGCCAACTGATGCGAGTATGGTCGTTCGAGGAATGAAGGATCGAGTTGGACAAGTAACTCCAAAAGATTATGAGTGGATTCAGCCTCATCACTCTTATATGAAGCTAGCTCCGAAAAAAGATTCGGTATTTGTATTAAAAACTCCAGAAGTTGATATCAAACCAGATGAAGCCAAAATTCAATCGTTATTAAATCAATCTTATCAACGAGCGATGAAATATGAAATGGCTAGGAGAGAGAATCAACCAAGGGACAATACACCAATACCTTAAAAGGATGAAAAGCACCATTGTCTCTAATTGGATTTAAAGATACGAATTAGAAAAACATTGAAAATTGTTGTCCAATCGTTCAAACTAATATATGTAATATACACTTTATTCAAGTGTACCCACATCAAGCACAGGAGAATGGCATGATCTTTCCAATCGGGATTGGCCACACAGCTGGTTATACTACAGAGGAGCAAGCTCCTTCTTGCCTCCTCTTTCCTCCAATCGGTCTTTCCGTGGAAGACATCAAGAAAGCGCTGGATAAATCTGGGATGGAACACGTGGTTTCTTCAGCCCCTGATGCCCAAGGTGTCATGACATTTATCGCCAAGAGGCGAAGCAGCCCCTCGTGTTCTGACGAGTAGACAGTGGTGAGATGTGGGAGTCTCCCTGTACTGCGGTGCAAGGAGACCTCTATATTGAATTTCATTGGAGAAACTATATAATAAAAACCCGAGTGTTCTTCATTTACATGATGAGCACTCGGGTTTTTTATCTATAATCCGAAAAGAGTAAACAAATGAAACAATAAAAAGGCAATAATTGCAGTGACTGGTAACGTTAGCACCCATGCATACACGATTTTTGTAGCAACACTCCAGCGGACACTTCGTATCCGGTCTGCTAATCCTACTCCAATAATTGATCCAGTGATCGTATGTGTTGTACTTACGGGAACACCAATTTTTGCAATTGTCGTTAGCAGAATAGCAGCGCCTGTCTCTGCGGCAAAACCTTGTGGCGTTTCCAGACGGCTAAGCCTAGAACCGACCGTTTGAATAATTTTTTGTCCGCCGATTGCAGTTCCGAGTGCCATAGCCAATCCGCAAGAAATCATTGCCCAAAACGGAACAGTAAACTCGGTGTGATAGTGACCTGCAATAAGTGCCATTCCAATGATTCCCATTGCTTTTTGTGCATCTGATGCACCATGACTAAATGCCATAAAAGCAGCAGAAAGTAACTGCAAAGGACGAAACAATCTTTTTACTTTGGATGGTTGTTTATTACGAAATATTGCCCGAATGATCTTTATAATGATAAAACTGATAAGAGCTCCTAAAATAGGTGACAGTACGAGTCCAAGCAAAATAACAAGAATTCCTTTTATCTTAAGAATGCCCAATCCTTTAAAAGCAAATGCCGCTCCAATGAGACTCCCGATTAAGGCATGGGAAGAACTTGTAGGTAATCCCATGAAAACAGTAACTACATTCCACAAAATGACAGATAGTAGTGCTGAAACCAACACAACGAGTGAGATGTTGCTTGGATCTACAATATCTTTGCCAATTGCTTTGGCTACCTCTGTAAAGAAAAGCGCCCCAACCAAATTTAAGATCGCCGCCATCATAATTGCTTTCCCAGGAGTGAGAGTTCGTGTTCCTACTACCGTGGCAATGGCGTTTGCCGTGTCATGCCAGCCGTTGGTAAAATCGAATGCTAGCGCAAGGATGACTACGATAATAACTAGTATGGAAAGCTCAGGCATATTTCATGACCACTCTTTCCATCACATCCATTAAATCTTCAAATGTATCACTGACATCTTCCAAGCGTTCATATATCTCTTTCATTTTAATCAGGTTTAATAGATCCACTGGTTCTTCAAATAAAGTATGTACACTTTCACGCATCAAGCGGTCGCCTTCGTTTTCTAGTTCATTGATTTCAATAGAAATTTTGCGTATGGTAGTGAATTCCTTTTTCTCTAAAGCGACAAAAGCTTTGTGGAGTAAATCTGCGCATTTTTCGAGGTTATCCGCAAATTTAATTAGGTATGGAGTTGTTTCGTCAATTTTGAAGTAAACAAATCTCGCTGTACATGCTTCTACTTCATCCAAAACATCATCTAAATTTCCTGCTAATGCCATAATATCTTCACGATCCATAGGCGGGACAAAGGTTTTATCAAGTTCTTGCAAGATAAGGTGGGTATATTCATCTCCTTTTGATTCTAGTTCTTTTATTTTATCAGCGATCTGTTCTTTTTGTTGAAGCGTTTCCACATTCTCACGAAACAACTTAACAGCTTCGACAATATTCAGTGTGGCATCGGTTAAAGTTTGATAAAAGAACCGATCTTTTGAACGATTAAATAGCAAGCTATTCCCTCCTGAAAAAATGGAATCTTATCTTTCCATTATATTTTACATAATCAAGTAAAAGAAAAGAAATATTCATTGTGAATTTGCATGAATCTTAACCATATCTTAACAGTTATATGTGTCTTTTTTGATTCTTCCCTTTAAGAAAGTGTCCTATGCGAATGAAAATACCTACTGTAACTCCAAACATGTTCATCAAAAGATCATCTATATCACAAACTCCTCGATGGGTAACAGCTTGCGTTATCTCTACTCCTACCATTAAAAATAATCCTGAGAAAAATGATTTCTTAAAAGCACAAGCAAATACTTGAAAAAAGTATCCTATAGGAATAAACAATAGAATGTTTCCACCAAAATACCAAATGAAATTATTAACTGTAAGTTTTGAAGCGAGAGAAACACTATGAATAATCGGGATGAAGTTCCATCCAGTGGTAGCATGAAGTAACGGTCGAAACAATAATAACGTATCCATCCATGATAAATAGGCACAAAACAGAATCATCGACCAAGATGGGAAAACTCGATTCTGTAAAAAAAAGAACAGAATGAAACAAAAAGAAGCAGTTAAGATAAAACAAAAGTGAGCGTTCATGCTGGATAAATTTTGGTTAATTGTGTAGACGAGTATAATACTGCATATAGCACTGAAGGCCAAAAAAAAGTAAAAAGACAGTAGTTTATGTACTTTCAAACGTTTCCCTCTTTCTGGATGAAAATGAAAAAATAAATTCTCTAAAAATAAACAAGGAACTTACTCAATAAGTACAGCATATTTTTCAATATGTATCTACACAAAATAAATAAAATGACGTATAATTTAGCCAAGGGAAACTTTTTTTGTTATGGCAAATAAAATTGTTGTAGTCAAAATTGTTAAAGATAGAAATAGAGGAGGGATTTATGATGGAGACTTTATCCGTGAAAGATAAAGTTCCTTCGGAGACAGGATGGAGAAGAGACAGAACTAATCCTTCTTTACGTGAGGTACACCGTTCTATGCCTGTTCCAAAAAAAGGATCAGCGTTTCGTAAGTTTTTAGCGTTTGTAGGTCCAGGATATTTAGTCGCAGTCGGCTACATGGACCCAGGAAACTGGGCAACCGATCTAGCTGGCGGATCGACCTTTATGTATACTTTACTTTCTGTTATTTTGTTATCCAATTTAATGGCTATGCTTTTGCAATCATTATCGAGCAAACTTGGTATTGTTACAGGACGGGATTTGGCTCAAGCTTGTCGTGATCACTATAGCAAACCTGTTGCTTTTGTGCTTTGGGTTTTATGTGAAATTGCGATTGCTGCCTGTGATTTGGCTGAACTAATTGGATCAGCAATTGCTCTTAATTTGCTGTTTGGTATTCCGCTTATTTACGGCGTGTTAATCACAGCATGTGATATATTATTTGTTTTACTTTTACAAAACAAAGGATTTCGTCCGATTGAAGCGATTGTAATATCGTTAATTGCTATTATTGGATTATGTTTTGCTGTTGAGTTATTTTTGGCTTCACCAAATGTTCCGCATGTATTACATGGTTTTGTCCCAAGTACAGAAATTGTTACAAATCCGGCAATGCTCTATATTGCGATTGGTATTTTAGGGGCGACTGTAATGCCTCACAATCTTTACTTGCATTCGAGTATTGTGCAAACAAGAGCATTTGAACAAACTCCCAAAGGCAAGAAAAGTGCCATTCGATTTGCTACATGGGATTCTAGTATCGCATTGCTATTCGCACTCTTTATTAATGCAGCTATTCTTATTTTGTCAGCAGCTACTTTTCATGGAACTGGAAAGCCTGTAGACGATATTAGTCAAGCGTATCAGTTATTAACACCTTTATTAGGAACGTCCATAGCAAGTATATTATTTGGTGTAGCATTACTGGCTTCTGGTCAAAATTCTACTCTAACCGGTACGCTAGCAGGTCAAATTGTAATGGAAGGTTTTCTTAATATTCGTCTTAAACCTTGGCTGCGTCGATTGATCACAAGAATTATTGCTATCGTTCCAGCTGTTATTGTGACAGCTTTGTATGGGTCAGCAGGCACAGTAAAACTTTTAGTATTTAGTCAGGTGATTTTATCTTTGCAGCTGTCGTTTGCTGTATTTCCCCTTGTAAAATTTACAAGTGATAAAAAGAAAATGGGTGAATTTGCGAATCGTCTGTGGCTGAAAATCACTGCTTATTCGGTAGCAGTAGTTATTGCAGGATTAAATATATATTTGCTTTACAGCACTTTTGCTTCATGGATTTCATAAAACCAAGGACTTTATCCTTGGTTTTTTTTATACATATCGTAATTTTTAAATAATTAAATGATACAATCGAGTTGCAATCAAATACTGCTGTCACCCCACTTTGGAGGGGACATGGAGAAATATACTATCTATGCACTTATCCTTGATACTCCAGAAGGGACGATCAAGTCGTATGAGTACTCATTCGCAGGATTGGCGAAGAATTATGATTGTGTTCTGAAGGATAATGAGCTTGTGTCTGTGAACCATCCTGATTATAAAAAGCTTTTGTGGTTGCTGATCGGGTCTTCTGACACAAAGAAGATCCCAGTTCATGGAAAGACGCCTAAAACTCTGCGAATGGATGATCTGATGAAGATGAAGTAGTATTTATCCCCTTGTAGATTACATGTTTACAAGGGGATGGCTATTTTTAGCGAACTTCACCAAAACAGTGAAGTTTTTTATTTTCTCAGAAATAAACAATTTATTCTATATATGAATATTTTAATTTTAAGGGGATTGACAAACGAGAATGATTTATACATAATAAGTTATGTAGTTACTAAAAGTAAGCGGCTTTACATTGGCCCAACAAATGGAGGAAAAAATATTATGGCAAATACATTTTTAGAAGCAGTGGAAGCAAGACGTACTTATTATGGGTTAAACAAAGACGAAGTGGTTAAACCTGCACGTGTAAAAGAATTAGTGGAACATGCGGTCAAACATAGCCCTTCGGCGTTTAATTCTCAAAGTGCAAGAGTTGTGGTGCTATTTGGAAAGGAATCAGATAAAGTCTGGGATATTACCAAAGAAGAACTTCGTAAAATCGTTCCAGCAGAGAACTTTGCAGCGACGGAAGAACGCATCAATGGTTTTGCTGCTGGATATGGAACTGTTTTGTTCTTTGAAGATCAGAACGTTGTCGAAAACCTGCAAGAACAATTTGCTTTGTATGCAGAAAACTTTCCAATTTGGTCCAATCAATCTTCAGGAATATTGCAATATGTTGTTTGGACAGCTCTGGAAGAAGAAGGTTTAGGAGCTTCTTTGCAACACTACAATCCATTGATTGATGAAGAAGTGCGTACTACTTGGGATTTACCAAAAGAATGGAAGTTGATTGCACAAATGCCATTTGGTAAACCAACAGCAAAACCAGGTGAAAAAGAATTCCACCCACTGGAACAACGCATCAAATATTTTGGTTAAATGAAATCAGCAAAAAGAAGGGGCAACCGTACAAATGTTGTCCCTTCTTTTTTTCTGTCCCATCCTTTACAATGAAATTGGCAAATGATTTCGATAATCTCCTCTATTTGCTAATAATCTGACAATATCCATGGATTTGTAAGAAAAAAAGTATTTTCATTGATTCAAAGAACAGGTAGAATATTATTCAAGTAAATACTAAAACTCATTAGGAGGAGAAATAATGGAAGGGTCTCGTTTGATAGACCAAGCGTCTGTTGATTATTTATCATCATTAGTAGTGAAGGGGGATGTAAATAAACATCATACACTACTAGGTGAAGGTTTAAGCGGGCAAGTATTCTCCTTTGAAGATTATGCTGTAAAAGTGTACAAAGACGATTTTAGTGAAAATGACGATCATCTGATGCTGGCAAACTTGAATGCGCACCCTATGTTTCCTAAACTTCATTTCCAAAATGAAAAGTTTATGGTTGTGGATCAAGTAAAAGGGTATACCCTAGCACAACTGCGTGATGCAGGTTATAAACTAAAAGATGCGCAATTCCGTCAATTAGAAAAAGCGATCGAAGAATGTTATGCTTCTGGAATTATTCCTCATGACATTCACCTTAATAATATAATGTTAGATCAAAATGGTAATGTGAAAATCATCGATGTCGGACGTTTCTTCTATAGTGATCATAAGGAAGATTATATCGACAAGATTAAAGACGATTTGGATAAGATCAAGTATCATTGCGGGTTGTTTAGTCTATTTTCTTCTTCACGAAGAAGACATCGTAGACATCACTATACCAGCAGCTATCCACATCGCCACTATACATCTTCTTCTCATCGTCATCACCATCACCGTCGTCATCGCCCACATCATCATCATTCTCATTCTTCCTTCTCGTTCTCCTTTTCATAAGAGATACACAGCCTCAAGGCAAAAAGCCTTGAGGTTTTTTTGTTTTCGAAAAAGGTATCTCAATGGAAACTTAGAACAGCATCAATACACTGACTCTTTATATTGCAATTTCATTGACTCTATTTTCTGTTTTAAATAGTTGACAGCTTCTTTTGGCTTTATTATTTTAGCGTCTTCTCCCACGCCCCAAATCATATCGCAAAAAAATGTCAGATTATTTACTGGCACCAACATTTGAATGATTCCACTGCCATCTTTTAATAGTTCAATGAAATTTCCAAACCAACTATTTGATTCAAGTGTTCGTACACCTTTTTGCGTTATTTTGACAACTAGCATGGTTTTCTCCGATTCACTTATTTCTGGGGTATTCCACTCGATTACCGATCTTTGGTCTACATCTTCTCGGCACTGAATGAATTCATTTATTTTCGCAGATTGAATTCGATCTGCGCGGAATAACCGATATGCATTCCGAATGAAACAGAAAGCAGGACAATACCAATACCCTTGTGCCGCATAGAGGCCAATGGGCTGAATATCCCGTGTTGCTAAGCCTTTGCTGGCATTGTACTCGATTGTTACTGCACTTCGATTCATAATTGCTTGCAATAAAGTTTTCAGACATTCAGCGGACATGGAGCGATAGGGATTCCAAATAACCATCTTATCTTTTAATCGGTCAATTTGTACTTTCACATCTGCTGGTGAGTAATGGTAAAACTTATGAAGTGCCGATGCTGCGCCCTCATCAAAGGGTAGCGAGCCAAAATATTGTAAGGATTGACAAGCAAAAAACATGGCTATTGCTTCATTTTCTGTAAATGTAATCGGAGGAAGCATCCTTTCTTGCAGTAATCGAAAACCACCTCCTCTTCCTTGGACGGAATAAATCGGAAAGCCTAGTTCACTCAATTCTTGCAGATCACGTGTAATGGTACGAGTAGAAAGCTGAAATTCATCAGCGAGTTCTCGAACCGTAAAAGCTTTTTTGGCATTTATCATCATAATAAGCTGGATTAAGCGCTGTGATTTTAACAAAGTAACCCTATCCTTTTCTTTTTTTAAATTTTAGCATGAAAATAAGACATGATATGTCTTATTTTCATGCTAAAGTCATTTTGTAGCAAAAAAAAGAAAGAAGGCTGAAAACAAAAATGGACAATATACAAGATTTTGTGAGCAGGTATAACAAAGTTTGGAACGAAGCAGATGATAATCGCCGTAGAAGAAGCATTAGAGAACTTTGGTCCGAAGACGCTACTCATTTTACGGAGAATATAGAAGCATATGGATATGATGCAATAGAGATTCGAATCCAAGAAGCATATGAAGAGTTTGTAAAAAAGGGTGGATTTACATTTGAGCTGTTTCGAACCATTTCCGGACATCACAATGTAGTGAAGTTTTATTGGAAGATGGTGCCACAAAATGGAGGCACAGCAGCAGGCGCAGGTTCTGTTGTTGCTATTTTGGGTCCAGATGGTCGAATCACATCAGACTACCAGTTTAATGAGCCGATTCAAATTTCTTAAAATGTATTTTTTATAAATAAATAAAAAGAAGAAGGTTTGAGATGAAAAGTTATCATATAAATCTAGGTGCAGGTTTGGAAGGTCTTCATGTAAAAGAACATGATGTACCAGTTCCAGGCCCTCGAGAAGTACTGATTCGGGTAAGAGCATGTTCAATCAATTATCGGGAGATTATGATCATTTTCCAAGGAAGCTATTCATTGCCTATTTTACCTAACGTCATACCGGTATCAGATGGTGTTGGAGAAATTGTAGAGATAGGCAAAGATGTGACGCGAGTAAATCTAGGTGATAGGGTAGCAGGAAATATATTTCCAAATTGGATTGATGGTCCATTTCATTGGGATAATGCTGCACAATTAGGTGGATCACTCGATGGAATGTTGGCGGAATATGTGGTGCTGAGTGAAGAGGCAGTTGTCCAGATTCCAAATCATCTTACTTATGAGGAAGCTTCAACCCTACCATGTGCTGGAGTTACAGCTTGGAATGCATTGACGGGAGGACAATCGTTAAAAGCTGGTGATACTGTTCTTACCCTTGGTTCAGGTGGAGTTTCGCTTTTCGCTATCCAGTTTGCGAAGCTCTTTGGGGCGCGAGTTATTTCTACTACATCCAATGAAGAAAAAACAGAACGATTGATGATTCTAGGGGCTGATGAAGTAATCAATTATTATACAACACCAGACTGGCACCTTGCCGTACAGGAGTTGACCAATGGACAAGGTGTGAATCGCATAGTAGAGGTTGGTGGAGCAGGTACTCTAGAAAAATCCATTAGGTCAACAGCGGCTGGTGGAGAAATTAGTCAAGTTGGATGGCTAGCTGATGGTGCTTCATCCATTCCTATAAGTGCGATTGCTTCCAATATTTTTAATCTTCGGCGAATTGCTGTTGGAAGTCGGGCTCATTTTACTGCTATGAATGGTGCTATTGATGTTAACCGACTAAAACCTGTAATTGATCGTATCTTTTCTTTCGAAGAAGCGGGGTCTGCATTCCAATATTATAAGGAACATTCTCCTTTTGGAAAAGTGGTTATTACAATCGGTTAGAGAGAAACACAATGTTAATTCAATTTATGTTTAACAATAAATGTGGAAGTTTGAAACAAAATGAACGAATATTTAAATGAACAACTAGAAGCCAGAGAACAAGAAATGAAAAGCAACAAGCCTGATAGTTATCAAATTCTTCAAGAATCAATTGAATATTTGCAGCAGACAGGTCTTGCGAGTGGATTACAGGTGGGAGACACAGCACCAGATTTCACGTTGAGAGATGCACGAAATAGAAATATCCCTTTAGCAGAGAAAACGGCGGGTGGTCCTGTGATTTTGACGTTTTACCGGGGAGGATGGTGTCATTTCTGCAACCTGCAACTAAGAGCTTATCAAGCGGCTCTGCCACAATTTCAAGAATATGGAGCTGCGTTAATTGCGGTTTCACCACAGAGTCCAGATAACACCTTGAGTCAACAAGAAAAAGAACAACTTACTTTTATAGTAGCAAGTGATATCGATGGGCAAGTGGCAAATCAGTACAATGTCTTATATGAGATATCAGGTTCATTGAAAGGATTGTATGAAAAATTTAACTTGAATTTGGAAAAATATAACGTAACAAATCGCTGGGTGCTGCCTATATCGGCAACCTTTGTTATAGATAAGCAAAATATCATCCAATACGCACATGTTGATGCAAACTTTATGAGACGGTTAGAACCAAAAGTGATCTTAGAAATGCTTAAAAGCCTGTGATTTGTAACAATATTTGAAGTTGAAAAACTCCACATAACGTCGGCGAGGCGCCCAGCTGGATTGCTGGGTGCCTCGCTTTCATCCAAGGTAGATTGTCAGTTGTTCTTGACGGCGTTCCATCGGTCGCTCAGGAACTGAACCGCGGCGGTGTTGTACTCCCGCAGAACGGGCTCCTGCGCCTTCTGCTTCTTGTTCTTGTCGGTGATCGCCGATGCAGCCTGCCACTTGGGCGCGAGCTCATCGTTGATCTTCTTGATGAAGTCGAAGTCGATCTTCACGACCGCCTTGATCTTCTTGCAGGTGGCGGTGCTCTCCTTGCAGGCGTTCGCGGCGTTGTTCAGACGCTCGGTGATGATCTGCTTGTTGGCACCGACGTACAGGCCGGCGAGATCGAAGCCAGCACGCTGAGGACCGTCCTTCTTGACACGGTTGAGCAGTGTCTTCATGTCCTCGTTCTGGGGGGTCTCGTACGGGAAGAAGAACTTACCCTTGCTGTAGACGTCCCAGTTCATGTTCTGCTGCTCGATGATCTCGATGACCCCCTGCTTCGCCTGCTCATCCGGGCTCTTCGCCGAGACGGCGGTCGCCTTCGGCTGGGCAGTCGGCTTGAAGCTTGGAGCGCTGGTGACCGGCGACTCCGTTGCGCTCGGCGTCGTCGAAGAAGGCGCCTGCGAGCTCTGCTCCTCTTTGGGAGTGGGCGAGGCACTGGGCTTCTTCGACGGAGTTGCCGATGCCGTCGGCTTCTTCGTTTCCAGCGCGTTCGCGCTGGTCTTCGGCCCCGACTGGGTCACGGACTGCTTGTCGTTTCCGCTCGCGTTCGACAGCGCGTGCACGAGCACCATGCAGAGCATGATGACGATGACAAACGCTGCGCCGATCTGCTGCACCCGCTTGGGAACAGACGGCTTCTTGATGTTCATGAATCTCCTTGGACGAATACCCTATTTTTCCGGGTATGGTTGGTGATGTACTTTTATTATACAAGAAAGTGGGAGGAATGGAGAGATGAAATAAGGAAAAGAAAAAAACCTTGCTTTTCGCAAGGTTTAGAAATCACCTAAAAATCCAGGTATTTCTGCTTGAATATAAATGATGATAAGTTTCAGAAAGAGGAAAAACAAAAGGGGTATCGTACTAGTAAGAATACCAACAACAGAAATAAGGCTCCCATTCGTAGTATAATAACTGTACAATCCTAAAAGCAGAGCAATGATTCCAAAAATGAGAGTCAGCGTTTTTGCGTCTGGGAAAAACACAAGAATAAAGGTGAAAATTCCTAGGATTAGGGAAGCAAATGAAAGGTTTACTGGAGTTAAATATTGCATAAATGCGGAAACACGGTTTTGATTTTCTTGCGGATTTTGATTTGGTTCCAAAATGATTTCACTCCTTGTTAGACAATAAAATAAGTATAACAGAATATATTTACAAATCTACGAAATAATTGGGAAAAGGTGATACAAAATGGACAATCGAATCGACCGTGTTGCACAGTGGCTGCATGAAAATGAATTAGATGCAGCATTTATTACTTCAAGTTCGAATGTATTTTATTTGACTGGGTTTGCTTGTAATCCACGAGAAAGATTGCTTGGAGTATGGATTTTTCCTGATAATAGCTCTGTTTTGGTTTGTCCATTATTGGAGATCGAACGGGTGAAGGAATCGGGATGGCATGGGGAAGTGTATGCTTTTCGAGATGAAGATAGTCCATGGTTATGGATGAAAGATAAATTTGCTCCACTTCTAAACGGTGATGCAAAGGTTGCAGTTGAGGCAGATCATCTCACTTACGGAAGAGCACAAGAGCTATCGGAAACATTAGCGATAAACACATTTATTTCTATCGATGAACAGATGCGAATGATGCGAATACATAAGACGGGAGAAGAAAAAGAAATCTTGCGAAAGGCTGCTAAATTTGCAGATCAAGCCATACAATATGGTATCGAATTCTTAAAAAGTGGACGAACGGAATTAGAAGTAAAAAGTTATATCGAAAACAAAATGCAAGATTTGGGAATAACCAATATGGCTTTTCAAACGATGGTTTTATTTGGTGAACGCACCGCATTGCCCCATGGGACGGCTAGTTCTCGAAAACTACAAGCTGGGGAACTTGTTTTGTTTGATTTGGGGGTAATTGTTGACGGGTATTGCTCGGATATCACTCGAACTGTTGCTTTTGGTGATATATCCGCAAAACAAAAGGAAATATATGATACTGTTTTGCAAGCAAATCAACAAGCGATTCAAGCATTGAAACAAAAAATAGTAGCTACATTTGGAGAACTAGATCAAATAGCACGGGAAGTAATTGACCAAAAAGGGTACGGCGATTATTTCACCCATCGTTTGGGACATGGACTTGGTATTGAGCCGCATGAATATCCTTCCATATCAGGTGATAATACACAGCGTATTCCGAATGAAGCCGTTTTCACGATTGAACCTGGTATCTATATCCCATCGATAGCAGGCGTAAGAATAGAAGATATGGTCATCAGTACAAATGAGGGGTGTGAAGTACTCACTCATTTTCCAAAAGAATTACAGTTGATATCTCCTTGAAGAAAGGATGTAGATATGGGTAAAAGTGGAAAAATCATCTCCGCATTGATTGTTACCTTTTTATGGGGGAGTGTGGCACCTGTGATCAAGCTTGGATATCGTCTATTTGGTATCCAAGCAAATCAAATAGGATCTCAATTACTTTTTGCCAGTCATATTACTTTGTTAGCTTCTTTTCTTCTTTTTTTAATGATGAAAACAGATAAACAATCTATTTTTGTCCCTCGTTCCATCTGGTTTTCTCTCATACAGATTTCCTTTTTCCAAGTTTTTTTCAATTATGTCTTCTTCTTTGTCGGCATCAGTATCAGTACAGGAATCCTTGGTGCAATTATGGCTGGTACCACCTCGTTGTTTCAATTGCTTTTTGCTCATATCTTGTATAAAGAGGAAAAGCTCTCTACTCCCAATTTGATTGGTTTAGGTTTCGGATTGATTGGAATTACAATGTTACATATAACAGAATCAGGGAAAATATCGTTTGGGTTTGGGGATATGTGTTTATTTGCAAGTGTATTAGCTGGTGCATGGGGAAATATTCTTGCTGCCAAAAGAAATACTGATATCGACACAAAAACCATGACTGCATATGCTATGCTACTAAGTGGAATTGCCTTTTTCATTTTAGGGTACATCATAACAGGATCTTATCCTTTTGTTTTTGGTTTCTATCAAGTTTGCATTCTGTTTTATTTAGGTGCAATGACTGCTATCGCGGTGGGTATTTGGAATCACTTGATGCGCAAATATTCTGTTGGAAGTGTTTCTTTGTTTTTGTTCTTTGTTCCTGTATTTGGCGTAATGATTTCTTCCTTACTTCTAGACGAAAATATACCGTACAATACACTAATAGCACTAGTTTTTGTCATCGTCGCAATAGTAGTTGCAAATCGGCCTTATAACAAAAATGAAAATGGATGAAAGGATCAATAGATTTCCATATATAATAAGAAGAGATATATGTTCGATACATGCATGTGGGGAGAAAAATATGTTAGAGTTTGCATTTTCCTTTTTAGAGCGATGTGGAGTTTGGGGGCTTTTTGGAGCAACAGCAATAGAAGCGACATCTATTCCTTTTCCTGGTGCGTTATTTGTATTGTTGTATGGTTATATCATGCAAGTAGAAGCATGGAAGTTGATTGTTATAGGTTTTGTAAATAGTTTTATTTTTAGTATCTTTACACTGGTACCATATACAATTGGTTATCAATTAGAAAATTTTTCTGCTAAGAAGATGGATAGTACAAAGGTAAAAAAGGCACAAGCATGGTTCCGTAAATATGGAGAGTGGAGTATTACTCTGTCACGTCCCCTAAGTGTTGGAAACTATGTGTCTTATATTGCTGGTTTGAGTAAAATTCGTCCTGCGAGATTTTTCTTTTTTACCTTGTTAGGGTCATTTCCTTGGAATACAATTTTGTTGTTTATCGGACGATCGAGTAATGTTGAAGGGATTCAGTACTTTTTAAAAACTTCTGGGAAAATAGGGTCTTATTCCATTACTGTAGTTATAACAGTAGCGATAGTATGGTACAGCATATGGAGATATCGTAAAAAAAATAAAGCCACAAAGGAAACGAAAAGTGGCTAAAGACACTTGTTTGTTAATAAAGTCCTCTTTCTTAATGAAATAATTTTTTTACGAACTTGTGATGTGAAGTCCGTTGCCATACAAACCTTTCTCGTTTTCTTTACAAGCTGTTTCCATTTTCCCATACGAAAAACACTTCTGAAACGATTTCCAGAAGTGTTTTTTTGAAGCAAATTAATTATCTAAGAAGCCGAATATGTGCATTTTGCATTGATTTGTTACTGCCATTGATTTCAAGATATCCTTGTCCTACCCCGACAGAGGTATCAAACAAAAGCATTACGTTTTGCCGTTCCAAAGGTTTTATTTTTTGATTATAAAATCCTTTTCCATTGTTATTGATCAGCAAATCCAAATTCACATCAGGTTCATATATATTTCCTTTATCATCAATCAGACGAAACATGCCTGGAGTGATGGTTACAGGTTTTCTACTTTTGTTGGTAATCCCGATGCTGACACATAAATAGGCGATCTTTGCTTTGTGGCTGATTCCATTTAACGTCAACTGCTTCTTTTGTTGAACATCTGTTAAAACAATGGAAAATGGCTGAGTGGTGACATAATCCCCTGCAATAGGATCAGGGTTATCAGGTTTTACATAGTTTTCTTTCATGTTCGCATCTGGTAGTGAAGTAACTTCAGGTTGACAAGCTGTTAGGAAAACAGCAAAAATCATAAAGACAAACAACCGTTTCAAAATAAATCCTCCTAGACCTTGTTTTGCAAGCTATTTTCTAACTATGTTATATTAGGCACGAGCGTGTTTTCATGGAGGGATCAAGATGTTCTCAGCGTTTGTGCCAAATCAATATGTACCGTCCATCTATAAGATTAACCTAGAAGAGCTGAAAGAAAAAGGGATGAAATCAATCATTGTCGATTTAGACAATACTTTGGTTGAATCTGATCGCAAAGATGCTACTCCTTTGTTAGTGGAGTGGCTGCAGGAATTACAGCAGAAAGGTTTTCAAGTAATGATTGTATCCAATAATAATGAAACAAGAGTTTCACAATTTGCGATACCACTTCAAATTCCATTTATTCATAGAGCAAGAAAACCATTAGCGTTTGCCTTTCGAAGAGCAATACAGGAATTGAACACGGATGTGTCCTCTACCGTCATGATTGGTGACCAATTGTTAACGGATGTTTTAGGCGGAAATCGGATGGGGTTTTATACAATTCTGGTTGTCCCTATATCAAAAACAGAAGGTTTTTTTACAAAGCTCAATCGAAGAGTAGAACGTGTTTTTTTTCGATGGATGGAAAAAAGAGGTTTATTAGAGAGAGGAGAATAACCATTTGTGATACATTGTGAAGGTTGTGGCATTGAGCTTCAAACAATGGACGAAGCAAAACCGGGATATATTCCACAAGCAGCATTGGAACGAGAACAAAAATACTGCAAGCGGTGTTATCGAATTCGGCACTATAATGAATTAGCAGCAGTTGAACATGATCCTGATTTTTACTTGCAAATTCTTGGACAAATTGCCGAAACGAACAGTTTAGTAGTTCAAATCATCGATTTATTTGATATTGCAGGCAGCTGGATACCAGGAATCCACCGCCATATTGGAAGTAATCCGCTTTTGCTTTTTGGAAATAAAGTGGATTTATTTCCACAGTCAATAAAGACAGGTAAATTAAAAGAATGGATTCACAGTTATGCAGTAGATATGGGTGTAAAACCAATCGATGTTGTGGTAGGAAGTGCAGCGAAACAAGCTAACCTGCAAGAGGTGCAACATGCAATTGAGCGTTATCGCAAAGATAGGGACGTGTATATTGTCGGTGTGACGAATGTCGGAAAGTCAACTTTTCTAAATTACTTATTAGAGGAGCCAGTCATTACAACTTCTCCTTATCCAGGAACAACGTTAGATGTCATTCATATCCCGATTGATGATGAACACAACATCGTAGATACACCAGGAATTGTGAAAAAAAATCGTTTGAGTGAATGGATATCTCCAAAGGAACTAGGGGAAGTCATACCTAAAAGCCGATTAAATCCAAAAGGATATCAATTAAATGCAGGTCAAACCGTATTTTTAGGAGGTTTGGCACGTTTTGATTATATGGAAGGAGAAAGACAACCATTTACCTGTTATTTTTCGAATCGGATTTACTTGCATCGCACGAAGCAAGAACATGCAGACGAGTTTTTTCAAAAACATGCAGGTGAACTGCTCCAACCACCAAAAACGCCACACGAATTACCAGAACTGCAAAAACATCGTATCGTTTTAAGCGGGAAAGAAAAACAAGACATTGTTATCTCCGGTCTTGGTTGGATTGCTACTGGTAAAGAAAGAGGAGTAGTAGATATATACGCTCCAAAAGGGATTGAAGTAACAGTACGATCATCGATTATATAAAAACAGAGGATAGCATTATGAAAATTACTGCATACACACAAGCACTTGGCTTATTAGGAAATCCAGTGACGCATTCCAAATCTCCACAGATGCTAAACAAAGTGTGGGAAATACTCGATACTCCTGCGGTATATCTGGCTTACAATGTAAAACCAGAACAATTAAAAAATGCAGTTGATGGAATGCGAGCATTGGGGTTTATTGGGTTTAATGTCACCATTCCTCACAAAGTAGCTATTATTCCTTATCTGGATAAACTCGATGCCACAGCAAAGGAAATTGGTGCGGTAAATACAGTTGTTCATCGTGAAGGACAACTAATTGGATATAATACGGATGGTATCGGTTATTTGCGTTCGCTTGAAGAGGAAACGCTATTTACAGTGAAAGATAAAGTTATCACTATACTTGGAGCTGGTGGGGCTGCAAGAGCAGTCAGTATTACTTTGGCAAAAGCAGGTGCTAAAGAAATCGTAATTGCCAATCGAACAATGGGAAAAGCATCAGAATTAGCTCATGTCGTAAATACTTGGACAAAAGCGACTGCAATTTCCATCCACTCTGCAGCAGATCACATTGCACGATCACAATTATTGGTTAATACAACTTCCATTGGCATGTCACCAAATGAAGATGCTTCTCCTGTAACCGCTGATGTCCTTCATGCAGATTTATTAGTGAGCGATTTAATTTACCGTCCAAAAGAAACGAAATTGTTACAATATGCACAAGCTGCTGGTGCAAAAACACATGGTGGATTAGGAATGTTATTGCATCAAGCAGCAGTTGCAGTGGAGTATTGGTTCCAGCAAAAAGCGCCGATCAAGCAAATGAGAGCAATCTTGGAAAACGAGGATTAAAATGAAGATAGGTATCATTGGAGGGACTTTCGATCCGATTCATATGGGGCATTTATTAATCGCCGATCAAGCAAGAGATCGTATGAATTTAGACAAAGTGTGGTTTATACCAGCAGGGCATCCCCCGCATAAACAAGGTGTGAACATAACCCCGTCACACCATCGATTAGAAATGGTAAAAATCGCAACGGAAGAAAATTCCGCTTTTGAAGTGTTAGATTGGGAGATAAAAAGGGAAAAACTATCTTATACCATCGATACTTTAACTTGGGCGACAGAAACGTTCCCCAGTTATCAATTTTCGCTTATCGTTGGTACAGACATGGTCAATAATTTGCCAAGTTGGTTTCAAATTGAGCAGATTGTCCAACTCGTCTCCATTATTGCCATGCATCGTCCAGGATTTGTAGCAGAGTCATTGCCTGATTTTATTCAGGAAAAAGTGAGCTGGGTAGAAGATGCAGTAGAAATTTTTCTTTCTGCTTCCATGCTTCGTAAGCTGATGTGTGATGGCCGGTCTTATCGTTATGCGGTTCCACACGCAGTTTGTCAGTATATAAAGGAGCATCAGTTGTATGAATCGTCTCGATTATCTTGATCGTACCCGTCAGCAGCTGCCTTTGTCTCGATGGGAACATACTCTGCGCGTAGTCGAAACAGCCGCCATCCTAGCAGAGCGATATGGAGCGGATAAAGAAAAAGTTGACACTGCTGCAATTCTTCATGACTACTGCAAATTTTGGACAGCAGAAGAATTAATTTTTGCCATAAAGCAGTACAAACTACCCCAAGATCTATTATTATATAATCAAGAGCTATGGCATGGACCAGTGGCTTCCGTAGTAGCTGCAAAAGAATTAGGAATAACGGATCAGGAAATCATCAATGCCATTTTTTATCACACCACCGGTAGACCGAATATGAGTCTAGTGGAAAAAGTGGTTTTTCTGGCGGATTATATTGAACCTGCCAGAAAATTTCCAGGAGTAGATGCTGCAAGGTCATTAGCTCTTGAAAGTTTGGAAAAAGCCATTGTGCTTGCTTTACAGCAAATGATTCAATTTCTCAACTCGTCTGGTCTAAAAGTGTATCCGATCACTTATGATACACTTAATAGTATGGCTAGTACGAATAACATCTGAGGGAGGAATCCGGTTGAATCTAGTGGAGATCGCAATGCTTGCGGCTACCGCTGCCGAGGAAAAAAAGGCGCAAGACGTAACTGTGTTGGATATTCGTGACGTTTCTGCTTTTGCTGATTACTTTGTGATTTGTCACGGAGGTTCTCGTACACAAGTAGAAGCCATTGCTACAGCAATTAAGAAAAAGTGCGAAGAGGAAAATATTCGCATCAAAGGCGTTCAAGGACTACAAGAGGCTCGTTGGGTGCTGATTGATATCGGTGACGTGGTAGTACATGTTTTCCACCGAGATGAACGGGATTTTTATGATTTGGAACGTCTCTGGGGAGACGCAGAGCCCGTTAGAATCACAGGTTAGTAGTATAAAACAGAAAAAGAACCTTTGGATTATCCAAAGGTTCTTTTTGTTATTTCTAAAAATACTTCCTTTATTATGGGAAATATTTGACACTCCACACGGCTAAAGCCGTGGAATTTTGGGACGATAACCTCATGACTATTTCATTACCAAGCTAACCCTGTGTGCCTACGGTTTACGAATGTTGATTTCATCTTCGCCGCGAACAACTTGGTTTTGTCTATTGCGGGTATACATGTCACCACACGAATGTTTGTCTGAAAAGTTGCTTTTTCAAAAGTTGGACGAGGTGAAGGAATTCCTTTCCCTCGTCCAACACTTGTTTTCATCTCACGATTAAAACCGAGGGTTTTTTCGCTTGCAATGTTATAAAATGAAGATGGTGAATATTAGAAATGATATGCAAAAAATGAGAGGTGAATAAATGGATCAGGTGATCATTCAATCAGACAAGCTAATACTTAGAAAAACAACTAGAAGGGAGTTAGAATTTGTTCTTCGTGTTGAAAATGAAAATACACCATTCATTGATTCTTGGACAATAGAACAACATACACAAACCTTGGAGAATCCGGATATGGAGCATATGATTATTCAGAGTGTTTCGACTGAAACTAGAGTTGGATATATCATAATGACAGATCTCCATAATATTCATGGATCGTATTATTTAAAGCGTATAGTGATTGATGAAAAGCGGAAGGGCTTTGGAAAAGAAGCACTGAAACTGCTAAAAAGATGGTGCTTTCATGAATTAAACGCACATCGGTTATATTTGGATGTAAAAGATTTTAACCAGCGAGCTCAAAAATTATATGAAAGTGAAAATTTTGCGATAGAAGGAATTGCCAGAGAATGCAGGAAGGAAGGAGATCGATATATTTCTCTTGTTTCTATGTCTATCCTAAAGCAGGAATACGATAACTGTTAAAATTTAATCAAGTGAGTTCGTGATGGATTTTCTGTGTTTCCCGCCAAGATGAACGAGATTTATATGATTTGGAGTGCAACTGGGTGGTGTACAACCTGTTTGTATCACAAGTTGATAGGATAGAAAGGAAAAGCCCTTTGTATGATGGGCTTTTTTCCTAGAAAATTAGATTGTCTCTTTTTCTTACCAAGGAAATTTCGGTTGCAGAAGCTCACATAAATAATCAAGTGCCTCCACTACTCGATTCCGATTTAGTCGATAGATCTTACAAAACTCATCGATGGTTATTCCATCACGAAGTTGAGCAATGAAATAGGACACTTGGATTGTTTCCTTCATGCTGTTAGATATCTTTGTTCAGGTTACCATAATAGAAATTTCTATATTTTTAAAATTAAGATTATCTGACATTAAACCATTAATTAATTAGTTAAAGATAACATAGCGACAGTTTTTTTTATGTTAGAAGTTCGCATGAGTTCAAGGGTCTGATTGATACCGATTATATGTTTGTTACTGTTTCAAACTTTTATTCAGTTTGGATAAAAATTTTCAAATAGCCCATAAAAACACACAAGTTCATGAAAAGATATTGACTCATCAGACAGCATAAACTATAATTTTGCTAACTCATCAGACAGTATAATAGAGAGGGGTGATTTAATTGCCACTACAACTTTACGAGAAAGAAAAGATTTTAGAGGCCTGTCTTTCTGTATTTTCTAAATATGGATATGAAAAGACGACATCGGAGATGTTGGCGCAATCAGCAGGTATTTCCAGGGCTTTGATCTTTCATCATTTTAAAAGCAAAAAAAAATTGTATTTCAGTTTGCTAGAATATTGTGTTGAAAAAGTTCAGATAGAACTTCAAATGGATGCTGTTTTCGAGAATCGAGATTTTTTTGAGGCAATCATGAAAGTTAGTCTCATGAAACTTGACTACTGTCGAAAGCACCCCAATGTATACAAATTGGTTCGCGAAGCGTTTTACTCTCCCCCCGATGAATTGAAGACAGAGATCGAAGAAAAATATAGTTATATTCTTTCAAACCGAAACCAAATGTTGAAACAGTTATTTGAAAAAGTCCCACTCCAAACAGGCGTCAATCGTAAACAGGCATTTGAATTAATTGAGATCGCATCAGAACATATGGAAGCCCGATTTTTAGACGAAGTTACTGATACAGATGCAATAGATGATGAGCATGCTGAAAAGCTCATCGATGAGTTCAAGGCTTTTTATCGAATGATCTGTCATGGGATTTTGCCATTTCGCCAACCTAAAAATATTGAAAAGAGGTAGTTTTCATAAAAAAATTTGCGAGTGCTGAATTTATTTCCCCAAAAACCATGCGCGATTTTTTTGCATTCTATCAACGATTGAATGAACAAAAAGAACCTCTCATCCACATTGATAACTTTTTCGGTATGGGAGAAGGTTGGGCAACATACCGCTATGACGATGCTGTTGAAATACTAAAGGACCCTTGTTTTGTGAAAATAAATCCGATTAGGAATAGCCAAGATCCCACTAAACCACAGAAGACTGGGAATCGATTTGCTGATTGGTTGAATAGTATGCCTAATATGCTTGTTGTTGATCCACCAGATCATACCCGCTTGCGCAGACTGGTCGCCAAAGCCTTCACACCGCAAATGATCGAAAACATGCGTCCTCACATTCAACAGATCGCCGATGGGTTGATTGATGCCATACAAGACCGCGGAGAGATAGATTTGGTGGCTGATTTTGCTTATCCTCTGCCGATTATTGTCATCTCGGAGATGTTGGGTGTCCCCACTTCTGATCGAAACCTATTTCGTAACTGGACCACAAAGCTTCAAAAACTCGCGATGGACCCTAGTAAGGTAGAGGAGTTAAATGTCGTTTTTGAAGAGTTTATTCAATACAGTAAAGCATTGATAGTGGAGAAACGTAAAAATCCGGGGAATGATGTGACGAGTGGGCTGGTTCAATCACATGATAATGGAGAAAAATTAAGTGAAAATGAGCTTATTTCAACATTTTGGCTGCTTATCACAGCTGGGCATGAAACAACAGTAAATCTGATCGCCAATGGCACATTAGCACTACTGCAGCACCCAAATCAGCTGAGGTCACTTCAGGATGATCCATCCTTGATTGTTACAACCGTCGAAGAACTGTTGCGATATGTAGGTCCAGCAACGATGACAATCCGGTATGCACGTGAGGATCTCACCATGCACAGCATGAAAATTTGCAAAGGTGATATGATGCTTATCTCGCTATCTTCTGCTAATATTGATCCGCATAAGTTTACGAATCCGGAAAAATTGGATATTACGCGCGAAGAAAAAGACCATCTCGCATTTGGCAAGGGGATCCACTACTGTTTGGGTGCACCTCTTGCCCGTATGGAAGGACAAATTGCTTTTAGTACATTATTTCAGCGGCTGCCTAATTTGCGTCTAGCTACTCAACCGGAGAAACTGATATACAAGCCGGGAACAATGCTTTCTCTTGAGCGTCTACCAGTATCTTTTTAAATTTCCTTCCTAATGAACTAGGAGCATCAATCATGGGTCTAACGTTATTTACCTAAATAAATCTTTGAAGTAGAAAATCAAGCAAGTTATAAATCAGGATAGTTCCAGATACAAAATAAAAATCAGATAAGGAATAAATTTCAAGAAGACAAGTTAAGCGAGGAGAAAACATGAAAAACTTTCTTATATTTGGAGCAAGTAAGGGCCTAGGAGATGCTTTTGTTAAAGGTTTACCTGATAAAGATGATCGAGTTTGGATTATTTCCAGAAGTAAACCAGAAAGCTTGGAAATGCGTGATGGAGTTCATAGATTTTGGATTGAGGCGGACTTATCCTCACAAAATTCAAGTGATGCCATTGCAAAAGCGATAGAGGAAGAAACAATTGATGTTCTAATTTACAATGCCGGCATATGGGAAGAAGAAGGATTTCAAGACAACTATAACTTTGAGAATGATAATCCAGCGGATATCCTTAACATCATGAATGTAAATACAACTTCTTCTATTATATGTATACAAAGGATATTGCCAAATATAAAAAAATCAACCAATCCCAAGATTATTTTAGTTGGATCAGTAAATGGGCTCGATAATAACGGCAGTAAGCAAGTAACATATGTAGCTTCAAAATTTGGCTTACGTGGTGTCGGTCATGCGCTTCGGGAAAATCTAAGGAAGGATGGTATCGGGGTAACGGTTATCAATCCAGGTAACATCGCAGCAGCTATTCCATATGAGGATGGGTTAGAAAGAGCCATATCCACCTATAATGGTACAAGAATCCCTGTCCAAGATATCGTTTCTTTGGTAAAATGTGTGGTTAATCTTTCGAATGTCTCCTGTGTAAAAGAAATTGATATTCCTGCGATGCAGGATACCGATGCATAATATAAGTATCTACAAATAAATCATAAAAGCTTTCCGAATCTGCTTTTAAAAGCAAATTTTCCATATGCGATAAAATGGAGTGGCTAACAGCGTGTTACTGTCTAGCCAGATGAACCCTCTGGTTCCAAATTAGTGGGAGTTTTATTAATTACTTTAGAGGGCAGCCAATTATTGAAGCGGAAGGGCTCCAATTAGACTGGATTGCCTGGCGTTCCTCCAGCCAAACTTGGTACCTTCTTCTATCCAGTTCAGCCTGATAAAGACAAGCATTGATCTCTTTTGCATAAACCTTTTCTAGGTACTCAATTTCTGGAGAAAAGTCGAACTCATGCAATTCATTCAGTAGTTTAAGATCTTGATACTCATCAACTGCTTTTTGACGTATTGTGATCCTTGACTGCTTAGCACGAAGGTGATTGACAGTCCTGGTACTCTTCCGCACTTTCTTTCGACCAGCGCAATGCACGCAGACAAATGCGCTGGTCGAATTGTGATTTTTTACCGTTTCTTTCCACCATCTTCAACAGAAGAAACATACACTTTTGAAAATGATGGATGGCGACTTGAAGATCCAGCCCGAGTTCCCTCTGGTACTGCTCAAAGGAAACAAGTGGTCTCCCATAAACTGCATACGCGATGTGCAGTTTATCCAATCGCATATAATACTCTTCGTTCAGCCACATTTTCAACAAGAGCCATCGAGAAGAGTACTTGGTAATCCTCTTCCCTCTACTTCGTTTTTGCTTTGGCTTGATGAAGTAAAGGAATCCCAAGGAAGCCATCAAGAGAGGGACGATGGCGAACCACATATGGTCTGCGCCCAACAGTCCCCACATAAGACCAGCATATGCGGGACCAATGACCCCGCCGAGCTGCTTCATGGCAGTACCAGTAGCGTTTGCTGTTCCCAGCCGTTTTGCTGTCTGGTTTACCTTCTCCAAGATGGCAAGTCCTGTACCGGACATGGACATTCCGATGAGCATCCCAATCAACAAAAGCAGCCAAAAAGGATCATTCTTATTGATCAAGATAAAACTCAGGATCAAAAGCAGGATCCCACTTGTGATCACGACTTTATTCCAGCGGACTACCAGTTTGTGCATGATCGTAATCGACAAGGCTCCATTCACCACCTCTGACACGAAGAAAATCATGCCAGAACGATCGCCTACATATGGAGTAAAGTAGGTGAGAAAAGCCCAGTACGCTGAACTGATCCCTACATCGGGAAGGGCTGCAATCAATGCCTTCTTGTTAAAGGATTTTTGTGGCCAACGAATCAGTGTTAGTACGGATTTCTTGATTTTCCACCGCCAATATCTTTTTTCTCGACGGTTATAGCGATCAGCTAGGATTACCCAAGAGACAACCACGGCAGCCAGTCCACCGAAACATACAGCGAGAAGCCAGAGCAGATGGAGGTGATGGACGAGCTTCAGTCCATAGACCGTGGCAACTCCTGCACCAAGATAGTTCAGACCGCTGATCAGCCCATGAATCTTGGCTCGAAATCCTTCACTAGCGGACAAGACTCTCATACGGACAAATACCAAAATGGCATTTTACTTGGGAAAACAGCACACCATTTAGTACCCGGATTGCCATATATGCGTGAAGACTATGAGCAAAGGGATACAATCCATATACTCCAGCCAAGCAAGGCAAGAAGATGAGCAACAGTCGCTGAGGGCCATATTGCTCTGTAATGTTTCCGACGAACAAGGTGCACAGAAGGGTTGTCATGGCATACAAGGTGACGATCATACCTGTCGGCAGTCCCTGCTCATACACCACCAAGTGCAGGGGTTGAGTGATGAACGATGGAACCGCAGCAACAACAATAATCTGGGAAAGAATCACCCCAGCGAGTTGGAGATATTCCAGCATAGGATAGTAAAAAGCCTTTGGGATTTTACTCAAAGGCTTTGCATTATGGGTAAAGTACAACTATGCACAAATTATTTATTAACTGCCAGAGTCTTATTTTCCATTTCTCGCATTTACTACAAATGGTTGCAAAAGGAGGGGACTTTTTGATGAGTCCTATCAAACGAGATTTGGGATCAATATGTAACTCATCATGCATATAATTTTTAATTGGTTGCCCGACGGCCTGACTTAAAAGCCTGTTTTTTGAACCATACCGTAAATATACTAATAACACTTAAAAACAAGAGTACCCAAGGAAAAGATCCTGCTCCTGTTTTCCCTAATAAAATTGCACCAACAATACCGCCGCCGGCAACTGCGAGGTTAAAAATAGTTACCAGCATAGACTGCGCCACATCTGCTCCTTCACCAGCAGCATCTGCAAGCGCTGTTTGCAATAACGTGGGAGCACCACCGAAAGTTAATCCCCAAATAGAAACAGCTAAATAGATAATGAATGGTTCTTTGTTGGAAAGCCCTAATAGTAAGGATGCTATGGCAAATAATACGAGACTGATAATTGTCAGTATTCGAAGCCAATTGTCAACCATAACTCCAATGATCCAAATTCCGAAAATAGATGAGATTCCAAAGATCAATAGAACCAGATCTAAGCGATTGCTTATCCCGACATATGTCGTAAATGACGAGATATAAGTATATAGGATGTTGTGTGCCCATATCCAAAGAAAAAGCACAAACAATATCGAGATTACACCAGGAGTCTTAAATGTTTTACGGATAGAATAGTGATTACGTTCTGTCTGGCCTGGATACTCAGGTAACGCAATTAATCCCCACACAATAACAACAAATGCAAGTGCGGACATAATACCAAAAATACCTCGCCAATCGAAAAATGTTCCCAACCAAGTACCAAGAGGTACACCAAATGACAGCGCAATCGGTTGGCCTACTCCCACTATTGCCAAAGCACGCCCTTGCACATGAAATGGAACCATTTTTCTTGAATATCCAGGTAATAGTCCCCATGTCAAACCTGCAGCCATACCAGCAATGAATCTTGCTATTAGTGTCACTATATAGTTGGTAGATAAAGCAGTGATTGCATTAAAAAGAAATATTCCGCTGATTGCAAGCAGGAAGACCTTCTTTCTCGGCCAGCTTCGAGTAACAGCTATGAGTGGAATTGCCGCTACTACAGAGCCAATGGCATACAGCGATACAAGTTGGCCAGTTAACGATTCTGATATGCCAAGACCATGACCAATTTGTGGGAGTAGACCCGCTGGCATGTTTTCTGTCATGATTGTAATAAAACCAGACATTGTAAATATTAATAGTCGCCATATGGGCATTCCATCTTCTTTTGGAAGATCTTCTATGTCAGCAAAAATCAATTTATTATTTTTTTGCATCTTCATCACTCTTCTTTTCCTAGTCCAGAAGCAGCCATGTCTTTGTCCCCGTGCCCAGCTTCAAGGGAACGATTAAATCGATTAAGCCCAGCAACAGTAGTATCCACGAGTACTCCTGCCTGTTCAGCTGCTTCCACTACTAGCTTCGCATCTTTGGCCGCATTTTTAATAGAAAAGCTAGGGGTATAGTCATTTGCAAGGATGGATGCAGCCTTCAATTGAAAGTATGCACTATCCATTGGGCCTCCATTTACTACATCTACGACGAGGTTTGGATCAACTCCCAGCCCTTTTGCAATTGCAAGACTTTCCGCAACACCATGAGTCAGTGTAAATGCCCAACTATTTAGTGCTAACTTAAGTCGACTACTTTTTCCGATTTGCTCTGATACCCATACGGTTCGTTTGCCAATAGCATCAAACACTTGCTGTACAGCTTCTCGTTGTTTGATCGGTCCCGATGCAAGAATGATCAATTGCCCTTGTTCTGCAGGTTGACGTGTTCCTTGAACAGGCGCATCATAAAATATCAGCCCATGCTGCTCTGCAAAGACAGCTAATTCATCGATAGCTGTTATTCCTACAGTGCTTGCCTGAATCCAAACAGTTCCTTGGCGTAAAGCAGATGCAGCTGATTTCATCGTATCTAATACAACAGGACCATCCTTGAGAATTGTTATGATAATATCAGCCCCTTGAATCGCTTCTTCAGGTGTGTCAACTACATCAATACCATAGGAAGCAAGTGTCTCAGCTTTCGAACGTGTTCGATTCCAGACTCGTACGTCAAATGAATGGTTTTGTAAATTTCTCGCTATAGGTGCACCAATAATACCAGTACCTAAAACCGCAATTATTTTTTTAATCAATTTAATAACCTCCTAAAGCCTATTTTTGGAATGATCGTACCAAATAATGCAAAAAAATACCTGCATAAAATACAGTTTCGAACTTATTGAAATTCAAACAAATACACTAGATTGCATCGACTGTTACATCCACTATATCGATCAATGTAGCTCGTTTATTTTTTCCATGACAGCCTTTACTTAATACTCGTAACCCTTGTATTGTGTTTAATATAAACCGTGCCATTGCACGGACATTTTTATGCGGAGGAATTTCTCCGTTTTCTTGGGCACTGCGAAATACCCCATATAAAGCCATCTCTAAATAATTGAAATTTTCAGCGACAATCACAGCTATCTTTTCATCTTGGCATGCGTGTTCAAGGGCAGCGTTCGCAGTCATACATCCAAACCCTTTTTTATCACTTATTTCTTCCTCGACTACATCCATCAATAAATTGCGCACCCGCTCTTTAACTGTACCAGGTTCAAATAACAATGCAATCTGTGAAGCTCTGAGCTTTTGATATCGGCGAAGCGTACTTTGATACAGCTCATATTTGTTCCCGAATGCATTATAAATACTGCTTCGACTTAAACCTGTATTCTCGACCAAATCTTGGATTGATGTAGCAAAATAACCATGTTCCCAAAAAACTTTCATAGCTGTGTCCACTATCTCGTCGTAATTAAATTCAATTGGACGCAAATTCACCGTCTCCTTATATTGGAATGATCATTCCTTAACAGTATAGGGAATTTAATTTTTTGAGTCAAGGGAGCTCGAAACATAAAATTATTTATCCATAGTATTTAGTTGGGGTCGATTTTTTAAGTCTTTACAATATGTAGGGAGTTTACCTATTTTTTGAAAAAGAGGTTCAATTAGCAATGCGACAACAGAACCGTCCACTTGTCGCACATACTGTTTGTATTCCTTTGGGAGTAATCTTAAATGATTTTTGCTGTACAAATGGGTATGTTAGAATAAACGTGGGAATAGTTGCTCATTCATCAGGAGTAGGATATGTCAAAAGACTATCAGAAATATGCTCTTACCTACTGGAATAAGACAATTACTGAAGCAATCCAGCATCTGGAGCATACAGGTTTTGATGTTCAAGAACTCCGCCGAAAGTTTTATAAACTCAAGGAAGCAGTCCTCCAATATCATCGGAAATCGAACCGCAGTCTAGGCGGAATTTTCAACCAGAATAGGCTAAAAGTTTGAACGATGATGATTTTCATGGATTGACGTTTCCTCTGTGCATGATAGATCAGGAAATCAATTTCTTGCAAGAATTGCATGGATGTCTAGAGAAAAAAGGTTTGAAGAAACATGCTTCCATAATCTCTGAGATTCTAGAACATGAGGTCGCTTTCAAGCTGCGCTATGAGACAAATAGATAAAATTTGTTTGAAGAGACACTGTACCCGCTAATCTCTGTCATTAATTTGACATTGGACTAGCGGGTACGCAATTTAGAGAACTACCATTTTACCATGTGAAATTTTAGTTTATCCTTTGGATGTCAAGATAGCTCCACTCAAAAAATTAGAAAGTATTGATTATAAATAGATTTCGTATTATCTTTAAATGGAAATATCGTCTGGAAAATGGGAGTTTACTGCTGATGGAGACAGTTAAGAAGGACGGCCAGGTTGTTGAGGTTATCTTCACAGATGATGATCTGGAGAAGTGGTCGAAAGACCCGCTGGGTATGGCTGCCGCTAATATTATCAATACTCCTGAATTTGGTACACAGCTTCGCTTTAATCTGTCTGCAGAAACTCACACCGTTTCTGTAGCACGAGGCAAGCGAGGCAATTTTGATAACAGGGGTGGCTCTGTCAGTCCTGGAGGTAAATTCAAAAATTTCAGCGGAGTGAAAGTTATCAATCGATGCAGCCCTCTGTAGCGTTGTCTCCTAGTTTTCTTTCGATCTGCGGGTTCCTTTAGGAGCCTCGTCTGCTCAAAGTTCAATCTTTGAGCAGACTCAAGCAAATTTGAATTGGTTCATATAGATCAATGAACGTCTTTGAAAAGGTGCAAAATTCATTAGAAGGTAATAAATAAAAAGGCTTTGGAAGCAATCTCAAAGCCTTTTTGTTGTTTGGATGAAGGCTAAATGGAAACAAAAGTAGAATTAGGATTGTTTCCAAGTGAATAGATTTCCTAAAAGAAATTAGCAAAGTTGATTTTGTTACTTAAACTTATTATTTGATTTGACAACTCCATACGGCTTTAGTCGTATGGAGTTGTCAACGAGTAAAAATATTGAATAGAAATAGATGATCATATATATTGAGAATACAGGAAGCTTTTACTGGTGAAGGGAAATACGGTGATGAGTTTTCGAATTTGGCTGCGGCAGAAGATTCGTTTCATGCGTTGGAGAGCGCGCATCTGTCTCCTCTCGCTGAAGCGGTGGATGCAGCAGTCTCAGACGATCTCGTTCTCCGCGGACGAAGCAGACAGTCTGCTCCAGCAGAAGCATGGAAAGCTCTTCTCGGCTGTGTACGGTCATGCTCCGCAGTACGCGAACGAGAGTGATTTCGCGATGCTGGTGCTCTTGGAAATGATGGAAGACAAGGTCAAGGAAAACCCCGGGCAGGACTCTTACGAGCTGACTTGGAGGGAGTCCTTGCTTACGTTCGAGTGTCACTCCTTGAAGGCGGTGCTCGGTTCCGAGTATCAGCCGTGGTCGAAGGACAACCGGGTGATCTCTTACAAGCTGGCATTCGCTGAGGCATGGGCGGTCGTCCTGAATCCCGAGAAGTACTGAGCTTCCACCCTGTTATGTCAGCAAGTATGGGATGTAACAGGGGCTCATTTTTATAGTAGTGATATTTAGTGAGATCTAACACTAGCAAACGAAGGTTTGCATTTAGTGTTAGTTTTTATTTTCTACTGTTAAGGCTCCTATCAGTCTACTAGTTATACAACACATCAGGAAATAGAGTACCATCATTGGAACTAGAAGCATGCCAACATAGTTAATAGGAGGTTGTTTTTTTGAAGAGGACTTTTGTTTCTATACCTGTACTATTACTTTTCGTTTTTAGTATGGGTTGCAGTAGAAATTTTTTTGGTGATATAGATTTATCTGGTACATGGTCTCTAACGAATAATAAAAGTGATTGCCCTGTCCAATTAAAATTCGCCTATCAAGTTGGTTCAGGGAATAATGTTATTTTTGTTAAGAATGATGGAAGTGAGCTTGGGCCATTTTATGACGTAGGCACAGGAAAAGAAGTATATTACATCAATACAACAGATCAAAAATTTAACTTTGAGCTAGAGGATAACTTTATTACGAATGATAAATTAACGATGTGGAAGAAAGAAGACAATAAAAAGAAAAGCATGTGTATATATGAGCACAGCTCCTAATCTTTTTGCGACAAAGGGACGGTTCTCTTGTCGTATAATATTTGCATTGTAATGGGGTGTTGGCTATTTGGCTTAAATAAATACGTAGCAAATAGAAAACAGAATGAGTGCTGTGATGAGTTTGCGGTATAGAAAAATCGATAACGACGATTAGTCAAAAGAGAATATGCGTCAGCAAGAACGCTATTTGCTGGAGCTGCTTACTTGAATTTTTAAGAGGGATTCTAATTTGTAGTATTTATTAAATTTAAATGGGAAAGTTGTATGAAAAAACAGATACCCATTAAATTGAATGATGCGTTAAGAAAGCAAATTATGATAAGATTTATATACTGGTTCCGCCAAAAGGAGTTGATCATGTCAAATGAGCTCACCGCTGGATCGCAGTCGCGGGTGTACTCGATGGATTGGATGTTCATTTTCCATATCGCTGCCGCGCGGGTTCGCAGGTCCGGGGAGCTGAAGGATATGGTGAAAGCAAACGTCGAGCTCGATGAGATCCGCCGACGTGCTTTCATTCTCGCCCTGGAGGGCGCCAACGACGCGAACCGTACCCTCGAGAGGAGGGGTCAGCATTTCTCAGCTGAGGAAGTGTTCGACATCGTGCGCTTCGCGTACGTAGTCGGCTTCATCAGGTCGTCCAACTTGGATCTCCGCCAGTCTGCCGTGCTTGTGTACGACAGCATTCCGGCAGATGTCAGGGAAAACTATTTTTCGTCGTGATCCTCAGGCGGCGGAACCGGTCGCTGGACAATCGAGCCTTGCTCGTGAGTTCAGCACCGAATTCAATATTATCGTGATGATCAATATAGATTAGAACCTTTTCTCGATCGAGGTAAGAAAGGAAACCAATGCATTCAGAAAGTTTATTTGCATTGGTTTTTTTAGAAAAAAGTATAAGCCCTTTTTGTTAAAGGCTTCTACCTTTTTAAAGGAGAACAAAATATCCTCAATCTTAATTTACATCACAAAGGTTTATTTATTCCATAAGTGTTTGTGAGACTGGTATTAGAAACTTTACATAAAAACTTTTTCTTTCTCATCGGTTTGATCATACTTAGATACCATTGAGAACTATAGCCGTTATCTTCTGCATATTTTTTAATCTGGAAGGCGGCAGTATCGGTCATACGTGCTTGCGCGGCAAATTGGATGCATTGTTCCAATGGTACAGCATAGAGTGACTCGGTTTCAAAAGCATAATCTTTGGCTTTAATCATCTCAGAATAGTGTTCTTCCCAAGTGGTTTCTAACTTTACATGATAAAGGAATATAGGCTGCATTTTTTGTGTTGGAACTACAATACCATCAAACTGAGCATCATTAATTATAATATTACATTCTTCCTCTATTTCTCTTAAAACACAGGATAAAAAGGGATCTTCTGCTGTAAAATCTATTTCGTTTACCGTGCCAGCACAAGCCATGCCAAAACTTCCAGAAGATACTGCGACGTTTTTTGTACGTTTTACAATCCCGATTTTCCCTTCCTTATCAACGATTAAAACGCTCACCGCAACGATATTCGCCAATGCTTTGTTTTGCAAAACATCTTCTACTTTATGGGGAGAACCATATCTTTTCACTTCACCAATCACTTGATCCATTACGGTAAAAAGACGAAATGAGCGAATAACCGTAGCGATTTGATTTCGAAATGATCGAATGGGGGCATTTGCTGGGTAAACAGTCAGGTTGGTAGTAATAAAATCATAAAAATCTACCAAGGAAATTTGCATTTCCAGTCCTTTATTGGTTTTTGTTATCCCATCTAGCCGAACACAAGACCCATTATGTGGATTGGAGCCATTTCTTTTCCCATAAAACTCTACCAGATATTCTCGTTCTATCTTTGTAAGAGGGGAATGAAAAGGAGTTACATCCACTTTTTTTAGTTTTTCAATGGAATGATTCTCTAAAAAAAATACCCGCTCATCTGGATGAATGAGACGGCGGATTCTTTGGAATACTCCAGACATTCGCAAGTACAAAAGCAAATAAGCAACCCCTCCAACGAGGGCAGCAGCTACTAAATTTGCGATAACATTTTCAAACACACCTGTAAAAGTCATCCCAACGCCTCCACATACCTTTGTATACCTATTATACAAAATATACAGTATTGTATCTCAATTTGTTGGATTTGCAATGTGTGAAATGCGGAATGTCCCTTTTTGTCGCACAAAAAAAACGCTGATTTTTTGACTCCAAAAGGGCTTGGCATTCTTGGCTGTGTAAAAACAATCAGCTTGAATTCTTTGAGAATTATCGCCTTTTGGAATATAATAATCGTAGTTGACTCCAGAAAGTCTGGAGTGGAAGGAGAGTCATGCGTATTGCCGCCGCGTACAACGATCAGGAGGTAACGCTGACCTTCGAAAATGGTATCCGGAAGGTTACCAAGAAGGCGCTCGGCTTTACCTATATCGCCGTCGTCGCCGATGACGCGGTATACGAACTGCCTCACAATGCACAGCGGATCAAGATCTGGCGCCGTGCAAAGATGGCAGCTCTGGATCTGAGCGATCTCGGTCTGAAGCCGCCCATCACCGGTGCAGCCCTCATCGAGAACACTGGTGACAGCATCCGAGTTTGGCATCTTCCGAGGAACGTTCAGCTGGACGACGAGTTCAACCCGGTATCGCTTAGAGAGGCCGGTATCGAGCCGGTTGTACTGAGCTTCTGAAGCCGCTCGACCTTCTGGGGTCATATGGGCACACGAGGACGTTCCTCGTGTGCCTGGCTGCTTTTTATAAAGGATAAATTAGGTCATTTAAATATGAGATAGTTTCCATGCTCAATATTGTATTAACAAACCATTTTTCTGGATTCTACAACACATTCGGCTCAACTTCGTGTGTCATGATGAAAAAATAGATACAACTAGTACTTGAGTGAGTGTAGAGTCGGTCAATGTGATCGTCTGTTTGGAATTTATAACTTTTGGATTTATCTGTTTTATACTATACTTTACTTATCCGATCCACTAGTAGCAGGGAAAGAATACAATGTCCGAAGGTATGATTCGTATCAGTTGTGCTGGGTTCGCCGTCCTTCAGGATGAAGGTGGCCGATACGGGCTTCTGATCAACAAGAACCAGCTCGACCGGCACGGAAAGCGCGTTCTGACTCCGATCGGAGGTGGAATCGCTGCATTCCCAGCAGGGCTGAATTATCTTCGCAGTATCGGAGCAAAGAGCTTCGAGCAGGGAGATGACCTTCGCTTCCAGTTGCCCATGAGTTCTTGTGAGGATCTGAAGAAGTGGTTCTCCAAGCGTATCGATCGTGAACTCTCGCCGGTTCGTGAAATCGAAGAGGAACTCGTTGAAGAGACGAGTGTTCTTACAATGGACGATCTGGCGGGGATGAAGATCAAGTTCAGCGGATACGGAATGAACCGAGGTCAGAGCACTCACTACAGCGAGAACAATCCTATCGATACCCTTCGTCTGGCGGAGCTGTTCACCGTCAAACTCAGCAAGGAAACGATGGAGAAACTGGCTGCTTCTACGAAGGGATGGATTTATTTCGTCTCTGGGGAAGAAATCGAAGCCGGTGTCACGCTGGATGGTGTGAAGATCGGCGGGGTGTGTAAGACCATCCTTCGTCCCAAGCGCAACATCAATCTGTGCTGAAGCTACCTTCGGCAGGATCAACTGGTTGAGTTTCCTTAAATAAGAAAAGGAATTCAGCCACCGGATAGTAACTTTAGTTCTCTAACTAGACTTGCTATCCGGAGCGATAAACTACTTTTTCTATAGATTAAAAGACATCACATTTTTAATATGATGTCTTTTTTATTGAGTTTATAAAATCAGGAAACATTTCATAAGGTAAATCTGAATAGAAAGTGAAAATACAAAACAACCTACAAATCCTCAAATTATTGCATTGATTGCTATTCCGATTCCATGTTTTGAATATACCGCAAAGCTGTCGGAGGCGAAGTGTCTTCCAGCCGTTGGCGGATCAATCTAGCACATTCCTCTGAGTTAAGTACTGAGGTATCAACTTCCAGATCATAAATCCCTGGTATATGGACAGCTTTTTGCCATAATTCTACTGCTTTTGGGATCGAACCATCCTTTTCGTAAGCTGTACCCCAAGTAGCAATTCGCCGCTGCATGACAACCTCGATCGGGCAAAGAACACCAACCAACAAAACTGGCAGATCTTTCAGTATTCGGGCACAATGGGGAAGAATTTTTCTCGAGACAGAATATTCATCATGATGACCGACATCAACTACAACGTTTAACCCCAAACGACTGTGAATAGCAATGGATTCATACATCGCTTGATATAATGTAACAACCAGCGGTTCAAGATCAGGGCGTTCTCCTCCAGGGCGAAGCCCAATCCCGGGCTGATAGTGTTCAGGGGTCATCTGCATAAAGCGGTCGACTCCCATGTTCATCCATACACCTTCAAACGTATTTTGAATCACAGTGGCAATACTGGATTTCCCAGACCGTGGTGCCCCGTTTAAAATAATAATTTGTCCGGGCTTGTCTACCTCTGACATCTGCTTCCTCCTTTTCTCTTCAAACTTTTTTCCCAACAATGAAATTGAACTAGAACAGCGTTTCATATATCCTGAAACTACAGGAAGCTTATTTACTTGAAGGGAAATGCAATGAGTGGACTTCGTTCCCGGCTGAACCGCCGTATGGATCGCTCCAAGCGTTGGCAGAGGATGGATTTTCATTTGCTTTCGTGGAAGCGGTCGCTGTTCGGTATTCACAAGATCGAGTTCTCGAAAAAACAGGCAGAGAAGGTAATAAAGCGGTATCTTGGCGGTCTTTATGTTGAAGGATACGGATACGAGCCCGGATACGCATCTTGCAGTGATTTCGCTATGATGACGCTTCTTACCTTCCTAGAGGACAAACTCAAGGCAAACCCGGATCAGAAGACTTACGAACTGAGCTGGGATGAAGCCTTTCTCGAATTCGAGGTTTGGTCTTTGCGGGCAGTGTTCGGAAAGGAAGATCATTGGATTAACTTGAAGGATGCTCGAACGCTACCATATAAGGTGGCATTCATCAAGGCATGGGAGCATCTTCCTATTCTCATGAAGTACTGAGCTTCCACCCTGTTATGTTGCGTTTTATGGGATGTAACAGGGGCTTATTTTTTATAAGACATGCGGAAATGCAGATTATTATCTTTTTTTACGTATAGAATGAAACCGTTTTTCACTTCACAATCTTTTATCCTCTTTTTTTCCTTTGTTCTTTTTTATATTGTCCCAAAACTACAAATCCAAAAAATCCTTTGCAATATGGCACTTATTTATACATTGGGTGTGTAATATCAGGAATTAATAAACAAATACCTGCTAAAGTAACTTATCGATCAAGTGAACAAAAAGGACGGTGAAAGCGTATCGAAGATTTAATAAATAAAATAGGTAAACATCCAACATGGAGCTTGATAGAAAAAGAGAGCCAGTTTGTCCTTACTCCAACTGATGATCAAGATAGAGAAAATACCTTATGGAGTATTACATCTATTCCAGAAGGGCAAGTACCTGATACACGAAAGAAGCAGTATACTACAACAATCATGGAACGGAAAAAACAGATATTACTGGATTACTACTCCTTTCCTAATGGATCTGGTATGTATCATCACCTTGGTAGAAACTGGCTTCTTTGGGATGCCTCAAAAAAGTATTATTTCTTATCCACAGATCAAGAACAATATTATTGGAATCGTATGAGGTATTGGCTGAGGCATTTTATTACCGAAAAATTATTGGTTGATGAAACTTATTTTCCTGTACATGGAGCACTTGGCAGGTTGAAAGGCTCAAAAGATAAAGGTGTTTTGATACTTGGAAAATCTGGGTCAGGCAAATCATATCTCATAAACCAGTTGATAAAAAATGGAATAGTGTCAGAATGTTTAGAAGAGGATTGTACGGTAGTTAATCAAGAAGGAGAAGCGTTTTGTCTATCACCAAAAGAAGTTGAGTGTGTTTATTCTGAGAAATTAAAGATAAAAGTAATAGTATCACTGCAAGCAGAAAATAGCGATGTAATCATCGCTCCCATTCAAACTATCCAAAACAATGTGCAAGCTGATCCAGCACCATTGCCGTTGTATTGGTTTACTTCAAAATCAAATAGAAGCGAAATAGATATAAAAAATGATTGTATTCCAGTACTGCAAGTGCCACGAAGAGGAGAAATAAATGAAATTATAGGGAAAATAAAAATCATCATAGTTTCATAGAAGCAAGTTTGACCGACTGGTAGCTGGGATATCAGTCGGTCATTGTTTATTAAAAAAATAAAAATATCCGTTTCCTTTTTAGCCAGAGTGTCACTTCGGATTGTTGATAAAGTTATGAATGACTTGCGCTAATTCCTGTGGATTACTCAGCATAGGCAAGTGCCCAGTATTAAGGCTTAGTACATTTTTAGTACATAGATTGGCGATCATTTTGTCTTGAAGCGTTGGTGGAAATTCTTTGTCATTCATCAGTTTTATATACATTTTTGCTGTATCAGGAATAGGAACATTGATTTTATCGATATAAAGTCGCAGTGACTCTGGGGAAAAAGAGTTTACTATTTTCATTGCCTGATCATCAGATAGATCATTGCACAGTCCCTTTAGAATCGCTGAACTAGGGGGTTTTGTTCCAAAAACCTGTAACATTAACCGCATAAAAAGACGTTTTGCAAATGGGAAAATCGAAAGGAAGGATTCTCCATTTTTTGGTATAGCTGCTCCAATTGCCACAAATCCAATCATTCGGTCTGGGTATAGGTATGCCAGTTTTAAACCCAGCAGTCCTCCAATGGAATGTGCTACTATGATAAATTTATCGATCTCCCATCCTTCTATCTGTTGTTGAATATAAAGAATATATTCTTCAAGAGAGATATTTGTTTTCGGTTTCTGTGGAAAATCAATCTGTAACACTGGCTGATTTAAATGTTCTGACACTTGTGACCAAATTCCGCTCCGTAAACCTGCTCCATGGATACAGACTAGACCTACCTGATGTCTATTTCTATTTTCTTCTATCATTCGAATGCTCCTTAAATCCATTATTTTGAACATTTATTATACTGTGTTTCCCTGACAGTTACTGTCAGGGAAAATTAAAAATGATTACTCCTGGGAGAATAGTAGTGTCTCTGTGTCTGTTGGATATTAATGTTAAAAAAAATTTATGGATATTATATTAAGTTTTTAATATAATCATTTTAACAGAAAAGAAACATTGTTTCTAATATAGGTACAGGTGATGTTATGAGCCTAAAAACTTTGGAAAATTCTTTGGATATATTAGAATTTTTCACAAGAGAAACCCCGTCATGGGGAGTTCGTGAGTTGGCGAAGGAGTGTCAAATGAGCCACTCTGTCGTACATCGAATTTTGTCAACCTTTGAAAAAAAGGGTTTTCTGATGAAAGATCCATTGACACAAAAGTATGAACTCGGAATTAGTTTTTGGCAGTATGGTCAGATGGTACAAGAAAAGATTCATCTTCAAGATCTTATCCATCCTGTATTGGGGCAGATATGTGAGAAGGTTGGAGAATCGGTATTTTTTACGGTTTTGGATGGACAAGAGGGTGTCTGTATGGATATTGCCGAAAGTGCTCAAAGCATTAAGTATGCAGTAACATTAGGCAGCCGGACACAATTGTATGCTGGAGCATCCAATAAAGTGATCATGGCTTATTTAGCGGATCATATTCAAGAAAATATTATCCAGCATGGCTTAGCTCCTGTGATCCCAAACCATGTAATTGATGAGGACAAACTAAGAGAAGATTTGGTTTCAATTCGTCAAAAAGGATGGTGTTATTCGGTGGGAGAGTATACCGAATCTGTTTTTGGTATTGCGATCCCTTTATTTAATTACCGCAATGAAGTATTTTCTTCTTTAACCGTGTCTGGTCCTGCTTATCGTATGGAGAAAGATCGAGTAAAGCCGATCTTAGCAATTTTGCGAGAAGAAGGAAAAAAAATACAGGAGTATTTCCATCGATTGAGAATTACGAAGATTTGATCTTGGAAAAATTACAAAGGCAAATGTAATTGTTTATGGGAATGAAGTAGAAAACCATTTCTGATTGGTTTTTTATTCAAGATGAAAAGGAGGTATACACGTTGCTTGGATATATATTAAGACGCTTGTTGTATATGATTCCTGGAATTATTGGAATTATTCTCATCACTTTTGTTTTATCCCGTGTACTTCCAGGCGATCCAGCTGTGATGATGGCTGGAGAACAAGCTCCTCCAGACGTTGTTGCAAAGATTCGTGTGGAACTCGGATTAGATCAGCCGATCTATATACAATTTTTCGACTATGTCAAAAAGTTGATACAAGGTAATTTTGGGACTGCTTGGCATACCGGACATACCGTATTGCAAGACTTTGCTTCCCGATTTCCAGCTACTCTCGAGTTGACTTTAGTAAGTATAGTTATTGCTATTTTGGTAGCGATTCCAGTTGGAATTATTGCTGCAGTAAAAAAGGAATCGATATTAGACCATATTTCCCGAATTTTTTCTTTGATTGGTGCTTGTGTTCCTATTTTTTGGCTAGGTTTGATGTTGATTTTCCTATTTTATTCGAAATGGAGTATATTTCCTGCTCCGATGGGGCGGATCAGTGATGGGATCAACCCGCCAACCACAATTACAGGGCTCTATGTGATTGACAGTTTGTTATCTGGAGACATGATTGCGTTGAAAGATTCGCTCATGCACTTGATCTTGCCAGCGATCTGTTTGAGCACAGGAACGATGGCGATTGTTGCTAGAATGATGCGCTCAAGCATGCTAGAAGTTATCGGACAAGATTATATACGTACAGCACGGGCAAAAGGGATGCATGAATCCAAAGTTATTCTCAAACATGCACTGAGCAATGCTTTTATTCCTACTTTGACGCTGCTTGGGTTACAGTTTGGATTTTTGATCGGTGGAGCTGTCATTACAGAGACTATCTTTAGCTGGCCTGGTGTCGGTGGATACATTACTGATTCGATATTGTCTACTGATTATGCACCGATTCAAGCATTTACATTAATTAGTGCAATTGTCTTTAGCTTAGTGAATTTGCTGGTAGATGTCCTTTACGGCGTATTTGACCCGCGGATTCGTTACGATTAATGGGGAGGAGGTTTTATGATGTCATCTGCTGAGATCACACTACCAACTGCACAGGTGAAGAAAAAAAGCAAAAAGAAGAAGACGTTTTTGACATTAATGCTTCATAATCGATTGGCTATGATTGGCCTTTTTTTCATCGTAATATGGACAATTATTGCAATTGTTGCGCCAATTATCGCACCGCATTCTCCAACAGATACAGATACGATTTCTAAGTTACAAGGACCTACCGTTTCCCATTGGTTAGGGACAGATAACTATGGAAGGGATATTTTCAGTCGAATCTTATATGGAGCACGTATCTCGATTTGGACAGGCCTGATCGGGGTAGGGATATCCTTTATTATCGGAGTTCCGCTTGGTGCAATCGCCGCTTTTTATGGCGGAAAGTTAGGCAATTTTATTATGCGATGCATGGATGTACTGCTAGCGTTTCCATCTCTGATTTTGGCAATGGCCATCGCTGCTTCCCTCGGCCCTGGTTTAACCAGCGCAATGATAGCAGTGGGGATTGTTGGCATTCCAGAGTTTGCTCGTTTGATGTATGGACAGACGATTACGTTAAAAGAAAAAGAATTCGTTGAAGCGAGCAAAGCAATCGGGGTAAAAGATACAACAATCTTATTTCGACACATTTTCCCCAATGCGCTTGGTCCGATCTTGGTACATGCAACACTAGGTATGGGCTTTGCTATTTTGGTGGCTTCCAGTCTGAGTTTTTTAGGACTTGGCATTCAGCCGCCAACACCTGAATGGGGAGCGATGATTTCGGAAGGCAGAGAATATATCATCACAGGTCAGTGGTGGTTGGTTACTTTTCCAGGACTTGCTATTGCAACTTCTATTCTAGGTTTCAATCTACTTGGTGATGGACTACGAGACGTTTTGGATCCTCGCCTTCGCTCAAGTAAATGAAATATATAGATTTTTCTATCATTATCATATGAAGGAGTGGCTGGAATGCTTAGAAAGAAAAAATGGATGGCAACACTTGCTTTTGCTTTATCTGGAGCACTTGTCGTTTCTGGTTGTGCATCAAACGCAAACTCCAATTCAAACGAGCAAAACACAGGAAAATCAATGACCATTGCTTATTCGGATGGTGGAAAAACACTTGATCCAGCGGAAGCGAGTGATCTAACCTCCGATACAATGACCATGAATGCTTATGATCAATTGGTTACTTATGGTGTGAAAGATGTAAGTGGCAATCAAACCGCAAATACAGAAAATATCAAGCCAATGCTATCGAAAGAATGGAAAGCATCTGCTGATGGAAGAACATATACTTTTACACTTCGAGATAATGCAAAGTTTTCTAGTGGAAATGCTGTAACTGCCGCTGATGTTGTTTACTCCATGGACCACGTGAAAAAATCACAAAATGGCAGCTTCATGTATCAAATGGCTTCTATTAAAAATGTTACCGCAAAAGATGATAAAACCGTTGTTGTAGAGCTTGAACGTCCTAATCATCTATTTTTACAAATGGTAGCAATGTATACTTTCTCCATCATTGATTCCAAAGCAGTCCAAAACCAAGCAAAAGATTATTTGAATACACATACTGCTGGTTCTGGCCCATACAAAGTAGACAAATGGGATCCAGCTTCAGAAGCTGTTTTATCAGCTAATGCAAATTACTGGAATGGTGCTCCAAAAGTGAGCAAAGTCACGATGAAATTTATTAAAGAACCATCTAATCGTGTGATGCTGCTAAACAAAGGCGATGTTGATCTCGCAATTGAAATTCCGCCAAAAGATGTGGACAGCATCAAACAAAATGCGAAATTAAATGTTACTTCCACACCAAGTAATCGAATTTTATACTTTGGCTTTAATGAAAAAGTAAAACCATTTGATAATGCGAAAGTACGCCAAGCGATTAATTACGCAATTCCTTACGATCAATTAGTACACGATGTTATGTATGATCAAGCAAAACAACTAAAAAGTTCGATACCTAGCAGTATGCCTGGTTATACGGAAGACGGATTTGTATACAAACACGATCTCACAAAAGCGAAACAATTGTTAAAAGAAGCAGGTTATGCGAATGGATTTACTTTTGATTTCACTTTAGGATCTGGATTTGATGATTGGAAAGATGACGCTGTGCTGATTCAAGCAGAATTGAAAAAAATCGGCGTGACAATGAACATCAAACCAATGGCACGTGCAGAATTTTTGACAGCACAACAAAATAAAACGCTTACTTCCTTCGTTTCCAAATGGACATCTTTCGTGAACGATCCTGGTTATCACCTTGGATTGCTGCTTTACAGCAAAGGTTCCTCCAATACGTTTAATTATAGTAACCCACAAGTAGATAAACTTTGGGAACAAGCAGAACTAGAAAAGGATGCTACCAAACGAGAAGCTCTTTACAAACAAATGCAAAAACTCATCAATGCGGATGCACCTTGGGCTTACTTGTATGAATACAACCGGGTGATCGCTTCGAAAAAAGAAGTCAAAGGATTTATATCTTATCCAGATGAATGTATTCGCTTTTTCCCACTTTCAAAATAATAGTCTCTTCCCTACGAATAGCAGATCTATTCGTAGGGTGTATTTTCATAAGGAGTGAATGAAAATGGATGTGCAACAACGTGTACGGAATGAAATAGAAAAACAACAAGATAAGCTGCTTTCCCTCTGCTCTACTCTGTTACAGATGAATACGGAAAATCCACCCGGAGATACAAGTGAGATTAGCAAATTTATTATCGATTATTTGGCTTCTTTTGGGATTGAAACAGAAGTTTATGAATCAAACCCCAAAATGTTTAACCTTATTGCGTCGATTGGCGAGCAAACGGAAGATAAACATCTGATCCTGTGTGGTCATACGGACGTTGTTCCAGTTGGAGATCTAGAGAAATGGGATTTCTCTCCGTTTTCTGGGCATATCGAGAATGGGTATATTCATGGCAGAGGAGCTAGCGACATGAAATGTGGGCTGGCAGGACTTATTTTTACAATGGGTTTGTTGAAGCAGCTCGATATACCCCTGTCAGGAAAGCTTTCTTTACTGGTTGTTCCTGATGAGGAAACAGGAGGAGAATACGGGGTTCCTTGGGTGCTAGATCGCAAGCTGATTCATGGTACGTCTGCTATTATCGCAGAACCATCACATGCCCAGCATCCGACAATCGGACAGAAAGGAAGCTGTTGGTTTGAAGTAGAGATCGAAGGTACACCAGGGCACGGGAGTTTGTCACCTGTTATTGGGGACAGCGCGATCTTAAAAGCAGTCAAAGCAATTGAAGTTCTACAAGAGATTTGGAATTTTGAAGTTGTCATTCCAGATGAGATGAAAGAAATTATTGCTGTTACAAAAGCGTATATACGAGAGCGGGAAGAAACCGATACAAGCGATGTATTGGATCATATCACCGTAAATATCGGACAGATTCAAGGTGGTACCAAGGCGAATGTGATTGCTGATCATTGCGTAATTCAAGTAGACACACGTCTTCCTTTTGGAGTGCAAAACGAAGAAATGTTACCTAAAGTAAGAAAATTATTAGCTGATGCTGGGATTGAAGCAAAAATACGACCGATTGGTTTTCAAAGTACTGCTAACTGGACTCCTCCAACCGATCCAATTGTAACTCTATTAGTGGATAGCATCAAAGAAGTGAGCAACAAAGACGCATATGGGGTTTTACAGTGGGCTTCTAGTGATGCAAGGCATTTTCGAACACACCATATACCAGTATTGCAGTATGGTCCAGCAGATTTGCCAACCATTCATTCTTATAACGAAAGAGCACCCATTGACCAAGTTATTCAAGCTGCAAAAGTATATGCTCTTACTTCTCTTAAATATTTGGGAGTCAAATAAGTAGCAAGGGAGGGAATCTTCATGGAGCCATTATTACAAGTCAAAGATTTGCAAACCCAATTTCATACAGATGCTGGATTGGTGAATGTAGTTGATGGTGTAAATCTAGAATTGAAAAGAGGGGAAGTCCTCGGAGTTGTGGGGGAATCAGGTTGCGGAAAGAGTGTAACTTCCCTTTCTATTATGCAACTTCTGCCAAAAGGAATCGGCAAAATTATTGGCGGCAATATCTCGTTACAGGGCAAAGATATTTTATCGCTGTCCAAGTCCGAGCTGCGGAAAATGAGAGGCAGTCAAATTTCAATGATTTTCCAAGAGCCGATGACATCTTTAAATCCAGTATTTAAAGTGGGTGAGCAGATTATGGAAGCAATTCGCTTCCATATGAAACTCTCCAAAAAAGAAGCAAAAGCGTATGCAGTTGAAATACTGAAAAAGGTCGGAATCTCGAGACCTGAGTCAGTTGTGGATGAATATCCTCACCAACTATCTGGAGGAATGCGGCAGCGTGTAATGATCGCAATTGCAATGGCTTGTGACCCGAAAATTTTGATTGCTGACGAACCGACAACTGCATTGGATGTAACTATTCAAGCACAAATATTAAATTTAATGAGACAGCTGCAAGCTGAAAAAGGTACTTCTATTCTGCTGATTACCCATGATTTGGGAGTAGTTGCCGAAATGTGCGACCGAGTAATTGTCATGTACGCTGGACAAGTAGTGGAAGAGACAGATGTCAGGAGTTTGTTTAAAAATCCAAAACATCCTTATACCAAAGGACTGCTGGCTTCTCTCCCGCAGTTATCTGGCGATCAGGATAAACTGAGCTCCATCCCTGGACAAGTTCCTTCCCTCGATGAGATGCCTGTCGGATGCCGGTTTGCTCCTCGCTGTTCATCACGCATGAATATTTGCGAAACGAGCAATCCAAACTTAGTAGATTTGGGAAGCAGTCATCAATGTCGATGTCACTTATATACAGAGGAGAGGATGCCAACATGAGTACATTGGTACAAGTGCAGAATTTAAAAAAGCATTTTCCTGTGACCAAAGGTTTTCTTCAAAAGCAAGTCGGCGCAGTGAAATCAGTGGATGGTATTTCCTTTGACATTCAAGAAGGAGAGACACTAGGTATTGTTGGAGAATCCGGTTGTGGAAAATCGACAACAGGGCGCGCCCTTTTGCGAATTTTAGAGCCGACAGAAGGAGAAGTTATTTTTGATGGAGTCGATATTGGAAAATTATCCAAACAAGAACTCCGTTCTTTTCGTACCAATATGCAAATGATCTTTCAAGATCCTTATGCTTCTCTAAATCCGCGCTGGACGGTTCAAGAAGTATTGGAAGAACCACTTTATACACATGGCGATCGAACAAAGGCGGAAATCAAGCAAAGAGTAGCGGAATTAATGGAATTAGTAGGATTATCACCCCAACAAGCCACACGTTTTCCGCATGAATTTTCAGGTGGACAACGCCAGCGTATTGGGATAGCAAGAGCACTCGCACTAAATCCAAGATTTATTGTTTGTGATGAACCTGTTTCTGCTTTGGATGTGTCCATACAGGCTCAAGTATTAAATTTGATGAAAGATTTGCAAGAACAATTTTCGCTTACGTATTTATTTATTTCCCATGATTTATCTGTCGTAAAGTTTATATGCGATCGGGTAGGTGTGATGTATTTAGGGAAACTAGTGGAGTTGTCTTCTACGAAAGAAATCTATACAGAACCGCTGCATCCATATACAAAAGCATTAATGTCAGCAGTTCCGGTTCCTGATCCCAATGCAAAGCGTGAACAGATTGTACTGTCTGGTGATGTACCAAGTGCGATGGACCCGCCAAAAGGCTGTGCATTTCATACGAGATGTCCAGTTGCGATGGACATTTGTAAATCAGTAGTGCCTGCATGGCAGGAAATATCAGATGGTAGACATGTTGCTTGTCATTTATATCAATAATGGAGAGGAGAATCATTGTGTCCTTAAAACATACGATTACTGCATTTGAAACGTTAGATGATGGAAATGTAACAGGTGAAAAAGTGAAGCGATTATTTACTTCCTATCGAAATGTAGAGGTTACCGTAAAAACGGTAGAAGGTCAGAGTGGATCTACTGATTTTGTGCAATTTAAAATCGCAGGAACCAATGGAAAAACTGCTGGCGGAAATGCTCCTACTATCGGTATTGTAGGAAGACTTGGAGGAATTGGAGCAAGACCAAGTCGTATTGGATTGGTTTCTGATGGAGATGGTGCAATTGCCGCGGTTGCTAGTGCATTGAAATTAGCGGACATGTCGGAAAAAGGGGATCGATTGGCAGGAGATGTTTTGATTGCAACGCATATTTGTCCTGATGCACCAACCCTTCCTCATGAACCAGTTGATTTTATGGATTCCCCTGTTGATATATTAACCATGAATAAATACGAAGTTTCTGACGAGATGGATGCCATTTTGTCTATTGATACAACCAAAGGCAATCGGGTGATCAATCACAAAGGTATAGCTATTTCTCCTACTGTCAAAGAAGGTTACATTTTGCGTGTGAGTGAAGACTTATTGCGTATTATGGAAATGACAACAGGTCAGTATCCGGTTACGTTTCCGATCACCACACAAGACATCACTCCATATGGCAATGATGTTTATCATGTGAACAGTATTTTACAGCCCGCTGTTGCCACATCTTCTCCAGTAGTGGGTGTAGCTGTAACCGCTCAATCGATGGTGCCAGGCTGCGGGACAGGTGCAAGTCATGAAGTAGATATTGCCCAAGCAGTTCGTTTTGCAGTCGAAGTTGCCAAAGAATATACAAATGGCACTTGTGAATTTCACAGTAAAGAAGAGTTCGATCGGTTAGAGCACTTGTATGGATCAATGAAAATGTTGCAGACGGCTGGCAAGGAAACAGCTGCAAAATAAAGGAGACATCTTTGATGGGTAGAAAAATAGGTATAGTGACAATTGGACAATCTCCACGAACAGACATCGAGCCTATTTTTCAAAAGTACTTGCCAGAGGCACAAATCATTCAAGCAGGTGCTTTGGATGGCTTGGAAAAAGCTGGAATTGATAAAACATTATCACCAAAAGATGGAGATTATGTGCTGACAACACGTCTGCGATCTGGGGATTCGGTAGTCTTAGCAAGACATAAGATCGAAGAGCGATTACAACAGCAGATTTTTGCACTGGAAGAAGCAGGATGTGACCCGATTCTTGTGATGTGTACAGGTGTTTTTGATCACTTAACAACAAAAAAAAGTATTCTAGTGGAGCCAGATCGGGTTATTCCTCCAGCGGTTGCAGCAGTGATCCAAAGCAAACAGCTTGGTTTGATTGTGCCGTTGCAAGAACAAGCTGTTGCATCGGAAGAAAAATGGGTTGCAGCAGATAAAACTCCAGTCGTTGCAGTGGCTTCCCCTTATACTGGAAAATATGCAGATTTTAAGCGGGCAGCCAAGGAGTTAGAAAAAGCAGGAGCAGAAGTGCTGTTGCTGGATTGCATGGGTTATGATGAAGCAATGAAAGAGTGGGTGTTGGAATTCACTTCCAAGCCTGTGATATTATCAAATGCATTCATGGTCAAACTCGTTTCTGAGCTTGTGTAAAGGAGTGTCTCTTTTGACAGATGCAGTAAGCCTTTGTAAAAAATTATTGGAAGATTGTTTGGGGTTGCGGCAAGGGGAATTGTTTCTTGTCGTAACAGATCCTAAAAAAGCTGAATTAGCACAGAATTTATATCAAGCTGGTCAAAAAATAGGTGCTGAATCGATGCTGTTTTTAATGGAGGAACGGGAAAAATCAGGGCAGGAGCCTCCTCTTCCTGTAGCAGAAGCGATGAAGCAGGCAGATGCAGTGGTATGTATTACAGAGCACTCTCTGACTCATACATCTGCAAAAAAAGCAGCTGTAGCCACTGGTACAAGAGTAGCAACCATGCCAGGAATTACCGCAGATATGTTTTACAATGGTGCGATTACTGCCGATTACCAGCAAGTCAAAGATTTGACTGAAAAAGTAACGGCTTATTTGGAACAGAGCAAAGAAGTGAGAATCGAAAAAGAAGGGCAGTCGCTCACTTTTTCCATTGATGGCCGGCATGGTATATCCAGTACTGGAGTGCTGGTTAATCGAGGTGATTCTGGTAACTTGCCATCTGGAGAAGCATTTATCGCTCCTGTAGAAGGGACTGCATCTGGAAAAATAAAAGTGGATGGATCAGTCGCTGACGTTGGCATTTTGCATTCACCATTGTGGTTAACGCTTCAAGAAGGCCGACTGGTGAAGGTGGAAGGAGAAGCAGCAGATCCACTGCTTACCTTGCTTCATTCTGATCAAAGCAGACAACTCGCTGAATTTGGAATTGGCACCAATGATAAAGCTAGAATTACAGGAGTAGTGTTGGAAGACGAAAAGGTTTATGGAACGATTCATCTGGCATTTGGAAACAATATAACCTTCGGCGGGCAAATTGATGCTGGTGTACATATCGATTTGGTGATCAAAGAACCTGATGTGTATTTAGATGGGAAAAAGTTTATGGAAAAAGGCGTTCCTTTGTTTCCAGAACTGACAACGAAATAAATCAGGTGGGAGCTAGTAAGTTACTAGCTCCCATTGTTTTTACATTCTATATCTTAGAATCATAAAAATGAGAGGACGTTGGTTGCCCAATGCCCTTTACGATCACTTCAAAAATACCTCTTCTAAGTGAGAAATAACATATTTGATGAGAAAATCTCGGTTCTGCTCAATGCGAGACGCATCACCTGATCGGAACGCTTCCACTGCATGAGCGATGTTGCCTAGAATGGAATTGTTCCCAAGCTTTCCGAGATTTTTGACTTTTTGGATTCGCTCAAAGCAAGCATGTGCAGATTCAAGCTGATCAATTGCTTCCTGCACGCTCAACTTAGGATCACATGCAGTCTTGATGTTCTCAATCGTAAGCCTTACGTTCGTCTTGATGTCAACTGGCATTTTCTCTCCAGTGATCGTAGGTTGGATGATATTCTGGTCATCCACTTGAAGTATAGCATAGTCTCGTTTTAATAGTTTAATTTTTAAATAGTAGAGGTGTCCAAGTCATTAAGGGATGTTTAAATATTTGAGGACGCTGGTTGCCCAAGGCCCTTTCGATCACTTGATATTCTTCAGATGAGGAATGACTGACTTGAGCTGTTCCATACAAATGTGGATACGCTCAGCATCGTTTGCCCTGAGAGCATCGATCGCACTGTTGATGTTGACAATGACAGAATACTGACCAAACTTGCTGTCAACAATCTCCTTGGGACACGATAGGAAGACTGTCTTAGCAGAGTCGAGCTGGTCAGCAGCATCGGCTCGCTTATCATTGTTAATAGCGTTCTGCAGGTGTGTAATCACATTCTGGATCTTTTCAGCAGTAGTGTTACCCATTTTTCCTCCAGTGATCGAAAATTGTGTAATTTTAACATCATCTATTTTCGCATAATTCACAAAGGAATACTATTGCAAATTTCAATGTTCTTGACATTGGCGAAAAAGCAGGGCATAATGATGGCAACATCTATGAAGCTAAGATGGAGAGTAGTAGCTAAATTCACTCAGCTTAGAGAGTTGGCATTCTGGTGCAAGCCAACCTGAGGGAAATGTGAACTCGCTTCATCGCTCCAAAGGGGAACAGAAGTAACCTTTGGCGTATACCTACGTTACAGGTTTGAGCCGAGTGCTATATACATAGCACTAATTAGGGTGGTACCGCGGGAATACAACCTCTCGTCCCTAGCAACCTGCTAGTGGCTTGAGGTTTTTATTTTTTCGAAGTTGAAGAAGAAAGGTTGATTGGCATGAAGGAGTATGCGCATCGGGAGATAGAAGCAAAGTGGCAAGCATACTGGGAAGAAAATGCATTACATAAGACAGATGAAGATCAGACGAAGCCCGCTTATTATGCATTGGAACAGTTTCCATATCCATCGGGAGACGGTCTTCACATGGGGCATGTTCGAGTCTATTCCATTGGAGACGTTATCGCTCGTTTTCGTAGAATGAATGGTTATCGTGTGCTTCATCCCATGGGTGCAGATGCATTTGGACTACCAGCGGAAAATGCGGCTATTCAACGAGGAATTAATCCCAGAGAGTGGACGCTTAATAATATGGAACGAATTCGAAAAGAACAGTCTCTGCTCGGTGGTTCGTATGATTGGGACCGCTACGTAGGAACGTGTCTGCCAGATTATTATCGTTTTACACAGTGGCTGTTTTTATTGTTTTATGAACGTGGACTGGCGTACCGTAAGGAAGCATCGGTAAACTGGTGCCCAAGTTGTAATACCGTGCTGGCCAACGAACAGGTAGAAGATGGGAAATGTTGGCGGTGTGGAACAGAAGTGATCAAGAAGGAGCTAGTTCAATGGTTCCTGCGGATTACGGATTATGCTGAACGGTTGCTTGAAGGATTAGACACCTTACCAAAATGGCCAGATAAAATCAGAACAATGCAGCGCAACTGGATTGGAAAGAGCAAAGGGGCAAACGTCACTTTTTCTTTGCCGTCTGTAGGAGAAGAAGTAAGTGTATTTACTACACGTCCTGACACACTCTACGGTGTTACCTATATGGTGTTGGCTCCAGAGCATCCACTCGTTCCTAAGTTGATTGCTGGGAATGAAAAAGAACAAGAGATACTTTCCTTTATTCATACGATGCGAAATAGCACCGAACTTGAACGTACGGCGACGGATGTGGAAAAATTAGGGTACGACACAGGAGCAAAAGCAATTCATCCGTTGACAGGTGAGGAAATACCGATCTGGATCGCTAATTATGTGTTATTTGATTATGGGACAGGAGCAGTCATGGGTGTACCAGCTCATGATGAGCGCGATTTTGTATTTGCGAAAAAGTATAACTTGCCAATTAAAGTAGTAGTGCAACCGGAAGGCGAGCAGATGGTCGAGCCTTTAACTGAGGCATACACAGGAATAGGGAAACTCGTTTCCTCTGATATTTTTGATGGAGTAGAAAACCAACAAGCGATTACTGCTATTGCTGATCATTTGGATCGTATTCACAAAGGCGGCAGCGTCGTCAACTATCGTTTGCGTGATTGGCTTATTTCCAGACAACGTTACTGGGGTACCCCGATTCCAATTATATATTGTGATGATTGCGGAACTGTTCCTGTGCCAAAAGAACAGCTGCCAGTCGTACTTCCAGAAGATGTGGTATTCGATGGAAAAAGCAATCCATTGACTACTTCGGAAAATTTTGTGCATACAACTTGTCCCAACTGTGGAAAAGCAGCACACCGTGAAACAGATACAATGGATACATTTATTGATTCTTCTTGGTATTATTTGCGTTATGTTGATGCAGATAATCAGACGATTCCTTTTGCAAAAAATAAAGCAGATGATTGGCTGCCTGTAAAAGAATATATCGGTGGAATTGAACATGCGGTGCTCCACTTGCTCTATTCTCGATTTTTCACCAAAGTACTTTATGATGCCGGAATGGTTTCTGTGGAAGAACCTTTTGAAAGCCTATTGGCACAGGGTATGGTATTACGAGACGGCTCCAAAATGTCCAAATCCAAAGGAAATGTAGTCAGTCCATTAGAGATTATTGAAAAATACGGAGCGGACACGGCGAGATTATTTATTTTGTTTGCAGCTCCTCCAGAACGTGATTTGGAATGGAGTGATGCTGGGGTAGAAGGCAGTTACCGTTTTATCAAACGGGTTTGGCGGTTGGTGCATGAAAACAAAGGCCTGTTTGCCGATAAATCATCGTCTGCTGATTTATCGTCTGCAGCAAAAGAACTGCGTCGCCTGACGCACCAAACGATTCAAAAAGTAACCGTCGAGATTGGCGAACGAAATCACTTTAATACAGCAGTCAGCAGTGTAATGGAGCTGGTAAATGGTATTTCGACTTATCCAGCAGGGGAAGACCGTTCGGTGCTCAAGGATGCTCTGCAAAACGTGGTATTGCTGCTTGCTCCATTTGTCCCGCATTTGTCAGAGGAACTATGGGAAGTGATGGGGAATAAAGACACGATCCATCTAGCAGCATGGCCGGCTTATGATGCTTCGGCATTGGTTCAAGATGAAGTGGAGATAATGGTACAGATTAATGGAAAAAACAAAGAAAGATTAGTAGTAGCGACCAAAGCTACCAAAGAAGAAATAGAGGCGATTGCGATCGCGAATGAAAAAATTCAAAGTTTGATCGCTGATAAAACAGTAAGAAAAGTAATTGTGGTACCAAAGAAATTGGTTAATGTAGTAGTAGGGTAACAAAAAAAGGAATCTTTTCATAAGGTTCGTTTTGGACTGAAAATAGTGACACTGGTAACTTTCGTTACCAGTGTCATTTTTTTGAGACTATACATATATTACCATGAGAATGTTTGTTTGTATATCTATTTTTTCCAAAGGTTGAGCTGCTGAAGGGTCATTTTTTCCCCTCGTTCAACGCTCGCTTTTAAATCGTGGGTTTTCTCGCTCGCAATGCTATAAGTAGTGACTAACTGAATAACCTTATTTTTTCAAATGGACGGCTCATCTCGTCAAATTGAAACATCAGTGTTTCTATGCCATTGAGCCAAACCCCTCGACCAGTCCGTCGTATATAATGGCAAACCCGAACTCTGTAGGTCGGCATCGAGGACCGGCCTCAATTACCAGCAAATTATTTTTGAAAGTGTACAGAATCGGCTTCATCAAGTGTCCTATCACTAGACGATTCATTTGTGCAAATCGATTATATGCCAATACGATTGTTCATTCTAGAAAAGATTTAAAAGTGTTGTATGATAAATTGTTTGGTCCATTCCAACGAGTCTTTAGTGTCTTCTATTGAAATTTGGTTCCATTTCTCATGATTTGCGTTATTTTTTAAATGAGCATAGGAATTTAAAATACCCTGTGTTTCGGAATCAAATACTTTTTTTAAGGTTAATTGTTCGATCATCCCTACTAGTGTCGGTTGATCAAGTAATTCAATCCGGTACTTCAAACATAATTTTTTTACCCCTTCTTCTAGGACACTCCCAATGATAACAGTAGCAGGTTGATAGGAATTATTTTCAATTAGTTGTTTTGCCTGATCCAATAAACTTAAAAATAATTCACTTTCAATGATAATACGGACATCAAATAAGCCGCTTTGCAGGTCACTTTTCATTGCTGTTATGATGGGCAGATAGTATTCACATTTAAATAATTCCCCCCATCCATTGTTTTTTATATCTTCTACGGCAATCGCAAACTTATTGTTTGATGATAATGATTGGTTGATGAGATGATCAATACTTGTCTGAAATTGAATGGCAAGTTTGATATCTTGTTTTTCAATCGCTTCTTCCCCTAGATGGATCAGTTCCTCTAATCGTCGAATGATTTTATTTTCTAATTTCATTGATGTATTCTCCTTGCTAATTAAATCTAAGATAGTACATTATTTCGAAACAAAAGGTAAATCTCCTTTTTTTAGATGTTGAATTTTTTGTATAAATGAAATTGCAAACTCTCTTGACTTTAATAGACACAAATCGGTGGAAAATTTCGTAGTGGCAATTGCTGAAATAGCAGTTATGATGAGAATAGAAAATAAAAAAAAGGAGTTTTTTCTTTGAAACAAGCACTGCTTATCATCGATGCTCAACAGGAACTAGTAGAGAGTGTTTACCGCAAAGAGGAACTGTTAAAAAACATTAATTGGGTTATTCAAAAAGCAATGGATGCCGAAGCGAATATTATATTTATGCGTGATAAGGATGTAGCAGGAGGGCAAGGAAGTGGATTTGAAGTTCACTCGGAAATCTTTATTCCTATGCATGCGGTTGTAATGGATAAGACAGCAACCAATTCATTCTATAAAACCAATTTACTAGCATACTTACAAGAACATGATGTGGAACACATGGTAGTAATGGGCTGTAAAACAGAGCATTGTGTAGATACTGCTGTACGAACGGCAACCATTCATGGATTTGATGTAACTTTAGTAGGGGATGGTCATTCCACAACTGATTCGGTTGCTTTAGAGGCGGAAAATATTATCAAACATCATAATGAAACACTGCATGGTCACTATAATATAGATCATTTTTCGGTTGTAAGATCCAGTTCAGACAACTTGTTTGATCCAAGCCATTCTATCTATCGCACATAAATATAAAAAGGACATCAGCGTCTAGATGTCCTTTTTATATTTCCAATAAAAGCGCTTGCAAAAAAAATGTTTCTTAGTATAATACTTGTATACAAGTATACTTAAATAGAATAGAGAAGGGGTTACATGGTAGATTCGAAAGGATTTCTCTATCCGGAAAAATGGTTGTCAAAAGCTTCGGCAGGGGAGCGGGTTACTAGTGAACTTCGAATGCGTATCATTTCAAGTATGATTGAAAGCGGTACCATCTTATCGGAAAATAAACTAGCTGTTGATTTTGCCGTAAGTCGATCTCCTGTGCGGGAAGCACTCAAAATACTGGCATCAGAAAATTTGATTCGTTTGGAACGAATGGGGGCTGTAGTTCTTGGGATACAAGAAAAAGAAATAGAAGAAATTTATGATGTACGTCTACTCATTGAAACATTTGTATTTGAACGATTGGTAAGACAGGATACAACAAAGCTAGTCGAAGAACTGAGTAAGATCTTAGAAATGATGAATGTTGCCATCAAATATAAAGATGCAGATGAGTTTTCTTACCAAGATGTTTTGTTTCATGAAACGATTATTCGATCGATCGATCATTCGTATATTTTAATGATTTGGGCTAATTTAAAACCAGTAATGGAGAGTTTTATCCTTTTGTCGATGCGTAAGAGAGTTCAAGAAGAATGCGATGATTTCACACGGATATTAAAAAATCATGAGCTGTATATTGATGCTATCCGAACAAAGGATAGAGAACGAATGATAGAGTCTTTGCATAAAAACTTTGATGATGTACAAGGAAAAGTGGAAGACTTATGGATATCGCAGCAAACGCTTTCAAAAGGAGTAAGTTCAGAAAATGAGTAGCTACTATATGCTAGGAATAGATATTGGTACCACGAGTACGAAAGGAGTTTTATTTACAGAAACAGGGGAGGTTATTCACAAAGAAAGTAGCGGATATCCACTTTATACCCCTGATATGTCTATTGCAGAACAAAATCCAGAAGAAATATTTCAGGCAGTTTTACAGGTTATTCGTGAAATAAGAAACAAGCATAAAGACAAAAAACCAGCATTTTTATCATTTAGCAGCGCAATGCACAGTGTGATTGCCATGGATGAAAAAGATCATCCGTTAACACCTTGTATCACGTGGGCTGATAATCGCAGTGAAACTTGGGCGAATAAGATAAAAGAACAACGAAATGGTCATGAAATTTATAGGAAGACAGGTACACCAATTCATCCAATGTCTCCGCTCACGAAAATTGCTTGGATTGTTCATGAACGACCAGAAATTGCAAAACATGCTAAAAAGTATATTGGTATCAAAGAGTATATTTTCCATAAATTTTTTGCACAGTATGTTGTTGATTATTCCCTTGCATCTGCAATGGGCATGATGAACTTAAAAACTCGGCAATGGGATAACGAGGCATTAGAAGTAGCAGGTATTTCATCAGATCAACTTTCGACACTAGTGCCAACTACAAAAGTATTTCGAAACTGTTGTCCTGATTTGGCAGAACAAATAGGTATTGATCCAGCTACTGCTTTTGTTATTGGGGCGAGTGATGGTGTTCTTTCTAACTTAGGAGTAAATGCGATACATCAAGGAGAGATAGCTGTAACTATCGGTACCAGCGGAGCAATTCGTACAATTATCGATAAGCCTAAGACCGATGAAAAAGGAAGGATATTTTGTTATGCATTAACAGAAGATCATTGGGTAATCGGAGGGCCTGTTAACAATGGCGGAATGGTGCTTCGCTGGGTTCGTGATGAACTTGCTTCATCAGAAGTGGAAACCGCAAAGCGATTAGGAATTGATCCCTATGATGTATTAACGAAGATTGCAGAGCGAGTAAGATCTGGTGCAGATGGGTTAATATTTCATCCTTATCTCGCTGGTGAACGTGCTCCGTTGTGGAATCCAGATGTAAAAGGTTCTTTTTTTGGATTGACGATTTCTCATAAAAAGGAACATATGATTCGAGCGGCATTAGAAGGTGTAATTTATAACCTGTACACTGTATTTTTAGCATTACTTGAATGTATGGACTCGCCTGTAACTCACATTAAGGCCACTGGTGGTTTTGCAAGATCTGAAATTTGGCGGCAAATGATGGCAGATATATTTGAGTCAGAAGTCGTAGTACCAGAAAGTTATGAAAGTTCTTGTTTAGGTGCATGTATTTTGGGATTGTATGCACTAGGTAAGATCGATTCGTTTGAAGTTGTTTCTGAAATGGTTGGTCATACATTTCAACATCGTCCAAAAGAAGAAGCGATGAAAGAATATAGACAGCTATTGCCGATATTTATTCATTTATCTAGAGTCCTAGAAGAGGATTATGCACAAATTGCAAAGTATCAAAGAAGTCTTATTGACAACTAGAGAGTACTAGGAGGATATAAACATGCCATTGATCATTGTAGCAGTTGGAATTATCGTGTTGCTATTACTTATTATGGGACTGAAATTAAACACGTTTATTTCTCTCATTATTGTATCTATTGGGGTAGCGCTTGCTCTTGGAATGCCAATGGACAAAGTTGTTTCTTCTATTGAAGAAGGATTAGGTGGAACATTAGGTCATTTGGCACTAATTTTCGGTCTTGGAGCGATGTTAGGAAAGTTATTAGCGGATTCGGGCGGGGCACAGCGTATTGCTATGACTCTTGTGAATAAATTTGGGGAACGAAATATTCAATGGGCTGTCGTTTTTGCTTCGTTTATTATTGGGATTGCTTTATTTTTTGAAGTGGGACTTGTATTGCTAATTCCTATCGTATTTGCGATTTCCAAGGAGTTAAAAGTTTCCATTCTCTATTTGGGGATTCCGATGGCAGCCGCCCTTTCTATTACTCATGGGTTCTTGCCGCCGCATCCAGGCCCTACAGCAATTGCAGGGGAATACAAAGCAGATCTTGGACAAGTGTTATTATATGGATTTATTGTTAGCATTCCTACAGTAATAATCGCTGGCCCTCTCTTTACCAAACTTGCCAAAAAGCTCGTGCCAGGGTCTTTTACGAAAACAGGTAACATCGCATCATTAGGGCAGCAAAAAGTATTTAAACTCGAAGAAACACCTGGCTTTGGAATCAGTGTTTTTACAGCTGTTCTCCCAGTCATTTTAATGGCCGTCGCCACAATTATTACATTACTCCAAGATACACTTGGATTTAAGGACAATCTTTTGCTTGCAATCATCCGTTTTCTTGGCAGTGCTTCTCCTGCAATGTTGATATCCATTCTCGTCGCTATTTATACAATGGGAATAGCAAGAAAGATCCCGATGAAAACGGTAATGGAATCATGTACTGCTGCTATTACACAAATTGGTATGATGCTTCTTATCATTGGTGGCGGTGGTGCTTTTAAACAAGTGCTGATCAATGGAGGTGTAGGAGATTACGTAGCAGAGTTATTCAAAGGATCAGCAATTTCTCCTATCTTATTAGCTTGGTTGATCGCTGCAATTTTGCGGATTTCATTGGGGTCTGCTACGGTGGCTGCCTTAACAACAGCTGGTTTGGTCATTCCGATGTTAGGACATACAGATGTTAACTTAGCCCTCGTTGTACTCGCTACTGGGGCAGGAAGCCTGATCGCTTCCCATGTAAATGATGCAGGTTTTTGGATGTTTAAAGAGTATTTTGGATTGAGTATGAAAGAAACGTTTGCTACATGGACATTGTTGGAAACTATCATTTCTGTTTCAGGATTGGTATTTACGCTTTTGTTAAATACAGTATTGTAAGCGCAGACAAAACAAAAGAATCCTCCGCGAAAGTGGGGATTCTTTTGTTTTTATTCGTTTTTTCCGTCCCATGTTTCATCCAAATGCTGCGCATAATAGAGCAATCCACGCCCAAAGTACTGTAATTTTTCATCCGATGTCGTTTCTAATAAATTGGTCATCAGAACTTCTATTGCTTCTTTATATAACTTGTTGTTATACAGTGCTAAAGACAGATGGGCTTGTAATGCCCGGTTATTGGGAAATTGTTTTACGCCCTGTTGCAGTGTTTGTAACGATTTTTCGTAATATCCCATACAGCGATAAGTACTGCCCAAGCCTAAGAGGCAGCGTTCCAAGTCAGCTCCCGCAAGCCCTAAGTTTATCGCCTTTTCATAGCAGGGAATGGCTTCTTTTCCCATTCCAGAGTTATCAAAGGCAACTCCTAATTGAAAGGCAACCTCTGGTTTTTCTGGGTAAGCAGTGACTAATTCCATTAACATGTTACGAGCTTCAGCTAGGATGGCAAGGTCTTGTTTTGTTCGTCCTTCTTCACGTAGTTCGATTGCTGTTTTTAATGGATCTTGTGGCATAAAGACACTCCTTGAAAGGCAAGGTTTAATATATATATAAAGTATACACTGAATTTGCTGTGGTGCTAACAGCGAGTGCTAGCACCAGATGATAGAAACTAGTTCTTCATGAGCTTGATGAACTGCTCCCACCAACTGACTTCCAGACACTTCGGGAAGGGAACAATGCCCTTGTGAATGGGATCGTTATCCATGAAAATGCTGGAAATATCTACGTTTTTACCATCGACTAGAACTTGAAACTGGGCGTTTTTTGAACCTTTTGGGGTGTAGTGGGTAAATTCAATGTTGTGTTTTTTTACAATAGAAGACATATATTGAATTTGCAAAGAATATTTCCCCTTCTCAAACTTAACCCATCCTTCAAATCGATAAGGGTAGCTCTCTTTGATAGGAATAAGATATCCATCAACCATTAGGGAATGATCCTCCAGTGTATCGAAGGATCTGACCATGCCGAACTTCGGTCCCCCATTTTTACATTCGAGAATATTATTCGCGAACTTGATTTTAATTGGAGTCATGATAATCCTTTCCTCGAAAGTGAGTTACTATTTTATTGTATAGGATTTTTGTTTGCATGGGGAAGCATTAATAAAATGATCCGAAAGGTGGTCAAATTGAATAGAGAGATGACAAAAAGAGATTGTTTGCTATTTCAATTATAGAATTAAGTATTACCAGAATAATGTACAAAATGATTATTATTAACTTATTCTATTTGAAGAGGTGAAAATAAGCGGACCAGTCACGAATAATCGCAACTGGTCCATAGACCTAGAGGAAGAACAAAAAGTTAATCAACAGATTTCTCCTCACCGTTATTGATTCGCTTGAAGCGTCCGCCCTCAGGATGGTCTTTATGACCGACAGGATACTCTAAGTAGACGATGAGATTATTACCCAGTCGCTTCATCCAATACTTAACTCCATTTTTAATACTGTCGGGAGAATCAGTGGGGAACCTGTCCTTAGCCATTGCGTTCCTCTTTCTAAGATCGGGAATCACTCACCGGGTAAGAGCGATCTTCTCATTTAAAGGTAACGCAGTTTGATTGATGGATCAATAATGGAAAAGCTATCAGCACGTTTTTTATGAGATAATAATATATCGTTCGGTGATGATCTAATACTTTCTATTAACACTTGTTTACTACTAAAAACCTCTTGTATTTTAATATAGGTACACTATAGGACTAGCGAAGAGCATTTCATTTTAAAGGATGATTTGTTACTTGGTTGAGGATAGAATAACTCCATTACTCAATAGAAAAGAGGAGAAGGTGTACCTTCTCCTCTCTCTTAATTTGCAGTCGTAGCATATTTTATTTCTTCCTCCAGCAACTGATAAAAATGAGAAGATTGCTCTTCATCCCATAGGAAATGGTTTTTCATATATTCAAATACAGGTTTTTTCCATTGTTGCACCCAATCGATATGGAAAAACATAGCACCGGTGCGCCTAGCAAAGAAGTCGACTGGTGTAAGTACCATTTCTTGTTCTATACCATATACCAATGAGGCAAATACAGCAGGAGATAAACCTGCTTGTTCTGCTTCTATTCGCCGATTTTTAACAATATCATACACTTCTCCTACGTTACTGCCATATAATCTTGCTAAGCGTTCTGCTTCTTGTCTCTTTAAGCCGATTTCTACCCCTTGCTGCGTTTTTCTTGCTAAATAGCTTGATAGATTTTTAGATCCTCCTACATTACCACCAGAAAGTGTCATCGTTTTGGTTTTGCTAGTGGGGTAGGAGCTACTGCCTTTTATGTGTTTTGCAACTAAATCAACTACTCGTTCTGCCATTTTCCGATAACCAGTCAGTTTTCCTCCTGCGATGGTAATCAGTCCAGTGGGAGAATGGAAAATTTCATCGTGACGTGATATCTCCGAAGGTGCTTTTCCTTCTTCGTGAATGAGAGGTCGAACTCCAGCCCAGCTTGACTCAATATCTGTTTCGGTCAGTTGCAGGGAAGGAAACATATGATTTGCTGCTGTGATCAAATATTTTTGATCCTCTTTTGTTGTTTTTGGATGAATCAAATCATCATGGTAATCGGTATCCGTTGTACCAATATACGTCTTGCCTTCACGAGGAATCGCAAAGACCATGCGTTTATCTGGTGTATCGAAATAGACTGCTTGTTGCAGAGGAAAACGTGACTGATCAATAACAAGATGGACTCCTTTTGTCCAATGGAGTGTTTTGCCTTGTTTGGAACCATCTTTTTCTCGTAAGTCATCTACCCAAGGTCCAGCTGCATTGACAATTTGTTTGGCATAAACGTTCACTTGTTCGCCTGTGAATACATCTTCTACGACGACGCCCTTTATTTTTCCATTTTCATAAATAAAATCTACTGCTTTGGCATAGTTGTAGGCAAGAGCTCCATGATGTACCGCCTTTTTCAGTACTTCAATGGTTAAGCGAGCATCATCCGTTCGGTATTCTACATAGTAACCAGAACCTTTTAAGCCTTCTTTTCGCAGGAGTGGTTCTTTCTTTAATGTTTCTTCTTTACCCAGCATTTTTCGTCTTTCTTCGTGTTTCACACCTGCTAAATAATCGTATAGCCGGATACCAAACGATGTAGCTAGTTTACCAAACGTTCCTCCTTTGACGATTGGCAACAGCATCCACTCTGGTGTTGTGACATGAGGGGCATTTTCATAAACAATTGCTCGTTCCTTTCCTACTTCTGCCACAATCGAAATTTCTAGTTGTTTGAGATAACGGAGTCCTCCATGAACCAGTTTTGTGGAACGGCTGGATGTACCAGCTGCAAAATCTTGCATTTCTACTAATGCTGATTGTAATCCTCTTGTTTGTGCGTCCAATGCAATGCCGGCTCCAGTGATTCCTCCGCCTATAATTAAAAGATCAATATCTGTTTCCGTTAATTGATTTAAGGCTATCTTGCGACCCATTTTTTTCTTCCCCCTTTAAAAAGAGAAGACCACAAACCTAACTACCTTATGTAGTATGGGAATGTGGCCTTCTCCTTATCTCCGGTCACTATTAACTTTTTATTTAAAAACACGTGTTGCTTCCACAGCTTTTACCCATCCATCATACTGCTTTTGTCTTGTTTTGTCATCCATCCGTGGATTATAAGTGTGGTCGATATCCCAATTGTCAGCTATCTCATTTTTATCTTTCCAGAAACCAACGGAAAGTCCTGCCAAATATGCTGCGCCTAATGCAGTTGTTTCTAAAACTACTGGTTTTTCCACTGGAACATCAAGCATATCGCTTTGGAATTGCATCAAGAAATTGTTTGCAGTTGCTCCGCCGTCTACACGCAATTTCTTGAGTGAAATACCAGAATCGGATTCCATGGCAGAAAAGACATCTTTCGTTTGATATGCCAATGATTCCAATGTTGCACGGGTAAGATGAGCTTTGGTAGTTCCTCTAGTCAATCCAAAGACAGCACCTCTTGCATCACTATCCCAATAAGGGGTTCCCAATCCGACGAAGGCAGGAACCATGTATACACCATCGGTACTGTCCACTTGGGTAGCTAAGTCTTCAGAATCTGCCGCATTTTGGATAATATTTAATCCATCTCTTAGCCATTGAATGGCAGAACCAGCAACAAAAATGCTGCCTTCTAACGCATATTCGACTTTACCGTCAATTCCCCAGGCGATAGTGGTGAGGAGTCCATGTTTGGAACGAACTGCTTCTTCTCCTGTGTTCATCAAGAGGAAACAACCTGTTCCATAGGTATTTTTCGCCATACCAGCATCAAAGCACGCTTGCCCAAATAAAGCAGCTTGTTGATCGCCTGCGACACCAGAGATCGGTACTTCTTGGCCGAAAAAGAGATGGGAATCTGTTGTGGCATAAACTTCGGAAGAAGATCGTACTTCTGGTAACATCGATGCAGGTACTGTTAAGATATGGAGTAACTCATCGTCCCATTTTAAGTCATAAATGTTGTACATTAGCGTACGAGAAGCATTTGTGTAATCGGTAACGTGTTTTTTTCCGCCTGATAATTTCCAGATAAGCCATGAATCAATCGTACCAAAGAGCAAGTCTCCATTCTCTGCTTTTTCTCGAGCGCCTTCCACATTATCCAATATCCATTTGACTTTTGTTCCTGAGAAATAAGCATCGATCAGCAATCCTGTTTTATTACGGAAAAGGTCATCGTGACCAGCAGCTTTCAATTCATTACATATATCCATCGTTTGCCGTGATTGCCATACAATTGCATTGTAAACAGGGATTCCTGTGTTTTTATCCCATACAACTGCTGTTTCACGTTGGTTGGTGATACCAATAGCGGCAACTTCACCAGCAGATACAGGATATTTGGCTAATACTTCGGAGATAACACTCTGTACTGATCCCCATATTTCCATTGCATCGTGTTCTACCCAGCCCGGCTTTGGAAAGATTTGAGTAAATTCTTTTTGAGCAACACCGACAATTTGTCCCGATTTATCGAAAAGAATGGCTCGTGAGCTTGTAGTCCCTTGGTCAATGGCTAAAATATATTTCTTCGTCATATTGGTAACCCCCATTTTTGATTTATTTTAAAACAAGCCGATATATGCTACTGCAGCCAAAATAGCGCCGATAATAGGTCCTACAACCGGAATCCAAGCATAAGACCAATCAGATGAACCCTTTCCAGCAATCGGTAAAATCGCATGTGCGATTCGTGGACCTAGATCACGAGCAGGGTTGATCGCATAACCGGTTGTCCCGCCTAATGACATCCCTATTGCAACGATCAAGAAAGCAACTGCGAGTGTTTGTACACCATCTGAAAATACAAGTCCCTTTGCGCCAAAAGCGAGTAAGACAAATACAAGAAGTGCAGTACCAATAATCTCACTTAATAAATTTGCAAAGGTACTCCGGATAGCTGGCCCAGTAGAGAAAACAGCGAGTTTTGCCTCGGCATCATCCGTTTCTTTCCAATGTGGCAAATAATGCAACCAAACAACAACTGCTCCTAAAAATGCACCGATCATTTGCGCAATTATCATTGGAAATACTTGTGACCAAGCGAGTTTTCCTGCAATTGCAAAGCCAATTGTCAGCGCGGGGTTTAAATATGCTCCGCTAAAATGCCCAACAACGTATGCGCCAACCATAACAGCAAATCCCCATCCAAACGTGATCACGATCCATCCAGCATCTTTTGCCTTGGATTTGTTGAGCAGCACGCCTGCAACAACACCATCTCCCAAAATAATCAGGATCATAGTACCAATCATTTCTGCCAAAAATATGGACATGTATTTGTCCCCCTTTTATCAAATAAATGCGTGGTGGTGTAACGAGAAGAAAAGAAAGAATCACAAAACTCCCCTCCGTTAGCATGTAGGGAAATTTTGTGATTCTCCGCATCTCATCACAAGATTAACTTTTATTAAACAATGAAACCGTTTACAATTCAAATAATAAACTATCCTGCGGAGAAATGCAAGCGTTTTCTTTTATGCATCCCAAATTTCTTTATCCGATGTGGTAACAGCAATAGCACCAGCATCTAGAGCCATTTTCACGTCCGATTTTGTACGGATCAATCCTCCAGCAAGCAAAGGAATTTTTGTTTTCTCTGCTACTTCTTTGATGACATGTGGCATGATCCCCGGTAAGACCTCAATAAAATCGGGATGAAATGTTTCGAGTAATCGATAGCTGGTTTCTAAGGCATGTGAATCCAGTAAAAATAATCTTTGAATAGCAATCAGCGATTTTTTCTTGGCTTCTTTGACCACCGAAGTTCTTGTGGAGATTAGGCCTGCTGGTCTGATTGTTTGGCAAAGAAATTGTGCTGCATATTCATCACTGCGTAAACCTTGAATCAGATCAGCGTGAAGCAGCACTTTTTTCTTATGCGTATTTGCTAATGCGATTAAACTGCCCAGCTGTCCAATATGTGTGTCAAGAAGCACGATATACTTATAATGGGAGCGCAGCATTTTTTCAAACTGTTTAATGTTTTTGGCAGCCGGCAATATTTTTTGATTGGCAAAATAGGACATTGTAACCTCCGGATTTTTGATCTACTACTTAAAGTGTACCCGATTTAGGCAGGTATTCATATGATAAAGAAGATTATATGCTGCTCTAGAAGGTGAATGCTTTGAAAATCAATGCTCAGATCCCAATTACTCCGAAACAAATACGAGCGATAGTGGAGTATAATTATGGCTGTGAAGTGAAACAAATGGAGAAAGTTCGTGCAGTCTATAAAGTACGAACAGATCGAGGCATCTTTGCATTTAAGAATGCAAAAAAAATAAAAGATATTTCGTTTATCGATTCCGTTATTCGTCATCTTCATCAAAATGATTTTCGCAAAGTTCCACAACTGTTAAAGACAGTGACTGGTCAGTTAGTTGTTTCTTTTGAAGATCAGTGGTATGTGATGGAACATTGGCTGCCAAATGATGTAGTAGAAGTAGGCGTCCATAAAGACGATTGGTTATACGAAGCTGGGGAGTCTTTAGCAAGTTTTCATCACGCCATATGTACGTATCCAATAAGCACAATTTCAAAGAAGCGAATGCGACGTCCTTGGCCGATTTGGTTTTTGGATAAATACAAAAAAATGAAGTACCATTATACGTTTGAAGAAACTTCGACCAAATATTTGTTGTTGGATCGCATGAAGTTAGCGAAGCATCAACTGAAAAAGAATCCAATGATTACGACTCAATTATGCCATGGGAGTCTTCACCAAGAAAATATAATGATGGATGCTAAGCGAAAAGTCTGGTTTATCGATTATGAACGGCTGACATATGATGCAAAAGGAAAAGACCTCGCACAGTTATTGGATTATCATTTTCGGTTTCATCCATGGAAAAAAGATACAGTCGAACAATTTTTAGCTGGCTATCAATCCATTTCGCCATTGAATCAAGCTGATTTTTACCATTTATGTACGAGGAGCCTTATTACAGACCGCATGATTTATGCTTATTTAGATGGGAAGATTGTAGTGAATGATTGGGAGCAGGAAATGAAGAAAGAACAGGTTTGGAAGCAAATCGTTCCGGATTACTTTAAGAGGTGAGCGGGCACTGGAGAAATTCATCCAGTGCCCCTGATCATTACGGGATCGTAATTACATTTGCTAGGTTGACATAAACTCTATTTCCTACACCGCCATAGGCGATGGACTTCCCAGTGATTATGTCATAATTCGGGAAGGAGATAGAGGCATTTCCATGTTCAGAATGCATCGTAATATAGTTTTCCATACACCCACATCCATCAAAGTGATACTGAATCTCCTCATCGCAGATCGCTGTGTATTTCCTGTGATTGGAGGAGGAAGTCTGGTTCACTACCAGCTTGCACTTTCCATTGCTAGTAATACGCATATCATGACATGTAGCCACAACATGAATGGAATTACTTGCTGTCATGTTCCACTTTCCCCAAGAGAGTACTTTTGCTGGTTTGCGTTCACTTGAATGTACAAAAACAGATCCATCTGCGGTTTTTTCCACTTCTCCCTTACAGAGTACATAAGATGACCCAAAAGAGATCTTTTGGTAGCTGTTGGAGTTTTGATGGACATGAAGCAGGTGTTTCTTCATGGTATTTCCCGTTCCCTCTCTTTATTTTCGGTTATACGGGTAAATTTATTATAGCCATCCTGCGCAAAGATGAGTAGGAAATGGCATTTTAATTATAAAAGTCTTAATATATCAAAATATTTTGTTGGATTCTTTGCAATTGCAAAACAATGCCTTTTTCGATGTCAAAAATAGGTTGATAGCTGAGCATTTCATTCGCTTTGGTAATATTCGCCCATGTATGTTTTGGATCACCTGCTTGTGGCGGGAGATAATTTTTCTTGGCTTTTATTTTAATATGTTTCTCCATAATGGAGATTACTTCATTTACTGTTAAGTGTGAGATCCCACCAATATTAAATATTTCTCCTTTCCATGTAGAAAATGCAGCGAGTAGGTTGGCAGTAACGATGTCATCTACATATGTGAAATCACGAGATTGTTCTCCGTCTCCATAAATCGGAAGTGGATCTCCCTTTAAAATCTTTGTGATCATGCGATGAAACGCCATATCTGGCCGCTGCCTGGGGCCAAAGACAGTGAAATACCGCAATGAATTAACAGGAACTTGAAAATTATGGTAATATAGTTGGCATAATTGTTCGGCGGAAAGCTTTGTCACACCATATGGAGAAATAGGATTGGGAATCCGATCTTCCGCAGTAGGACCCTCCATTCCCCCATAAATAGAAGAAGAGGAAGAATAGACAATTTTTTTTATGTCATTGCAATTTTTAGCTGCTTCGAGTAATCGCTGTGTTGCCAATATGTTGTTGTCAACATACGCTTTAAATTCAGAACCCCAGCTTGTACGTACTCCCGGAAGTGCTGCGAGGTGGAAAATATATGCAACGTTTTTTAATAAAGGAGATAGTTCAGCAGTAATGAGGTCTTGTTCCAGAAAAGAAAACCTAGGCTGCTGAAGGAGCCAGCTTAGGTTTTGCTCTTTTATCATTCGATCATAATTATTTCGAAAACAGTCGATGCCGAGAACTTCGTATTTATCGTATATTAACCGTTCACAGAGTGTTGAACCAATAAAACCAGCACATCCAGTCACTAATATTTTCGACATTTGTTTATCCTCTACTTTTCTTTGTTTTCCCAAACAGACAAAATATCACTTGCTACTCGTTCAAAGCCATAATGTTGGATCGCTAGTTTGCGTCCTGTTACGCTCATATGTTTACGCAAATTAGGATCAGAGAGAATCGTAGAAATAGACTGCACAAATTCCTCTGGATTTTCTGGATCTTGTACGATTAATCCATTATTTTTGGTTTGAATGACTTCTGGATTTCCTCCTCTTGCTGTGGTTACGATCGGAAGACCAGCAGCCATTGCTTCATAGTGTACTCGTGCTAAAGGTTCCTGCCAAAGAGAGGTACAGACAAATATGTCACCTGCCCAAAACCATTTGTGAACTTCTTTTGGGTCGACAAATCCTGTTGTGATGACAGGTACATCAGAACGCTGCGCTAATGCGTGAACATACGCAACATAATCACTAATCCCATCATCGCTATACCATTTGCTTCCGACTAAAACGAGTGCAAGGTCAGAATGCTTCTTTTTGAGGGAATTCATTGCAAGAATGAGTTTGTCTACTCCTTTTTTGGCAGTTAACCTTCCTACAAACAAGATTACTTTTTTGTTTTGTAAATTATGCTGACTGCGTATTGCATCACGTTCTTTTTTACGAACTAATTCTGAGCTTGGAATATAACGTTTAATATCTACACCCGAATAGATTGTTTTTAATTTGGAATTTGCTTGTGGATACATTTTCGCGATCGTATTTCCTACGTAGTTGCTCACTGTCACGATTTTCTCTAATGCTTCAATTGCTTCCACTGCTTGTGCAGGCTGAATTTTTTCTAACAGGAACATATCATTGTGCATGCTTAAAATTAATCGTGCATGTGGTGCGATTTTTCGGATAGGAGGGATAAATTTTGGCCGATTAAATACATGGATCAAATCATATCTTTTGGCATTTTCACGAAGGTACTCTACAACATGTTTGATGTAGATATCGGGTAACTTGCCAGGAACTCTTACATAATTGATGCCGTTTAGTATTTGTTTGTTAGGTAGGATGGGATCATCAACACTCATGATCGTAATCTTATGACGTTTACTTAATAACGGTGAGACACCATCGATATAAGTTTGAATAGCGCCTCCTCGCACAGAAGGAACTGGTAATTTTTCCGTACAGATCATTAAAATATTCATTTTTTATACACCCCTTCTATTTGACAAGGGATTGACTGATTTCTTTTTCTTTCTAAGCAGCTTTATTTTGCGAATTAGATCAAGTAGGTTGATATTGGCAATTTTTCCTCTTCTCTTTGATATCGGTCTTAGTACTAATCTTTTCTTGCGAATTACTTTTCTGCCCGTAGCTTGCTTTTGAAGTGGAGTCTTTTTGATTAATTTCCTTTTACGAAGTGGAGTTCGACTGATCGGTTTTTTAGGGGAACGCAAAGGTGTTATCAGTCGGCGTTTTTTTAGTGGAGTTTTGCTTCCTTGACGCGGAACGAGTCGGCGTTTTTTTCGAGGAAGTTTTGGTGATGGTTTCGATGTATCTTTTGGTATTTCTGTTGTATTCTCTTTTGATGTATCTTTTGGAGATTCTGTTTCCCATTTTTTGCGAGAGCGTTTTGCTGGAGCATTTTCTTTCGTGAATTTTTCCCAATTTGGAATGTTTTTGCCTCCGACTTTCCATTCTTTACTCAATTGTTGTAGTGCAGTCCATTTCGTCGTGTCTTGATTTTCGATATTGGTTAGTAATATCTCTAGCTCCTCATTCATCAAGGTTGCTGGACTAAAGATGATTTCTTTCACATGTTTATAAAATTCGTTTGGCAGCATCATGTCTGTTAGGAAAACTTCAAAAAGCTGTGGGCTGATTGGATTTGCCTGATGATATGCTTGGATCATTCCATTCATCCACTCTGCATCCCATGCGCCTTTGTCTTCCATTGAGCTGGTTACCAATTTACGCAAATCGCGAATCGGCAGATCAAACGAAACTCCATCCAAATCAATAATCCAAACGCCTTTTGGTCCGATTTGCCCATTAGAAAACCCATAGTCTTGATGCGCTAATCCCCAATGCTGTTCCCCTTTGGCGATTAAATCATAGTAAGGAGTTTCATTGAGTCGTTCTAGCGCTTTGATCGCTTGGCGTTCGTATTTGTCTACCAATAGAAATAACATGCGACTTGCAGGCATTTCTGGATATGCTCGAGCGAGTTCTCGAAACCAATTAATTTTTGTTGCCATTTTTTGATATTGTTTTGGGTAATTATGAAGCCTGCTTGAAAATTTAGCACCAAAAGGAGGAACATATCCTTTTGAATGTTGATGGAATTCTCCTAATCCGTAACAGAGCATTCCAAATCCTTCAATGGTTGTTTGATCGGCTGGTGTCAGATCAATCCAATCCGTAACAATCCACAGTTTTCCCCCAGCTTCTACATAGTTTTTGCCTGATTTTGCCGGGATTAGTTTTGGTACACGCGCGCCTTGTTTTACGATATATTCTTGTGCTCCAACACTGAATAAACTACGCTCTGGTGTGCGATGCAATACTTTTAAGCTTCGCAAACCTTTGTTTGTATCTATTCGCCAAATGGCTCCACCTTTATCTGGTTTGGAAGTAATCATTTCCAATGTGTTTAATTTCATATCATATTGCTGGGCTACTTCTTTTGCCAAGTTTGTAAGTTCAATTGGTACATCTTCCGTATCTTGTTCAGCGGTGCCCCAAGGCTGAATGATATATTCGCTCATTCATAGCCCTCCTACTTAAAATCTTCATTTGTGTCACAGTATGTTTCTAGCTGATAACCGGAAGGGCAGCTATCTGTTTCTATAAAATTTAGGTATTTGTATGATCAATAGATTGAAATTAGTGGATCAAGTGATATACGTCAAACATATATTATGAATTACTAAGAAATATAGACAGATGGAGAGGCGATGTCATGAACGTTGCAGTGATTGGCATGGGCTATGTTGGAGCTACAATGAGCGTTGCATTGGGACTACATGGACATCAGATACAAGGAATAGATGTGGATAAGCAAAAAATCCAATCTTTGAAGAAAGGAGTTCCTCCCATATATGAGATTGGAATGGAAGAAAATTTACGTAAATTGATAAATGCAGAGCAGATAATGTTTTACGATCAAATAACAGATATGGATACATGTTCTATTATTATGATCGCAGTGGGAACACCTGCATCGGCAGATGGCAGAGCAAATTTATCCTATGTAGAAGCAGTGGCAGAGCAGATTGGAACTTACTTAAAAACAAAGGCAGTTATCGTAGTGAAAAGTACTGTCCCGATTGGAACTTGCGATCAAATCAGACAAATAATTGACCGAAAGCTTAAGGAGAGAAGCGTTTCTATTCCTTTTGAAGTAGTTTCCAATCCAGAGTTTTTACGAGAAGGAAGAGCACTCCTAGATGCACTTAATCCAGAAAGAATTGTTATTGGAAGCAGTTCCGATTGGGCAAAACAGAAAATGAAAGAGCTATATGCGAATTTTTTATGTCCCATTCTCTATACAAGCGTTCGAGACAGTGAAATGATTAAATATGCTTCAAATGCATTTTTGGCTACAAAAATTTCTTTTGTCAATGAATTAGCTCGGCTTGCAGAAAAGGTAGGGGCAAGTATAACAGAAGTAACAAAAGGAATGGGATTAGATAGTAGGATAGGCGAAAAGTTTTTGCATGCTGGCATTGGATATGGTGGTTCCTGTTTTCCAAAAGATACAGAAGCACTACTAGCAATCGGACAGGAGACAGGAGTGGAACAAGTTTTATTGCAGGCAGTAAAACAAGTAAACATTTCGCAGGTTGAGTGGTTCTGTCAGAAAATAACTCGTTCCATTGGGCATGCAAAAAAGAAAAAGATTGCTATATTAGGTTTGACCTTTAAACCGAATACAGATGATATTAGAGAAGCACCAGCTATGTACATTTTACGTTATTTTCTTCGCCAAGAAGCAGAAATATTTGCATATGATCCAAAAGGAATGAAAGCAGCCGCTAAAATCTTCCCAGGTGTTACTTATTGTGATTCGATTATAGAGGCATTGGATCAAGCAGAAGCAATTGTAGTTACAACAGAGTGGGAAGAAATAGTAGGAATAGATTGGGAACAGGCGAGAAAGATCGTAAAAAATCCGATTGTGTTTGATGGGAGAAATGCATTAAATCAAAATGAATTAACGACTTTAGGGTACAGCTATGTTGGTGTTGGGGTGAGTTCCTCATGAAAGGAGTTATCTTATGTGCAGGAAAAGGTACTAGGATGCAGCCATTTTCCTTAACAACACCTAAAACGATGCTGCCTGTTGTCAATCGTCCATTGGTTGATTATTGTTTACAAAAGTTTTATCAAGCGGATATTACGGAAATTGCAGTTGTAGTTCACCCTAAGCAGCATGCTTTGATCCAATATTTATCTGTGCAGGAACCAAAACCAAAAATATTCTATCAAAAAGAGCAATTAGGAATTGCTCACGCTCTTCGGTTAGTGGAGTCATTTATGGGAGAAGATTCTTTTATTCTTTTACTAGGGGATAATTTAATTAAAGAGCCAATGGAAACATTAATAGAGGCATTTAAAGGTAAGGATGGTTCTATCCTCTTATCAGAAGTAGATAATCCTAGTGATTACGGAGTTGCTGAAATCATTGCCGATCGAGCAGTCAATATTGTTGAGAAACCACAAAATCCGAAAAGTAATTTAGCTGTGATGGGGATGTACCATTTTTCTCCAGTTATTTTTGAATCCATTCGCTCGATTCCCCCTTCTGCTAGAGGCGAGTATGAGATCACAGATGCAATTCAGTGGCTGATTCATCAGGGCTATGCTATTTCTTACTCTATTACAAAAGAGAGTTATACGGATGTCGGTACGATTGATCGATGGTTATCGGCAAATCACTGGATGTTAGCAGATGTGGCGGGGAAAGATGTGAAATTAGGAAAGAATACAAAATTAGAAAATTGTACAGTCAGAGGACCAGTGGTGATTGGTGATGATTGTAATATAACGGATTCGGTCATTGGACCATATGTAACAATTGGCAATCATGCAAAATTAGACAACTGTCAAATAGCCCATAGTATTTGTTTAGATAATACAACAATTCAGGACTTTTTGAAACCGATTACACATAGTGTGCTAGGACAGCATGCAAGATTACTAGGGGAGCAACCGAAGCCAGAAAAAACGATTCAACTCGTGCTTGGTGATCATTCAAGCATGTGTTTATCCGAATAAGATACCCACCGGTAAATCAGGATGGGTATTTTTTACGAAAAGCGGATATACTGAACGCCATAAAAGGAGGAATACAATGTGAATCAACGAAAAGAAGAGAAATTACAAGCGATCGGATCGACAAAAGAGCGTGATGAACAATTGGCAAAGAAAGGAACTCCTCTTGGAGAAGCAGTAGAAGCAAATAAAGCGAAAAAAGTACAAGGAAAGAACTACCCTTCTACGTAAAAGGTTGTTATACTGAAGCCAATCATACATCGACCAATCTAGGGAGAGCCTGTGTCCGGGAAAAAGGTTGAGAATTCACTCGCTTCGGTTATTCGCAGCATTAAGATGCAGTATGGAGATGAACGATCTGTTCCAGAGTTTGTAAAGAAGGAAGGCTATCGAGCAGTAGGTAAGGCATTGAACAAAGCTCTTACTGCAATTCCTGCTGTTCCGATTTATATAGGAGATCGACTCAATCCAGCACATCCTGCTAGTAAAGAGTACTGGGAAAATAGTCGACCGAACAAGTGAGTAAACGAGCGGTAGGAGAAACTTTTCCTACCGCTCGAAACATTTTTTGTGAGTATATTCCTTTTTTTGGTAGGAAGTTGTTCATTCGAAGCGAATTTGTTAAAGGAGTCATATTTGGAGGTATTTGTATATGAGTCCTTTTACATGGTCCCCAAGGGAAAAAAAATTAGCAATCGCGTTAGTAGCTATTCTCATTTTCGCAATTGGCGCGCTTTTATGGAATCAAGAAGAATTACCGATGCAGAATAGTTCCTTGCCGGCTTATCAACAGCAAGCACCGACGAAAACAGTAGAAACGAAAAAGGAATCGCAAGTTGCTACCATTGATGTGAAGGGCGCAATAAAGAAGCCTGGAATTTATAAATTAACAGCACCTGTCCGGCTTTATCAGTTGCTAGAAGCTGCCGGCGGAGCATCTGAATCAGCAGATATAACTCGAATAAACTTAGCAAAAGTAATCACAGACGGTTCGATGATCTATATTCCGAAAAAAGGTGAGAAAATTCCAACAGAGGCATCCCCTATTCAGAATAATCAAAAGGAAGAAGATAATAAGATCAACTTAAATACAGCTACTTTGGATGAATTAGAGACACTAGATGGACTGGGTCCAACAAAAGCAAGGGCGATCATTCAATATCGGGGTGAACATGGCGGGTTTCGTTCAGTAGATGAATTGTTACAGGTTTCGGGGATTGGCGAACGTACACTAGAGAAAATCAAAGACAAATTATACATCAGTTGATTTAGCAGACTGGAGAAAATAGTTTTCATTTTCTCCAGTCCATTTAAATGGTTGGTCTTTGTTGAGTTACTTAAATCGCAAAGAAAACAAGTGTGTCATTTCATTTTTGCTTTCAGCTGCTCATATAGACTTGTCGCTTCCAAAGAAAGGGAAAGTGCTTGACTGTGAATTCGAAGCAATCGAGTAAAGTGAGTCATTATGAGGCAGGCGAGTGAAATGGTATCCCGCTGCTCGGTGGAAAGTTGACTGCTCTGAATCAGAGGGTTCATTCTACTTTTTGCTTGATTCAAAAGGTTCTGGGCAAATGTCTCATCGTAGGATGTCTTCTTGGTTCTTGTCTCTCTAATCAATTGGAGCATTTCGAGAAAAAGTATTCGATCCTCGGAGTCAATTTGGGCTGATTGAACAAATCCGTTCAATTTAGGAAAGTCAAACCGGATAAAATCTTTATGTTTCATATTTCCTCACTTCGTTGGAGCAACTAGTTACCTCCTCATTATACAAAAAAACTCCTCGATGAGGAGTTTTTCCATCGTTAAGCTAATATTTTTTTTACCATATCAATTGCTTGATTCAATTCTTCTTTTGTAATGGTTAATGGAGGAGCAAAACGGATGGTATTGTCATGTGTTTCTTTACAGAGTAAACCTTCCTCCATTAGTTTTTCACAGTAGGGACGAGCTTTTTCATGCAGCTCCATACCGACAAAAAGTCCTTTTCCACGAACTTCTTTAATAACTGGATTGTTAATTTTACGTAATTCTGCGATAAAGTAGTCTCCTAATTCACGAGAACGTTTTGGCAGATTGTCTTCTTCCAGCACTTCTAATGCTGCGATGGAAACAGCACAAGCGAGTGGATTTCCCCCAAAGGTAGAACCGTGAGAACCAGGTTCAAAGACTCCTAATACTTCCTGATCTGCAGCAACTGCGGAAATTGGCATTACACCGCCGCCAAGTGCTTTCCCCATTATATACATATCAGGTTTTACGTTTTCCCAATCACACGCGAATAATTGCCCTGTTCTGCCAAAACCTGTTTGAATTTCATCGGCAACAAACAATACATTATTGGATTTACAAGTATCATAAGCTGCCTTTAAAAATCCTTCTGGTGGAATAATAATGCCGGCTTCTCCTTGAATTGGTTCTAAAATAAATGCAGCTGTATTCGGAGTAATAGCATTTTTTAAAGCATCCAAATCTCCATATGGAATTACTTTAAATCCAGGAGTAAGCGGCCCAAAGCCCCGTTGGTATTCGGGATTGGACGACATGGAAATAGTTGTTACCGTTCTGCCGTGAAAATTATCAGTACATACGATAATCTCGGCTTGATCAGGTTCGATTTTTTTCACATCGTAAGCCCAGCGTCTTACCGTTTTTATCGCTGTTTCAACTGCTTCGGCTCCAGTATTCATCGGCAGAACCATTTCTTTTCCAGTGACTTCTGCAACTTTTTCGTAAAAAGGACCCAATGTTTCACTATGAAAAGCCCGAGAGGTCAGTGTAATTTTATCTGCTTGTTCTTTTAATGCTGAGATTAGACGAGGATGACGATGGCCATGATTTAAGGCAGAATATGCGCTGAGCATGTCCATGTAACGATTTCCATCGGCATCTGTTACCCATACTCCTTCACCCTCCACAAGTACAATAGGCAGCGGATGATAGTTTTTTGCTCCGTATTTATCGGTTAGTTGAATGATAGCTGTGTTTTTCGACATCTTTATTCCTCCATTAATCTAGTACATTCTCCAACACTATTCTACCGGAAACGGTTTCATAAAAGCAAAGGAATAATTGCTTAATCGTAAAATTGTATATTAATACCGATAATTTTTAAATATGATCATAATGAAAGTGAATAAAATGAATGATTATACATTTTATTCAACTTGATAGATGTAATTGTTTTTCTGTTATCCATAAAATATAGCAAACAGGAAAAGCTGCAGGATTTATGGTTATATAATGGAACATAGGCTTCATTATAAGTCGACCAAAAAAAGATGTTTCCGCTTCTGAATAGCATTTTGTTATTTTCTTTCTGATCACAGGTTCTATATATCTTTTATGTAAAAACCAGGTGAGTGGAAAAGAACCGATGTAATATCCTAGCATAAGAGAAATAATTGGTGTTTGTTTCATAACTGTCAACCAGTAGCCAAAGCTCACTACAATGAGTAGAATATACGAAGTGAACCAGATTGGGAGTTAACTTTATTCCAAGTTTATTTTCCACTCCTTCAATAAAATTATACCAACTTGAAAGGATAGTTACATAAAATGACCATTAAATCGGACCGATGGATACGCACTATGGCAATGGAACAAAAAATGATTGAACCATTTGTCGAACGAAATGTAGGCAAAGGGGAATCAGTTAGTTTTGGTTTATCTAGTTATGGCTATGATTTGCGTGTATCGGATGAGTATAAAATCTTCCATAATGCATTAAATCCAATTATCGATCCAAAGGAAATCGACGAAAATTCTTTTATTGATTATAAAGGAGATGTTTGCATTATTCCGCCAAATTCTTTTGCATTAGCTAGGTCAATCGAATATTTTCGTATTCCAGATAATGTATTAGCAATATGTGTCGGCAAATCAACATATGCCAGATGCGGTATTATCACCAATGTAACACCTTTTGAACCTGGATGGGAAGGTCATGTAACTTTAGAAATATCCAATACCACTCCGCTGCCAGCAAAAATTTATTCACATGAGGGGTTATGCCAAGTGCTCTTCTTAGAGAGCGATGAAGCTTGCGAGGTTTCTTACAAAGATAAAGCAGGAAAATATCAACATCAGCATGGTATAACTCTTCCAAAAGTTTAGGGAATGTACGTTTGACTAAATTTGAAAAATATGGTAAATTCGCTCTATTCTAGTAGGGAGCGGATGCTGTGTATCGACCTTTTGTTTGTTTTGTACTAGGTTGGATAGCGGGAGAATGGTTAGCAAATAATACTGCTTTTGATAATTATTTTTCACTTTGTCTCTTCGTTTGGATAACAGGTTTTCTCTTTTTTGCGAAGTATCAAAAAGGGATACCTGTTCTTTTGTTGATTTGCGGTTTGTTCACAGGTGCGTTTTATTTTCAATTTCAAAATGAAAAAAATGTTTCATATTTTGCTCAACCTGTATCTTTTTCTGCTGTTGGAAAGATAGATGACAATCCCGTTGTGGATGGAGATAGCGTTCGTTTTGAAATGATTATTTCTGCTAAAAATCAACAAAAAAAAGCTCAATATGAAAAAATTTTGGTTCGGACAAAAGGGGATACTCCTGAGCAATTAGCACTGGTACACAACTGGAAGACAGGATGTTATGTCCGATTACCAGTACAATTAGAGAAACCTTCTGCTGCAAAAAATCCAGGAGCTTTTGATTATGCTGTTTATTTGCATCATTATGGTATTCATTGGGAAACACAGGTACCCTCGATAGCCCAAATAAAGTTTATAACATGTAAGAAGACGCTGTTCACCGAAATCGAACAGTTCCGTCAATCTCTTCTATTGCGTCTTTCTTTGCTTTATCCAGCAGCAAGCGATGCCGGGCTGTTACAGGCGATGATACTTGGTGATCAACAAGCACTTGACCCCGTAACACAAGAAATTTTCTCTTCACTCGGTTTGATCCATGTTTTATCTATCTCTGGATTACATGTATCTCTTTTAGTAGGATTGTTGTATTTGCTGCTCATCTCATGTGGAATAACAAGAGAAAGAGTCGCTGCAATTATCCTTATTTTCTTACCCTTTTATGCTCTTTTAACAGGTGCTAGTGCACCAGTGATTCGCTCTGTTATTATGGCAGGAATGTTGCTGATAGCAGTAATTATTCGTCGCTCATCGGATGCGATTTCGTTTTTAGCATTCGCTCTCTTGCTGCAATTATTATGGAATCCATACCAACTATGGGAAGCTGGTTTTCAACTCAGTTTTTTGGTAACAGCAGGGTTATTGCTATATGTAGAAGTTATCACGCATTATATTCCCATCCCTGGTCATCGTATTCGACAAGCATTCGCTGTTACGATCGTGTCTCAGGTAGTATCTTTTCCAGTAATTATCTACCACTTTTATCAATATTCTTGGTTGTCTGGGATCATCAACCTCTTTTTCGTTCCGATTTATAGTGTGGCGGTTCTTCCTCTATCGAGCATTTCCTTGTTAATCAGCTACATATCTATTGATTGGGGGATAACGATTGCAAAGTTAGTGTCATTTTTTCTTCAGGTTTTGGATCGACTATTTTTATGGATTGCTGGATTTCCACATGTGACGTATGCTATCTCACCACCTGCATTGGGATGGATAGCTTGTTATTTTTTTCTTTGTTGGTTTACTTACGTGACGATCGATTCGGATATATTGCAAATAAAACGTTTGCGATACATTACTTTTCCAGCTTTGTTATTCCTCTTGATTTTTCAGATCTATGGAAACCATAAACCTCATGATGCTGGACTGATTACGATTATTGATGTTGGTCAAGGAGATGCAACATTGATTGAAACACCGAGTGGAGAGGTCATGCTTGTCGATGGGGGCGGAAGCTTGCCTTCTGCAAAAATGGCATGGCAGAAAAGAAAAAAAGTATTTGAAGTAGGACGCGATGTAGTTGTTCCTTATTTACGTTATCGAGGAATCAATCATATTGATACCATCGTGATGACACATGGTGACGGTGATCATATTCGTGGATTGGAAGCGGTAGTGAAGCGTATATCCGTTGGACAAGTGCTTCATAACGGTGCTCCACCAGCGGATTCATTTGAAACACATTTATTTGCAACTATTCAACAAAAACATATTCCTATTCGTCTCGTATCAGCAGCAAATCAGTGGTTTGTGGGCAAAGAAGTCCGTGTTCAAGTGCTCCATCCACTGCGAAGAGTTGCTGCGGAAAATATCAACAATGGCTCAGTAGTTATGTTACTATCAATATATCGAACGACGATGCTTCTCACTGGAGATATGGAAGCATCCAGCGAACAGGAAGTACTCGCACGCTATCACCTCGCACCTGTAGATTTATTAAAAGTTGCCCATCATGGAAGCGATACTTCTTCCAAAGAAGAATGGCTGTCTTCCATAAAACCGAAAAATGCTTTCATTTCGGTTGGGGAACATAATCGCTATGGCCATCCAAAACAAGAAGTTATCACTCGTTTAGCAAAACACAACATAAATATATGGCGAACAGATCAACAAGGGGCAATACAAGTAAAAATAAACCAAGTAGGTTACCAGATAAAGACGATGAAAGGGGAGGAACATTTGCGTGTTAGATAATATGCCTGCTATTTCCCTGTACTATGGAATAGAATCTTTTTTGATGGAAGAAGCTTGTTTTCAATTGCGCTCGTATGTGCCGGCTGATCAAAAAGAATGGAACTTACTGTTGATGGATTTGGATGAGGTTCCATTGGATCAAGTATTACAAGAGGCGGAGACTCCTTCGTTTTTTGGAGGAAAACGATTAATTATAGCCAAAAATGCCTCATTTTTTACGACTGCAAAGCTAAAGAAAGAACCCAGTCATAATGTAGATGTACTGCTTACCTATTTATCGAATCCAAGTGAGAGTAGTGCTGTCGTATTCACTGTTACTAACGATAAGCTGGATAAGCGAAAAAAACTTGTGAAACAAATGGAAAAACTGGCAACGGTAAAAAAATTTGATCTGTTAAAAGGTCAAACTTTGCTCAAGTGGGTGGAAGATAGATTTCGTAAATACAAAGTAAAAATAAAACGTGAAGATTGTATCGATTTTATTCAAGTGGTTGGAAACGATTTGCGTCTCTTGGATCAAGAGTGTAAAAAACTCGCTGTTTTTGTAGGGGAAAGAGGGACAGTATCAGAAGAAGCAATTGCTGCATTGATTCCACGTACATTGGAAAGTAATGTTTTTCAGTTAACAGAAAAACTGGCAGAACGGAAAATAACAGAAGTATGGCAAATCTGGGAGGATTTGCTCACCCAAAAAGAAGAACCAATTCGCGTTCTGGCATTGATGGCTCGGCAATTTCGGTTGTTATACCAGACAAAGGTGCTTTCTGCAAAAGGGTTAAGTGCTGGAGAAATCGCGAAAATGGTAGGTTCTCATCCTTATCCAGTAAAGTTAGCAGCTTCGCATTGTAATGCTTTTAGTGAAAAACAACTAAAAGCATGTTTAGCGATGACCGTGACTGCAGATCAGGAAATTAAATCTGGCAAAATGGACAAAGTTCAAGCAGTGGAGCAAATTTTCTTATCCATACATCGAACGACAGCGTGAAGAAAGGTGTTTAGCAATGGAACACACACAGCTCAAGGAACTACGAAAAAAACAATTGATTTATACCAATATTATCTTTCTTTTCTATGGAATTATCGCATACAGTGTTATTTTTAGCGGAGCAAAAGGATTAGTGGTTTATTTGACATTGGCTGCTATCTTTCTTATCTCTCCAATAGGTTTTTTCGTTTTTGGCAGACCACAACCACTGTATCTAATCTTTCCTAAGATGAAAGAACTACAAAACGATGAAAAAGAAAAGTTAAAGGACGCATGGTTCTCTTATCATATTACTTTTGTTATTCTACAAATCGCCGCAACCATCTTCTTTATTATTCAAGCATTTATTCGCAGTCCGAAGCTGCCTTTTATCGAAGGTATTCCTTACTGGGTTATCATTGCAATTTCGCTTATCCTGCTTTGGATCGGCAATAGCAATCAAATATTTCATGTACGGAGATTAGACAACAAGACCTATGAGCAGCTCAAAATATATGCCGCAGACCGGCGTACTTTTGCCCTTGTCTTTGCCTCTGTTGCCCTCGTGGTAACAGTGATGGCAATTTTTGTGGTCAGTATATTGTCGCGAAAGTTTTTGTAAGTCAGGTTAAATAGTGGGAAGTTATACGTTATAATGAATGATGACAAGCGTCGCTTTTGAGATGGAAAGGTTTTCTGATGAACCAGATTCATTCTGATAAGGTGCTGTTTCGTTTTGGAGAGTGTCTTGTGAATGGACAGCCTTCATACGAACGGAAGGAGCTTACTCTCTTTGTTCCTACAGCAGGAATGTGGGAAGTAGTAAAGGTCAAGAATATCTATCGTTTTACTTTTAACGAAGTTGAGTTCGGGAAAAAGGGCGGTGATGGTTTCCGTACTGTAACCGTCGAATCGCTCTACATGCCATGCATCTATGGAGAGAACGCAAAGCCAAATAACAAGTATACAAAAGATAAGGTTATTCTCTCTGGTGTTCGACTCACTTATGTTTCGGCTAATCTGGAAACTGGCAAGAAGAGTGCTCGTTTTCACACAGTGAATGTGGATGTTAAATCAGGTACCTGGGCACCTTACTCTGATGAGCTCTATGTGGATGAAGCAAGTGTTCACGGTGAAAAGACATACGCTGAAGATTTCCCTTCTACTCTTAAGCGGGCAAAGATTAAGATCTTTGGCTCCCCGCTTCCTAGTATCACGAGTTTGAAGTAGGGAGTTGTTTCGAGTTACATCCGGGTGAGCAATCACCCGGATCCAGACGTTTCGATGCTGCTTCTGTTGTAAGCAGGCATATATGATAGAGGAGTTAATGGTCAGCGTTTTTGGAATGCTGGCTTTTTTTATTTTATTGTTTTGTATTTCAAAAAATACTCCTATTCTAGGATATAACAAAGTTGTAATATCCGTTATAATAAAGGCAGTGACAAACAGTCACATCGTTTCGACAGAAAGTGACTACACATGTTTGGTGGATACAAAGTACATCGTGTCACCTTTACCTTTGGTGAGTGCTCTGTTTTGGGGAAGGTGCACAGGGAACTTACTCTCTTTGCTCCTACTAACGCTACATGGTCTTTCAATAAGAACAAGCATCGTTTCAATGAAGCATACATTGGTGGAGAGAAGGGGAAGTATCACCAGAATCTTGTTGTAGAATCCGCACTTCTGCCTTGTCTAAGCGGAATAGATGGAAAGCCGACCAAGCAGTATAAGAAAGATACAATCATGCTGTCTGGCGTTCGGTTTCGATTCCATTCCGCCCGGCTGAAGTCAGAACGTGATAGAATGGAAGCTGAATTTTTCGAGTTCGTTGATTTGACGATCAAGCGTGGAGAATGGCGGAAATTTGAAGGGTTTTATGTGGAAGAGGCTGGTGTTACTGGTAGAACGATGGACTCTAGCTTTCCTCCGAAGCTGAGTCGAACCAAAGTTGATCCTATTGGTTCCAATGCTTATCCCTTTGGTATTTATGGGGATATGAAGAACTGGTAAAGGAGCCAATATCCGGGTGAGCAATCATCCGGATTCAGAAAATAGCAGAGTTATTCTTTATATTAGAGTAGCTCTTTTTAGTTTGTCTATAAATGATGAAATTGCAAAAAAAATCAGTTATACTGGGACTAGTGGCGAATAGTCACATGGTTTCACTTAAGGAGTTCTCATGGCTGCTGATCCTATGTATATGACACGTCTGGAAGGGAATACAATTTACTTCCAAAATGGGAAACTGCATGTTAAGGAAGGTAAGTCAACAGAGAAGCCAGGGGCATTCGAAAATCTTACCATTGAATTTCTCGGAGGAAAGTGGGAACTCGATCCTAATCGTCCTAATGTTCATCGTCTTATCATTGATAAGGGAAGGATGAACGGGAATCGTAAGATTATAAGTGCAATCGTGGTAATTGAGTCTGATACGATGCCTGTCATTGTGGGACGAAACAACAGTATCACTTCAGCTCCGAAGGCAGATAAAAATAAAGTTGCCCTCGGTAATATTGAAGTAGAATATGGTCCTGATATTTATCAATTCCTGATTGATGGGGAGCCTACCCCACTCGAAATGCCAAGGCTCAAGATTAGTAAGGGTTATGTGCGAGTGGTGCCGAGGAGTAAAATGCCTCCTCAGTATCGGGCTAGTAACCCGCTGGTTGCAGCCTACCACTTTACTGGTGTGAGTGCCATTCTTGAGGATAAGCGATGGAATGGATCAGCTCGTCGTGTAAATGCGAAGGAAATTTTGATTTACAGTGTACACTGGCCTAGGTTTTCGTTTATCTAAAAAATAGGTAAGCGGATACAATCTGGGTGAGAAATCACCCAGATACCGATTATAAAAGTAATATTTATATAGACGCGGGAAAACCACCTACATAGAGGTGGTTTTATTTATGTAAATTTACAGGTTTTCAATTGGTGGGTGAGCAAAACAAAAGTTTTGCTCACCCTAGTAGCTATCTGCAACTACTTTTCACATTTCCATCCACAATCCCAGCTGCAATTCCATTCATGTGGCAATCGCATGTACATTCGGACTGCACGAGACAGCTTTTTCTGGTCATAATTTTCTTTCCTATTTTTCAGCTCATCAAGAGAAAACTTCAGTGATTTCTTGAAGTGATCAAGCCAATACGTACCATCGACGACCAACATATTGGTAAAGTCGCCAAGCAAGTTAGTGCATGGCTTTCGCATATGAAGCTTGTTTTTCTCGCGAAGCATGCCTTCTCGAAGGTATTCCTCTACCTTTTCACACTTTGCTTTGGCCTCTTCATAAGGCCTGACCATCCTGTCCGAAACCAGATCAAACGCGTCCATTGTACCAGGCGGCACTGGTTGAAGGGAGCCAAGAATCTTTAGTGTAGCCTCCAAAGTCTTGATCGTTTCTCGGGCGCTCCTGGGCTTATCACCACGTCCAAGCATCAGTTCTCCTCTATCTGTTGAAAACGATGAGTCGCCTCACTGTTAATAGTATAACAAAAATAGATGGGAGATAAGCGTTTTATTTTATAACTATTGAGATAAATATCATATTCTCATACAATGGAACTAGTCCCAGTTGTAAACCTAGATTCCAAGGAGTATCCGTGGCTGAGGTAGAGTTGAAAAATGTAACAGTTGATGTAAAGGGAGACCATGGAATCATTGAGTATGTCAAAGAATATGGCAAAAACATTACTGTTCGCCTCGACGGTATGGATGGCCCGCAGTATTTCAAGGGAAGCCATCGTCTGAACGACGGCGAAGGCATCATCGTTGATAGGCCAAATATGGATGGAACATTTTATGGAACCATTTATATTCCAAAGGAACTGGTAGTTCACCCGGGAGAGAAAAAGCCACCGGTAGAGTACAAAGCTACTCATGGGAATTTTATAATCCGCGCTACGTTTGAATTTGGATACCATGATATCATTACGATGAAGGTAGATATCAAGAGAAAGTAGAAGAAAAATTTTCCATCTAACACCTGTGTAGCCTGAAGGTTACACAGGTGTCCAACTTTATAGCATTGCGAGCGAGAAAACCCACGATTTAAATCGTGAGATGAAAGCGAGCGTTGAACGAGAGGAAGGAATTTCCCTTCAGCAGTTCAACCTTTGGAAAAAATAAATTTACAAACAAACATTCTCATGGTAATATATGTATAGTCGCGACAGACGAAAAACAAGTTTGCTCGAGGAAAAGAAAAAACAACAAACATAAACCGTGGGGCGCACGGGGTTAGCTTGGTAATGAAATAGTCATGAGGCTGTCGTCCCAAGAATCCAACGGCCTTAGCCGTATGGAGTTGTCAAAAAATTTATTGCACTTCTTTACATAATTTGGAGACCAGTATCCATCAGGATACTGGTCTCTCACTTATGACGAGAATCGCTTCTCAACCTCAGGTGGGAGAAGGACGAATTCTCGATCCCAAGTGAGGTAGAATCGATCTCCGGATCGGACAGCGTAGCGTTCCCCTCGGTAGTCGACGTAGCCGTCATATACAAACGTGTAGATCCCATCACCGAGATCACGGAAGGAAGTATACCAGAATGTCACTCCCATAAGAGTTGCTTTGATCGTACGGAGCTGACCGTCCAGCATTCCAGTCTTCCATTCCATGTATTCTAGATCCATCAGATCTCGTATCCTGCGGTCGGTGGGGAGAGGCTGATCGGTCGTAGAGGGGTAGAAGTTCCGCGGAGTGGGAAGATCCACGCTGGGTGACAGCTTCTGGATCAGCCACTCGAGGATCTGGATGGTACGTGTGCGCACTTGCGACTCCTTTGATCGATTATCTCCATTTTAATATAATTTTCGATTTGAAAAACAATAAAAAATTTACTCCAAAAGCAAAGAAAAAGAATTAAAATAAAATGGTAAGCAGGGACTTTGTGAAGGAGAAGGAATGGCAGACAACCAAACTCCTGATAATGAGGAGATTAAGAAGCATCTCCAGCAGACACCGAAAAAGAAGCGTCGCCAGCATTTTCGAGAGCTTCCAAGAAAGCTTTGGAATTTTGTTTGTGATGTAGCAGATGAAATACCTTGGTGGCTTGATGATGAAGACTGGAAGACGATCGCTCATTGGTTGAAGGAAATCAACCCGCTGGAGGACTGATCTTTTGTTCTATTAAAGTTCCAAAGCTGGTCACTTTTGTGACCAGCCACAAATATTTATTGATGGATAATCCTTTTTGCAAAGGACACGATACATATATCAGTTAAAAGTGGAGGATGTATGATGAAAATAGCAGTGATCGGAGCGACAGGAAAAGCAGGGCGAAATATTGTGAAGGAAGCATTGGATCGAGGTCATGAGGTGACAGCGATTGTGCGCGATAAAACCAAATTAACGGAATCTGCAGTAGCTGTTTTAGAAAAAGATATTTTTGCGATTACGCCTGCTGATCTACAGCAGTTTGATGTTGTTGTTAATGCGTTTGGTGCACCAGCAGGTCAGGAACATTTGCATGTTGATGCGGGAAATGTATTGATCGAAGCATTGCATGGAAATGATCATACTCGATTGATCGTTGTAGGTGGAGCAGGCAGTCTATATGTGGATGAGGCAAAAACAACGCAATTAATCGATACACCTGAATTTCCATTGGCATTTTTACCAACTGCTAAAAATCAAGCAGAAAACTTTCGTCTTCTACAGGAAACAGATGGTTTAAAGTGGACATTTGTCAGTCCATCGGCTATTTTTGCTTTAGGACAACGAACCGGAAAATATCAATTAGGAGAAGATCACCTGTTGGTAAACAGCAAAGGGAAAAGTTATGTGAGTTATGAAGATTTTGCTGTCGCAATATTAGATGAGATCGAACATCCAAAACATATTAAACAACGGTTTACGGTAGGATCTGAATCGTAAAAGAAAAAACTTTCTTGATCATAAGTCAAGAAAGTTTTTTATTGCGGATGAAATGGACATTTTCCTCTGATTGGAAGGGTATCGTCACTGATAAAGAATTGTTTCCATTCAAGATGTTCAGGATCTCCATAATGAGATATATTCGGATGTTTAGGCACCTGATCCCATTTTTCTACTCGTTTGCGAATTTTAGAACGGATGGATGAACCCGATTCGCTCGTTCCTTCCAGCCCTTCAAATATGGTACGCGGCTGAAACCCGATAATCAAACAATTGCCCAAGTCCCTGGTTTTTCGCTGTTTGTATGCAGGGCAGTTGCCAAAGGCAAAATAAGGTTCACCATGAAAACAATATGTCCATAAGTGATGTTCAGGATTTTTAGGGATATGTTCTGGCCAAGTTATTTCATCTTTATCATGCAAATATTGCAGTACATTCCAAAAATATTCCCGATAATAACCGATTGTTTTTTCCTGTTGTTCTGGTTCTACAAACACAAATAAACCGCGGCGTACGAGTGGTTCTTGCTGCATAAGAGCGTGGAACTGGCACAATGTTTCAGGGAGTTTGCTCCAGTCATTATGTTCGATGTACCCGTAACGTAATTCTCCTTTTTTCTCTGCATTTATTCCAAAGTAACAAGGAAAAGTTGGATCCAATACTATCTTACGAAACTGTTGGTATTCACGTAATAACCATGGAGGAAAGGCGCTAAAATCTTCTTCTAAGTTTGTTTGATCAAACATAGCACTTACTCCTTTCTATTGTGTATAAATATGAGTTAACGAAAAAAGAAATAACTACTAGAATGCAAGGGGAATGTATCTTCTTAGAGAAAAAATAAAAAACTACCGTAGTTTGGTAGTTAAAGAAAAAATGTAATCCCTTTCCATAAAAATTTGACACCAAATCCAAATAGTATAAGTCCGGTAAGAAATGTAATTACACGGATAGCTTTTTGGTCCAAAAAATTTCTGCTGACATGTACTGTTGTTGCCACATTGATATTCCACACCGCAATACCTAAAAATAAAAAGAAGATACACATCGTAACCATACTCGAATCATGATTTTGAACCAGTGTGACATAGAGAGAACCGTACACACCTAGCCAAAATAAAAAGCTAATAGGATTTACCATTGCAATAAAAAAACCACTCCAAAAGGCTTTCCATTTGCTAGGATCGATTGAAGCAATTTGCAGCACGGGGCTAGCGGAGGTTTGAAAGGAACTTTTGATACTAGAATAGCTTAGTTGGATAAAGAATAGTGCACCTAGCCAATTTAATGTGATATGTATCCATTGAATAGACATCCAAACAGAAATACCCTGATCAATGGCAATCAGATATACGATATCTGCAGTAAGCGCACCAAGGGAAACAAACCATGCACATAAAAATCCATGTCCGATTCCTCTGCGAACGACTTCAAAATTAACTGGTCCCATAGGAACGGCAAATGAGATTCCAAGCAGAAAATGACTTAACAAAAGTTCCATATCTATAATCCTTTCTCTGTAAGTCAAATGATTAAACAAGGTGAATCTAACGTTTTCCTTTTTGTTTTTATTAGTAAATGATCGTTAGGACAAATTTAGAATAAGAAAATAAAGATGAACAAAAACTATTGCAAAAGACGGGTTCGAAACGGAGATTACAAATGTGAAAACAATGGAGCATATAATTGAAAAAATTGCCGACTTTATTTGGGGCTTCCCGATGATAATTTTTTTATTACTAGCAGGTACTTATTTTACAATTCGGTTGAAAGTGCTCCCCATTCGTTATTTTCCCATTATTGTTAGCGAAACATTAGGAAAACTATTTCAAAAAAAAAGGCAGAATGCTTCTCATAAAAAGGGAGCGTTAACCCCATTCCAAGCGTTTTCTTCATCATTAGCAGCGACAGCAGGAGCAACAAATATAGTGGGAGTGCCAGTAGCGATTAGTCTAGGGGGACCAGGAGCACTGTTTTGGATGTGGGTCGTTGCTTTGATCGGCATGTCTTTGTTATATGCAGAGATTGTTTTAGGGCTGACATATCGAGAGAAAAATGAGCAAGATGAGTGGATTGGCGGTCCCATGTCTTATATGACAAAAGGATTAGGCTGGAAAAAAATAAGTATATTTTATGGTATCGGTCTTTTGTTGGAGATCATTCCAAGCTGCATGGTACAAACGAATTCTGTGACGGAGCCGATTATCAAAGCATTTTCGATTTCTTCATTTTGGGTGGGCATAGGAATTGCTGTAATCACTGCATTGATTGTCTTCGGCGGAATGAAACGAATGGGGAAAGTAAATGAGAAATTACTTCCGATTTTAGTCATTTTGTATGTTGTTGCTTGCTTCATTGTGATTGGGGTGCATTATGAACAAATTATTCCCGCGATTGGTATGGTTTTTACTCAGGCATTTCAAGCATCAGCAGCGGTTGGTACATTTGCTGGTGCCTCTATGCTGCTGGCGATGCGTTGGGGTTTTGCAAGAGGATTGTATACCTCTGAGATTGGACTAGGTACTGCATCGATTGCCAATGCAACTGCATCTGTTCGATATCCACCACAGCAAGCTTTTTGGGCAATTATTACTGTATCAATAGATACTTTGTTAATTTGTACACTTAGTGGATTTGTTGTGCTTACTTCAGGAGTATGGACAAAAACTCCAATTAAGGATGCGCCAAGTATGGTGATTCATGCATTCCAAGGTGTTTTTGGTGAAACGGTCAGCGATTGGTTTATTTCTGCACTGCTGTTCTTTTTTGTGATTGCTACACTCAATGTAATTATCTTTTATGGGGAGCAGCAAGCATGTATTCTATCAGGGAAAAAATTGCAATGGACCATGCGGTTTGTCTATTTAGCAGCAATTGTATTAGGGGCAGTAGGAGTATTATCGCTGTTGTGGAAGTTACTGGATCTGATGCTGGCAGTTATTTTAATGCCAAATGTTTTGGCAATTCTGCTTCTTGGGAAAAAAGTTGCGGCAATTACGGAAGATTATATCAGTAAACGAAAAAAAGACAGTCTCTCCTCAGAGACTGCCACTGAAATTATTGATTCTCCTGCTTCATGATGCGGCTGGTAACCTCGTAAGCCGAAGTAAAGGAAAGTTCTGATAGCTGTCCTTCTCCATGACACCAATCCCCTGCAAAATAAACATCTTTAAGACCGTAAAATTGGACAGGCATGAGTTGTTGATCATATATGCTTTTTATCTCTTGGACGGTTGCCTTTTTGGAAAGACGTTTTGCCACGAGTACATCTCGCCAGCCGGCAAAGTGTTTGTCATAAACCGACTCGATAATCGCTACTTTCTCATCTGCTTTGCCTTCTCTTATTTCTTCTTCATTCAGATAGGCAATTGCTTGCATTAGTTGGCCGCCTTCTGGTATGCATGTCTTGTCATAGTGAGAGATGTCCGTAATGAAAACACGTTCTCCTTTATGATAAATATACGTATAGGGGCTCGCAATCCGCTCGGATAAACCGATATCGTAGACGACTACTTGTGTAGGCTGATAGCTGCTGTAGAAAGAAAATAATGTTTCCTGTTTGGTTTCTGCAAATAATTTGCTTAATTCTTTTGGTGGAATACAAAAGATAAAAGAGTCTGCTTGATATGTTTGTTCTTTTCCGTGAATTTTGGTTATTTTGTCATTATCTACTTCAATTTTATCGATTTTTTCTTTTGTGATGATCTTTCCGCCGTTATTTTCAATGATGTTTGAAAAAGACTCTACAATCGCTTGCCATCCACCGCCAATATAGGAAACTGCCTTTTGCGTAGAAAATAAGCGTTTGTAATAAGCAAAAAACAACGGTGATGGAATGTTTTCTGGTTCATTGGTGAAAAAGTTTGAGGAAGCAACAGTAAGCAGCAATTCACGAATTTGTTCTGGCTGTTTTTTTAAATAATCACCAATAAGAACGCCCTCTTCTCCGCGTTCAATCGCCGTTAATGTTTTTAAGATTTCCTTCGCAAAACGGACTTTGTTTTCAGCATCCAATACTTTTGTCTTATATAACCCTTCTAAAGTAGCAGGCATAGGGGTGGTAAACGTACCCATATCATAAAAAGCTTTGGATGGGGAGAAATCACGCCAATCAATTTCTAGTTTAATTTCTTTTTCCAATCGCTTTAAAATGGATTTGTCTCTGGCATAAATGGCATGAGCTCCAAAGTTAAAGGTGAAACCTTTCATCGGAATGGAAATGGCACGTCCGCCTAGTTTGGGCGCTTTTTCTAGTAATGTTACTTGGTAGCCGTGATATGCGAGTCTCGCTGCTGCGGAAAGTCCAGCTAATCCTCCGCCTACCACTACAACTGATGAAGACATGGAAAACACCCTTTGCAAATTTCATTTTTCAACAGTATCGTAGACATAGGTAATTCCCTTCACTTGTGGAAAGAGAAGGGGGTTCGCAATTTTTATTGGTTCTTTTCATCCTCTATATTGTAACAAGTTCTGCTTCATTTCGGTAGAGTGCAATTATTATTTTCATTTCATAAAAGGATTCGGTCAACATCGAAAGGAGAGAAATCATTGAAAATCGTTAGTGCTTGTCTCATGGGGGTTCATTGTCGATTTGATGGAAAGGATAGTTTAAATAAAGAAATACAAAGATTGGTCAAAGACGGGAAAGCAGTGCCTGTATGCCCGGAACAAATAGGAGGTTTGTCTACTCCACGTCTTCCAGCAGAGATTGTGGGCGGGGATGGTTTTGATGTTTTAGATGGCAAGGCAAAAGTTATGAATATCGAAGGCGAAGACGTTACTGCTGCATTTATTCGTGGTGCAGAGGAAGCATTACGAATAGCAAAATCGGTAGGAGCAACAGAAGCGATCTTGAAAGAACGCAGTCCTTCCTGCGGGAGCTGTGTCATTTATGATGGTACATTTCAAGGAAAGAAACAAGCAGGCAATGGGGTGACTGCTGCACTTTTGAAAAGAAATGAAATAGAGGTAGTATCAGCAGATTAAGTAATTTCTCTAATTATAAAAAATATTTTGCAGAAAATAATAAATCCCCCTATAATTAGGCAGTAGTAACATTATAGGGGGATTTTTAATTGACATCTGAGTTAGAAATTAAGCAGATAGAGGAAGATGTACTAGAAAAGGATCAAATAATAAGCTATAAATTTAAGAACAGTTTTTTTAGACCTTGGCACACAATAAATCTAGCTTTGGATTCAAAACTATTGCGAATGTTTGGGATAAAATTTTGGGGAAATATACCAATAGGAAATTATAATTTAACCTTTCCATTGAAGGCAATTTCTCGTATTTCTACTAGTACCGGAATGGATAAACTGCGATCAAATCTCTTTGTTTTTTATCTCTTTATTGATTTTATGATCTCATATCATGTATCCATAGATTTGGTATTTACTTATTTAATACCACTTCATCTTATTGTGTTGTACTTGGGTATTTCTGTTCCAACTCATAAGTTATATATTGTAAATCATTCAGGTGAACAAACGGTTCTCAAGATTTCATACCTCGAGAGGCATAAATCAGAAGAATTAGCAAATAAAATCAATCAAATGATTGCGAAATTATAAATTGTATAAAATAAAAGCTATCCACTGAAGTAACAAGGATAGCTTTTATTTTCGTTTATGAACCTTATCATGATCTGTCTATGTGCAATTAACTCTGAACAAAAGATAGATGTTTTACTTTTGATCCAACAACAGATGGATTTCTTTTTCTGTAAAGTAACTGTTTAATTTTTTGGGGATAGCCTTTATACCATTCGCTCCTGTTATTGCTGTATCCAAATAGAAACGATCAGCCATTTCACGAAAGCGAATATCTTTTGTTATTTTATAAATCTGTCTTAATTGACGTATATGTACAGCATGATATTTTCCAGCTGTGTTGTTATATTTCAAAGAATAGTAGCTTTTGTGTCCAGGTAATCGGTAGCGTTCGCCATACGCCAGCAGGGTGGTAAATGAGCCATAGAGATAGTTTTTGGCTTGGGAATTATTAGTCAATTTGTAATAATCATAAATTCCATATATGGAAAATATAAACCCGTTTAATATGTGGGTATGTATTTTTGATTCCGTAGGATATTCTTCAAACCAAAGGTATGCATATGGATCAATTGCAGTGACCCAAGGTTTTTCCGCTAACATAAATTTATTTATTTTCAAAAAGCTGTTGAATGTGCAATTTGCCCATTGTAAATATTTTATTTCTTTCGTTATCTCATACATACGAACAAAGACAGAAAGGGCTTGCCCTTGAGCCATTGCAGAGAACCATGGACTATGCAGCTTCTCTTCTGGGCGACCAAGTACTTGATAATCAAAAGGATATGCGAAATAGAAAGCTGAGTTCGGAGAGATCGAAAGGTTGATTAAATGCTCGGATAATTTTCTTGCTTTTTCTAGGTGTTCGGGTTTCCCTAGTTGTTTGTATGAGTTTATGTAAAATAAAGCCTCTTGAGCAGTTCGAACAGGGTGGTAATAATACTCATTACCAACTTTCACCATCGGCATTCCATTATTATCGTATTTTACTAAAGAAGACTGTAATAATTTCTCTACCGACTTTCCTTTACGAAAATCATAAAAATAGGGATCGTCTTTTTCGTCTGTCAATTTGTCAATTTGGTATTTTTCCATTTTAAATTGATATTGACTGTTGTATCGTCCGATTTCTTGTGCTGGTTTCATAATGGGATCAGGACGAGATACATCTGCGCTGGATATAGGAATGGAAGCAAAGCTAAAAAGTGAAAAGGCAGCTAAACCAACGACGAATTTCTTCAACATTATTATCACCAACCATTGATATGCTTTATCTTTTTCCAACAAGAATTTTATATGTATTATCGTTTAATGGTGAATAATGGATTGAATTGTTTGGTAGTTGATTGATAAAAAATCAAAAAAAGCCATTTTCTCCAAAAATAGAGGAAAATGGCTTTTTGCATAGATATAGAATATCGTCTAAACGTAAAATAAAAGTTATCCACCAAAGTAACAAGGATAACTTTTCATTTTCGTTTATGAAGTTGGTAAAGCTTCCGCTTTATCATGATCTTTCATCAACTTCTGATATTGCAAGTACATGGCAATACGCCAAGGAACCAGCATTCCAAAAGCCAATATAAAGAAGAGAGCACCTGTTTGTGGGATGGAAAGAAACTCTTCAATATAACTATGAAGTGCCAGTCGAATAGCTAGCAAACCTAATAGTATATAAACAAATGCAGGAGAACGCTTCAAAAATACTTTTCCTTCTCGTAGCTCAAACTTGGATGTTTTGATCAATGGAATGGAAAAAAGCAATGCTCCGCATAAAAAAGCAACTCCTGCCCATGTCCATGAAATATGGGTAAGTGGGAAGAGAAACATCAGAAATCCTGTACTCATTCCTAATGGCGGGATGAGTATTTTTTTTGCATTTGTAGGTTTATCTGCCGCTTTGATTCGAATGAAAATCATCGACAAAGCTCCTAAGACAAAGACAATAGATGCGATCATATGCAGATGTAAGGCAAAGAAAGTTTCCATATTCAACACCTCTTAATCTACACAAAAATGGAATATCTTGTCCTTAGTATATGAAAAAAGCACAATAAGTATGAAAAAGCGACCCCAATCGAGGTCGACCTTATAGCGCTTGTAACTTTTGAGTTAGACGAGATTTTTTGCGAGCAGCTGCATTTTTGTGAATAAGTCCTTTTGTTACTGCTTTATCCAAAGTGCGGCTAGCTGTTTTCAAAAGACCAGTTGCCTGTTCTTTATCATTGTTCTCAACTGCAGTTAGAAAACGTTTTACAGCTGTACGCATCGAAGATTTTTGAGCTGAACGGTGTTCACGGCGTACTTCGTTCGTTTTAGCGCGTTTGATAGCAGATTTAATGTTAGCCAAGTAGATTCACCTCCATAGTAGATCTGTTGATTCCGATAAAACAACATGCATCATTGTAACATTAACAACTTGGAAAGTAAAGAATAATAGCCAGATAGTAGTAAAAAATAGGGAGGAAAATATGTGGGGAGCTGACTGAAGATGAGAGAACATCAAATTGATTTAAGCCAGTATAACATAAGAACGGATCTAGCAATTGAAGCGCACGATATGGCACAAGAGCAACAAACCAGCCCAATTCCTGGTGTACGTCTCAATGAAACAGAATCAGAAGGAATTCGTACGAGCTGGATTTGGGTAGAAAATGATGAAGGAGCAGAGCGGATAGGAAAAGCTCCAGGTACTTATTTAACACTTGAAGTTCCAGCACTGCGATCCAAAGATTCCAATCTGCAAGAAAGAGTAGCTGCTCATTTCGCTAATCAATTTTCACAGTTTTTACAAGATGTTGGTATTGATGCGAATGCAAAAGTGTTACTGGTCGGACTTGGAAACTGGAATGTAACACCGGATTCGCTAGGGCCATTGGTGATCAAGCAATCGATGGTAACAAGGCATCTTTTCGTTTTGGCTCCAGAACAAGTAGCAGATGGATATCGCTCCGTCTCCGCTGTTTCACCAGGAGTACTGGGGATTACTGGGATCGAAACGAGTGAGATCATCTATGGGATTGTCCAAGAAACCAAACCGGATCTCGTTATTGCTTTTGACTCCCTCGCTTCCCGTGCTTTATCGCGTGTGAACACAACGATTCAAGTTACCGATACGGGTATTAGTCCAGGAGCAGGTGTTGGTAACAAACGGAAACAGTTGAACCAAGAAACACTCGGCGTACCTGTTATAGCGGTAGGAGTTCCCATGGTTATAATAATGCGGGTATGGTAATTTCAAGTTTAATGCAGAAGATTGCTAGGACATTTCCAAGTCCGATTAGGAAGCAGGTACACAAAAGCGTAGTCTAAGGGGAGACTCTAAGAAAAATAGTAGTGGGAGCCTTAGTTTTAGCTCCCATTTATGCTTATCATCAATTAAATTTTAATTATCAGGTGGTCTTCCAGCTCGATGTTTTACATCTACAGTAAGCTGTTCATTCATTTCATTCTCACCTCCATTACTTGATAATTTTACACTGAGTTCAAAGAAGAGTGTAAGAAAATTATGATGTTTCCCTATGTCTATATCCTTGTAATATTCCGCTAGTTTTAATACCGTGTTTTTTTCTTGAATTTGAAGAGAGTGTTTTTGAACCAATTGATAAGCCTTTTCCAAAGAACAAATAGCTTCATGCTTTTGATTTTGCAGCCAAAAGCATTGTGATAAAGCACTAAGAGCTTCATATTGATAAAAGGCATCGTCATCTTCTTTACTTAATTTAACAGCGTTTTGTAGATAGGTTTCAGCCACAGTGAGATCATTTATTTGACAATATAGTTTTCCTAGCTCAGTTGCATTATAAGCAACTAAATAGGCTTCCTTAATTTTCTCTTCCCATTGGGAAGCTGTTTCAAAACATACTTTCGCCATTTCTAAATACCCTAAATCTTTATAGATGCTTCCTGTGGTTGTCCACATCTCAAAACTGCGGTCATAGTTTTTTTCTCGACGAGCAATGTCAATCACTTGTTTGGCTACTAGAAGTGCTCTATCATAAAGTTTTTCTCGGTAAAGGAGATTCACTTCTGATTGGTACATATTTAACTTCGTTTCGGTGTCCATCTCCCCTTCATACTTTCGCAATTCTTCTAAGACACTTTTAGCTTCGATATTTCTCTCTAATTTCTCTAAATAAAAGACTTTGCTAAGTAATAGAACATATTTGGTAGACTTTCTCTCTCCTATTGGATCAAAAGCTTGTAAACCATTTTCGACATATATTAACGCTTCTTGGTAGTTGTTGGATAGAGAGTGAATACGACTTAATTCATAATAACTAGCAGCTGCCACATTAGAAGATGAAAGAGATGGGAAGCGGTTACAAGTTGCAATCGCATCTTGGAAACAAGAATGTGCTTTTGTCCAGTGTTCTTTTCCTCGACGAAAAAAGTATTTTCCTTTCAAATAATGAACCATATGTAATAGCGGATCATCTTTTAACTCTGCTTCTATTTTCTTTAATTCTTTTTTTCCTTCTTGCAGATAGCCATAGTCGATGTGATTTTCGACAGAAGTAAGCTTTAATTGGATCATTTGCAGCAGTTGATTTTTCTTTCCTGCTTCTTTCTTCAGCAATTGGGGAATATCTTCCCAACGAATACCGATAGCTCCAAACAATTTTTTAATTGTTTGTTGGCTGGCTCTTTTATCCTTTGCTTTTTCTACGTTACTGACAGTCGAAGAAGAGACTCTGGCTGTCGACTAACCTGTTCAAAATACATAAAATCTATCCTCCTTATCGTTTCAAAAAAATTTTTTGTTTTAAATAGTCAGTTAAAATGAATGAGATAGTCATTTTTAAGTCAATTGAGACCTGCATAGGAGTCATTTTTGGTGCGTTTTTTTCCTGATTGACCGAAATGAAGTAAAAATAGACTTGAAACAGGGATTTGTTTGTCTATTTTTCAGAATTTGTAAATAATTTAATAATTAATTATAATTACAAGCAGATAAGACAACTTAGATGATAACGTTTTCAAGATTATATATTCTTCTATGGAATGGTCAAGATTTTTGAATATCATAGTTGTACTCAAATTCATGGAGGAATGCATTGCAAATGAATCGGCTATATTCATAAAGCATGTCTTCCCCTTCGCTTTCAAAACGTCCCCAGACTTGCCGGTGCAGTTCGAATATCAAGCCAACTATCACTACTAGACAAGTGAGTAAATTGACAATTAAAAGTGAGGATGGTAAAGAGATCAAGATTATCTTACTAGATGCTGAGGTTGTGGAAATGGCAAATGGTGTGGTATATGTACATGGGAAAAGTTACGATATCTTCGCTGAATAGAAGAATTAAAGCGAAGAATGAGAAGTCGTGTAGCTTGTGACGATTCATCTATGACCCGATTTATATATATGGATACATAATCAGTATTCAATTTGGTAATTCCATAGAATTAGAAGCAAATGAACGGTATAATGGTGTCATTAACGTTAGAAGAGGTAATATAGCGATGAATCGATTCGAGCGGATTGATGAATTAAAAGCTCAGCTAGATCAAAAACGCCCATTTCCTAATCATGTCATAAAAAATTTGCATGATCATCTCGTTGTGGAATGGACTTATCATTCTAATTCAATTGAAGGTAACACCTTAACACTGACGGAAACAAAGGTCGTGTTGGAGGATGGTATTACCATTGGTGGGAAATCGGTTAAAGAACATCTGGAAGCACTTAACCATAAAGAAGCAATATTTTTATTAGAAGATATTGTAAAAAGAAATGAACCGTTTTCGGAAAGAGTGATCAAAGATTTGCATGCTATTATTCTCAGAGGGATTGATAATGAGAATGCTGGTGTTTATCGAAAGACAAATGTTCTGATAAGTGGTGCAGAGCACATTCCGCCTGATTACCTAATGGTGGAAGAACAAATGAAAAATCTAATCACATGGTATGAAACGGAAGCACAGCAGTTTCATCCAGTAAAAAGAGCAGCGATGCTGCATAGTTTGTTTGTGAAAATTCATCCTTTTATCGATGGAAATGGTAGAACCGCAAGATTAATAATGAATTTGGAGCTGTTAAAAACTGGATATGTTCCAATTGTAATTAAGAAAGAACAACGTTTACAATATTATCAAGCATTAGATCACTCTCATGTTACCAATGACTTTGAGGATTTTATCCAGATGTTGATTGAGCTTGAGCAGGAGAAACTGGAGTTTTATATACGATTTTTATAATTTTGGGTACATCCATTTGTTGGTGTGCTTTTTTTATTAGTTCTACTTTGGAAAATAAAGTATGGATACAGATTGTCTCTTTTGTTCATCCTAATTTTGATCTAATCAGTGGATTACATTTAGAACAAAGGAGAAGAAAAGATGAAAAAGGCAATTATTTGTTTTTTATCCGCTTTATTTCTGAGTTTTTCTTTCACATTTATAGCCCCGTCCTATGCTGCTATAGGAGACAATAACAATAAACATGGCGATAATACGATTAACAGTCGGAATGCTCGTCCAAACAATACCAATAATGTACCCAATCGAAACAATACTGATAACTTAAACAATCGGTATAATGCAAATGACATAAATAAACGTAATACTCCACAAAATACTAGTAATATTGTCAATCCAAACAATAATGACAGGTATGTCCCAAACGGTACTGGCAACCGAAATAATATGCAGCAGCCTGGAACAACTTTTACGCGCACATCCGCAACAAACAACAACGTTTCACGTTCATCTAATTACGGTTGGCTTGGCCTAGTGGGACTGCTTGGATTTCTTGGTGTGCTTGGGGCAATAAGAAGAGGCAATCCTGAAAAATAAGCAAGTAGCATCAAAAATTCCCCTCTAGCGTGAAATAAGCTCAGAAGGGGAGTTTTTCTGTTTATATGTAAGATATTTCTATTTAGACATTTTTAAAAAAGCCCTGATATATCAAGATTTTCTTCTTATACGTTACAAAACTATACTTTTGTAACCCTGAAAGATGGTCAAGGGCAATTTGAAACAGCTAACATTCTAAAAAGAATTGTCAGTTTTTTAAAATAATCAAAAACAAACGAGCATCAATATAAATATTTATATTTCTATAAAAATATAACAAAAAATCAGGGGGAGCAGGTTCTGTTTTTTCTTCTTTCGTTCTTTATATGGAATAGATAAGTCGTTTGTGAGAAATATGAAGACAGATACTTTTTTCAGAAAATTATAGATGTTATAATATTCCTCCAACTATTATTTGCTAATTTCATAGAAGGAGATACCAGAAATGGGACGTTTGAATAATAAAGTTGCTATTATTACAGGTGCAGCAAGTGGTCAGGGAAAAGAAGAAGCGATACTCTTTGCAAAAGAAGGCGCACGTGTTGTGATTGCAGATATTCAATGGGGAAAAGCAAAAAAAGTAGCAGAAGAAATACAGTTAAATGGCGGAGTAGCATTTGCTTATCATCTTGATATTGGAAATGAAAACCAGTGGAGCAGTTTAGTCAGAAAAACAGTAAAAAAATTCAAGAAAGTCGATATACTAGTGAATAATGCCAGTACTCCTGCTAACAGTGATGATTTAGTAGAAGAATGGAGACGTGTTTTAAACGTGAACATGATTGGGACTTTTTTGGGGATGAAGTATGTGGTGCCTGTAATGAAAGAGATAGGTGGCGGCTCTATTATTAATATATCCTCGGTTGCTGGTTTGATTGCTGGGGGTGTGAATCCTTATACTGCTTCCAAGGGTGCAATTCGTGCGATATCAAAAAGTGCGGCAGTGGAATATGCACCATATTATATTCGTGTGAATTCTGTTTATCCTGGTATGATCCATACTCCTATGACAGAAGATTTGTTATCCAATGATGGTATTAGAAAGCATTTTGAATCCGTTACACCTCTTCCATACTTAGGAGAATCGCCCGATGTAGCATACGCAGTCCTCTATTTGGCATCAGATGAATCGCGTTTTACTACTGGTGCTGAATTAACGATTGATGGGGGATGGACATCGCATTAGGATGTTAGACTTAAAAAACAGTCTATAAAAAACAACTGCCCTCCCTGTAGAGATTTCTCAACAGGGAGGGCGGAAGCCCACGTTGGGGAAGTGTCAGCTGTCGATCACACCATAGACCTCGACGAGTTCGATCTTCTTGCCGTTGAACTCACGGATCGACTTCTCCTTGACCTTGGTCACCTTGAAGGTTGGGTTGTTGAATCGACCGAACCGCTCACCGACGACGGGAATGCTCTTGCCGTCCTCCATGACCTTTCGAATGTCGATGTAGAAGCGGACGCGGATCTCGCCTCCCTGCTGGAAGAGACGCATGCCCGGGATGTTCGGAGACGTGCCCTTCTCCAGCGTGAGAGGAGGACGGTTTCCGCGCGGCGGACGACCGTGGTTCTTCCGGTTGAGCGTCTTCTTCGAGAACTCGGGACCTCGGAAGAACTGCGGCATCTCACCCGGGTCGACAAAGTACTTACCAGAAAGACGACGAGTGGTGGCAGTGGACATGACTCTCCTCAGAGTGTGCTTCAGTGTAACCTTTACGTTTAGTATAAGAAAAACGATGAGATAAAACAATCGATTTAATGCATATTTTTGTATAGTAAGTCGGATAATAGGTGCAAAAAACGAAAAGGATGTTCTTAAAGTGTCCGATTATAAAGTAAAAGTAGTATTTGCAAAGGATAAGCTGTCTGCTGTTGATTTACAGAACAAAATCAATGATTTTCAGTGTATTTTCTCCGAAGTTGCTTCACGGTATTATCGGGAGAAACATGATGATAGTAAAAAAAAGAGAGGCAACTAACTGCCTCTTTTTTCTTGTGTTAAAAAAGCATTTGACAACTCAATACGGCTAAAGCCGTTGGATTCTTGGGACCATAGCCTCATGACTATTTCATTACCAAGCTAACCCTGTGTGCCCCACGGTTTATGTTTGTTGATTTCTTCTTTGCCGCGAGCAAACTTGGTTTTCGTCTGTCACGACTATACATATATTACCATGGGAATGTTTGTTTGTAAACTTGCTTTTTTCCAAAGGTTGAACTAGGGAAGGAAAATTTCTTACCCTCGTTCCACGCTCGCTTTCATCCCACGATTTAAACCGTGGGTTTTCTCGCTCGCAATGTTATAATACCTGTAATAATATAACGGTAGATTACAAAAAAGGTGTAGATAAAATGGCAGAGAAACTAAAGATTGCTCTATTTATGCGTGCTAGTACAAATAAACAAACGAGCCAAGGAAAAATGAAATTAGCAGCTCGTTCTGGTAAGGTGTCTGCTAGACCGATGACAGATGAAAATGATTTACCTCTGCAAAAAAAGCGGTGTATGGAGTATATCGCAAATAAACCAAACTGGGAATTTACCGAGTTGGAGTATGTAGAAGCTGGTGTTTCTGGCTTTCATACTCATACAACCAAACGAACCGGTTTAAACCGTGCGTTTGAAGATGCAAAAAAAGGCTTATTTGATGTATTACTCGTCTATAAACTAGACAGGATTGGTCGTCGTTCAACAGAAAGCTTAAACTATGCAATTCGTTTTCTTCGTCATTGCCGTATTTGGGTGGTAGACAAAGACAGAGAGTTTACAAACAATGGGGATGCAGATGAAATTTTAAACTTTATTGAGTTTTGGTCCGCTAAAAAGTCATCAATGGATACAAAAGTACGTGTTACAGATATGATGAAATTGATTCACAAGGAAGGATATTGGACAGGAGGGAATCCTCCCTATGGTTATCGAAACCATTCGGAACTGTCAAATATGCTGGAGATGGATTTGAAAGAGGCCGAAATTGTCAAAGAAATATACCGTCTTTACGTTTCTGAAGGTTTAGGCATGCTCCGTATAGCAAGTATTCTCAATGAACAGGGTTTAAAAACGAGAACAGGTAGACAATGGAGATCAGAGGGGATTCGCAAAATTCTTCGTAATACTATTTATAAAGGTTATTTATCTTATGGGAAAACAAAAACAGTCGAAGGAGAGTTTGGGTCTTACCAAAAATACACCAAGCAAGGAGATGAGTTGATATCCGATAAATATTGGTCGGAATATGAGATAGTTTCCGCAGATATTTGGAACAGAGCTCAAAAAATGAAACAATCCAGAGTGACAAGTAATTCATTCGGAGGAAGTGCTCCTAAACGAAAGGGAACAGGCAAGGGATTACTTGTCGGATTACTTGTTTGTGAATGTGGCAGCCACATGACTTATGGCAGTCAACGAGATTGGTTAGATTCGCAAAGGACAAAAAAAGGAGATTTATATGGTATCTATCGATGCTTACGAAGGTTGAAATCCGGCGTACACGCTTGTGGTGCAAAAAAAGGGACACATAAAACAGAAAAAATTGATGCACTAGTCATAGAAAAGATGAAGGAATACACTAAGGAGCTAATCACGTCCAATGTATTAAGTGAAATACAACAAAAAACCATGGATGCTTCGAAAGAGATTGAATCAAAATTAATACAAGCAAAACAGGAAATGGAGCAGTGGCAGCGAGCAAAAGAAAATGCGAACCATCATTTATTACAAATATTAATGGGAGAAGATTCTTCTTTCTCTGAACCACAACTAAAAGAATTATATGAGAAATCAGTGAGGGAATTGGAACAAGCTGAACGGTTGTATGAAGAAATAAAAGCATTAAAAGATAGCAATGGACTTTCGGAAGTTGATGTTTTAAAGCTTCAAGACGTTTTAGCGGATTGGGGACATCTATTTGATACAGCGACAACAGAAGAAAAAAGAGAGATGATCAAAAGTATTGTAAAAGAAGTCAAAGTGATAGAGGAAGAAATAACGATGGAACTTCACTTTGATGTACCTAAATTTTTTGAGGCGGTGAGTTGTGCAAGAGAAACAGCAGCAAGTCAAGCTACTTCTTCACAGCAATATGCTAACGATAGGAGTTCCAACCGTTGTTGATGCAGTAACCATCGCCTTTGACACGGTCAATTATTTGTTAGCTTATTTGAGCCGGGAAATGTCTGGAGTGAAAGGCAATCCGCTCGATCCATTGAATCGTCCAGAATTAAAAGAGTTGGAACAACAAGAAGTACCAACCGAAACGAAAACAAAGATGCTGGGTCTCGTTGGTGGACTGGAAGATGATGAGAAGCGGCAGCTCATTCATGAAATCTTATCTCCATTGGGGCAAAATTTGATGGTCACACCAAAAGAAGTCGACGATTTTATTAATGATATGGCAAAAGTTATTGCTACCGGATTAAACTGTGCGCTGCATGAAGCAGTTACGATGGACAATGTAGTTACTCATTTGCATTAAGGGTGATTGTAAAATTGAGAGAATAATGTTTAAAGGAGTCTAAAAATGACTCCTTTTTTCTATATAAAAGGTAAGTTGTATTCGGCGGGTGGATCAGTAGAAGAAGTCCTACCAACCCACCCGAACGCCGTCAGCCCTGCTCAATGCGAGGCTTGCAGCAGTCGATCAGCTTCTTCGTGTCCTCTCCGCCGGCGATCTTGTTCATCTTCTCGATGAGCTTGATCAGCGCCAGCCACACCAGGAAAGCCTCCTCATTGGGCTTCTTGCCCATTGCCCTGTAGAAAGAGTTGAGGAGTTCGTTGATGTTCTGGAAACGGAAGGTGAACTGCTGACCGATCCACATGTCGATGAGAACATTCCAGATAACCGTCTCCAGTGTATTGATCCACTCAAGGAAGACCGAGACCTGAACACTGCCGAGTTCGTCAGTGCTCTGTTCCACCGTGGAACGAATGGTGAACAGATCTTCGAAGATGTCCTTGCGGACGATCTCTCCGTGCTTGAGGTCGATTTCGAGCAGACGTCGAATCATCGAAGGCTTGAGATCAATCAGCACCTGATTGTACGAGTTCAGCCACTCGCCGACTTCAGTCGTCTTCTTGGAACCGAGCACCTCGAAGAGCGCCTCACGGAACTTCTTTGCACCCGTCGTGGTGACGACGTTCGTGTTGTCAGCCATCTTCTTGCCCTTTCTTGGCAGAAGGCTTACTTACATTACTTTTATTGTAACAGGGGAGTATTTTCAAAACAATAAAATAAAATCACCTCTTCTAACTCCCCGTAATTTTTCCTAGTTCTCTAAATCTATTTTTTCGTTCTACTCTCGTAATCTTCCTCATATGTATTGATAGAAAAGATGATCGTGCAACGGATGGGGGAATGAGGAATGAGACGGACGTATTTTCGCATGGAAACATATAACCTATCAGACCCTAAATATCGACGGGTATTTGTTATTTTTATGATGAGTACAGCAGTTGTTCTTTTGATTTTAGGAGCATTTTTTGTGATACAGACAGAATCGGATAATCATTCGAAGTGGAGTAAAGTAACGGAAAATATTACTTCGAAAACATTGTTACAAGTGATGAGTGACAATGTTCCTTATTTGCAGGAAATGATTCATCGACCTGGAAGCGAACAGATGGTATCTCGTTTATTTTTTGAGGTGATGACAAGTTTTGATCCTCATGATCCACGTACTTTTTTGAGCAATGAAATCCCATTGTTTGCGTTATTTGATACCGACATTGATACTGCTAGTAAAGATGTAACCTTTTCTGATGTACCGATTGAATCTTCGCCTCCTGCTAACCTGGAAGAGCAATTGATGAACGAAATAAAAAAGCAAGAGAAAACGGAAAAAAGAGTTCCCCCAACTACGGTGACAAGTCCAAAAGTGAAACGTATATTTATTTATCACTCGCATTTTTCTGAATCCTATATACCTGAGCTCAATCAATCACATGGTATGAAAGCAAATGATGCTGTGAAAAATATTACATTAGTAGGCAAACATCTAGCAGAACAGTTAGCAAAAATGGGAATTGGTTCAGTAGCTTCCCACGTTCCCTATCCTTATCGCGGAGCCTATACAGCATCTCGAAAAACAGTTGTTCAAGCATTACAGAAATATGATCATTTAACTTATTTAATTGACATCCATCGCGATTCTCAACGGCGTAAAGTTACAACGATCACGATCAAAGGGAAGACGTATGCACGGCTTGCCTTAGTCGTCGGGGCAGCGAGTAAACACTTTGCAGATAATTTGAAACTAGCCCGTTCGCTGTATAGAGAAATTAACAAAATTGCTCCTGGTTTAGTCAGAGGAGTATTTATTAAGCCTCGTACGACAGGAACAAATGGAGAGTACAATCAATCACTATCCAAAGGGAGTTTTCTTGTTGAAATAGGCGGAATTGATAATAATTTCCAAGAAGTGTTTCGATCCACCGACATTTTGGCAAAAGTGTTAAGAGAGAAACTAACGAACGCAGTACCTGTACAAAAATAGGAGGGAAAATGATGCGTTATTCCTTACAAATACTAACTCTATGCTTTGTTCTATTGATTGGAATCTTTGTAGGAATTGATTCAGCAGAGAAGAACATCCAAAAAATGCAGGGAATAGAAGGTGCTCCTGGAGCAATTGAATTAAAAACCAAAGATAACAAACTAGAATTAAATGTTTTAGGACAAGTAGTAAAATCCAAATCAATGAATACTGCAAAAGTGGAACAAGTTCAAAACACAATTGTGCATAGTGAGAATGTTCTATCTAATATTGGAAATTCCATCGGTTCCAATATGCGCTACTATTCACGAATGATGTTAGGATCTCTGTTTTCATTCGAAAAATAAATAATTAGATGCAACATTTTTAAAAATGTATTGTTTTTCGACCAGCTGACTCTTAAAAAAGTCAGCTTTTTTTTGTTTTTTCACCGTGAAATATCTATACAGACCAAAGTAGATGATTTATGATGAACATAGCGGCACAGCTTTTATTTTTGGATAGAGAGATGGGGGAAAGCAAGATGAGAGCTGCCAAATGGGTTAGCATTCTCACCGCATTGGCTTTGGTCTTTACCTTCCTGGTAGGACTAGGAGGAACAAATACTTCCTATGCAGCTGGTGGGCCTGATGATTACAAAATTGAGGTCAACAAGGCAAACAATACTCTGTATTTGTATAACAAATATGGAAAAGTAATTAAATCATACCGTGTTGCAACAGGGAAAACCAAAGCTTTAACACCTGAAGGAACATTCGAAATTATCATTAAGATTAACCAACCTGGCTGGAAAGGTATTCCTGGAGGAGACCCGAAAAATCCACTAGGACCAAGATGGCTTGGTTTGCAAGTCGGTGGCGATAACGGTCGTACGTACGGAATCCACGGAACCAATAACGAATCTTCTATTGGAACGTATGCTTCCCATGGTTGTGTACGGATGCACAGCAACCAAGTAATTGAATTGTATAATACCGTTGGTACAGGCACACTAGTATGGATTACTTACAATAAACATGATGGAATTTGGCATGGCAGACATCGTACTTCCAAACCAAGTCCAGCTGGTAAATTGACCGTATCCGTAAGTGCTGCAAACATTCGTGCTGCTGCTTCTCTAAAAGCAAAAGTATTGCAAGTAGTACCTCGCGGAACCGTGTTGAACAAAGTTGGTGTAGTTGGCGACTTCTATAAAATCAAGCTAAAAAGCGGTGCTTATGCCTATGTGCATAAATCGGTAGTAAAATAAATATTCAACAAAAAACGTCCGTACATGGGCGTTTTTTGTTTTTACTTATGATTTGATTTGGTATATCATCATGATGAAAGGTACTCATCGGGAGTGCTCTTGATTGAAAATGGAGTGGAAGATGGCTAAACAGCTGTATACTTCTGAGATGAATACAAAGGTTACTGTTGAGAACCTTCCCGAAAATACAGGTTTTAAAGAGATCCATGATTCCTGCCCATATGAGCAGATTGGTCTTTACAGGGGCCGAGTTGGATATAAAAATTCCGATGGTTTCGAAATCTATATTTATAAGGATGGCAGGGTGTTTACCTCCCAGTATTGTTATGGGAAGTCTCGCGTGGAAAAGTGGATCACTCCAGGAGAAACGGTGACTCTTTCTCATAGTGAAGTAGGTATGGGTGTGAAGATCATTTACAAGAAGTAAACCTATCACTCCAGCCGAAGTGGTCAGCGATATTGCTGACCACCTCGGCACCTAATTAAAAAGTTTATTTCACTAAATGAATAATAAATAAAATCCGCAATATGTAATAATTGATTGAAAATATGCAAAAAAAACGCCGTTGTGATGTGGTGTTTTTTCATTATTCGAGGTATGCTTTATGTAAGAGGTACTCATCCGGAGTTCCTAGAGCAAAATTGGAGTGAAAAATGGTTAAGCCGCCATACACCCCCAAGATGAACCCTCAGGTCACCATTGAGAATCTACCTATGAATTGTTATTTTGAAAAAAAGATTGTAACATGCGAGAGGTTTTTTCTTTTCAATACACCTCGTAATCATTTCCAAGGCGGTTTTGAAATTCGAATTTATGACGATGTGGTATTTGTCTACGAATTTCCCAACAAACCTAACAAGAAGCGTGTGATTGAACACAAGATCGTTGCAGGAGATACGGTGACTCTTGGGGATAATGATCTTGGTAAAGATGTAAAAATTATCTACCGAAAGTAAAACCAATCACTTCAGCCGAGGTAGTTAGCGGTTATAGCAAACTGCTTCGGCAAAAATAAATTTTTTAAATATCAATATAATCTTCAAAATGAACATAGAAAACAAACATACAATATACTGGTATACGTTAATATTAGTAAACAAAAACGCTCTCATTTTAATATAGCGTTTTTTTATTATATAAAATTGCGGTTTTTCTCCCTATATGAAAGCCGTTTTGTAGTTTTATAATGAATGTACAGATGCTAAAAGTAGCATCCTAGCACTAGTAGTCACAATGGCAGTGCTGCCTTCTGCTGTAAACAGGAATGTGAAGGCGGAGCTTGTCCCGGATGGCGTTTCTTTTGCTGTTTCTGGCATCTTTCGAGAAGGTGGAAGCACTCGCTGTCAAGGGTGATGAAGTTTTCATCTACGCTGATCGGGTCGAAGTCAGTGTACAGGGCGGTCCAAGGCGTAGGCTGACGCAAGAAGAAAATTATCTCTCGAACAATGGTCTAAAGATCATTATCAGCTAGCCATTGAGATTCTTGTTGGAGCAGTATAATTATGCTGCTCCAACACAGAAAAACAAAGGGACAATAACCTGCTTTTGAAATATATAGAAAAATTCGTCTAATAGCTTGGCATCCTATGCAAATGTGGTTATACTTTTTATAGTACTCAACCGAGAGTACATAGAGAGAAATGGGAGTAAACGTGCCTAAGTATGAGCCTAAGAAGGTAAATCCGAATGTCGAGATTAAAAATCTTCCAAATGGATATGATGTCGTAACTCCAAAGAATGGCCCGTTTGTTGGCAGGCTCGAAACGATTCAGAAGTACGACGCTCGTATGGGAACCGGATTTGAGATTCAGGTTTATCCAGACAAGGTGGTTCTGAAAGCTCATCGCGGCGGTCGTGTAACGTATAACAAGACAATTACTAGTGGGAAGAGTGATACGCTTCCCAACGGTGTGACGGTTCGCTTTAAGTAAGCCTTGTTTCTAACGTTGGAGCAGTTAGTTTGTTAATACTAGCTGCTCCAACTCCGCAAAATAGTTACTTTGATAATAAATTATATTTCCCTAATAGGGATTATTGCTTGCAAACGAAGCAGACTGCTATAATGATACAATGCAGTCTGCTTTTTTGGCTAGCAGGGAGGATTTGAACGGATGAGTAAACAAGAACAAATACGTAATTTTTCAATCATCGCACATATTGACCATGGAAAATCGACATTAGCTGATCGAATCCTTGATTTCACTGGGGCATTATCTGAACGGGAAAAACAAGATCAGTTTTTAGATAAGATGGATTTGGAAAGGGAACGCGGCATTACAATTAAACTGCAATCCGTTCGCTTACCATATATTGCAAAAGACGGCCGGGAATACATACTAAATCTTATTGATACTCCTGGACATGTCGATTTTTCGTATGAGGTATCAAGAAGTTTACAGGCATGTGAGGGAGCATTATTAGTAGTAGATGCAGCTCAAGGGGTAGAGGCCCAGACATTAGCAAATGTTTATTTGGCATTGGAAAACGATCTGGAGATTATCCCAGTTATCAACAAGATTGACCTGCCTAGTGCTGACCCAGAACGAGTAAAAGAAGAAGTCGAAGAAGTAATTGGTTTAGATGCAAGTGAAGCAGTGCTGGCTTCAGCAAAAGCAGGTATTGGTATCGAAGAAATACTGGAACAAATTGTAGAGAAGGTTCCTGCACCAAAGGGTGACCCGAATGCCCCGCTTCAGGCACTCATCTTTGATTCTTTTTATGATGCCTATAAAGGGGTCATTGTCTATATGCGAGTAGTGGAAGGCACGATTCGCAAAGGAATGAAAATCAAGATGATGGCAACCAGTAAGATTTTTGAGGTCTTAGAAGTTGGAGCATATAATCCACATCCTGTATTGATGGATGAATTGTCAGTAGGAGAAGTAGGTTTTGTTGTAGCCAGCATCAAAAATGTGAAAGATACAAGGGTCGGGGATACCATTACCGATGCAAACAATCCGGCATCTGAGCCTTTACCTGGTTATCGAAAAACAAATCCAATGGTATTTTGTGGACTTTATCCGGTTGATTCTTCTCAATATGAAGATCTACGGGAGGCACTTGAGAAGTTAGAATTGAATGATGCTTCTTTGGCTTATGAGCCTGAAACATCCAATGCTCTCGGTTTTGGATTCCGTTGTGGATTTCTTGGGTTATTGCATATGGAGATCATCCAAGAGCGAATCGAACGAGAGTTTCAGATCGCATTGATCACCACGGCACCGAGTGTTGTTTATCAAGTATATTTAACGGATGGTTCGATGATACAGATCGAAAATCCAACTTTAATGCCGCCTGTGCAAAAAATCGACCATGTAGAAGAACCATATGTACGTGCTAGTATTATGGTTCCAAACGATTTTGTCGGAACAGTAATGGAATTATGCCAGTCCAAACGTGGTCAGTATATTGATATGAAGTACTTGGATAGCAATCGAGTGAATTTGCAATATGATCTGCCTTTATCGGAAATCGTTTATGATTTTTTTGATCTCTTAAAATCAAGTACCAAAGGATATGCATCATTTGACTATGAATTAATCGGCAATAAAACATCGGATCTGGTGAAGATGGATGTATTGTTGAATGGGGAAGTCGTTGATGCACTATCTTTTATCGTTCACCGTAACCGAGCACAGCATCGAGGGCGCTTATTAGTAGAAAAATTAAAAAAACTTATTCCAAGACAAATGTTTGAAATTCCAATCCAAGCAGCAATTGGTAATAAAGTCGTCGCAAGGGAAAATATCAGCGCAATCCGCAAAAATGTACTGGCTAAATGCTATGGTGGTGACATCAGCCGTAAACGAAAGTTATTGGAGAAGCAAAAAGAAGGGAAAAAGCGGATGAAAGCAGTCGGCAGCGTGGAAGTACCTCAAGAAGCATTTATGGCGGTTTTAAAAATGGAGGATAAATAAGTGACTGCTCCCAAAGCTGTCTATATCCATATTCCTTTCTGTGCGACGAAATGTTATTACTGTGATTTTACTGCTTATGTTGTGGATGGACAGCCTGTTGATGACTACTTGGATGCTTTAACAAAAGAGATAGAAATGACACTCCAAACTGCTCCCTCAGCAACAGTAGAGAGTATCTTTATCGGTGGCGGTACACCAACCGTTTTAAGACCAAATCAGATGGAAAAGCTTCTAAAAAGATTGCAGCATTACTTTCCTGATCGGTCTCCTGCAATGGAATTTACGGTCGAAGCGAATCCTGGGACTACAACACCTGAGTTATTAGCAGTGATGAAGGCAGGCGGTGTCAATCGTTTGAGTTTTGGAGCACAGACATTTGAGCCTCATCTTTTAAAAGAAATTGGTAGGAGCCATGGTGTTTCAGAGATTTCTACAAGTGTAGAAGAAGCAAGACGAGCTGGAATTACCAATATATCGCTTGACCTAATGTTTGGTTTACCAAATCAATCAGTGAACCAAATGAAAGAAACACTGCATCGTGCTGTGGAGCTTTCACCTGACCATTTTTCCTGTTACAGCCTGAAGGTAGAAGAAGGAACATTGTTTTACCACTTGGAAGAAATAGGACAACTGCCTTTACCAAGTGAAGAAGATGAATTTGCAATGTATCAGTTAATTCGAGATTATTTGCTGAAAAAAGGGTATAAGCAATATGAAGTTAGTAATTTTGCTAAGACCAATAAGGAAAGCAAACACAACTCTACTTATTGGCGTAATGAACCCTACTATGGTTTTGGTGCTGGAGCACATGGGTATGTGCATTTCATTAGACATGCAAATATAAAAGGTATCAAAGATTACATTGCAAAGATAAATCACGGACAACGTCCGATTCTACAACAAGAGAAAATTAGCTTGCAGGAGCAGATGGAAAATTATTTTATTTTAGGATTACGTTTATTAGAAGGAGTTAGTCTTGGTCAATTTCATTCACAGTATGGAGTCTTTGCACACCAAGTTTTTGGCAGCGTTTTGGATGAGTTATTGACCAAAAAATTTCTTACCATAGATGGTGATATTATCCGCCTAACGGAACAGGGATTGCTTTTTGGAAATGATGTTTTTGCTCAATTTCTATATTGATAAGATTGACACAAAACCATACCTTTGATAACTTAAAGATTAGATTTTAGCACTCATGTGTATCGAGTGCTAATAACAAACAACAAAAATTACTGGCGGGTCTTTAGAAGACACGAGCAGTATTTTAGTTGTACTCATGTAGATATTTATGTCTACAAAAGTTAGGGGGGAGGCAGATGTTAACCGAGCGGCAAAAAAAGATTCTCTGGGCAATTGTGGATGAATACATCGTATCAGCTGAACCAGTTGGATCACGTACTGTTTCGAAAAAAGACGGCGTTGGTTTTAGTGCTGCAACAGTACGAAATGAAATGGCTGACTTAGAAGAGATGGGTTTTTTGGAGCAACCGCATACATCTGCCGGACGTATTCCTTCAGAAAAGGGATATCGATTTTACGTGGATCATTTGTTGCATTCGCGATTTCCCGAAGAAGACAAAGATGCTTTTCTACTCGACCAAGTTTTGGAATTAAAACAGGAAATGCAGCAAATTTCGGCTAAGTTGTCTCAATTGACCAATTATATGAGTATGATTGCTAGTCCGAAAATGTTGGAAGGTCATTTAAAGCATCTTTCCATAGTTCCAATTACTGATCAGATCGCTGTTTCTGTTATCGTAAGTGATAAGGGACAAGTAGAGCAGCATCAAATTATTATTCCAGAAAAAATTTCTACAGCCATGATTGAGGAAATTGTGAACTTACTTAACTATCGCGTTATGGGAACTCCGCTATCACAATTGCGGAAACATGCATTTGAGCAGATCCATGAAGATTTACATCACTTGCTGTATCCAAGACAACTTATACCTACTTTGCTGGAACAGTTGTTTGTTTTCGATCAACCAGAGCAACTTTATTTAAGTGGTACAACACGAATATTGGAGCAGCCAGAATTTCGAGATGTTGAAAAGGTTCGCAATCTCTTAGATCTTGTGGAAGCAAACGAACAAGTGCTCCAGTTACTAGAACCAATGGAACCAACGGTATCCGGAGTGCAAGTGCGTATTGGAAGTGAAATAGCTGTTCATGGTGTAGAAGGTTGTAGTGTTATCACTGCATCTTTTGACTTGGAAAATGATCCAGTTGGTACTATTGGTGTACTAGGTCCAACAAGAATGGATTATGGAAAAGTTATTTCCTTGATTGAAATCTTTACGAAATCTTTATCCAACCGAAAACAATAAGGAACTGTCCTCGGTCCCCATAAGAAAGGAAGATAAGTAACAGATGGCAGAAAGTGAACATTTTGATGCAGAAAGAGTAGATCCCCGCTTTTCCGCATTGCAATCGAATGTAAATGCAGTGAAAGCGGTGGCTTCTGCAGTGGAAACGACTTTGGGACCAAAGGGATTAGACACGATGCTTGTTGGGGAACGAGGAGAAGTAATTGTAACCAATGATGGAGTAACAATCTTAGATAAAATGCAAGTAGATCATCCAGCTGCCCATATGATAGTAAACGTAGCTCGTGCGCAACAAGATGAAATGGGAGATGGTACAACAACAGCCACTCTGCTTGCTGCTGCTCTGGTGAGCGAAGGAGTAAAGCAAGTTGCTCTCGGAGTACCCGTAGTAAAAGTAATTGCAGGAATAAATCGAGGAGTTCGTTTTGCCCTGAAAAAAATGAAAGATCGTTCCAGACAAATTCAGCATCTTGATGATGAATGGCTGCAACGAATTGCATTTACAGCTAGTCGAGAAAATGAAGATATAACCGTTTCGGTTATCGAAGCAGCACACTTAATTGGACATGAAAAGTTATTGGATAAAAGTTTCCGTTTATCTAGTTCAGTTGTTGCTCATCCTAGAGCAGAAAGTGCTGTATTTACAGGTGTATTTTTAAATCGATCTCGACTAAATCCACAAATGCCTAGAGCAAAAGTGGATGGTAGAATTTTGTTGTTAGCGGACTCCTTAATAGCAGAATCAGTTGATGAGGAAGCGCTGCGTACAGAAGCTGGTTTTAAAAAACATGAACGTTTTCGTGAACAATTTTTAAAAGCGCTTGAAAACATGGTTCAATTGAATGTTGGGATTGTTTTAACGACAGGAAACATTGACCCATTAGCAGAAGATATACTTACGGATTCTGGGATAATGGTAGTAGCTGGACTTACCCAACCAGAAGTAAGTCGTGTTGCTGAGCATACACTTGCGAAACCAATTAAGCGAACAAGTTTGTTCAAACCCATAGAGGAATTGGAATCTGTACTTGGTTATGCTTCCATAATCGAAGACGACGGAATATTGGAGAGAGTGTTAATCAGCGGCGGCAGAGGAAAACCCTATGCAACTATTTTAGTGAGTGCATCTACTGATGAAGTAGTGGAAGAGAGGGAACGAATCTGCAAAGACGCCGCGTCAGCCGTTCAAGCTGCTATCAAAGGAGGATTTGTCCCTGGTGGCGGGGCACTTGAGCTGTCCATCGCTCGTGATGTAGAACGATTTCGTGACAGCATTCAAGGAATGGAGCGCTTTGGTGTATCAGTAGTGGCGACAGCTTTAGAACGACCGATGACTCAGGTAGTAGCAAATGCTGGTTTTAATCCTCTCGAAAAAATAGAGATGGTGAAAGCTTATCAAGTAAAACGAGATTCTGATTCATTGGGGATTGACTGTGATCGCGGTACAATTTCTGATATGATCGAAATGGGTGTAGTGGATCCCTTGCTAGTAAAATATCATGCACTAAAAGCCGCGGGAGAAGTTGCTACTGCTGTACTGCGGATACATACTGTAGTGAAGATGAGAAACATGCTGTAAAAGGAGGGGAAACTTGTGGAAAACAATCAAAAAGTGGACGATATCGATCAAAATGAAACGATATCTTCTGATTCCATGGAGGATACATCGATCGACATAGAAGCTTTGCAAGCAGAACTAGCTCAAATGAAGGAAAAGAATGTACAGCTGGAAAATGATTTGGCGGAAACGAAAAATCATCTTGCTCGATCTGTTGCAGATTTAGAAAATGTAAGGCGACGTTCTCGCAAAGAGAAAGAAGATGCGGTAAAATATGCATCAGTACCCCTTGTTGAATCTTTATTACCTGTATTAGATAATTTTGAAAGGGCACTTGATGCACTTGATAATAAAGAGGAAGCTAGAGAGTTGTTAGATGGAGTAGAGATGGTATATCGTCAATTGTTACAGGCTCTTTCAGATGCTGGACTCAGTATGGTGGAAGCAGTTGGCATGCCTTTTGATCCACATGTACATAATGCAGTATTACAAATTGATTCAGCAGAACATGAATCAGGAATAGTGGTAGAGGAATTACAGTCCGGCTATCGTTTCCGTGACCGAGTTATTCGTCCTACAATGGTGAAAGTTAGTACGTAAAGGTGAATTCATCTACTAATACTAACGAGTTTTTTATAATAGACAAATTATTTCTCTAATTGCAAGGTAAACTATTCTGTTATCTGAGCTATTATATACATAGCAATAATTTAGGAGGGTGTATGCAGTGGGTAAGATTATTGGGATTGATCTAGGAACAACAAACTCTTGTGTAGCTTTTATGGAAGGTTCGGAGGCAGTTGTCATTCCAAATGCAGAAGGAGGACGTACAACTCCATCGATTGTTGGATTTTCTAAGCAGAATGAAAGATTGGTAGGAGAAGCAGCAAAACGTCAAGCAATTACCAATCCGGAAAATACAGTTATGTCTATCAAAAGACACATTGGTACAGATTACAAAGTAACGATTGAAGGGAAAGACTACTCTCCACAAGAAATTTCTGCAATGATTTTGCAGCGTTTGAAACAAGATGCTGAGAGTTATTTGGGAGAGCCAGTAACACAAGCAGTTATTACTGTTCCGGCATATTTTAACGATAGTCAACGTCAAGCAACAAAAGATGCAGGGAAAATTGCTGGTTTGGAAGTTGCTCGTATTATTAACGAGCCAACTGCAGCAGCCCTTGCATATGGTTTGGAAAAAACAGGTGAAGAGAAAATTTTAGTATTTGACCTTGGTGGTGGAACATTCGACGTTTCCATCCTAGAACTAGAAGATAATTTCTTCCAAGTTATTTCTACTAGTGGGGATAACCACCTCGGTGGAGACGATTTTGACCAAGTGATTATTGATTATCTCGTACAAGAATTCCGTCGAGAAAACGGTATTGATCTCTCCAATGATAAAATGGCATTGCAACGTTTGAAAGACGCAGCAGAAAAAGCGAAAAAAGATTTGTCTGGTGTATTGAATACAACTATCTCTCTTCCATTTTTAACAATGGATCAATTTGGTCCTAAACACTTGGAAGTTACTCTAACTCGTGCTAAATTTGAAGAATTAAGTGCCGATTTGATTGAACGTACGATGATACCTACTCGTCAAGCACTTAGTGATGCAGGATTGACTGCAAATGAAATCAGCAAAGTTGTATTGGTTGGTGGATCTACTCGTATCCCAGCTGTCCAAGAAGCTATTAAACGTTTGACTGGCAAAGAACCAACAAAAGGTGTAAATCCTGATGAAGTAGTTGCTATGGGTGCTGCAATCCAAGGTGGAGTTATTACAGGTGATGTAAAAGACGTTGTATTGGTTGACGTAACACCACTTTCACTTGGCATTGAGACGATGGGTGGAGTTTTTACAAAAATTATTGATCGAAATACTGCTATCCCTACTGATGGTACACAAGTATTCTCCACTGCAGCAGATAACCAAACTGCAGTAGATATTCATGTTCTACAGGGAGAACGGCCAATGGCTAATGACAACAAAACATTAGGTCGTTTCCAATTGCATGATATCCCACCTGCACCACGTGGTATTCCACAAATTGAAGTAACATTCAATATCGATGTTAACGGTATTGTAAATGTCACAGCAAAAGACAAAGCAACTGGTAAGAGTCAAGCGATCACCATCCAATCTTCCAGTGGCTTGAGCGAGACTGACATTGAAAAAATGATTCGCGAAGCAGAGGAAAATGCAGAGTCAGATAAGCAAAAAAAGGAAACAGTAGAACTTCGAAACAAAGCAGAACAACTTGTGTTTACAACTGAAAAAACAGTGAGTGAGTTAGCAGACAAAGTAGATGCTAGCGAAATTGATGCTGCAAATGCAGCAAAAGAAGAAGTGAAAAAAGCTTTAGAAGGAACTGATAATGAAGTTTTGAAAAAAGCGACAGAAGATCTGGAGCAAAAAGTACAACAACTTTCTGTTAAATTGTATGAAAAAATGCAACAAGAAGCTGCAACCGAAGGCGCGAATAAAGACGGAAAAGCAAATGACAATGTTGTAGATGCAGAATTTGAAGATGTAAAAGACGAAAATTAATGCACACAGTCCTCATGGCCACAGCCCAAGATTCATCGGCTTTGGCCTCCTCCGTTTGTTTTTTATTTTTAGGGAGAAGGAGGTGATCTTGTGAGCAAACGTGATTACTACGAAGTTTTGGATGTTTCTCGGACATCTACTGAAGAAGAAATCCGCAAAGCTTATCGAAGGCTTGCTCGCAAATATCATCCTGACGTAAACAAAGAAGCAGATGCCGAAGCCAAATTTAAAGAAGTAAAAGAAGCTTATGAGGTATTAGGCGACCCTCAAAAGAAAGCTCATTATGACCAATATGGGCATGCAGACCCCTCAGGAGGTATGGGTGGGGGTGCTGGATTTAATGGTCAAGATTTTGGTTTTGGAGATATATTTGATATGTTTTTCGGCGGTGGTCGGCGAGCAAACCCGAACGCACCACGACAGGGAACCGATTTAGAAGCGCGAATGCATATTGAATTTAAAGATGCAATCTTTGGTTCACAAAAAGATATTATCATGGTAAAAGCTGCTGATTGTGATAGTTGCCATGGAACAGGAGCAAATCCTGGAAGTAAACCAGAAGTTTGTGCTACTTGTCAAGGAAAAGGACATGTAGAATCCATTCAAAACACTCCTTTTGGTCGTATCGTGAATCGGCACGATTGTCAACAATGCCGAGGAAAAGGAAAAATTATTCGTGACAAGTGTGCTACTTGTGCAGGAACAGGACAAACGAAGAAAAAGTTTAAGATTCCTGTGACAATTCCAGCTGGTATTTATGATGGAGAACAAATTCGCATTCAGGGCGAAGGAAATCCTGGTGTGAATGGTGGTCCTCCTGGGGACTTATACGTTACTATTTTTGTTCGAAAACATGACTTCTTCTCTCGTGAGGGCTACGATTTAACTTGTCAGATACCTCTGACTTTTGTGCAAGCTGCTCTTGGAGATGAGATTGTTGTACCTACATTAGATGGGAGAGCCAAACTCAAAATACCAGCAGGAACACAAACTGGAACGGAATTCCGTCTTCGTGGTAAGGGAGTACCACGTGCTCGTGGATATGAGGGAGATCTTCGTGTTCAAGTGAAAATTGTAACCCCAGTGAAATTAACAGAAGAGCAAAAGCAGTTGCTCCGTGATTTTAATCGCCTTTCTGGGGAATATATTCATGAACAAAATGATAGTTTCTTTACCAAAATGAAAAAAGCATTCAAAGGAGAGTAACGGGCGATCTTTGCCCGTTTTCTTTTTTCATGAAATGAAAGTAAAGGATGAAACAAAATGAAATGGTTGGAGTTAACAATTCATACCCATCATGAGTCCGTAGAGGCAGTTACCGAGCGATTACAACTATTAGGATCAAAAGGGGTAACCATCGAAGATTCTGCAACTATGGACCAAACAACTCCTGGAGATTTTGGAGAAATCATCTCGCTTAATCCATCCGATTATCCAGCTGATGGAGTTTTCGTAAAGGCTTACTTTTCAGAAGAAAACAAAGCAGAAAAACTAGTACAATCTATCCAAGCATTCTTTACAGAACTAGAAAGTTATGGATTACAGATAGGTGCCAGCAATATAAAGACAAAATGGGTGGATGATGAAGATTGGGCAAATGCTTGGAAAACATATTATAAACCAACACATGTTTCTGATCGATTGGTAATTGTGCCAGTTTGGGAAAAATATGAAGTAAGAGATAAGGAAATACCGATCTATTTAGATCCTGGTATGGCATTTGGCACCGGTACCCATGCCACTACAAGGTTGACATTGCAAATGATGGAGAAATACCTTCTGTCTGATCAAAAAGTGATTGATGTCGGTTGTGGGAGTGGAATATTAAGTATTGCTGCAGAAAAACTCGGTGCAAACGAAGTGCTTGCCCTTGATTTGGATCCAGTGGCCGTAAAAAATGCCCGAGAAAATTGTGAGCAAAATCATACGGAAAAAGTTATTGTGAAACAAGGAAACTTGCTGCAAGGAATTGGTACAACTTCACAAGTAATCGTTGCAAATATTCTAGCTGAAATATTGGAGAAAATGATGTATGATCTACCAAGAGTGTTAGAACCAAGTGGAATTTTTATCGGTTCAGGCATCATTACAAAGAAACAAGAAAGCATTGTCAATCAATTGCATTTGGTTGGTTTATCTGTAATCGATATCGTTACTGAAGAAGATTGGGTAGCAGTAGTGGCGCAAAAGAATTAGTTAAATGATTAATATACTTTCATCTTTATAAAAGTAGTGGTAAAATAGTGAGGGTTTTTTATGCAAAGATACTTTATCACTTCCGAACAAGTGATTGGAGATACAATTCATATTACAGGTGATGATGTACATCATATACGAACAGTAATGCGCAGTAAACAAGGAGATAAATTTATTTGTTGTTTGCAAGGTATGGATTACTTAGTAGAAGTGGAGAGTATAACATCAACTGTAATTTGTCATATTATAGACCGATTTGCCTCTTTAGGGGAACCAAATATCCAAGTGACATTGGCCCAAGGTTTACCAAAAGGGGAGAAACTTGAGTGGGTATTACAGAAGGGAACAGAATTAGGAGCTGCTTCATTTCTTCCGTTTTCATGTGCGCGAACAGTTGTAAAAATTGATTCCTCCAAAGCTGGCAAAAAACGTGATCGCTGGACAAAAATCGTAAAAGAAGCTGCAGAACAGTCGCATCGAGGAGCTATGCCTTCTGTTGCGCTGCCTGTATCGTGGAAGAAGCTGTTAACAGCGATTCCCAAATACGATCTAGCACTAATTGCATATGAAAAAAAGGGTAAGTTTTTGTCCGAAATATCTGAGCTGTACAAAGCAAATTCAATTTTAATGATTATTGGTCCCGAAGGCGGATTTACCGAGCACGAGGTACAAGAAGCAATTGCTCAAGGTGCACATCCCATTACATTAGGGAATCGCATTTTGCGTACGGAGACGGCGGCAATAAGTCTTTTAAGTTGTATTATGTTTGCACATCAAGAATTAGGGGGGTGACCTGAAAATGAGTAAAATAGCATTTCACACGCTTGGATGCAAAGTAAATGCTTACGAAACAGAAACTATGTGGCAATTGTTTCAACATGCTGGTTATGAGAGAGTAGAGTTTGATCATAAGGCTGATGTGTATTTAATCAATACATGTACTGTTACGAATACAGGTGACAAAAAAAGCCGGCAAGTTATTCGCAGGGCAATTCGCAAAAATCCGGATGCTGTCATTGCTGTCACTGGATGTTATGCCCAAACATCCCCAAGTGAAGTAGCTGCAATTCCTGGTGTAGATATTGTCGTGGGAACACAAGGAAGAGACAAGCTTATTGATTATGTAGAACAGTTCCGTAAAGAACGCCAGCCGATCAATGCTGTGGGTAATATTATGAAACAACGGGAATACGAAGAGTTGGATGTACCTGCCTTTGCAGATCGGACACGGGCATCTTTGAAAATTCAAGAAGGCTGCAATAACTTCTGTACTTTCTGTATTATTCCTTGGGCAAAAGGATTGTCTCGCAGCCGTAAACCAGAAAATGTGCTGACACAAGCAAGACAACTGGTTGATGCTGGTTATAAAGAAATCGTACTTACAGGAATTCATACTGGTGGATATGGTGATGATCTCGAAAATTATCAGTTGGCCGATTTGCTTATCGATTTGGATAAAATTCCAGATTTACATCGTATCCGTATTAGTTCGATTGAAGCAAGCCAAGTAGATAATCGGTTGATCGATGTGCTCAATTCATCGGATAAAATGTGCCGGCACCTTCATATTCCACTGCAAGCAGGAGATAATGAAGTTCTTAAAAGAATGCGTCGAAAATATACAGTAGAAGAGTATCGCGAAACAATTTTAAAACTGCACGATGCACTTCCAGGTGTAGCAATTACAACGGATATGATTGTCGGATTTCCTGGCGAAACCGAAGAACAGTTTTGGGGTGGATACCAATTTGTTGAAGAATTAGGCATGTATCAAATGCATGTTTTTCCTTATTCCAAACGCACAGGTACTCCAGCAGCAAGAATGACCGATCAAGTAGCCGATGAGATTAAAAATGACCGTGTTAGTAAATTGATAGCTCTTTCCAATCGTTTGACTACCACCTATGCTCAAAAATATGTTGGCGAAGTATTAGAAGTTATCCCTGAACGAGTGTACAAAGAAGCACCAAAAAGTGGCTTGTATACAGGTTATACGGATAACTACCTGCCTGTGGCTTTTCCTGCGAACGAAGATATGATTGGCAAAGTTTGTCGCGTGAAAATCGAAGAGGCTGGACCAGAAATGAATATAGGTTCTTTTGTCCGTGTGTTGGATGATAAACAATTATGCTCCTAGCAGTAGGGGCTTTTTTATTTGAAAGTGAGCGAAAACAGTCAGTGAAAGGCATGGTGTGTTATACTAAAATCGTTAGAAGCAATTTTCTGCCAACTGGACAATAGGAGAGAAAATGTCCAAGTATCAGAAAGCCAGGTCAGCCCTAGAAGCTACTGTTCAGTTTTGGACGGATCATGTAAATGAAAAACTGCAGCTGACCCCAAATGAGCTTAAGCTTTTCCGAGATGAGTTTGAGGGTTATGCAGAATCTTTTTTGGGCAGGGATGGAGAATATTATTCGAATTGGGGTTCTTCTAAGAATGGGGATATTGAATCCCTGCTGAAAAAGGTTGGCGTATTCCCGAATCAGGTTGAACGTCATGTTGTTTTTAGTAGTACTGAACCTGGCAAGGTAGAAGTCAAGATTAACGGAAAGAAGACAATTATTTGGCGTAAGTAACGCTGCTAACGGATCTGAGATATTCTCAGATCCGTCTGATTTCCCATTCATAAACTGATTAACACATATAATGAATGATGTGTTTCTAGATATAGGAGGATTAAAAAATGCGAAAAGAAAGATCAGCTGGTGGTGTTGTTTTTCGGAAAATAGGAGAAGAAATCCAGCTTTTACTCATTCATGATCGTTTTGGGAAAATAACTTTACCAAAAGGACATCAAGAAGCAGGAGAGAAAATTGAACAAACTGCAATTCGCGAAATTGCAGAGGAGACAGGAGTAAAGGGGGAAATTGTCAAAGAAATTGATACGATTACCTATATCTTTACACATCCTAAGTATGGAGAGGTAGAAAAGGAAGTAACATATTATTTGGTGAAGACAGATTCCGAGCAAATCCAGCCTCAAATGGAAGAGATTCAAGGAGTGGATTGGTATCCAATTGAAGAAGCGAGATGGTTGCACGAAGTAAAGGGATATCATAACAATCAATCCATTTTAGAGAAAGCAATTCAATATATAGGCAAATAAGTAGTGCTGATGAAGAGCACTACTTATTTAATTATAAATTTTTTCCGGCACCATCCATTCAACTATCTTCGCAAATCCCGCACAAACAGGCAGAACAAGCAGTGAACAAACAACATTATAGATCGTTTGTGTGTGAGCGACTTGAGTAGCGGGATTGCTTGAAAATGCAGCTACTATTTCCAATAGTAGGGGGATGAGTGGAAGAAAGAGTACTGCTCCGCCTATATTTAATACGAGGTGAGCTATCGCTACTCTTTTTGCGGAAGGTTTGGTTTGGAGTGCCGCAATCAAACCAGTTGCACATGTGCCTACATTGCTTCCAATCACAATCGCGATAGCAAATGGGAGATCGATGACTCCTGAGGCATAGAAGCCCATTGCAATGGCGACCATTGCGCTGCTGCTATGGATAAGGGCTGTGATGATCATGCCTGTTATAAAGCCCATTAGTATTGGGTAATTTGTGGCTGATATCAGCCAATCGATGTATCCAGCGTGTTCCAACGGAGTTGCTATACTTTGCATACCTTGTACACCTGCAAAAATAAGCCCCAGTCCCAGCCAGATAGGGCCCGTTTTTTGTTTGAAACAAGTGAGTAACAAGCCGATCGCCACCAAAGGCCATGCAAAATCATCGAGTTTTAATGCGAGTAATTGCGTAGTCACAGTAGTACCAATATTGGTTCCGAGAATAATCCCTAATGATTGCGTGAAAGAAAGAAGACCAGCATCCACCAATCCAATTGTAAATACGGTAACTGCTGTACTGCTTTGCAGTAAAGCGGTTAAGATCGTTCCACACAACATTCCACGGGAAGGAGTTTTTGTAAAACGCAGTAAAATGGACTGTAAATGTTTTTCTGCGAGGCGTTCCAGACCTTTGCGCATAACTTTCATGCCGATTAAAAAAAGACCAAGTCCCCAGCAAAAGGGAAGCAAAATAGCACCCATATCTCTTCCTCCTCCCAATTATCTTATGGGAAAAAGGACGGGCTGATGTCAAAAATAAAAAACCTACACAGTGGGCGGCTTTGTTTTTGGTGTGAGCCCAACTGTTGCTGGACTCACATAGTTTTACAATTGGAACTTCATGTGCCCAATTTTACTCCTGTTTCTTACTCCCACATTACCAGATAAGGATCGTCTGTCTCTCGCTCCCAGTGGTAATGGACATAGAAACTCGTTCCGTTCGGCCAGATGACTTCATACTTGTACTTAGTAACATATCGAATGCTCATACCAGCACTGAAGATTTCGCCTTCAGGAAAGGTTATACCGTCTCCTCGACGCTCCCTGCTCAGAAGTTCAAAGTTTGGCTTCACCTTCTCGACACAACGCCAAAATTCTTCCGAAGGGGTGTAGCGGGAACCTCGTTCCTGTCGCTCCTTATTACGTTGCCAGCAGACATCTGGAGGTGTCTCAGCATGGACATGGAAAACCTTCTTTCCACGCTTGATCGCTTCCATCACCATCTCTCCACGACCATGGGGACCATGGAGTGTTGCTCCGCCACTCTGATAAATAATGACGTTTCCGGCGGTAGGGTTATCAAGTGCATCGATGTACTTCGCCCTAGCTCGATCGCGATTCTCCTTGAAATAGATCATTGGATCATCGGTAGCAGGATTGTACTCAGGGGGAAATTCCTGGTCTGGATCAGTGCTTGTAATTTGTTTCACGTTGGGAAAACGCTCCGACAGAAGGAGATCCTTCATAATCAGAACATCAAGCTGATCCTTACCAGAAGCGATGTTACCATAGGTGAAAAACACGAAATCTTCTGGGTTGAACCGCTGTGTGTGTTCCTTATCCAGATAAGTTGGAAGGAACGGCACCTTGTTACGAGTACCAAGATCAAGGTTATTGTTCACAGTCATACTCTCTTTCTTTTCGGAGACTGTTACTTAAAACGATTGTACAAAATTTTAAATAAAAAAGCGACTCCTAAAAAAAAGGAATCGTCAAAAGAATGGTTTTATTTCTTTTTGGGTCTGTTTAAAAAAGGGGGCGTATCATTTTCATCAAATTCAGGGTGAAATGGTTGGTTCCATGCTGGGAATTCTTCATCGAATGTCTGTTGTGGCTGTTGAGTAGTAGCATAGTTCTTTTTGTTGTCTGCTGGCTTTGGCTCGCCTAAATAAAACCAAGGATCTTCTTGGGATTCGTCTATATAAGGATTTGCAGCTTGATTTCTTTGTGTTTTTATTTCTTCTGACACCATTTGTTTTACTAATCTACGTAAAGCTGTTTCACTTACAGTATATTTTTTAGCCAAAAGTATTCTCCCCTTTTGTTAAAATCGTGGTATAGTGTATGCTGATAAGATGTATTGGTGAATAGTGGAGGGTAATAATGGACTGTATTTTTTGTAAAATCGTCAATGGGGAAATACCATCGAAAAAAGTATATGAGGACGAAAATTTGTATGCTTTTTATGATATCGAACCAGCAGCTCCAACACATGTACTGGTTGTACCCAAACAACATATAGCATCTATCTTAGCTGTTACACCAGAAGATGCAACATTGTTGGGTAAAATTATGTTAGGAATCAAAGCTATTGCAGAGCAGCTTGGTCTGCAGGAGGATGGCTTTCGCGTCGTTACAAATACAGGCCCGCATGGGGGACAAACTGTTTTTCATCTTCATTTTCATATTCTTGGTGGTCATGAGCTTGGCAGAATGGGTTAAAAATGAATTTTGACATAGTCTTTGTGTATGATTTATAATGGAGAGTGACCTTTTGTGTACAATTCTTTAGAAGGTTATTGCAGGTGTTGTGGAAGCTGACCTCCTTTTTTGGATCAGGCCGCTATCTGCTTACTCTAGTGGCTTTTTTTGCTCTTGGAGGGAGGGAGAAGCATGGTTGAAACACGTGTGAGAAAAAATGAATCACTCGATGCTGCTTTACGTCGTTTCAAACGTTCCGTATCAAAAGATGGTGTATTGGCGGAGAACAGAAAACGCGAACGCTATGATAAACCCAGTGTGAAACGTAAAAAGAAAGCTGAGGCAGCAGCACGCAATAAAAAGCGTAAATAATGAGGTGCTACCTGTGAGTTTAGTCCAGCAGTTGGATCAAGATATGAAAGCTGCGATGAAGCAAAAAGACAAAGAAACATTGTCTACGATTCGGATGATCCGCAGTTCCATCAAAAAGGTGGAGATCGATAACCGAGGCGAACTCAGTGAAGATCAAGTTTTAGAAGTGCTTGTACGTGAAATCAAGCAGCGCAAGGACTCATTGCAGGAATTTGAAAAAGCAAATCGAGATGACCTTGCATCTAAGGAAAAGCGCGAGATTGAAATATTGTCTGCGTACTTACCAAAACAATTAACGGAAGAAGAACTTCGTACAATTGTGCAGCAGGCAATTGCAGATACAGGTGCTACTTCAAAAAAAGAAATGGGCAAAGTAATGGGAGCTGTCTTGCCGCATGTAAAAGGAAAAGCAGATGGCAAACATGTCAGTCAATTAGTCCAGCAGTTACTCGGATGACAGCGTGCTACACGCTGTCTTTTTTCAACATCAAGAGAAGGGATTTGATGAAATGGCCCTTGGGACTACCATGCTGGCTGCAAGCAGTTGGGATATTGTAACGAATCCTGTCATCATGGCGATACTTTTAACCATCGGTCTGGCTGGAATTTTTGTTGAATTGCTTGCACCAGGACATATTATCCCTGGCGCAATCGGCGTTGGTGCATTTATCTTGTATTTTTATGGTCAAATTGCTGCAGGTATATCAGAGATGAGTGCACCGCTTATTTTTATCGCGGGACTAGTTTTGTTAATTATCGAAATGTTTGTACCAGGTGGTATTTTTGGGACATTGGGTACTGTAGCATTATTTTATTCCGTGATAGCAGCTGCAAAAAGCGTAGTACTTGGTATTACAGCATTAGCGATCGGTATTGTCGCAACACTACTGTTACTTTGGTTATTATATAAATTTTTTGGTTTTCGTTCCTCTTGGAATCGAATTATTTTAACGAATAAACAAAACAATGAAGAAGGATATACTTCTTCCAAAAATAGAAAGCATCTGATAGATCAAAAAGGAATAGCACTCTCAGCGCTTCGCCCTGCGGGATGGGCAGAAATTAATGGCAAAAAGGAAGATGTTGTAAGTGAAGGAGAACTCATTCCAAAAGGTTCTAACATAATTGTTACAAATGTGGAAGGAACAAGAGTTGTTGTTAAAAAAGTGGATGAAGTGCTGGATTAGTTAGGTTATGATTAATAATGTATCTATATCACATCATGTAAGGAGAATTTCATGGATACTAGCTTATTAGGCCCTATTGTTATTATTGTTTTAGCGATTATTGTCTTGTCTATTTTATTTTCTTTTGTACCAATTATGCTATGGATTAGTGCAATGGCTTCGGGTGTATATGTTGGTTTAACGACATTGATTGGAATGCGTCTTCGTCGTATTGTACCAGCACGCATTGTGAATCCTTTGATTAAAGCACATAAAGCGGGTTTAGGCGTTAATATTCAACAACTAGAAACACACTTTCTAGCTGGTGGGAATGTTGACCGTGTAGTTGATGCACTCATTGCTGCACATCGTGCAGATATTGATCTGATTTTTGAACGTGCTGCAGCAATTGATCTAGCTGGTCGCGATGTTTTGCAAGCAGTTCAAATGAGTGTAAATCCACGTGTTATTGAAACACCTGTTGTTTCCGCAGTTGCAAAAGATGGAATTGAATTAAAAGTTATTGCTCGCGTGACAGTACGAGCAAATATTGAGCGCCTTGTTGGTGGTGCGGGTGAAGAAACCATCATCGCTCGTGTTGGTGAAGGGATTGTCACCACCATTGGTTCTTCCGCAAGCCATAAAGCAGTCCTAGAAAATCCAGATAGTATCTCGAATACTGTTCTTTCCAAAGGTCTCGATGCTGGAACCGCTTTCGAAATTTTATCGATTGATATCGCTGATATTGATATCGGGAAAAACATCGGTGCAAAATTGCAAACAGACCAAGCAGAAGCAGATAAACGAATTGCCCAAGCAAAAGCAGAAGAACGTCGTGCAATGGCTGTGGCACAAGAACAAGAGATGCGTGCTAGAGTAGAAGAAATGCGTGCGAAAGTAGTTGAATCCGAAGCGGAAGTACCACTGGCCTTAGCAGAAGCATTGCGTTCAGGAAAACTAGGGGCAATGGATTACTACCAACTTCAAAACATTGATGCTGATACCAAAATGCGTCGTACCATAGGGGATACAGGCGAAGATGACAAAGAGTAGTCCCTTATCACAGTCCCATTTAAGTTTGATTTTTATGGGAAAGGAATGGGAGGGATGATATGGAAGCCATCTTAGAACTAATCAAAACACTCATCCCTTTTGGCATCGCTTTTCTGTTCTTATGGGGAATTGGTCGCATTTGTTGTACCAATAATGGAAAACCACAACAACAAGCCGATAGGGATCAAAAAAAACAGAGAAAAAAGAAACAAAAACAACAAAGTGATACAGACAAGAAAGATATGTTTGATTCAAAAGAAGAGATGATGAAAAATAAGCAGGACTTATTCTCTTCCAAAAAGCCATTGATACGAGAATCAAATGATGATATGTCCGAATTAGATGTATTGCTTTCTTTGCCGGTATCCAAACAGAAAAAGCTGACTTCTTTGCAAAAGGCTTATTTATTAAAAGAAGTTTTGGATGCACCAAAAGCGATTAAGCCTTATCGAAGAAAGTATCCAAGATAGTTTTTATTAAAAGCTGTTCCTCTTTCACCAAAGGTGATTATGGGCAGCTTTTTTATTTTGTGTTGTAGAAAGTAAAAAAATTGAAATGAAAATTAGATAGAGGGTTATTTTTTTTGTTGACCAATGTGGTCAAAAAAGCATATACTGAAATTGACCATGTTGGTCAATTGATCGAGGAAGAGTGAAAATGATGACAGCTAAATTTTTAGCACTGGATAATCAAAAACAACAACTAATCATAAATGCAGCAATGAAAGAATTTACGCAAAAAGATTATAAGACTGCATCTACCAATCAAATTGTCACCACAGCAAATATCTCCAAAGGATTATTGTTTCACTATTTTACGAACAAACAAGGATTATATCTCTATTTATACGATTACAGTGTAGATATTATATTGAATGACTTTTTTGGAGCAATAAATTATGAGGAAACAGATATATTGCTGCGGATTCGGCAAATGTTATTGATTAAATTTCAGCTAATGAATAAATACCCACTCATCTTTGATTTTTTAATGAAAGCAAATCTGGAAGAATTTCCTGAGATCAAGGTGCTTTTAGATGAAAGAAACCAAACTATCTTGAAAGAGAGTTACCAAAAAATGTTTTCGCAAATTGATGTATCTCTTTTTCGAAATGATATTGATGTGCAAAGAGCAAAACAAATCGTGATCTGGACAATGGAAGGGTTAGCGAATCAAGTACAGACAAGAGATAAACATAAAAGAATAAAAGAATTGCAAAATGGCACAACGTTAAACGAATTAGATGCTTATCTAGAAGTATTGCGAAAGCTTTTTTACAGCTAGAAGAAACAGGAGTTGTATTTGATGGAAAATCATGTGAAACATTTTAAAGATCTATCAGGTGCAGAGGAAGTATTTGCAGGTGGAAAAGGAAAAATGTTAGCGCGAATGTTTCAAAAAGGGTATCCAGTACCAGAAGGGTTTGTGATTTTATCCACTGCTATAAGTGATAAGGAGCAATTGGATGAGGTTATTTGGCAGCAAATCTTTTCACAAGTGAAAAATATTCGCAAGAAGAATCCTCCCGTTAAATTTGCTGTACGTTCATCTGCTTTGAGTGAAGATTCGGAACAAGCGTCCTTTGCAGGAGAGTTTGAGACGGTATTAAATTGCGAAACGGATGCAGAAATAAGAGCAGCAATTCAAACAGTATTGCAGTCGATTCATACAGAAAGAGTTCAAGCTTACAGCAAGATAAAAGGTATAAACAATCAGCATAAAATAGCAGTTGTCGTCCAAGTAATGGTGTCATCAGATATATCAGGCGTCCTTTTTACTGCTAATCCAATCACAGGCAGTTATATAGAAATGATAGGAAATTATGTTCATGGTTTAGGAGAGCAATTGGTATCAGGAGAAAGTGATGCACATTCTTTTCAGTTGATGCGGACAAATGGCAAATACAAAGGTCCAAAAGAACTGAAAAAACATGCTCATACATTGTATCGACTCGCTAAACAATTGGAGAGTGAATATGAGCTTCCTCAAGATATGGAATGGGCAATCTCCAAAGGAAAAGTCTATCTTTTACAGGCGAGACCGATTACTACATTATCTGTAGGGAATCTAGATACTTATGAAATAAATTATTCTTTGTCTGGTGATTATCTTTGGACAAATGCAAATGTGGGGGAAGCGGTTTCTGATGTAGTAACCCCTTTTACCTGGTCTATTTTGCAGTATTTGGATGAAGAAATTCGAGTAGTTCCAGGTTATTACTTAATGTCAGGCAATATATGCGGGAGAATTTACACCAATATAAGCAGACGGTTATCTGTTTTTGCGGCATTTGGATTAAAGCCAGAAAAAATGATTTCTTTGATTGGTGATGTTTTTGGCAACATTCCAAAAGAGATTACTATGCCTATTTACCCTTTTACCCGTTGGCAGCTATTGACAATGATGCTCCCAAAAGTAAAACATTATTTACAAGAAGTAAAAACGATTTCCAAAAGCATTCCCAAACAAGTGAAGAATACACCAGAATGGTGCCAACAAACAGCATTAAAAATAAAACAATGCAGTACCAATCAAGAATTAAAAGCTTTGTGGGAGAATGAAATATTTCCTTATCATCGCAATGCATGGTGGACATTATTGGCAGGTGGCACGAAAGCAGTATTGGCAATGAGATTAAAGAAAAAATTGACAAAGATGGTTGGAGAAGAGGATGCAAACTTGCTTCTTTCCAATCTAAGAGGAGAAAAAGAATTAGCAAGTCTTGGTCCTGTTTTGGGAATTACAAAAGTTTTAGCTGGTGAATTAACAGAAGAGGAATATAGATTGCAGCACGGACATCGTAGTCCATATGAATTTGAGCTTTCTATTGCAGATTCATCAGAAGATCCGCAATGGTTAGCGAATCAAATTTTGGAATTTAAAAATACCAATGCAAATGTAATACAGCTACTGCAAAAGCAAGAGGAGAAATATCAAGAAGCATTACAACGTTTCGGACTGATGTATCCACTAAAAAAACTATGGTTAAAAGAACAGCTTTGTTTAGCCAGTGAAGGAGCGCGATTGAGAGAGTTCGTTCGTTCCGAATTTGTCCGTAGCCACCGGATAATCCGAACATTCTTGTTACGTGCAGGTGAGTTAACAGGTCTTCAAGACGATGTGTTTTTCTTATATTTGAAGGAAGTATTAGCATTATTAGAGGGGGATATTTCATCACAAAAGAACATAGAAAAGCGAAAAGAAACATTTCAAAAATACAAAACCTTGCCCCCTTTTCCATCCGTTATTAGAGGAAGATTTGATCCGTTTACATGGATGAAAGATGATAATCGCAGGACTGATATTTATGATCCGTCTATCTCATTAAACGAAATCGATAGTGAGATATTAAAAGGTTTTGCAGGTGCATCAGGTGTTGTTAAAGGGAAAGTTAGGGTATTACAGAATCCAGATCAAGGGAATCAGCTGAGAACAGACGAAATTTTAGTTACTACTTCTACAAATATTGGTTGGACTCCTTTATTTCCAAAAGCATCAGCGATTATTACAGATGTGGGAGCTCCTTTATCACATGCTGCAATTGTAGCAAGGGAACTGGGGATTCCTGCTGTTGTTGGATGTGGAAATGCTACATCACGCTTAAAAACGGGAGATACTGTCATCGTTGATGGAGGAAAAGGAACAGTACAAATTCTAGAGAATTTAGTGAAGGAAATCAAGTAGGTGAGCAGCTTAGCTCACTTGCTTTTTGTTTTTGGTTATGTGAAACGATTATATTGATATTTGAATAAAACGAACTTCGTCGTTCTCTTACTCAGGAAATTCAAAGGTTCAATACCGCAGACAAAGGGGAAAACATATGAATTTTCGTACATTTTCTTTAAATGATTTTGACTCAGTGATTGATTTATGGCAAAGAGCTGGGTTAATTTTATCTCGTTATGATACATACGAAGGAATGAAGTAAAAATTAAAAAGAGACTCAGAGTTGTTTTTTGTATTAGAGAAGGATGCCCAAATTATAGGGGTTGTTATGGGGAGTTATGATGGAAGAAGAGGTTGGATAAACCACTTAGCCGTTGACCCTGAATACCAAGGGAAGAATATTGGCCAACGGATAATTGAGGAACTAGAAACTCGTTTTAAGAAAATAGAATGTGAAAAAATAAACCTTTTGATTGAATGGAGTAATCAGAAGGTTGAAGGATTTTATGAAAAACAAGGATTTAAGAAAGATGAATTAATATTTATGGAAAAGTGGATTTGAGTATCAACAAAATTTGGGTTTTTTTTTTGAAAATAATACTTGCATTAAGTGTATTAGTTGTTATAATACACTTATAAGAATAAAACTCCTGAAAGGGAGGAGCTGCATATATGAATGAAAAAAAGGTTGGCTCTTTTGTATTTCAACTTGATTTAAGCCAACCCTTATACGAACAAATCTTAGATCAAATAAGAAGTTCTGTAGCTAGGGGAGATATTGGATTGGGTGAAAAAATTCCTTCTGTTCGTGAATTGGCAATGAGTTTGAAAGTGAATCCAAACACGGTAATGCGAGCTTACCAAGAATTGGAGAGAGATGGATTGACAGAGAAAAGAAGAGGACAAGGAACGTTCATCACAACATCAGATGAAAGTATTGCAACTTTTAAAGAGGAGTTAGCCCAACAATACTGTTTAGATTTTGTGACCAAAATGAAAAGTTTAGGATTTAAAGAAAAAGACATGATACGTTGGATTGAACAGCAGAAAGGAGCAGAGGCATGAATGCAATTCAGTGTGATGGTGTAAGTAAAAAATTCGATAACAATCATGCCCTTCAACAAATTGATTTGGAGATTCCTAAAAATCGGATTGTTGGCGTGTTAGGACCAAATGGAGCAGGAAAATCTACTTTTTTCCGTATATTGGTTGGACAATTACAAAACTACGAAGGAAACCTTCAAGTATTTGGAGAGAAACCGGGTTGGAAAACAAACACACAAATTGCATACCTGCCTGATCGAGCTCGATGGTACCGTGATTATAGCGTAGAAAAAACAATCGAATATGGAAAAAACTTTTTGCCTGGATTTCAAGTGGAAAAAGCATATGAACTAGCAGAGCGGATGAAGCTGGATCAAAACAAACTCACAAAAAATATGTCTCGCGGACAAGAAGCGCAGTTAATGTTGATTTTGTGCATGGCTAGAGAAGTACCGTTAGTAGTGTTAGATGAACCATTTGCGGGAATTGATATGATCGCAAAAGAGAAAATTATGGAGACAATTATAGATTTATCAAGTGACCGTGAGCAGACAATCCTTATAAGCACACATGAAATCGCAGAAACGGAAGGATTATTTGACTATGTTGCTTTTTTTTATGAGGGAAATGTTGTCTTAAGTGGGGATGTAGAGGAATTAAGACAGAAACAAGGTTCGCTGCAAGACATTTATCGAAATTTATACAAATAGGAGGGATAGAATTTGTTTTGGAAATTGGTCAGACATGAAATGAAAATTAGATCGTCAGGAAAAGAAAGTAGCAGCAGCCAACGAGAAACAATGAAATATATTTACATCGGAATCTTTATCATCATTGGTCTCATTTTTTTGACAAAAGTATCATTGGCAGGAAAATTCCAACCTATTATGCTCTGGAATATTTTATATGGGTTGCCGTTTGTAGCCCTTTTTGTTGCAAGAGGTGCTATGAAGAGGGAGCATCGGGGCAATACAATTGGCTGGTGGTTATCCCTTCCATTGAGCAGACAGACTTTGGTTTTCGCTAAATTTGTAACAAGTTGTTGGCGTTCGTTATTAACTTTTGTTGCTATTTTTATCTTGGGTGTCATTGCTTTTTTCTATGCGTGGATGCTTGATTCTCACCTTCATTTGCAAGATCTTTCCGCATTTTTGCATATAGGATTGATTATTGCTTTTATTATGGTCGTGGTTGGGCCATTAATCATAGCAATAGGCATATTTATTGGAACTTTGGAATTGACCGAATTTCGTTTTCTCATGAGTATATTTTGGATTGGGTTTTGGGCACTTTGGGGATTTTTAGTTTCTACTTATTCTGAAACGTTTGTTCATATTTTGCAGCAGCAATATTTCCCATTTCCAATAGCAGCATTAATTGCCTGGGTTCCATGTTGGTTGGTGACTTATGGATTTATCTTGATTTCCGCTTATCTTTTAGAAAAGAAACTCATTTAATAAGTCTTCTAGGGAGGTAACACGATGCTTTCGTTTCAAAAGGTAAAAAAAACATATGGAAAAAGAGTGGCAGTAGATAATTTGGATTTGCATGTAAAAGAAGGTTCCTGTTTTGGTTTATTAGGTCCAAATGGAGCAGGTAAATCAACGATGATGAAATTAGTTGCTGGAATTATTAAACCGGATAATGGGCAAATCACAGTAATGGGACTGGATGTTACCAAGAATACAAAAGAAATTCAACAAAAGATCGGATATGTCCCACAGTCCATTACCCTTTACGAAGATCTGTCTGCTATTGATAATCTTCAATTTTTTGGTGAACTAGCAGGTGTGACTGGAAAACAGTTACAGGAGCGGATTGATGATGTATTAGCGAAAACAGGATTATCTGATCGTGGAAAAGATGATGTAAAAACGTATTCCGGCGGGATGAAAAGGAGAATCAACATTGCAGTAGCACTCTTGCATCAACCAAATCTATTAATATTGGATGAACCTACTGTAGGGATTGATCCACAATCTCGCAACCTAATTTTTGAACTGATACGTGAGCTTCATTCCCAAGGGATGACTATCATTTATTCCACCCATTACATGGAAGAAGTAGAAGCATTGTGTGACGAGATCGCAATCGTTGACAATGGAAATGTAATTGCAACAGGGGAACTGGATGAATTATTAGCAAAACATACAAAACCATCCATATACATTGAGTCTCCTCAGTTGGTGGAGATGCCGCGTTTACCTATACCTGTGACCACCATAAAACATGGAAATGGGTGGAAAATCGAGACGGATGAACTATTGTCTACGATGCAGTATCTCACAAGCAATGCGATCCAACAAAATCTAATTATTAAAAAACTCGAAATATTCAGGCCGTCATTAGAAGATGTATTCCTTACATTAACAGGCGTAAGTTTAAGAGATGTTTAAGGAGGAAAAATGAAAATGTCAGTAATACTAAAAAAAGAATTAAAAATATTTTTCAAACGAAAAGCTAATTTCTTTTGGTTACTTGCCATGCCAATTGCGTTTATTGTGATCATGAATTTTATGTTTTCATCTGCTGACTCTAGTGTCAATGTACATCTCATCGATAAAGATCAATCAAAATTTTCTCAGTTGTTCATTCAGCAGCTGGATAAGGTTGATGCTATTGCTGTACAAAAAGAATCTGCATCCCAATTTGATAATCAGATAAATATGCTGAAAAAAGGCAGTATTTCTTCTGTAATTGTAATTCCAAACGGATTTGAGAAAAATTTTGCAAAAGGCACATCACAAATCCAGCTTTATCGGGATGGAAATACAAACCAAGCAGCCTCTGCTGTAGATGCAGTTCTTCGAAATTTAAGTGATCAATACCGTGAGCAGAATATCAAAACACAAATGTTAAACAGAGGTGTTTCCGCGAAAGATGTACAATTAGCAATGAAAAATCCGATTCAAATTACAACCATTAATGAGACATCAAGCAAGATCAATGGAATAACTCAAGTAGTTCCAGGCTATATGATCATGTTTTCTTTTTTCATCATTATGACAATGGTAACACGTTTCACTACAGAGCGTGATTCTGGGATGGTATCTCGTTTGCAAAGTACTTCCATACATTCTTGGCAGTATTTAATTGGTATGTGGTTGCCAAATGTACTGATGGTTATGCTGCAGTGTTTACTCCTTTTATTATTTGGTCACTTTGTTTATGGATTAGCGTTTGGAAACTTTTTATTGATATTGTTCATCGTAATTTCTTTGAGTATTTGTGGTGCAGGGATTGGGATTGCTGTGTCTATGCTCATTGAATCAGATCAAGCATCCAAAGGAATAACGCAATTTTTTACATTAGGTGGTTCCATGTTGGGCGGTTTATGGTTCCCATTTGATATGTTACCTTCTTATGTTCAAGTGATTGGTAAAATCACTCCACAATATTGGGCACAGCATGGTTTACAAGAAGTGATGACACATGGAGCTGGTTTCACGGAAATATGGCCTACCTTTGCTGTCTTACTTGCAATCGGTTTTTGTGGATTACTTATAGCAAAATGGAGTTACCCCTCATTCTTGAGAAGAGCCGTGAATTAAAAAGAATAAATTGAGGATGAAGACTTGCCATTTGGCGAGTTTTCTTTATAGAATGAATTGAATTAAAGTGATAATAAAATGGAGGTATTACGTTGAAACGTTTTTTATCGATTTTTGTTGCTACTATGGTACTGGCATTAGGGTTCGTAACTTCACATGCAGATGTGAGCTATGCAAAAATACGCTCTCACTCCAGTTATCATTCTGGAAGTTCCCATTCAAGCTATTACTCTCCTTCGTATAAATCTCATTCCTATTCCTCCTATTCTTACTCCAAACCAAAAAAGAAAGGATTTTTTGGTAAAATCGGTTCATTTTTTGGTTCTATTATTAAAGGTGTTTTTATTGGAGGAATCATTCTCGTAATCCTATTCATCATTATTGTTATTGTCGGTTTCGTATTGCTGCGAAAATTTCTTCGTCATCGCAGACGGCATTAATTTAAACGGCCAATTTTTCCATCATTGGAAAGATGTAAGCAAAGTAAAGCACATGTCTCCTTCACATACTAAAGAAAAGAAGGAGGTGGGTTTCATGGCAAGAAGTTCAAATAAATTATTGGTTCCTGGTGCTGGAGCTGTGCTCAATCAGTTTAAAGAAGAGATCGCAAGTGAATTTGGTGTAACGCTAGGTAAAAATACAACTTCTCGTGCTAACGGTTCAGTTGGCGGAGAAATAACAAAACGTCTTGTAGCTCAAGCACAACAACAGCAAACCAAATAAATGGACAGTAACGAGCGGCTCTAATGGAGGAGTCGCTTTTTTTGTTTTATGATTTTCTTCTAATTCGTTTTTGCATTGCATAGCATTAACAAGGAGATGGAGGGAGGAAAACAATGAAACGATTTTCACAACTTGCCTCGAATTGGTTTGATTTTCCTGCGGAAGTAATCGGTTCTCTCCCTCGCATAGAATGGATCGGACAGCATTTACAAATAGAAAATTTTCAAGGTGTGCAACAGTTTAATCCGGATCTGCTCACATTGCAAACAGCTACAGGCTTTCTAACTGTTGAAGGGAATTCCCTTGTAATGGAAGCGATCTATCCCGATCGAATATTGCTAAAAGGAAAGATCACTGCCATACATATGAAAAACAAGGATTAAGGGGAGAAATCATATGCGAGGTGGAACCGTAACCATAGAGTGCAAAGGCGATCATATTGCCTCTTTACTAAATGAAATCGTACAAGCTAGTATTGTTTTGCATAATGTTAAATGGGTAAATCAAGAAAAAGTACAGATTATTGTATTGTTATCGGATATGATGAAAACTTGGCAATTGATGAAACGTCATCATGTGAAAGGGAGAATTATCAAGAGAAGTGGTCCTTTTTTTTGGTTGAAAAAAATAAAAAAACGCAAATTTTTTGTAGCAGGTTTTGCAATTTTTCTTTTTCTTTTATTTTTCTTTTCTTCGTTTATATGGCAAGTAGATGTGGAAGGAAACGAACAGATTCCTGATAAGCATATTTTATCTATTTTGCAGAAGGAAGGAATTTACCCTGGGCAGTTAAAAGTGAGTCTGCCAAATACAGATTTTTTACAGCGTAAATTGTTGAAACGAATCCCTAATGCCTCTTGGATTGGTGTGCGTTTAGAAGGGACGAGGGTTATCGTAACAGTTGCCGAGAAAAAACGAGTTGATTCGATAGGAGAAAAAAAGTTAGCAAGAAAGCCAGTCCATTTAATCTCCAAGAAAAACGCTTTCATTATGGATTTACGCGTTTTTCATGGAAATCCTGTAGTGAAAGTACATGATGCCGTGAAAAAAGGTCAACTGCTTGTATCAGGTGTTTATGGTGATCCCTCTGCATCCAGCAACGGCCCTGTCGTCGGAGCACAAGGGATCGTACTTGGGGAAGTATGGTATGAGTCGGAAGTGATTGTCCCTTTGTCATACACACAAAATGAATATACTGGCGAAAAAACTCGATATAGTTGGCCTTTTATTGGTTCCATTGTTTTGACTAACCCTTTTCAAAAACCAAAACCATATACCCGTTACGAATTGATGCGGAGAGTGTCGGCTTTAAATATTGGCAGATACCAGTTTCCAATTGGATTAGTTCGCGATGATTATTGGGCAGTGAAACAGCAATCGTATTCCCGTAGTGAAATGGATGCAATCACAGTAGGTAAAAAAAGGGCGAGATTGGAAATGATGAATACCATAGGGGACGATGGCAGAATTTTAGCGGAAAAAGTTTTGCACCAAAGGGTAGACAATGGTAAAGTTTATTTGAAGATACATTTTGATGTAGTGGAAAATATTGCTCAAGAAAAGCCTATTCTACAAGGGGATTGAAACATTTGCAAAGCAATAATAAACGGGTTCATATTGATTTTCAAACTTCAGATGAAGCAATAAAATTATTCGGTCCGCATGATGCTTTTTTAAAAGTAATCGAGGCGGATACAGATGTGAAAATAGTGTCTAGAGGCGGGGAAATCTCGATTTCTGGACCAGCTGATCAAGTAGATCGTACACAGGAACTATTTCGTGTATTACTCACCTTGATTCGTCAAGGTTTGGAGTTGAACGAAAGAGATGTTGTCTATGCGAAACGCTTATCGGAAGCAGATAAAGCAGATGAATTATTGGAATTGTATCAGGAAGAAGTAGGTATCACCCAAAAAGGTCAAAAAGTTCGTGTGAAAACATTAGGTCAGCGTCATTATGTGACAGCAATTCAAAAGAAAGATATCGTATTTGGAATTGGACCAGCAGGTACAGGGAAAACTTTTTTAGCAGTCGTTTTAGCTGTTATGGCATTAAAAACAAATCGAGTAAAACGAATCGTTTTGACTAGACCTGCAGTAGAGGCAGGGGAAAACTTAGGCTTTTTGCCCGGCGATTTGCAAGAAAAAGTTGATCCTTACTTACGGCCATTGTATGATAGCTTGTACTTTATGTTAGGTATGGAACAAGTTACAAAGATGATGGAACGAGGATTAATAGAAGTCGCTCCTCTAGCATATATGCGGGGTCGTACCTTGGAAGATGCGTTTGTAATTTTGGATGAAGCACAAAATACGACACCAGAGCAAATGAAAATGTTTTTAACTCGACTTGGATTTGGATCGAAAATGGTAATCACCGGTGATGTTACTCAGGTGGATCTACCAAGGGGAAAAAATTCAGGTTTACGAGTGGCAGAACGAATTTTAGGAAATATCACAGATATTCGTTTTGTTTATCTAAAACAAGCTGATGTCGTTCGCCATACACTCGTGCAGCAAATTATTGAAGCTTATGCGGAGGAAGACGAACAAGGAGCCAGCTAGAAATGGGAAAAAGTCAACTAGATTCCTTTCTAAAATTACAATGGAAAACGAGTTTTTCCATTCAAATGCTTATTTACGCGATCTTTGGGATCGCGTTCTATTTGTTATTATTACCACATGCTCTCCCGCAATTTGTAGATATCGAAGTTGGGAAAGCGAGTAAAGAAACGATCATTTCACCAATTACCAAGATAGATGAAACTGCTACAAAATTGGCCAAGGATAGAGCGGCTGGCTCAGTTGAACCACAGTTTACAAAAAACGAAGAACTGACCAATAACCAAATTGAAAAAATTGATTTGGTATTTGCCGATGCTCGAAGAATCCTTGCTGATAAGACATTGACAGAACCGGAGAAAATAAAAAGCTTAAAAGATGCCATTACGAAAGATTTGCCAGAAGAATTTTATTACAAATTAGTGCGCACACCTGTAGCTGAAATAACCGATTTGCGATTGACAACGAGGGATATTGTATCGGATTTGTTGCAGGAGGGGATAAAATCACAAGAATTAACGAGTAAAAAAGATGGTGTAGACCGGCTGCTTGTTACTTCTTCTCTATCAAGCAATTCGCGTTATTTAGCAAGGGAGTTAACAAGGTATTTTCTCATTGCAAATGAATTATATGATCCGAAAAAAACGGAGTCATTAAAGGAAGCGGCTCGAGATTCCGTTGAGTCCATACCTATTAAAGAGGGTCAAGTACTTGTCACTTATGGAGAAGAAGTAACACCTGATCAATATCGTAAATTAAAAGAGATTGGGATCATTCAAGAACAAACGAATCTCATTCCTTATCTCGGTTTACTCTTATTGGTGGTACTTATTTTAGGCATTTTTCGTTTCTATGTGCAGCGCTTTCATTCTTTTGTACACGCAGATAACAGCCAACTGTTGCTTTTGATTTCTGTGATATTACTAACATTGATTGGCATGAAGATTGTTACCTTGGGACAAAATCTAGAATGGAGTACGGTTGGTTTTATTGCTCCAGTCTCATTGGGAACGATGTTAATAACACTATTGTTAAATTCCAAATTATCCATATCAGCTAGTTTTCTTTTTACTATTGCTTCAAGTATGTTTTTTAAAGGAGACAGCCAATTTTTATTTGATTTTCGATTTGGACTTGTTGCAATGATTGCTGGGGTAGTGAGCACATTTGCATTGGATGGTGTGAAAAGAAGAAGCGCAGTATTAAAAGCTGGTATTTTGACTTCTCTTGTAAGTACGGTGGCAATTCTTGCATTATTTACATTAACTCCTGCGGAAAGAGATATTGCACAGTTACTCCAGTCATTACTTTTTGGTTTCATCAGTGGTATATTTTCAGCAGTATTGACCATTGGATTCTTACCATATTTTGAAACTCTGTTTGGCATTTTATCACCATTACGTTTATTGGAACTCAGTAATCCAAATCATCCTCTGTTAAAAGATTTGCTTTACAAAGCTCCAGGTACGTATCATCATTCGATTATTGTAGGAAATCTAGCTGAAGCAGCTGCTGAATCCATCGGGGCTGATGGATTCCTAGCACGGGTTGGTGCTTATTATCATGATGTTGGGAAGCTGAAGCGCCCTCAATTTTTTATTGAAAACCAAATTCATCGAGACAATCCACATGATAAAATATCACCAAATTTAAGTAAAACGATTATTTTATCTCATCCTCGCGATGGAGTGGAGATGTTGAAAGCTTATCGTATACCCAAGGCAATCCAAGACATTGCGGCGCAACATCATGGTACAACCCTTTTGAAATTCTTTTACTATCGTGCATTAGAACAAAGCAATGGCACACAAGTGATCGAAGAAGATTATCGATACCCTGGACCAAAAGCGCAATTCAAGGAAGCAGCTATCGTTGGAATTGCTGATTGTGTCGAAGCGGCAGTCCGTTCCATCGCCAAGCCAACACCAGCTCGGATCGAAAATATGATTGGGAAGATCATACGTGATCGATTAGAAGATGGACAGTTTCATGAATGCGATCTTACGTTTAAAGAGTGCAATCTAATTGCAAAAGCAATGGCAGCAACTCTCCAAGGGATCTTCCATTCGAGAATCGAATATCCAGAAGATATACAATTAAAAGGGGCAAAATAAATGGTAGAACTTGAGTTAGAAGTTGATATTCCATTAACAGAAGAAGAACGCGCGACGATAGATCGATTGCCAATGGTACTTGAAAAAGTAGCAGAACTTGAAGATTTACCAGATGTTTCTGTTTCTTTGACTTTAGTAGATAATCAAAGAATACAGGAGATCAATAAAGAGCATCGACAAAAAGATGAAGTGACAGATGTTTTGTCTTTTCCTCTTTTTGAAAATCGTGCGGAGTGGGTGCAGGAAGATTGGGAAGAATCGATTCAGTTAGGAGATATTATACTTGCTGTTCCACGTGCGATCGAACAAGCGATGGAATATAAACATTCGTTATCGCGGGAAATTAGTTTTCTAGTGGTTCATGGTTTTCTGCATCTACTCGGTTATGATCATGAGACAGTGGAACAAGAAAAAGAAATGTTTGCTCTTCAAGAAAATGTATTATCTCACCTTGGAATTACGAGATAAGGAGGAATGACTATGTGGGTGACCAAAGTGCTTAAAAGCTTTCGTTACGCCATAGAAGGCTTGAAGTATGCGGTCATCACCCAACGCAACATGCGCATCCATTTCATTACTGCGTTGGTTGTTTTGTTATTGAGTTTATGTCTGCCTTTATCCAAAGTAGAAATACTGTTATTGTTTGTATCGATTACATTGGTTTTATTTGCAGAACTTATTAATACTTCTATTGAAGCAGTTGTAGACATGGTGACAAAAGAGTTTCATCCACTGGCAAAGATCGCAAAAGATGTGGCTGCTGGAGCTGTTTTACTGACAGCAGGGCTCGCTTTTTTAGTAGGGACGAGTGTTTTCTTTCCGTATTTGCGGTTTATTCATTCAAGTATAGCAATGCATTCTCTTTACCCACCAACCATCGGTCTTACTGCCATCGTTTTATTTACTTTCTTTGCTACTTTATTGCTAAAAGCATGGATAACAAGATATTGGAAAGAATGGGAACCAAGCCTGATTATGGCTTTAACGTTTTGTGTTGCTACACTGCTCATATTAGTAATTTGGCAATTACCGATTAGTATATTGGTTTTGTTTTTAACTTTTATTGCGATTCAGTCGAGAATGAAAGAAAATACAAATTATCGATCGCTAAGTATGGGGGCATTTTTAGGGATTGTAATTGCTGTTCTTGGATTACAGCTGCTGTAGGAGCTTCTTATCACTCTGTATGAAGATGCAGTGATTACCATTTAATAAGGGGACAAAAAGCCCCTTCTTTGTTTTCCTGAAGGAGGATTTACATGTCGAATAAATTTCGTTCGGGTTTTGTCGCGCTTATTGGTCGCCCGAACGTTGGAAAATCAACACTAATGAATGAAGCAATAGGTCAAAAAATAGCTATTATGTCGGACAAACCACAAACGACAAGAAATCAAATTCGTGGTATTTATACGGATGAATTAGGACAGGTTATTTTTTTGGATACACCAGGTATTCATAAACCAAAATCAAAACTTGGAGAATATCTAGTAAAAACAGCGCAAAATGCATTTTCGGAAGTGGATTTAATTTTGTTTTTAGTAGATGCAGAAGAAGGATTAGGCGCTGGTGATAAATTTATTATTGAACGACTAAAGGGTGTCTCTACACCAGTATTTTTAGTTGTGAATAAAATAGATCTGGTTCATCCAGACGAATTATTACCTTTTATTGATAAATATAGAAGTCTGCACGATTTTGCAGAAATTGTTCCGATCTCGGCTTTACAAGGCAATAACACAGGCAGACTTTTGGAACTTATCATGGAAAAATTACCAGAAGGCCCAATGTATTATCCAGAAGATCAAGTTACTGACCATCCAGAAAAATTTATCATGGGTGAGATTATTCGGGAGAAAGTATTAGAATTAACACATGAAGAAATTCCGCATTCGGTTGCAGTAGTAGTGGAAGAAACGAAACTGCGTGAAAATCAAGAAACATTGTATATGAGAGCAGCAATTGTAGCAGAAAGAAAGTCACAAAAAGGGATATTAATTGGAAAACAAGGTGCAATGTTAAAAAAAGTCGGCAAACTCGCCCGCGAAGAAATGGAACGTTTATTTGGATATCGCATATTTTTGGATTTATGGGTAAAAGTGCGCAAAGATTGGCGCAATGAATACCAATATCTGAGGGAATATGGATATCGTGATGAGGAGTAAAAAATAACCAAAAACTTACATTAGCTTCTTCTCATAGAAATGCTGCTCCTCGGTCATCCTAACTTTGATACCCTCTTTAGAAAGGAAGAGACTCGTTGCGAAATTTTTCATGGAGCTGTTTTCAGGTGACGGGTAGCATTGATGCCTATCTTTTATATAAAGATATGGAAACACTGATGGGACAAAAGGAAGATGATGAAACATCAGATGATCCGGAGCAAAAGGAAGAGGTTAAGTAGAAAGGACAGCAATGATCATACGATTGCAAGGAATTGTGCTGCGCAATAAATCTTACGGGGAAAGTGACCAATTGCTTTTCCTCTTTTCTCGTGAACGTGGCAAAGTAAGTATGATAGTTAGGGGTTCGAAAAAACCTAGAAGTAGATTTGGTGCTGTTACCGAACCTTTTACACTTGCTGACTTTGTTTGTTATCAGCATAGTCCATCAAGTATGCCTTCCCTTTCTCAGGCTGATATTGTATACAATCATCAAGAGATTCGTTCGGATTTATTGTCAACAGCATATGGTGCTTACTGGTTAGAATTGGTTGATCGAGTAATTGTGGAAAAAGAACCTGCGGTTACCTTATATCAACAACTGGGTGTATTGTTAGGTCAATTAAATGATGGAAAAGATCCTGAAATTTTGACTCGATTGTTAGAACTGGCTGTTTTAACAGAAGCAGGTTATAAACCAATCTTTTCTAAATGCGCGAAATGCGGTAATGAATGGAAAACGGGAGATATAGCAGCCTTCTCGCTCAGACAAGGCGGCATTGTCTGTGCAAAATGTATGACACCAAGGGATATAAGTATCACCCCTGCAACAGCTCATTATTTACGCATACTAAATGATATAACTGCTGATCAACTTGGGAATGTAAAAATCAAACAGGAAACCAAACGTGATATGGAGACAATATTACAATATTATCTCGATGCTCAATTGGATTTAAAATTGAAATCGCGAGCAATTTTACACTCTTTACGAACAACATGGAGCAACTAAAGTTTGCTCCTTTTTGTATGCAATCGGAAAGTTGTTCCATTTACGTAAGTATGATTTTTCATGTAGAATGGGTCATCATGATCATTATAGGAGATATCAGATGAAAAAAATTACCATTCTACTATTCTCAGTTTTAATGATTGTCATATTAGCAATGGGTTGTAGTCAATCGCAATCAAAACAAACCAATTCGAACAAATCGAATAGTCAATCAAATACATCAAAGTTTATATTACAAAAAGCTGTGGATAATTGGAAAAATAATCAAGAACATCAATCAATTACTTGGTCAATTATACAAAATCATAGTTACCCGCTAAAAAGCTGCAGCTATCAAGTGATTAAAACGATGGAAGGAACAGAAGAACACTATGGGAAAGATCAAATTCATGCAGCTTCTTCTAGTAAGAGCGGTTCAGCAATCAATAAACAGCCAACTGCTTCTGAACCAGAAGACTCAGCGGATCAATGGCAGGTCAATGAAATGCTAAGTTATCACAAATATATCACCCCTAGTTATGATAATGGCAATAACAACAAATGGCTGTTATCCAAAAATGAACATACAGATTTAATACTTCCTAATTTAGACAAAGAGTATTTAGATGCGATTATAAACACTAAATCAACGAATAATATTACTTTTACGCAAACAGGCGATACTTATAAAATTATAGCTAAGCCTGAATTTTACGCGGCTCTTCCTCAATTTTTTGCGAATAAACAAAAACAAAACATGCTATTCCCTTATTATCCAAAAGCATTGAGGCAGACAATCGCAGATGGGAAAGCGACAATGATGGATTTTAACAGGCAAAAAGTTACGATCAAAAATGCAGATACATCCATCATTGTGGATAAGAAAACGTTGAATTTTAAAGAAGTCGTCTTGCACTATCAACTAGAGCTTACACTGTCTGGTAGTACACCAGCGAAAATAGACTACGTGCAAACGATGAAGCGGACTGGCAATTTCCAAAAACCGTTCAAAATTCCAGCAGAGGCACTAGCAGCGAAAGATAATGATAATAATTAATGGGGAAAGATAGCAGAGATACATTTACTGATTTCCGATGATCAAGCTGTAATGGATTTTTGATGTACGCTTGATGAGTACTTTGTAAATGTTTGGTAAACGATGCAAAAATAAGACAAAATAACATTTAGAGATTCAAGATATTTCCTTGAGTCTCTTTAAGATTCGCCCGGCCTTATTCTATAGCGTGGACGAAGGTAGCAGTAGTCGTCAGCTTAAGGTAACAACTCTATTTGCTTTCGACAGAGGAATGACAAGAAAAATATGGAAGCGGAAGTTTTATCAATGTTATACTCTCATTCAAATAACAAATGGGATATTTGCACAGTAATGAGACTTAATTTTCTTAATTTATTGTCTACATAAATGGGAATATATAGTACTATAGTAATAGTATGTGCATGAAGGAGGGAAGCTATGGAGAAAAAGAAGAATTCGATGAATAAATCACCAAATGATAAATTAGTCAAATGGTTGAAGTTAACCACACTTAGTCTCATCTGTACAATAGGTGGCATTATTATTTACCAATATGCTGAGACTTATGCCCAATCTTCTACAGTTAAGCCGCAATTACAAACGACCTTAGTAGAAAGTTCTGTTATTTCTCGAGAAGTAAAAAAGAAGATGATGGATACTCTTCCATCGCAAAGTATGGAGAAGGAATTGGACGCAGGTCCTATATCTTACAAAGATACAGAGCAACCATCAACCAATAGTAATCACACTTCGACACCAGACCCAAATAATCAAAACTCAGCAAAAGCAGAATCAACATCAGATTCTTCTCAAGCAATTTCTTCTAAACAAGCATCAACACCAGCAGTAAAACCAATAAGTTTTGGAGGACATGCAACTAGTATTGTACCAAAAACAAAACCAAAGCACCCAACCTCTAAACCAAAATCAAAGCCAACATCAAAACCAATACCAATACCAAAACCAAAGCCAAAGCCAAAGCCAAAGCCAATACAAAAACCGAAACCGAAACCAAAACCGAAACCGAAACCAAAACCAGAACCAGAACCAAAGCCAATACAAAAACCAAAACCGAAACCGAAACCGAAACCAAAACCAAAACCAAAACCAAAACCAAAACCACCAGAAAAATCTTGCGTTACACTATATGAAGACATTCATTTTCAAGGCGCATCTATAACATTTTGTTCAAATGATAGAACTCTTGTAAATAATAAAAGTAAACATTTAAAATATGGTAAAAAGAATTGGAATGATGTGACCTCTTCTATCAAGGTTTCTGGTGATGGCAATGGAATCATTTTTTATCAAGATATCAAATTCGGTGGACGCAGCTGGAAGTTAAAACCCGGGGAAAAATTGTCTAATCTTACTAAGTACAAGCTTGGTAAGGGCACTTGGAATGATGTTATCTCGTCCATTAAGATATTATAAGATTCGCAAAAATATCCGATCCCTTTTTTAGATGATCGGATATTTTTGTTATATTCTGCGTGTATTTTTTATTCTTCGATAATGACAAACAGTTTGTCCATTTTTAACCTTGATCGTCATTTAATTGTTTTTCATTTGAATATCAAGATTCTCCACAGGCAATTTCCAAAAACCGTTCAAAGTTCCAGCAGAGGCATTAGCAGCGAAAAATAATGACAACAATTAATGGTGGAAGCTGGTAATGTACTTTTTCAGCCTTCTTTCCTTGGTAATGATTAAGCTATAAAGCATTTTGGATGTTTACTTGTTAAATTAATGTTAGGTGAGACAGTGGACAGAATAAACAAACTATCAGTAAAATAACCATTCATTAGAATTTTGGAGATGATTATAGTCTTGCGAGTGTGAAAACCCACGGTTTGAATCATGGGATGTTAGCAGCATCACTACAACGGGAACACAAGTTTCGCCAATCCACTAAAGTGGCAAGTCTCACTTTGTAGACGAGGGAGGTTTCTACCTCTCGCGAATTTGACAAATTTTTCAAAAAACACTTTACAAACATACATTCTGTTGTTAAACTATCGCCAGTTGCTCTTTGAAAAGTGGATAGTATATAGGGTTATGCAAACCAATCGTTTTGCACGTAAAATGCTATGCGTACCGAAAAATGGCTAGACTGAAATGCGAAAACCAAGCAGTAAGTCTTTGCTATGACGTAGCAACAAAAACTCTGTTCAACCGTGGGGCTCGCGGAGTTAGCTTGGTAATGAAGTAGTCAGAAGGCTACCGTCCCAAGAATCCCATGGCTTCAGCCATGTGGAGTGTCAAAAAACAATTTCCCGATATGTCTTAATTAGGTTAATTGTTTTTTGGCGGTAAAAATCGCAAGTTGACATGAATGATTCAATTTGGTAATCTGAAAAAAATTTGAGATGCGATGACAGAAAAAAGTAACTAATATTTACCTTTTAGCGAGTCAGGGGGAGTGTGAGCCTGATAGGACAAGGTTAGTGAAATGGGCAATCTGGAGCATGATGATGAATAAAGTGGATCAGGCTGCCTGATCAAGTAGGGTGGAACCGCGGGAAAAGCTTCTCGTCCCTATGTGATTTGTTTTTTTATCACATGGGATGGAGAAGCTTTTGTTATTTTATGGAGGTGAAATCGTTGAATTTTCAACAAATGATTCGTCAATTACAACAATTTTGGAGTGAAAAAGGATGTATCTTGGTTCAGTCTTATGATGTGGAGACAGGAGCTGGTACCTTAAATCCAATGACCTTTTTACGTGCATTAGGTCCTGAACCGTGGAATGTAGCTTATGTGGAGCCTTCACGGCGTCCTGCGGATGGAAGATATGGGGAAAATCCCAATCGATTATATCAACACCATCAGTTTCAAGTTATTATGAAACCTGCACCGGAAAATATTCAAGAAATTTATTTAGATAGTTTACGTGTCTTGGGGCTAAATCCGTTGAAACATGATATTCGCTTTGTAGAAGATAATTGGGAAAATCCTACTTTCGGAGCTGCTGGTCTTGGTTGGGAAGTTTGGTTAGATGGAATGGAAATAACGCAGTTTACTTATTTTCAACAAGTTGGAAGCATTGAAACGGAACTTGTATCCGCTGAGATTACATACGGATTAGAAAGACTGGCATCCTATATACAAAATAAAGAAAATGTTTTTGATTTGGAATGGGTAGCAGGGGTAGCATATGGGGATGTTTTTTATCAAGCAGAGTATGAGCATTCCAAATATACATTTGAAATTTCAGATGAAGATTTTTTATTTGCACAATTTGATGCTTTTGAAAAAGAAGCGGCTAGAACGCTGGATGAGTCGCTTGTCTTTCCTGCCTATGACTATATCTTGAAATGTTCACATACATTCAATCTGCTAGATGCTCGAGGTTCTATTTCGGTAACCGAACGTACAGGTTACATAAAAAGAGTTCGAAATTTAGCGAGAAGATGTGCGAAGGCTTTTATTCAAGAACGAGAAAAACTAGGTTATCCCTTGTTAAAGCAAGGAGGAGAGTCATATGATGCATAATTTTTTATTCGAAATTGGTTGTGAGGAGATCCCAGCAAGGTTTGTACGAGAAACAGCTAAACAGTTTGCTGAGAAGGTGTCCGCTTGGTTTCATGAAAATCGGATAAATATCGGTTCGATTCAAACCTATGCTACTCCTCGACGAATTGCAGTGAGTGTTTTGGAAGTAGCGGATAAACAAAGTGATAAGACGGAATCCGTTCGTGGTCCAGCAGCAAAAATCGCAAAATTAGACGATGAAACATGGAGCAAAGCTGCTGTTGGATTTGCTCGTAAAAATGGAGTAGAAATAAGTAGTTTGCGATTACAAGAAGTAAAAGGAACAGAGTACGTATTTGCTCATAAACAAGAAATAGGTTTGCCAACAGCACAAGTTATCGAGCAATCATTTGTTCATGTATTAGAAAATATCACATTCCCCAAAACAATGAGATGGGAGCATACAAGAACAAAGTTTATCCGTCCTGTTCGTTGGTTGGTAAGTCTTTTAGATGAACATGTTATTCCAATTACTTTTGCAGGGGTAACTGCTGATCGAGTAACAAGAGGGCATCGCTTTTTAGGATCCGAGATTTCAATTTCCCATGCGAAAGATTATTCTCTTGCTCTTAGGGATCAGTATGTGATTGTGGATATGGATGAAAGACAAAGTATTATCGAGCAGCAGTTACAAGAATTACAAAAAGAAAATGGCTGGTTTATTCCTGTAGACTTGGAGCTGCTCGAAGAAGTTACCCAGTTAGTTGAGTATCCAACAGTTGTAAGTGGTCAGTTTGCAGATGAATATTTACAACTGCCAAAAGAAGTACTGATTACAACAATGAGAGAGCACCAACGATATTTTCCCGTACAAAATCCGCATAATGAACTTCTGCCATTTTTCGTAACGATACGAAATGGTGATAAAAACGGATTGCAGTATGTGAGTCAAGGTAACGAGAAAGTTTTACGAGCAAGATTATCGGATGCACAATTCTTCTTTGAAGAAGATAAAAAACAATCGATCAAGGCAGCACAGGAAAAATTGAAGCACATTGTATATCAGGAAGAATTAGGATCGATGGCAGCAAGAGTAGATAGAGGAAAGAAAATAGCACTAGCCATTGCTGAGTCAGTCGATCTTACAAAGTTAGAAAAAGAAAATCTCCTTCGTGCAGCTTCAATAGCAAAATTTGATCAAGCGACGCAGTTGGTGAGTGAATTTCCAGAGTTAGAGGGTTATATGGCAAGGGAATATGCAAATTTTCATGGTGAATCAAGTGATATAGCTACTGCTCTTTTTGAACAGGTCTTACCACGCCATGGCAAAGATGATCTTCCTGAGAGTAAAATTGGTACTATCCTTGCATTGGCTGATCGCTTTGATTCATTAGCTTCGGGATTTGGAGTTGGACTTTCTGTCAGCGGATCACAAGACCCATATGGTTTTCGTAAGAAAGCTTCCGCTATTATTCATATTTTGCTTCACCATGCAAAACTGTCTCTTTCTTTAACAGATTTAATTACACAAGCAAGCAATGTGATGTATGAAGCAGGGGTTTCCGACAATAGAGAACAATTAATAAGTGAATTAACTGATTTCTTCCGTGTCCGCTTAAAATCATATTTGTTAGAACAACAAGTTCGTTATGATGTGATTGATGCAGTTCTGCTGGGGAAAATTGGAGAGTTGTCTTCATTGATGCAAAAAACCAGCATCTTAGCAACATTATTAGAAGAAGAAACATTCAAAGGTCAAGTAGAGGCATTCACAAGAGTTTCCAACTTAGCACAAAAGGCGGATGATCGCCTAGTAAATGAAAATTTATTTGATACAGAGCATGAATATTCTTTGTATAATGCTTTTAAACAAGCAGAGCAGAGTTTCCAAGAAACTGATCAAACAGAAGCGGAAAAATATGATTCACTTGCAGCAATGGTCAGCAACATTCATCATTTCTTTGATCATGTGATGGTAATGGTCGACGAAGAAAAGATTCGAGGAAACCGCCTCGCGTTATTGCGGGAAATTGATAACCTTACCAGTTCATTTGCAGCTTTCGATCAAATCGTTTTTAACGGATAAATTACAATGAGAATCTGTTATACAGCTTGCCGCCTATTCTATGGTCGGCAGGTTTTTTTTACTGATTTGGAACATCCCGATCAGAATATTATCTCAAAAAGCCTGCTGCAATATAAATTCACTTCTCCGAAATTTTGTTGTTGCAGATCAATTATCTCATAAGTTAGAATTTTCATGACATAAAAACTCAATTTGACATAGGCTAGCAAAAACTTCTGTTATACGAATAGCGAAATATAGTATATACTATATGGAGTAATTATAATAAAAGTATAACACAATAGAATGACTAGGAGGTGTAAAGCCATCGAGCTGACCAAGCGCCAAGAAACTATTATTTCCATTGTGAAAAAAGAAGGTCCCATAACTGGAGAACAAATCGCAGAAAAACTGAATTTAACAAGAGCCACTTTGCGTCCTGATCTGGCGATTCTCACAATGTCTGGTTTCCTAGATGCAAGACCGAGAGTTGGATATTTTTATACTGGTAAGACTGCGAATCAATTATTGGGAGAACACATAAAAAGTATTTCCGTAGGAGATTACAAATCGGTGCCGATTGTGATTCAAGAAAATACATCTGTTTACGATGCCATTTGCACCATGTTTCTTGAAGACATTGGAAGCATTTTTGTTGTGAAAAAAGAAGGTTTCTTAGCAGGTGTGGTTTCTCGAAAAGATTTGTTAAAGGCCGCTATGGGGCAATCGGAGTTAAATACTGTTCCAGTAAGTATAATTATGTCTCGCATGCCAAATCTCATACTCTGTAAGAATGAAGATTCACTCTTTGAAGCGGCTTTGCAGATGGTTACACATCAAATAGACTCCCTTCCAGTTGTACGTCCACATCAAAATTTTGAGCGGGAATGGGAAGTGGTTGGACGTATTACGAAGACAACAATTGCAAAGGCATTCGTAGAACTAGGACAAGCAATGAATATATAGGAGGGACCCAGTTGTTAAACCATTCGGTTATTTATCTACTCTCTGATTCTATTGGGGAGACGGCAGAAGCAGTTGTTCGAGCAGCTGCCAGTCAATTTGGATCAAAAGCAGTGGAAATAAGACGTGTTCCTTATGTTGGAGATAAAAAAACAATCAAAGAAACAATGGAAATTGCTAAGGAAGAAAAAGCGCTTGTAGTATTCACTTTAGTTGTACCGGAGATGCAGCATTATTTGATCAGTGAAGCAGTTCGCAATCAAGTACCGTATGTCGATTTGATAGGACCAGTAATGAATGGCATCAGCCGGTTGTTGGAAAAAGAACCAAAAGGTGAACCAGGGATAATTCATAAATTGGATAAAGAGTATTTTCGAAAAGTAGAGGCAATTGAATTTGCTGTGAAATATGATGATGGAAAAGATCCACGCGGAGTATTGCGTGCGGATGTTGTCTTAATCGGAGTTTCAAGAACATCGAAAACACCATTATCCATGTACTTAGCTCATCGTGGATTAAAAGTGGCAAACATACCGCTTGTTCCTGAAGTCGAGCCGCCTGATGAATTACATCTTATCCCTCGAAAAAGATGTATTGGTTTGATCATTGATCCAGAGCACCTGAATAGCATTCGACGTGAACGATTGAAGGCACTGGGGCTGACATCTGAAGCAAGCTATGCAAATATGGGAAGAATTATCGAGGAATTAGAGTATGCAGAAAAAGTTATTCGTAAAATTGGATGTCCTCAAATTAATGTGACCAATAAAGCAGTGGAAGAAACGGCTAATATCATCTTAGATATGATTAACAAACAGGGGTGGGAATGATCATGACAAAAAAGGTATACTTGTTCCCTGAAGGCACAAAAGAGATGAAACATCTATTAGGAGGAAAAGGGGCAAACCTTGCAGAGATGACAAAAGTAGGTTTACCTGTTCCTCCTGGATTTACAATTACGACAACTGCATGTTTGGATTACTATCAAGGCAATGAACAGTTATCAGAAGAATTGATGGAGCAAGTTTATCTGGCATTGGAAGATTTAGAAAAGCAGACTGGGAAACAATTTGGAAATGTAATAAATCCCCTCTTAGTTTCTGTGCGCTCTGGATCTGTTTTTTCCATGCCTGGCATGATGGATACCATTTTAAATCTAGGTTTAAATAATGAAACCGTTCAAGGATTAGCACAATTATCTAATAATCCTCGATTTGCATATGACTCCTATCGCCGTTTCATCCAAATGTTTTCCAACGTTGTACTTGGCTTAGATCATTATTTATTTGAAGATATTATTGAAGAACAAAAACAGAAGAAACATGTTTCTGAAGATACTGCTCTTTTAGCAGAAGACTGGAAATATGTGATTGATCAATACTTATTGCTAGTACAAAAGAAAACCGGAAATCCATTCCCCCAAGATCCAAAAGTTCAGCTCTCTCAATCCATTGAAGCCGTTTTCCGCTCATGGAACAATGCAAGAGCGAAAATTTATCGGAAAATCAATAAAATACCTGATGATTTGGGAACAGCAGTAAATATTCAAATGATGGTTTTTGGAAATTTAGGTGAAGACTCCGGTACTGGTGTTGCTTTTACGCGTAATCCTTCTACAGGAGATCGGGAACTGTATGGAGAGTTTTTAATCAATGCACAAGGGGAAGATGTGGTTGCAGGAGTTCGTACTCCAAAACCAATTGCTGACTTGCAAACTCAAATGCCTCTTATATATCATCAATTTGTGAATTTATCTAATCTATTAGAAGAACATTATCATGATATGCAAGACATTGAATTCACAGTAGAACGCGGAAATCTTTATATTTTGCAGACCAGATCAGGAAAACGAACAGCTCAAGCGGCTGTAAAGATAGCTGTTGAAATGGTCAAAGAAGGAAAATTGAACAAAAAGGAAGCATTGTTAAGGATTGATCCAGATCAAATGGATCAAATGCTTCATCCACGAATCGACACTGCGGTAGAATTACAAGTAATAGCCAAAGGACTTCCAGCATCGCCAGGAGCTGCATCTGGTCAAATTGTTTTTGATGCAGATGAAGCGGAAAAGTTAGCGGAAAAAGGACATAAAGTAATTTTGGTTCGTCCAGAAACAACTCCGGAAGACATTCATGGAATTTTAGCATCTCAAGGAATTTTAACAAGCAGGGGCGGTATGACAAGCCACGCTGCTGTAGTTGCCAGAGGTATGGGGAAAGCATGTATTTGTGGTTGCGAACAATTAAAAATAGATTTACGTTCATCTAGTGTTCAAGTGGGTTCTATTTCTTTAAAACGAGGAGATCGTATAACGATTGATGGCAGTTCCGGGAAGGTCATATTAGGGGAGGTACCTTTAATAGACCCAAATCTTTCCGATGAGTTTGAACAAATGTTAACATGGGCAGATGAAGTACGACAGTTAAAAATAAGAGCAAATGCAGACAATCCTACAGATGCACAAAAAGCAAGACTCTTTGGTGCAGAAGGAATAGGCTTATGTAGAACTGAGCATATGTTTATTGAACCAGATAGAGTTCCTATCGTACAAAAAATGATACTTGCCGACAATGAAGAAGAACAAAAAATTGCTCTGGATCAGTTATTGCCAATGCAAAAGGAAGATTTTAAGGGAATATTTGCTTCAATGAATGGATTACCAGTAAATATACGCTTATTAGATCCACCATTACATGAATTTTTACCGAATATAGAGGAATTAGTAGTTGACCTGACTAAAATGCAGGAAAGAAAAGAAAATTCGACAGACATGATTGCTAAAGAAGCATTATTGAAAAAAGTTCGTTCGCTTCATGAGTTTAATCCAATGTTAGGTCATCGAGGTTGTCGCTTAGGAATTACGAATCCAGAGATATATGAAATGCAAGTGGAAGCGCTTTTCCAAGCAGTAGTTGAATCAATTCAATCTGGAGTAGAAGTATATCCAGAAGTTATGATACCACTGGTAGGTCATGTGCAAGAATTAAAGGCACTGCGTAGGATGGTAATCGGAATTGCAGATCGAATACAACAAGACTCTGGGATATCATTTGAATACACAGTAGGTACAATGATTGAAGTACCTCGTGCTGCTCTCACTGCTCAAGCTATAGCAGAACAAGCTGATTTCTTTTCGTTTGGTACAAATGACTTAACCCAAACTACATTTGGCTATAGTCGAGATGATGCAGAAGGAAAATTTTTGCATACGTATGTTGAGCAAAAAGTGCTGCCAGAAAATCCATTTATTGTACTCGATCAAGACGGTGTAGGATCCCTAGTGGATATTGCAGTAAAAGCTGGTAGACAAACAAAACCTGCGCTAAAAACAGGTGTGTGCGGAGAGCATGGAGGAGAGAAAAGTTCTATTGCATTTTTTCATCAAGTAGGGCTTGATTATGTCAGTTGTTCACCATTTCGTGTACCAATTGCCCGTTTGTCAGCCGCTCATGCAGTTTTAAATGATCCTGTCAAAAAAAATTAAATAATTGGACCCGGTTCGTCCGGGTTTTTTTTGTGTTTTTTAGATTCTAGTTAAATATTTCTATCTAGTATTTATTAGAAAATCTATTTTTTTGTTTCTGTTTTTAATGTATATTAATGATTGTATGCCCTAAAAACGGAAAATTATTCAATTAGAAGGACTCCATATATTTTTGTAGAATAGAGCATATGAGATTTGTTATTTACTAAACTTCGAATTAATCATTTTTCATTGGAATGGATTTATTTCGCCTATAAATACTAAGGGTTTTCTAGCCTTATTCGCTATGAATATTTTACCAAATAAAATTCTAGTAAATTTGCAGGAGAATCTTTTTTTACGGCGAACTATTCCAAGTGCTAATCATCTCTGACAGGCTAGGGGCAGTGGTGTTCATGGGAAAAATATCTTCAGAGATTTTACAGCGAATCCGTAAGGAAGTAGACATCTTGGATGTTGTAGGACAGTATGTGAATTTAAAAAGAAGCGGACGTAATTACTTTGGGATCTGTCCATTTCACTCTGAACGAACTCCTTCCTTCTCTGTGGCTGCTCACAAACAAATCTTTCATTGTTTTGGGTGTGGTGCTGGGGGAGATGTTATCCAATTTTTAATGGATGTAGAACAATTTACATTTCAAGAAGCAGTGGTATATCTAGCAAAAGAAAAAGGTATTACCATCCCAGAAGAAGTACACACTGTTTCGAGTGAAGATCAAACTTTGAACCAGTTGAGAGATGTTCTGTCTACTGCCGCAAAGTTGTACCATCACTTCTTATTGCATACACCTTATGGTCGTGAAGCAAGAGCTTATTTGGAAAAAAGAAAAATCAATATGGAAACCATTAAAACATTTGAAATTGGATATGCACCATCCAATGAATGTTTGATACCTTTTTTTCAAAAAAGAGGTGTATCCATTGACTTGCTTAGTGAAGCTGGTTTAGTAGTAGTTCCTGAAGATAAAAACAAAACTCCATATGATCGCTTCCGAAATCGCATTCTTTTTCCAATTGCTGATTCCCAAAGTAGGGTAATTGGCTTTGGTGGAAGGGCACTTGCGGATAATGGACCTAAATACTTGAATTCTCCGGAGACGCGGCTTTTTCAAAAACGGAATCATTTGTTTAATCTTTCTCGTGCCCGGAAACATATTCGCAAGGATGGACAAGCTATTCTAATGGAGGGATTTATGGATGTTATTTCATTGTGGCAAGCAGGAATATATCATGGGCTAGCTCCTCTAGGGACTTCTTTAACGGATACACAATCTCGTTTAATTGGTCGAAACTCAGATCGAGTCATTCTTTGTTTTGATTCTGATGAGGCTGGACAATCAGCGACCGAACGTACATTAGAAATATTGAAAGATCAGAAGTTAACAGTGAAAGTAGCACAGATGCCAGTTGGTACCGATCCTGATGAATTTATTCGGAATAGAGGTGCATCAACATTTCGAGAAGAAGTATTAGGAGCAGCCAAACCGATTGCTCAATTTAAATTAAATCGGTTAAAAAGAGGGTATAGACTGACAGATGATGATGACCGTTTGAGTTACATTAGTGCTGCTATCCGTTTTATTTCTTCTTTGCCAACTGCAACAGAACAAGACTTATATGCTCGTCAATTGACAGAAGAATTTCATTTATCGTTGGAAGCTGTAAAAGAAGAACTAAACAAGCAAAAATTTCCCAAAAAGAAGATCATACAGAGGGATAAAGAAAAAGTCAAGTGGAATAATGGTAATCAAAAGGTTAGCAAACATACGCTTGGAAATTCACCGATAGAAGTGGCAGAAAAATATTTAGTAGCACATATGATACAAAATAAAAAGGTAGCAGATTGGGTGAAAGAAGAGCTACAAGATTATCATTTTAAAGGGGAATTTGGATCTTTTATTCCTTATTTATGTGCTTACTACTCAGATGGTAATCCAGAAGGTTTTGTACCTGTCATCCAATCTCTTGAAATGCCGGATTTGATTAAAAAGATTACGGCACTCGGTATGTTAGAGTTACCGATAGAAGTAAGTAAAGAGATGATCTTGAGTTTAATAGATAGAATACGAAAATCTGATTTGGTTGAAGCGATAAGGCAACAAGGCAAACAGGTGAAGAGAGTAGAGAATGCAGGAGAGCCGTTAAAAGCAGCAAAGTTGGGATTAGAAGTGATTGAACAGCTCAGAAAAAAGCAAAATTTGGTATAAAGCAGTAAAAGGAAGGAGGAATTACTTTGGCAAACGAATCACATGTCGATGAATTAACATTAGATCAAGCCAAGGAACAATTAATTGAATCGGGAAAGAAACAGGGTGTTTTAACATATAAATCTATTATGGAGAAACTGTCACCCTTTGAACAAGATCCTCAACAAATTGATGATTTTTTTGAGGTGTTAACAGAACAAGGAATCGAAGTTATGAATGATGAAGAAGATTTCAACCATAATGATGATAGTGAGAATGATGATAATTTCTTACAAAATGATCTGAGTGTACCTCCTGGTGTGAAAATTAATGATCCAGTTCGTATGTATTTAAAAGAAATTGGGCGGGTACCGCTTCTGTCAGCCGAAGAGGAAGTTGATCTTGCTACTCGAATCGAAGAAGGAGATGAAGAGGCAAAGAGAAGACTTGCTGAAGCTAATTTACGTCTGGTTGTTAGTATTGCTAAACGCTATGTAGGTCGAGGTATGTTATTTTTAGATCTCATTCAAGAAGGTAATATGGGTCTAATCAAAGCTGTGGAAAAGTTTGATTATCGAAAAGGGTTTAAATTTAGTACGTATGCTACATGGTGGATACGCCAAGCAATCACTAGAGCAATTGCGGACCAAGCACGTACCATTCGTATACCTGTGCACATGGTAGAGACTATTAATAAACTGATCCGTGTATCTAGACAGTTACTTCAAGAATTAGGCAGAGAACCAATGCCTGAAGAAATAGCCAAAGAAATGGGACTTACACCTGAAAAAGTAAGAGAGATCATGAAAATTGCCCAAGAACCTGTTTCTTTGGAAACTCCAATTGGTGAAGAAGATGATTCTCATCTGGGTGATTTTATTCCTGATGATGATGCCACTGCTCCTGCCGAAGCTGCTGCATATGAATTATTAAAAGAACAATTAAAAGACGTATTGGATACATTATCTGAACGAGAAGAAAATGTGTTGCGTTTGCGTTTTGGATTAGACGATGGACGTACACGCACCCTTGAAGAAGTTGGAAAGGTCTTTGGGGTAACTCGTGAACGTATTCGACAAATTGAAGCCAAAGCTTTGCGTAAATTACGTCATCCAAGCCGCAGTAAACGTTTAAAAGACTTTTTAGAATAAAAGTTGTTCATACAGCTCATTGTATTTTGTTTCAATTTAACAAAATATGGTGAGCTGTTTTTGTGTCCTCATTCTAACCCTATTTGCATAGTAATGCAAATCAGTGAAGTGGAGAAATAAGCCTTTATCATCTGAATTAACAAAATAATTGAAGAAAACAAACCTCCTCGCCTATAATAAGGCTGAAAGCGCTGTCAATAAGGGTTGTAGGGGGACAAAGAATGAACTTTGAACTTACGAAAGAGCAATCCATGATTCGAAATTTGATGCGTGAGTTTTCTGAGGCTGAGGTAAAGCCTGGTGCTGATTTGAGGGATAAAACTGGCAACTTCCCTCAAGAGATCATAAACAAAATGGCAGACTTATCTTTATTAGGATTAAATATACCTGAAAAATACGGTGGAGCAGGAGCAGATACCATTTCTTTTGCTATCGCAGTAGAAGAACTTAGTCGTGTTTGTGCATCAACAGGGATTACATATTCGGCACATATTTCACTTGGGTGTGCACCTATTAATTTATTTGGCACGGAAGAGCAAAAAATCAAATATTTGCTGCCGCTTTGCACAGGAGAATCTTTAGGCTCATTTGGACTGACAGAGCCAAATGCTGGTTCTGATGCAGCCGGTACAAAGACAGTAGGTAAAAAAGAAGAAGATACATGGGTGATTCAAGGATCGAAATGCTTTATTACTAATGCTAGTTATGCAAAATTCCTAAGTTTAACTGCGCGAACGGATACGAAAAAAAATGTACGCAATGAAATAACGGCTTTTATTGTACCTACAAATGAAAAAGGAGTTACAATCCAATCGAATTATAATAAATTAGGGTTAAAAAGTTCCAATACAACTGAAATCTATCTTGATCAGGTTCGCGTTCCTCTCGATAGTGTGTTGGGGGAAATCGGCAATGGTTTTCGTCAGTTTTTGATCACTTTAGATGGCGGTAGAATTGGTATAGGGGCTATGGCTGTAGGGATAGCACAAGGTGCATATGAATTGGCATTAAATTATGCAAAAGAACGAATACAATTTGGTAAATCGTTAACAAAATTACAAGCAATTCAACACAAATTAGCTGATATGGTAATGGAAATAGAATTAGCGAGAACATATGTATATAAAGCTGCTTGGTTGAAAGATCAAGGGAAAAAATTTACAAAGGAAGCATCCATCTGTAAATTGTACGCGTCAGAAGTAGCAATGCGAGTTTGTAATCAAGCCATTCAAATACATGGAGGATGGGGGTATATTCATGACTATAAGGTAGAACGATTTTTTCGGGATGCCAAGTTAACAGAAATAGGAGAGGGAACATCTGAAATTCAGCGTAATATTATTGCCCGGGAAATTGGATGTTAGGAAGCTGGAAAATAAGCGTCTAGGAAATATCTGTAGGCGCTTTTTTTAATGACAATTTCTCCTTGTCTAGGTAGAATATATGGAGGGAGGGAACTTGTCGAGATGTTACCTATATTGGAAAATTTTCCCCATTCTTTTGAGACGGAGCGCCTTTTTATACGTATGCCTCTTCCGGGTGATGGGGAAGTAGTGCACGAGGCAATGATGGAATCGATGGAGGAATTAAAAGTTTGGATGCCTTGGGCACAATCTTGTCCTTCAAAAGAAGAAACAGAAGCTAATGTGCGGAAGGCACATGCACAGTTTCTAGAGAGGACAGATTTGCGTTTTCATTTGTTTGAAAAAGATACCAAAACCTTTATTGGTAGTAGCGGACTTCATCGTATGGATTGGGCGGCTAGAAAATTTGAGATCGGATATTGGTGTAGAACTCCCTATACCGGTAAAGGCTATATCACTGAATCAGTAAGAGGAATCTCTGTGTTTGCTTTTCAAATTCTTCATGCAAATAGAATCGAAATAAATTGTGATGAACGAAATATACAGAGTAGAAAAATAGCAGAACGGTTAGGGTTTCAACTTGAAGGCATACTACGGAACTATCAGTTGGGGGTAGATGGCCAATTAGAAAATGTCTGTGTCTATGCACTAACAGATATTGATTTCAAAGCGCTACGAGAACAATAAAAAATTTTATACTTTATATTTTAAATAATTCGTAAATGGAAAGTGGTGATAAAACAGGATAAAAGTATGTTTTTATATTCCGTTGATGAGCAATGTGAATAACTTTTTCTACATGTTTTTCTTTCATTTGGTCATCCTAGAAATAGGTACCGATGGAGGAGTGGAAAGATGAAACCAAGATATTTTGTACCAATGCTTATACTCTCAACAGTAGTCGCTGTTATGAGCTGTCTCTCATTTGTTCATGCTGCAGAGCCTATAACAGATCGACCAACTTATCAGATTGAAGCTACTTATATGGATAAACAAGATATTATCAAAGGCCATATGACTGTAACATTACCTGAACTTCGTAACTTTACTCAAAAAGAAGTTTATTTTCGCCTGTATCCAAATGTTTTTCAGAAATGGAAATATAACAGAGAAGCCAAACCTTCGAAGGCTGGTCATATCGCAATTTCTCATGTGCAAGTAGATGGCATAAAACAAAATATTACCATTGATGATACAGTGATGAAAGTTAATCTTCCAAAACCATTATCAAAAGGAAAGTCTGCAAAAATTGAAATGGATTATCAACTTTACATGCCACAAGGAGGTACTCGTTTAAACAAATTTAAAAACACAGCATTTTTAGCACAGTGGTACCCGATGTTGGCAGTAAAAGATAAAGATGGATGGCACACGGAACCATACACAACCACAGGAGATCCTTTTTACAGCGTGATGTCTGATTTTGATGTTACTTTTCATGTGCCAAAAGGGTATCAGGTTATATCGTCTGCAAAAGATATTCACCAAGAAAAACAGACTGTTCACTTACAGCAGTTTCATGTGCGTGATTTTGCTGCTGTTTTAACCAAAGATTATCAAGTTATAAGTGGAAGGGCCGGTAAAACAAGGGTTAATCTCTGGTTTACCAATTCTACCAAAGATGTTAGTAAACCACTCATACAAGCTGCCGTTAATGGTATGCAGTTTTATAATAATCGTTTTGGCGAGTACCCATATGAAGAAGTAGATGTTGTACTTGGGGAAACAGGTTTTGGAATTGCAGGTATGGAGTATCCTGGTTTAGTTACATCACTGCCAAAAGTTCCAACATCAAATGGAATATCACCAGCAGTCAATGTAGTTGTGCATGAGCTTGCTCACCAATGGTGGTATGGAGTAGTTGGCAATAATCAAGTAAAGGAACCTTGGTTAGATGAAGGATTGACGAGTTTTTCTGAGTTTCTTTACATGCAAAAGAAAATGAAACAAGATGATGAACCTTGGTTAAAACGAGTTGCAGTCAAATCGGACGAAATTCACCGTTCGATGGGAGTTCATTCAGCGCAAAAACTATATGATTATCCAGATGAAGTGTACGGTATCATGGTTTATTTGCGACCAGCAGCAATGATGTTTGCCCTGATGCATGAAATTGGTGAAGAAAAAGTGATGAAAATTTTGCACACGTATTATGATCAATATAAATTTAAAACGGCAACAACAACGGATTTCTTACGTGTAGCAAATAAGGTTGCAAATAAAGATTTAACACCGTTTTTCCAGAAGTGGTTGTATTGTAAATAATATTCCGATATCTTTTCGCTCTTTTGTGGATAGGATATAATAGTTGTGACCGCTTAAAAACAACTAGAGACAAGGAAGTATCATGCCTGTTCAGTCAAAGTGTATTCTAATTACTGGAAAGGGATCTTGTGATAAGTCCCCTGTTTGCAAAAAATGTAGTATGTGCAGGGGACATCATGATGCATGTCAGATTGGCTGGATGAAACATCCATATGAAGAAGAGACCGAATAGATCAAAGATCCAGAGCGTACTCCTTTTAGGGGTACGCTCACTAATTTTAAAGTGTGTTTGTTTTCGTTATAATAGAAGCGAAGAGGAGTTGCATGCTGTGAAGGAGTCAATTTCAAAGCGTCTATTACATATTGCTAACTTTGTCCCAACTTCATCGTGTGTAGCAGATATTGGGGCAGATCATGGGAAATTATTGGCTTATCTTGCTCATGAAGGGAAAATAAAGAAAGGGATCGCAGGTGAATTAAATAAAGGCCCTTTTTTAAACGCCTCTGCTTTCATTCAGAAATTAGGTTTGGAATCACTTATTGATGTGCGTATGGGGGACGGTCTTCAAGTATTACAGGAAAAAGTTGATGTAATAGTTATAGCGGGTATGGGCGGATCATTGATCGAAGCTATTTTAGAAAATGATAAAGATAAATTAAAAGGTGTTAGACGAATGGTGCTTCAACCCAATATAGGGGAATATCGTGTCAGACAATGGCTGGAACAAAATGATTGGATGTTGGTGAAAGAAGATATCGTCTTAGAAGACGGGATATATTATGAAATTATTGTAACCGAACCTCGAAATGAGGAAGATCTGGTATATGTTGATCTTCCGTTGTCAAAATCAAGATTTTTTCACATCGGTCCATTACTTTGGAAAAATCGACATCCACTCTTATTACAAAAGCAAAAACTTTCTCAGCAACGTAGACAAGAGGTATTTCAACAGTTGCAACATGCAAAAGGGGCGGAACAAAAAAAGACAGAGATTCAAATGGAAATAGAAGATCGAGAAAAGGTGATTAAATGGTTATCACTGGAAGAGAGCTAATAGGTATTTTTGAAAAAATCGCTCCGCCACATTTGGCGATGGAAAAAGATAAAATTGGTTTACAGCTAGGAAGCAGTTTTCAAGATGTAAAAGGAATTTTAGTAGCTTTAGAAGTAACGGATGCAGTAATAGAAGAAGCGATCAAATTAGGTGCAAATTGGATTTTCACGCACCATGCACTAATTTTCCATCCTTTAAATGCAATTAACACTGATCTGCCGAGAGGGAAAATGATCGAAAAATTACTGCAGCATCAAATCCAAGTCTATGCCGCACATACGAATTTAGATACAGCGATAAATGGTGTAAATGATGTGTTAGCAGGAGAATTAGGATTGGAACAGCAGGAAACATTTCTCTTTCATGGAGAAGAACATTACATAAAACTGGTTGTCTTTGTTCCAGCGACTCATGTGGACGCTGTTCGGGATGCACTTGGAGAAAGTGGAGCAGGGGCAATTGGAGCATATAGTCACTGTACCTTTGCTTCAAAAGGGATGGGAACATTTTTACCTGGACAAGGTACCGAGCCGTTTATTGGACAGCAAGGAAAACTGGAAAAAGTAGAGGAGTACCGATTAGAGACGATCTTTCCAAAATCTATCCAGACAAAAGTAATTCGTGCACTTCTTACAGCCCATCCTTATGAAGAGGTGGCCTATGATTTGTATGAATTGGAACAAAAAGAACGTTTTGGAATGGGGAAAATTGGACAACTTTCTACTGCACAACCCTTAAGTGAATTGGTCGCTCATGTAAAACAAGTCTATGATTTAAATTATGTTCAAGTGGTAGGTCATCTTAAAACAAATATTCGACGAGCTGCTATTTTGGGTGGAGCTGGAAGTCGTTATGTAATGGAAGCAAAACACCAAGGTGCGGATGTATATATTACTGGAGATATCGACTACCATACAGCTCAATTAGCTTTGGAAGAGGGGATTTGCTTAATTGATATTGGTCATGCAGCAGAACAGCGAGTGATCCCTTCCATATGTAACCAATTGACTGCTCTTTTGCCTATGAATGTACCTGTTCATTCATCGAGAGTGGATTTTAATCCTTTTCAAGTTTGTTAGCATCCAAAAATTGACTATTTTTTTAAAAGAGATTTTGTGATATACTAACATTTCATGGAAGTAAACAAAGCAATCGCCGGTGGATACTGCAAGGTACCACGGGAGGAAAGTCCGAGCTCCATAGGGCAGGGTGCCGGCTAACGGCCGGTGGGGGCAACCCTAAGGCAAGTGCCACAGAAATGTAGACCGCCGATGGAGGGGAACCTCACAGGCAAGGATGCAACGGTGCGGTAAGAGCGCACCAGCAGCATGGAAACATGCTGGCTAGGTAAACCCCACCTGGTGCAAGACCTGATAGAGAATCAGTATTCATTTTGGATACAGCTGTTGCCCGCAGTGATTCTGGGTAGGTCGCTGGAGTTAAGTAGCAATACTTAGCCTAGACAGATGATTGCTGCTCCATTTGTGGGAGATATGTATAAGCTATCATTATTACCACAAGGAGAACAGAACTCGGCTTATTGGTTGCTTCCAACTGCTTATAAGAAGACGCATTTAGAGCGTCTTTTTTATTTTCAGAAATTTAATGATCTGATATGATAAATATGAATATGTCCTATCACGAAGGAAAAAAGATGGATGAATTCACCGTTACCAGAGAGAAACTCATGGCTGGAAAAAATGGAACCATTCGAGTAGAGACACCTGCAAATACAGCCCTTATTATCCGGATTTCAAACAAAGAGAAAAAAACTGTTTCCATTCAACGAGAAAAAGGAAAAAATAAAAGGCAACACCAGATTATTGGTTATGTACTCCAAGGTGGTTCTAAGGTGTATGATGGATTGAGAATACTAAATCAAGTGGAGTAATGAGGAGGTGCCTGTACAATATTATTTGTACAGGCACAAAATATTATATTTACATATAAATGCAGAATTAGGAGTTTTTATACTCCTGTTTTTTTATTTTTAGGTTTAAATGAGTTTATTTACATGAAACTATAATTCTTTGTTCATACTAAGGCGAAAAGGCAGGACTCATATGAAATCATTTGAAAGCTATGAAGCATACGTGGATCGTTATAAAACGTACTATAACGAAGAAGGAGATAATAGGCCAGAGATGCTCACTGTAAGGCAATTTAGTGAGCAGTTTCAGATGCTCCGTGAGAGTTATCAAGCATATCATGACTTAATCCAAATGGGTCATACAACAGAAGCATCGCTTTATTATTCCCAGATTATTAACCAATTAGAAAATCAATTGGCAATAGCCGATGCATCTGATAATTTTAATCAAGAAATATACTAGGTATTTTAAAGGAGATATACTTTATGCGATTGTTGCAACAATTAACAGAAGCAAATGGTGTTTCTGGATATGAACATGAAGTTCGAGACTTGGTAAGAGAAGAGTTACAACAATTTGATGTCACAATAACAACTGATGGATTAGGGAGTATTTTTGGTGAGAAAAAAGGAACATCTGAGAAACCTAGGGTATTAGTAGCAGGTCATCTGGACGAAGTAGGTTTCATGGTAACTGAAATTACAAAGGCTGGTTATTTGCGTTTTACTCAGTTGGGTGGATGGTGGAGTCAAGTATTGTTATCACAGCGTGTGTTGATTTTGGCTGGAAATCGTAAATTTACCGGCGTAATCGGTTCCAAAGCACCTCATGTATTATCTGCTGAAGAACGAAACAAAGTGTATCCAATGAGAGAAATGTATATTGATGTTGGTGCACACAGTGATACTCAAATCAAAGAGTGGGGAATTAGGATTGGAGATCCTATTGTTCCGATATGTCCATTTGAAATTTTGCCAGATCAGGATACTATTTTAGCAAAAGCATTAGACAATCGATTTGGATGTTACGCCGCTTTAGAAATTCTTCGTCGTCTGCAAGTAGAAGAACATCCAAATACGATTATTGCTGGAGCTACTGTTCAGGAAGAAGTAGGGCTTCGTGGTGCACAGACAGCAGCTCATATGGTGAATCCAGATATTGCATTTGCCATTGATGTCGGTATTGCAGAGGATGGTCCAGGACAAGAAAATTCTCATCATCCGAAAATGGGTCAAGGACCACTGGTTACGTTTTTAGATGCTACCATGGTTCCGAATATCGGATTGCGTGATTTAGTGATGGATACAGCAGAAGAAAATAATATACCTATTCAACATGAGACAATGCTTGGTGGAGGAACAGATGCTGGTAGATTTCATATGAACAATAATGGAGTCCCTTCGATTGTTATCGGAGTAGCTGCTAGGTATATTCATAGCCATGTATCGATGGTAAGTAAAAAAGATGTGGAAAATGTGATCGAGTTAATGGTAAAAGTAATAAAAAAATTGGATGAAGATAAATTGAATCAATTTTTATCTTTTAGTTCCTAAAAAACGGTTGTTTGCTCGACCGTTTTTTTATCTTTTGTGAAACTGCAATTTTTATGGTATTGTATACTTTAGCTAATAATGCATTGATAAACGGGGTTGTACCATGGATCAGTGGTTCGTTGAGTTTTTACAACACTATGGATATATAGGTGTTTTTCTTTTTTTTGTACTAGGTATAGTTGGATTGCCACTACCTGATGAAATTATGTTGACTTTCCTTGGATACCTCTCTTCGATTGGAGAGCTTCATCTTATTTATACATTCCTCAGTGCTCTTTTTGGTTCCGCAACCGGTATCACAGTAAGTTTTATATTAGGGAAAAAACTGGGTTATCCTTTTTTGCGAAAGTATGGAAGTAAAATATTTATTACTCGCAGAAGACTTCGGATTACCAATCTTTTATTCCGGAAATATGGCAGTGCTCTTTTATTTGCTGGATATTTTATACCAGGAGTGCGTCATGTGACTGCGTATATTGCCGGAATTGCTCGTATGTCCATTGCAAGGTTTATGGTATTTGCATACATTGGTGCATTTGTATGGTGTTTGACTTTCATTGGATTAGGTCATGTTTTAGGATCAAATTGGGAAATTTTATTTGAATACATACATCGGTTCGGAGCAAAAGCATTGTTTTTTATAGTGCCACTTGCCGCTATATTATTTGGTTATTATTACTGGAATCAAAACCGTTCGGTTAACAAAAATCATCCACGTTGATCGTGATCATAAAAACCTGCTTCCTCATTCGGAAGCAGGTTTCTGGCTTTTTTTAGCGGGTTTCCTTTTTTCAAGTCGGTATCGGGATATATTTAAAAGTATACCAGTTGCGATTAATTGGAACATCAGAGAAGACCCTCCATAACTGATAAAGGGTAATGGAACTCCAGTTACCGGTAATAGTGCTGTAACTACTCCAAGATTAAAAACGACTTGAATTGCCAGTAAACTAACGATTCCAATTCCGAGCAATGTACCGAATAAATCAGGAGCTTTGAGCGATATTCGCACTCCTCTTATGACATAAACTGCAAATAGAACGATAAGCGCACCAGCTCCAATGAATCCTAATTCCTCTGCGATTATAGAGAAGATAAAATCGGTATGTGCTTCTGGCAAATAAGCCATTTTTTGAATGCTTTTGCCTAACCCTACTCCTGTTATTCCACCTGGTCCAATAGCGTAAAGAGAGTAAATCACTTGATAACCATGGTTTTGTGGATCACTAAAAGGATTAAATAATGCCATTACTCGATTTACCCGGTATTGATCTAAAAACAAAACTCCCACCAAAACAGGAATTCCAGCACTCACTAATAAAAATAATTGTCGCAGTCTTGCACCACCGCAAAAGATAATAATCAAACAAGTACTAAAAATAATAATTGTTGCACTGTAATGAGGTTCGATCACAAGAAAACCACAGAAGACTGTAATAACAGTAAGTGGAGGCAAAATTGTTTTCTTAAAACTGTTGAGTACCTCTTGTTTCTTTACCATGATCGATGCAGTGTACATGATCATAACAAGCTTTACAAACTCTGATGGTTGAAAAGTTAATGGACCCATACTGATCCATCTGCGAGCTCCATTGGTTTCGTTGGTAAAAAGAAGCACAAAGATCAGCATCACAAGTGATAGTAACAAAAACTTTCCAATATGTTTTCTATACCAGTGATAAGGAATATTGGAAAAGATAAAAAAAAGAATCAATCCTACACCAGCAAATATAAGTTGTTTGTTGAAAAAATAGTAAGCATTTTGATAATCTAATATGCCTTTATAGTAACTTGTACTAAATACCATCACAAGACCATAACCGACCAAAATAAATGTCAAAAGGATAAGCCAGAAATCCGGCTTTATTCGTTGCATTGGAAAACTCCTCATTTGCATGTTCTTGGATATATTATCAAAAGTAAAAACAAAGCTCTAGTTTTTTGCGCAGTGAATTTCATCTTTAGATAAGCAAAATACTCTATATACCCATTTTTACCAAAGGGGATAAAAATCCTTCACTTGCACAAGATAGAAAAAGAAAGTAGGGATTTATATGTTTTTTGCAATTGATATTTTCGTGATGATCATTGCTGTTATTCTTACAATTTGGGCACAGATAAAAGTGAAATCTGCTTTTCACAAATGGTCTGGCGTTCATGCAAAATCTGGATATACAGGGCAGCAGGTTGCTAGGTATATATTAGATCGACATGGATTACAAGATGTAAAAATAGAGCCGATTCAAGGCAGTTTTAGTGATCATTACGATCCAAATGCAAAAGTAGTGAGATTGTCGGAACCCATCTATGGTGAATCAACAGTGGCGGCTATTTCGGTATCAGCACATGAATGCGGACATGCTTTACAACACCAAGAAAATTATGGTGCGTTAGTTTTACGACATCGTTTAGTACCGATATTAAATATTACATCAGGTGCTGCTCCAATTCTGCTTTTAATCGGATTTTTTTTGCAAATGTCCAATCTCATTTTAGTCGGGATATTATTTTACTTGATAACTGTACTATTTCATTTGGTGACACTGCCAGTTGAATTTAATGCTAGCAGTAGAGCAAAACATATTGTGTTTGCAGAAGGAATGATAGCAAGAAATGAGGAGTATGGCGTTAATAAAGTATTAAATGCTGCTGCATTTACTTATGTAGCTGGGGCACTAGTCGCAATTATGGAGTTATTTCGTTTTATTCTTTTGTATATTCTATCGCAAAACGATGAGAGGTGAATTCTTATATGCAAAAACACTGGATTGCAGTGGGATTGGCTGGATTGATGGCTATATCACAGGGTTGTGCGAGATATCATTCTCAATCTCCTGTTCAAGAGCAAAATATGTTACCTACTCGTTATCAAACAAATGTTGATCACAATAATTCCCTTTATAATAATAATGCAAACTATATATCTAATAAAACGCGAACACATGGTATTCGTGTAGAGAAAGAGTACGCAAGAAGAATTGTACAAAGCTATCCTCAAATAGAGAATGCTACAGTCGTTATCATTCGAAATCGTGCATATGTTGCTGTGTCGTTAAAAAGAAAACAGCCAACTTTAGGTCATTTACGTGTAGAAATACCAGCATTAATTAAAGATATGGATGCAGTAGTAGAGAGGGTGCATGTTTCTGATAACCCAAATTTCCGTAAGATGGTGGAAAGATATTCGAAACAATAAGAGATAGGCAGATCAATCCTATCTCTTTATTGTGAAAAAAATAACTTATTTGGTATACTCCTTGCAACAGCTTGTCATCTACTAAGCTTACTTTGCTGTAGATAAAGAATTCGTATATAATAAAAAAATGAAACGCTGATGTTGATAGGAGTGTCTCAATCGTGAAACGTTTAACGCCCATGGAGATTTTCAACAAAGACTTTAAACAATCTATGCGTGGATATGATGTAAACGAAGTAAATGAATTTCTAGATCTTGTAATACGTAATTACGAAGAATTGATAAAAGAAAATGAATACTTAAAAGAACAACTAACAACATCGAAAAAACAAAATACAGCAAGACATAAAGCTGTAAAAGCGAATATGAATGAATATGACGCAGTAATTAATGAAATTTTGACAAGATTGGAACGTATTGAGAAGGTAATTCGTTAGGAAATAGATAACAATTTTATGAACGTATGTTATCTCTTCGATCTATGGAAACTAAGAATAGTCTTCTAGGTCAGGAGGAACATACATGAGTACAGATGACAAGGATCAAATAAGGGATAACCATAGACATAAAGAGCAGGATGTTGAAACAGCTTCAGAGATAGCTCCATCGAGCGTCAAGACTGTCGAACAAGCTCCCCGTCAAGAAAAAACAGAAGTTGATGGTGGAGGAATTGGTGTAACCGCTCTTATTTTGTCATTACTGTCTTTTTTCCTGTTTCCGTTTGTCTTATCGTCTCTTGCTATTGTTTTAGGGATTGTGGGTGTGCAAAGAGGCAGTACAGCAGGCTGGTGGGCAATCGGTATTGGTGTGTTTGTTCTCCTCATTAGAATACTAGCCTTTCCGATCATGGCTATTTTTTAAAAGTCTCTCAAAAGAGAGGCTTTTCTTTTCACGTTGGGCTATCATAGTATATAATGAAATTTGTTTTACATGCTGTCTTCTTTGTGAAACAAACCATAAAGTAAATCACTGCACAAACTAACATTATGGATAGCTTGTGTTTTTTCATATCTGGATAAGGAGAAATGCATGAATTATACCAATTATATTCGAAATTTATTTGTTCAGGAAGATGAAGTATTGTCCACGATTGATACACGTCTCTCATCATTAGAACTGCCGCTTATTTCGGTTCCGCCAGAAGTAGGAAAATGGTTAACGATGATGGTAAAGATGACGAATGCCAAGCGGATTTTAGAAGTGGGTACACTAGCTGGATACAGTACCATTTGCCTTGCTAAAGGGTTGATGGATAATGGACAGTGTACTACTATTGAACTTAAAGAAGAACATGCAAAAATAGCTAGAGAACATTTAGCTAAAAGTAATTATTTAGATAAAGTGAATGTTATTGTTGGAGATGCTTCTGAGCAACTATCGAAATTAATACAGGAAGAAAAGAAATTTGATTTGTTTTTTTTAGATGCAGATAAAGTTAATTATCCTGCTTATTTAGAGCAAGTCATTCAACTTGCTTCACCAGGTGCAGTGGTTTTGTTAGATAATCTTTTTTTAGGTGGGAGAATCTTGGATCAAAAGGATCAGCATCCTGCCCCAGAAGCAGTTCGTAAGGTAACCGACATGTTAGCAAATGATGAACGTTTAGAATCCATCATACTTCCTTTAGGGGATGGATTAGGGGTGGCGATTGTCAAATGAATCCAAATGTAAAACGAGTTCTCATAACTATCACAGGATATTTCTTTCTTCTCTTAGGTGTTATTGGGGCAGTATTACCTATTATGCAAGGTTGGTTTTTCTTTTTAATCGGTTTGATCCTTTTATCTAGGACAACTCCTTGGGCGAGAAGATGGCTTCACAAGTTACGTTTACGTTTTCCAAAACTGGCATCTAAAGCTGATACTTGGATTTCAAAGTGGCGTCGAAGTTAATAAGAAAAGAATAAGCGAAAAGAAAGGAAGCGAATAGCGCAGAAAAGGGGAAAAACATGCGCATTCAAACGGTTCTTAGCTCTGAATGGTCACAAGATTATTTACAAGTACCAGCAGTTTTTTTTGAACTTGGTTGGAATTTGTATCTACCACAAGGGATGAATTCAGTTGTACTAAGCGTTTTTACTTTTATTTATCAAGGATATACAAAATCAGAAATATTTTTTTATATGGAAAAAGAAGCGCAAAAATTATCCATTGAACCTTTTCCATTAGCTCAAATTCAAAATAATAAAGAAGATGCATCATTCTTAGAGTATGAAGCGTTGTATATGCGAGAACAGTGGTGTGAAACTATTTTGGTAAGATCTTCATTGCAGTATCCTACATCAATTTCGGATATGATACAGTTGTTAATAGATATTGGAATCTTGATTGAGGTAAACTATCGAGAAATTGCTTATTTAGATTTAATTTTAAAGCCTTTTCCGAGACCAGAAGAATCTTTATTATTAACACCAGAAGAAAATGATAAAATGTTCGATCCATTTCGTTTTGAGCGTTTGCAAGGAGGATAATAAAATGGCAAAAGCTACTTTCGGAGCTGGTTGTTTTTGGGGTGTAGAAGAGACATTTCGTAAAATACCTGGAGTAATTGATACCTCTGTTGGATATACAGGTGGAAACAAGGAAAATCCTACTTATGAAGACGTATGTACAGATAAGACTGGGCATGCTGAAGTGGTAGATATTGATTTTGATCCAAATCAAATCTCTTACAAAAAATTGTTGCAAATCTTTTTTGAGAATCATAATCCTACAACGTTAAATCAACAGGGACCGGATTTCGGTACGCAATATCGTTCGGTTGTGTTTTATCACAATGAAGAACAAAGAAAAGAAGCAGAACAAATGAAAAAAGAATTAGATCAATCAGGTAAATTTTCGAAACCGATTGTGACAGAAATTACGAAAGCAACAACTTATTTTCCTGCTGAAGAATATCATCAACGGTATTTACAAAAAAGAGGAATGGATTCATGTCGTATCTAAGGCGAATACTTCGCCTTTTTTTATGTCAAACAGTATTTATTTGGGAAGGGAAAAACAATGCATTATCTGGATAATAGTGCTACAACTAAACCGTATAAAGAAGTGATTGAAACTGTAAGCTGGATGTTGGAAAACACATATGCAAATCCAGCTTCTCTTCACAGTTTAGGTTTTCAAGCGGAACAAGCAGTAGAAGATGCACGTTTAAAGATCACAAAAGAGCTTTCTGCTCTTCCTTCTGAGATTATTTTTACCTCTGGAGGTACAGAAGCCAATAATTTAGCGATACAGGGGATTGCGAGAAAATACCAAAATAGAGGCAAACATATCATTACAACTGCTATCGAGCACGATTCTGTTTATGAAGTTTATCAATCTTTGGAGCAAGAGGGGTTTGAGGTTACCTATCTTCCTGTTGATGACAATGGACATGTGTCCGTTGATGAATTGCAAAGCGTTATGACAAATGAAACGATTTTAGTTTCAATTATGCATGTCAACAATGAAGTGGGGGCTGTTCAACCTATTGAAGAAATAGGTGCTTTATTAGCCGCTTTTCCAAAAGTATTTTTTCATGTCGATGCAGTGCAATCATTTGGTAAATGGCCAGTTGATGTGAATAAAGCAAAAGTTGATTTATTATCTATTTCAGCGCATAAATTTCATGGACCAAAAGGCGTCGGTGCATTATATTTACGCAAAAATAAACAAATTGCACCACTATTGCTCGGCGGAGGACAAGAAAACGGGATTCGTTCAGGTACATTAGCTGTACCACTCATAGCTGGAATGGCAAAAGCAGTGGAAATTTCCTCTGCAAAACGAGAAACTTTTTTACAAAATACAGCCGTTTGGAAATCAAAGTTACAAACAACACTAGCTTCGTTAGATGGTATACTCCTTAACGGAGATGGTGTGCCGTACATTCTTTCCTTTTCTTGCAGAGGTATAAAATCAGAGGTTTTAGTCAGGGCATTGGAAGACGAAGGAATTTATGTTTCAAGTAAATCTGCTTGTTCATCAAAAAAAGAGGCTCCTAGTAGAGTTCTATTAGCAATGCAGCGGAGCCGGGCAGAAGCAGTTAGCGGTATTCGAATAAGTATGGGAATGCAGACTACAGAACAAGATATCTCTATATGTCAACATGCATTAACTAAGGTAATCCCTACTTTACAACAATGGTTAAAGGTGTAGATCAGTGATGAATTGGAATGTTATTTTAATTCGCTACGGCGAGCTTTCTTTAAAAGGCAAAAATCAAAAATTATTTGAGGATTACCTCATCCGCAATATTCGTGATAAGTTAGAAGAATATGAAGGAATCGATGTAACAAGAGAACACGGAAGAATTTTTGTTGAACTTGGGAATCAGCCTGCATCACCAATTATGGAACAGCTGAAAGAAGTTTTTGGCATTGTGAGTTTCAGCCCTGCTATCCGTATCTCATCTCAGATTGAGGAAATGGAGACAACTGCTGCTAACGTTTTTGCATCTTATCCGGGAGTGCAAACGTTTAAAGTGGAGAGCAGACGCGCCGACAAACGTTTTCCTATTCGTACTGGCGAAATAAACCCAAGAATCGGTCAATATATATTGGAGCATTTTCCACAAGCAAAAGTAGACGTCCATAAACCTGAATTAGAAATTAAAATCGAAGTGCGAATTAAGGGAACTTATATTTATGGGAAAGAAACTGCTGGGGCAGGAGGGCTTCCTGTTCGGTCAAGTGGAAAGGTATTACTGATGCTTTCTGGCGGGATCGATAGTCCAGTTGCGGGTTATATGGCTTTGAAACGTGGAGTAGAACTGCATGCTATTCATTTTCATAGTCATCCGTTCACGAGTGAACGTGCCAAGCAAAAAGTTTTGGATTTGTGCCGTGTGTTAACGAAATTTGGTGGGAAAATACGCCTTTATGTTGTGCCGTTTACACATGTACAAACAGAAATTAGAAAACACTGCTATGAAAATTACAGCATAACTATTATGCGTCGGATGATGGTTCGTATTGCAGAAGAATTAGCCAAAAAATATGATTTAAAAGCGCTATTCACCGGTGAGTCATTAGGACAAGTTGCAAGCCAAACGTTAGAAAGTATCCAGGCGATTAACCAAGTGACTACTATGCCGATTTTGCGTCCGCTCATCAGTATGGACAAAGTAGAAATTATGGAGATTGCGAAAAAAATAGGCACGTATGATATATCCATTCTTCCTTATGAAGATTGTTGTACCGTTTTTGTACCAGAACAGCCAAAGACGAAGCCAACGATCAAAGTTTGTGAGCGGGAAGAAAAGAAACTAGAAGTAGATACACTAGTAACCGAAGCGGTAGAAGGGATAGAAATCATAAATTTTCCGAATTCAAATTAATGAATAGAAGGGTATTGGGGAAAGCTGATCTTAAGAACAGCTTTCTTTTTGGTTATACAAATACAGCTTGTCACATAAATTAGGATGAGGACAAACTGGAAAGGAAGAAATATATGGAATCTACATTTTGGATAAGTATGTTTACCATTGTCCTCTCCGACCTCCTGTTAAGCGGAGATAATGCTGTTGTGATTGGAATGGCAGCAAGGAGATTACCAAATAACCTTCGTAAAAAAGCTATTCTCATCGGTTCTGGGATCGCTGTTGTATTGCGGGCTTCCTTAACCACCGTAGCGGCTTATTTATTACATATTCCTTTTTTAATGACTGCAGGAGGACTCTTATTATTTTTTATCGCTGGTAAATTGGTCATTGGAGATACAACAGATAAGACACATGTAGAAGCAGGCACTACTTTTCGGAGTGCGATTAAGACAATAATCATTGCTGATGTAGTAATGAGTTTGGATAATGTGATGGCAGTTGCTGGGGCAGCGCATGGAGACATGTGGCTGGTTTTGTTTGGATTGGCACTGAGTATTCCGCTTTTAATGTGGGGAAGTGGCTTCGTCGCAAGGTTTATCGCTCGTTTTCCCTTTATTCTCTATTTGGGAGGAGCAGTACTTGGTTTCATCGCAGGAGATCTCATTATTCATGATCCTTGGGTATTTCAATATGTGATGGATGTACAAATGTTAGAAGTATTACCATATGCTACAGCTATTTTAATTTTATTATCGTGTGTTCCCAGGCTTATTCCTCATGGGAAAAAGTAAGTATATAACAAATATGTCAGTTAAGATAGTTATCTATCCATAGTGCTAACAATTTTTTTTGAATGAGGTTTACTATCTAAAAATTATACAATTCATAATAATGGTAATTGGATTTTATTTTGTTTTGCACTGTTGACCGCCAACCAAAACAACGCATGATGGCATAAAATATTGTCCAGAATGTGGGGAAGAAGATTTTAGCGAAATGGAAGTGATCTAAAGAGGGAAAAGTATCCTTTCTTTTTTTAACTAGAAATGATGTAATCGTCGTAATTCAATGTGTAGGAGCGATATATACACAACAGCTCAATAAAGATCATTGTTCATTACCGAGATTTTGATGGATTAAACAAAGAGCAGCAGAAATGTGCTGAGTTTCTAAAATGCAATCCTGTATATACATAAAGAAAATAACGCCAATAAAGGCGTTATTTTCTTTAAAATGGCTGGGGAAGAAGGATTCGAACCTTCGGTACACGATACCAAAAACCGATGCCTTACCTCTTGGCTACTCCCCATCGCTAAAAATAGTATGAGGAGTTTGGCATGTATTTATACATAGAAAGAAAAGATTTTCTTCTCCCTTCATTTGCATGAAGGGAATGGTACAAGGAGAGATTAACAGGGGACTGCTTTCTTAACCCCAAACCTTCCTGTGTACATCAAGTCTCCATATTCAGTGATGGCTAGGAACAACTGACCGCCATATTCCTTGACAAGTTCGGACAGGTTGCTAGATCTGCTGCACGAACAATCCTCGGCATGTGTCATTTCCATGTTGGTAATCAAACCTTTTTGCACAACCGTAACCTTTGCGGTACAGGACTTCTTGGTTCCAACTGTGACAGAGTGAACACTCATTTGTTCCTCAATTCTTGCTAGGTGATGGAGATAATTTGATGGTAGCAGAAATGATTTAGGAAGGATAGCATCTTTATGATCTTTGAGAATTATTTTTATTTGAAATGAAATTTAATTCGAAATTATACATTAAAATTGCTGGTTAATGCTCGACCCATCTTCTCATGAGAAGATGGGTCATATATTGTCAACTACTGCCGGTGCTCTGGGGAGGTGTAAAATTCCGAATATCGATTTTCTCTAAGAATCCAGTTTTGTACTTCCTGTACCTTCTTATTATCTTTCGCTTTTGCTTTCAGAGCAAGATCAATACAAACCCTAGCCTCAATTTTGTTGTTTACGCTGATGGCAGCTTCACAAGCAAGAATCCATCTCCAAGTTCCCAAATGACGCATTCCAATCTCTTTACGGACTTCTTCGAGAAGTCGGATAGCATCCTCTTTATTGCGGATAAGAGGGATGGAAGACATTTTAAATCCTTAGTTAAGGTTGACAAGACATCTTTATTTTAACTCTAGATGAACAAATTCGCTAATATTATTTACTATATGCACGAGTGTGTCTGCTATCGCACCTGTTGAAAAAACAAAAAGAGCACTTCCATAATTCATACCTCTAATTAGTAAAAAATGGGTTCATCTTTAATCAAGTGGAGATATCTATTTATTTATGAAAACCAAATATATCTTAATAATGCTATTATATTAATCGTGCGATATAATTGATTTAATCAGCAAATCGCTGAACAGCCCTCTTTAGGCTGATGTTCATCTCACTTCCTATGGAAGGATAGTATATGTCTACCATCAACATGACCAAGGGTCAGAAGTTCACGCTCGTGAAGCCGGAAGATGTCGTTGATGACGATATTTACATGCACACGAATTGGCAGTTTCCTGCAGATGTAGACCTGTGTGCTTTGTTCGAGCTGATGGATGGACAGAAGGGTATCGTTCAGGGGCTGGGTGAGAGCCCTCTCCGCTTCGGTAGCCAGACTTCAGCACCATACATTCAGCTTAACCACGATGACCGTTCGGGTAAGACGACTGGCGAGACGATTCGTGCTCGCTACAGTCTGGCTCGACGGTACATCAAGCGCCTCGGTATCTTCGTCTATGTTTATGAAGGAGCTAAGTCTCTGGAGGCTGTGGGGGATGCATATACCACGATCCAGGTCCCGGGCAATCCACTGCTTCGACTGGAGCACAAGGGCAAAGCCAACCGGTATCGGACCTGTGCAGTCGCACTGATCGAGCGATCGACGGATGGTTTCACGGTGAAGATGGAAACGAAGGCCATCAATGGATTCCAGCAGGCTGTGGACCGTCACTGGGGCTGGGGCCTCCAGTGGACTCCTGGCCTCAAGTAATGTTTCCATGTAAGTGAGATGACCCTCTCTACGATGTATTCTTGTCGTAGAGAGGGTCATGCTATTTTTAGGAGTAATAAATATTTTTGGTAAGGTGCAGTATTTCTTACAAGGATCAAGACAATAGATGACTAGTATATTTATCAGTGTTTATAAAATTTAATTCATGCAAACCAAAAAAAAATAAAAAATAAAGCTAGCCTTAAAGGCTAGCTTAGATAATAGCAGATTGCAAAAATCAATAAATTTCAAATATTTAAGTATGGATTGGTTCACTGGTAGCTTTGCGCATTATTCATCACCTCCTCGTTGTAGTTGGATACTGACAGATACCAAGTTGTTGACATAACTTTGATATTGATCCATATCCAAATAATGTTGACATTGGCAAAGTTTGGTAAGTGATTCGCGTTCTTGTTTGTAAAGTTTGTGATCTTGAGCGATATGCAATGCTTTTTGGAGAAAGCGAACTGCTTTTTCTGTATCATCCAATTGAAGATACATATCACCAAGCGCATTATACGCTTCATATATATGATCCATCCGAGTTCCATCAGAGGTTTTGACAGCATCCAATAAATGTGATTCTGCCTGGGAAAAATCTTTTTTCTGGATGTAAATGAGTCCGAGTTGCAATCGAATGTAGGTAAACCAATTTTCATAACTAACTCTCGGTTTCAATCGTAAAGCTGTTTGGTAGCAGATAAGTGCAACAGAAAATTCTTCTTGCTCAAAATAAATATCACCTAAACTACTCCAGAGCTGGAATGATCGGTCATAGCTCTGGCTGATACGCGCAATTTCAATGCCTAATTCAGCACTTTGAATTGCTTGCGTATAACTTTTGTTTTCAATTAGGGCATTTACTTCGACATTATAAGGATAAATAAAACTTAGGCCTGTCTCTTGCGAACCAAGATGCAGTTTGCAGTCTTTCACCATTTCCAAACTCTCTTCTAATAAATCCAAACGCAATAAATACAGAGAGTGATTGGAAAGGAGGATTGCCTTGGTGTACTTTCTGGTACCATGCTCAACAAAGGAATCAATTCCTTTTTGGTTATAAGCAATCGTCTCATCATAATTTTTTTCTTGAAAGAAAATTCGTGCGAGTTCACCAAAACAAGAAGATTTTAAGTTAGTAGATTCCCAAGCCGCTCTGTTTCGATCGATTAATTTGATCGCTTCAAGCAGTACGTTTTTTGCTTTCTCATAAAATTTCTTTTGGTAGTAAATTTTGCCACGCAAGAAATTTACCATTGGTTTCACATGTGTTTTTTCATGAAGTCCGGATTCTCTTAACTGCTTTAATCCTTCTTTTGCGCCTACTAAGTCGATGATAGTTTCAATCGATTTTAACTGTAAATGTTCCAACTGGGAAGAGTTATTTTCTTGTTCCAGCAATTCTTGCAGTTTTTCTTGGTTGTAGCCTAACTTATTTAGGTAATAAAACCGCTTATGTTTGCTGACAGTAGGATCACCTCTTTCGATTTTACTGATCGTTCCTTGTGAAATCTCTTTATCTTCAAAAAACTTCATAGGGAGACCGCGCGATGTTCTCAGTTTACGGACAATTTTGCCGAAGTCTAGCGAATTATATCGATCCATCTGGTTGATCCCTGCCTATTGATGTTATTTTGTTTGTTCAAAGATTCGATGTCAAATCTTGTTTTCCTTCTTCGATTCTTGGATTTTTCTGTCATTATTATGGAAAATATTATTTTGCACTTTTTTGTTCATTTTGGTCGAAAAATTAAAAATTATTACTAATTATGGGTGGAAAAATAGATTTTAATAATCATTGAGTCCTAACAATAGGGGATTTATACTTAATTATGGGTATAAAAAAAGGTTTCGGTTCCGTTTCTATACAATTTTAGAAAAAATAAGGAGTGTGTCTCGTATTATGTTGACGTTGCGTGTATCTGGGAAAAAGGATCAATTACAAGCTTTTATGAAGCATTTTTCATCTCAGCCGTATTACAAAATTATGTTGGATGAAAATTTTGAAACCGTCTCTGTGGAAGATGAGATGACAACGCGATTCGAATTTAACTCTTCTTTGCTAAAGCCCAAAATTCGCAAATCACTAACAGTTACACTATCTACTACTACTGGCAAGAAAATTGATATTGATTTATTGGATGGACAAGTTATTCAGGTAGATGATGATGTTACTTGTATTTATGGGAAAAATTACGACATATTTGCGTAAACGGGCCGAAAGGGCCTTTTTATTTTGTAATACTTACCTTTTTTTGTCATTTTAGGAGGTTTTATGGAATAATGAGTCGAAATAAGTATATACGTTCTTATAACAGTTTGGAGGTGTTGTGTTGGATGTGATTGCATTTGTGAATAGTCTTTTCTTTGAAGCACTGCAGAATCGAGCAAGTGATATTCATTTAGAACCGAGCATGGATGCTCTTGTCATCAGACAACGAATAGATGGATTTTTAACGGAGACAGCACGGCTGCCGATGAATGAAGCGAAAAGTATTATTTCACGACTGAAAATAATGGGACAGCTGGATATTGGTGAAAGACGATTACCACAAGATGGTGCGATGACAGTACAGATAGAAGACACCATGTTGGAAATTCGATTAGCCACTTTACCGGTTTTGTATGGAGAAAAAATTGTATTGCGTATATTACCTACAACATTGTCTTCCCAATCGCTTCATCAACTAGGAATGGAAGAAGCAGAGTCGCAGCGTGTAGAACAGTTATTGCACCGTCCTGGATTGTTTGTTGTTACAGGCCCGACTGGTGCTGGAAAAACGACAACGTTATATACACTGTTATCATTGCTTGATCATAGCCGGAAAAATATTATTACTTTGGAAGACCCGATTGAGTTGCAGTTAACAGGTGTAAATCAAGTTCAAATTCATCCAAAAATAGATTTTACATTTGCTAGAGGACTGCGAGCAATTTTGCGACAAGACCCAGACATTATTATGGTTGGAGAAATTCGTGATCAGGAGACAGCTGAAATAGCAATCGAAGCAGCTTTAACGGGACATCTAGTTCTAACATCACTACATACAGCTGATGGGGCTGGGGTGATCACAAGACTGATTGATATGGGAATCCCGGCTTATTTGGTTGCATCCGCTTTAAATGGAGTAATTGCACAGCGTTTAATACGTTTGTCATGTAAACAGTGTTCGGGATGCGGCTGCTTGCAATGCCGTGAAAGTGGATATTACAAAAGATCGGGAATATTTGAGGTCTTACCTTCCTGCGAAGAACTGCAAAATGAAATAATGTCCCATCCGACTTCAGCTAGACTAAGAAAATTTTTCCATTTTAAAGGATATAGAACGATGGAACAGGCATTAAAACGAAAAGTAGAGCAAGGTTTAACGACAAACGAGGAGTTTTCGAGAATGACTGTGGAGGTTGGTAGTCATTGACTATGTGGAAAGAAGAGAAAATCGTTTCATTCAGTTACCATTTACATTCTATGTTGGATAGTGGCATACCTTTGCGTGACAGCCTGCAAATGTTAACGGTACAGCAGGTTATCCCTTCAGACACTGGGGGGAGGTTACTTGATTGTATTCAGAGAGGTGATAGCTTATCGGCAGCATTTCGAAAGGTTTTTTTGCCCCCGATCTTTTGTTCTTTTATCGAAACTGCTGAACTACATGGAAATATACTTTTTGCGCTCCATCAATGTCATCGCTACTATCAAGCAAAAATGAGATGGAAGAAAAAAATAAAACAGATTACCTTTTATCCTCTATTCATTCTCGTCTTTTTATGCGTTGGTTTATTGTTTCTATCAATAATTGTACTGCCTACTTTTAAAGAATTATATCATTCTTTTTCTTCTACCTTGCCCTTTACAACCCAAGTCGTATTCACTCTGTCTCAATATTTCCCATACCTTTTGGTTACTGGATTGATCTGTTTTACAACATTAATGTACTTCAAACACACTCCATTTTTTCAACAAATTTTTTGCCGAATACCTTTTGTAGCCACTTACTATCGTTATCGCTACACCCAGTACTTATCTCTACAATTAAGTTCATTTATTATAGCAGGTGTACCCATGCTATCTTCTTTTACCCTCCTAGAACAAGTTACACCATGGCCGAAACTCGCAAATTATCTTTCGACTACAAAGCAAAAATTGATGGAAGGTTCTACACTCAGTGCAATAATGGATGAGAATTATTCATGTTTATTGCCTATTTTCTCTCACACAATCATTTTAGGGGAAGAAACAGGAAAGTTAGGAGAAATGTTAGGACAGCTAGCTACTACGTCTGAAGAGTGGTTAACTGAGAAAATTGAAAAATGGATGTCTTATTTAGAACCAGCTTTAACTGTTCTGATAGGAGTTTTGATGGGAATCGTTGTTATTTCATTATTTTTGCCCATGTTCGGACTTATCGAAGCGGTTCAATAGGGGGATATTTATGAGGAAATCAGAAGAAGGGTTTACGTTGGTGGAAATGCTGGTTGTATTATTTATTATCGGTATTATTATTGCGATTGCACTACCAAATTTTATACAGGCGAGTAAAAAGGCGAACGTTCAGGCAGACAAAGCTAACCGTAGGATGATCACCATGCAGATGGAAAATTATTATTTAGATTTTGGTGTATACCCAAGTACCATTCAGCAGCTAGTCACTAAAAAATATTTACGGAGTATTCCCAAATGTCCAGGAGATCAAGGGATATATCAATTAGTAAAAAAAGCGGATGAAGTGCAAGTGATATGTCGAAAAAGCTGAAGAGGGAAGCCGGTTTTACGTTTGTTGAATTTCTATGTGTAATTAGTATTTTAGGTTTGCTTACTTCATTTGCAATGCCAAATCTAACAAATTTAATTTCCAAAACATCTGACACTCAGTTGCGTATGCAAGTGATTTCTCAACTACAACGGGCTCAATTTGTAGCCATGGCAAAAGAAAAAGAAATAACCATACAGTTTAGAAAGAAAAAGATGTTAGTAATAGAAGATGGGAAAGTAGTAGATATGGTGAGTTTGCAAAAAGTAATTCAGATTCAAACCAATTACAATAATAACGAAGTTGTCTTTCGTCAGTCTGGACAAGTTCGCGGTGGAACAATTATTTTACAATGTGCGGAACATAGGCAGATAACAATTATTATTCAAGTAGCAAGTGGAGTAACAAGGATGGAGTCTCATGAATAGAGAAGAGCAAGGTTTTACTCTGGTAGAAACAATGGTTGCTATTGCTGTTGTAATTACTTTGTTGACGTTTGCAATCCCTGTTTATCTAACAGGGGAGACATTTTCAAAAGACAGAATGTTGGAAAATGATGCGCAAATAATTTCACAAGCAGAATTAGAGCGACAATTGAGTGATTTAAAGTTAAGTGATGAAAAAAAGTATATTGCTCCATATCTTATATCCACAAAAGTGCAAAGGGAACAAGCCTTATGGAAAATCACAGTAAACACGACTTGGAAAGACAGACAAGACAAGATTTGCTCCATCAAATTAGAAGTATTTCGATTTCAGAACAAGGATTTACCTATGTTGAAGTAGTCATTACATTTTTGCTTTTTATGACCATATTTCCAATGGTATTTGGCTTTTTTTATCAACTAACAAATGATGTGAGAACTTCATTAACAGAGCATTTATTATGGGAACAATTTAATCGTTTTCACATGCAAACAATATATGATGAATCGAATGGAGTGAACATGTTAGTAAATAATAATCAAATTATCATGGTGATGAAAGACGGACAAGAAGTACAATATCGTCTTATAAATGGTCAGTTAATACGTAGTTTAAAGCAGCAAAAACAGCAGCCGTTTCGTGGACATACTGTAATGTTACAACATGTACACAAGATCGGTTTTCACCGTTATAAGAAGGGAGTGGAAATGACAGTAAACCTTTTACAAAATGGTGCAGTATTTCATGGGAAAGTTTATTTATGGGGGCGGATTGATGAATGATGAGGAAGGATTTATTTTGCCCGTTGTAACGCTTTTGATCGCATTAATAGCCACTTTACTACTGTTTGCATGTAAAGAATGGGTGGAAGCAAAAAAATATGATCAAATGCGTTTTGCATTGATACAAGCTAATTATGCAGCAGAAAGTGCAATTGCTTGGAGACAAAAAGAACTCGTGGAGAATCCAAATGATTACACCACGACACAAAAAAAGTTTGGAAAATTTCTGGTGAATGTTTCTGTATGGGAATCAAATACTGGTACATTGGTGGTCAAGGCAACTGCTAAAAGTCCAAATGGAATTCAACAAACAGAGACAGCGGAATTAAATAAACAGACATTACATATCTTGTACTGGTTAGAGTAAGCCATGTATAATAATTTTTACTATGAGAAAACATCTTATTTTAATCGGCTTTATGGGAACAGGAAAAACATCGGTAGGAAAGATATTGTCACAAACATTAAACATGGAGCATTTGGATACAGATTTGATGATCGAGCGGGATCGAAACAGCTCTATACCTGATATTTTTGCTAATTATGGTGAACTTACTTTTCGTAACATTGAAACAGGGGCGATTGAGCAAGCAGTTCAAAATACACATCCGAGTATTATTACTACAGGAGGAGGAATTGTTCTTCGTTCGGAAAATAGGGTGTGTATGAATCGATATGGTTATGTTTTTGCGTTAGATGCGCCACCTGAAGTAATTATCGAACGGTTGCAATCAGATAATTCCCGTCCACTATTACAAGGAGGTACTCTAAAGGAGAGAGTTCATCAACTGTATACTGTACGGAAACCGTTATACCAGTTTGCTGATTACACCATTCAAACAAAGAATCTATCAGAAGAACAAGCTGCAAAACAAATCAAAGATATTTGGGTTAAACTCACGAAAAGCAGTGAAGGCTAAGTAGTGAGGTGGTAAGATGTCTTTTAAAGATTGGATCACTTATTTACTTGAAAAAATGGTATGGTTTATGGAGACACCACGCAAAGATAGAAAAGCAATTCGGTCTTCGAAAAAAGAACCATGGTCATATCGCTGGTTCGGAATGATACCATTTTCTATGCGAATGGCAGCGAAGAAAGTAAAAAGAAAATAACAATTCACAATATGGAAAATTGCAAATAATTGATTGAGATAATGTAATCTTTTCTTGATCTTCAAAAAAGAGGGGCGAAAAGCCCCTTTTTGCCTTTCTTGATATGATATAATGATGAACGGAACTTGTAGCTATCATCATCTGTCAATACTTTTTATGATACCATTGAAGTATTATCTTTTGTTTTCTGGTAAAACAAATGGATCAACAAGTAATTATTTACTTTGTTATCCATTTTAAAATCTAGTTTTAACTTCTTAAGGAGCGAGTGCTCATGGTTCATCGTACGAAAACAAGACCAGTTCAAGTTGGCAATTTGCAAATCGGTGGAAATGATCAAGTAGTCATTCAAAGTATGGCTACAACAAAGACACACGATGTAAAAGCAACAGTAAATGAAATCAATCGACTAGCAGAAGCTGGTTGTCAAATTGTTCGTGTAGCAGTTCCTGATATGAGAGCTGCTGAGGCAATCCCAGAAATTAAAAAACGGATTACCGTTCCTTTGGTAGCAGATATCCATTTCGATTACAAGCTTGCATTAAAAGCAATTGAGGGTGGAATTGATAAAATTCGGATTAACCCTGGGAATATAGGAAGACGGGAAAAAGTAGAGGCTGTTGTAAAAGCAGCAAAAGAGCGTGGTATCCCTATTCGTATTGGAGTAAATGCAGGGTCGCTCGAAAAACGTATCTTGGAAAAATACGGGTATCCAACTGCTGACGGTATGGTGGAAAGTGCCTTGTATCATATCGGTATCTTGGAAGAGCTCGATTTCCATGACATCATTGTATCACTTAAAGCTTCAGATGTTCGACTGGCGATCGAAGCATATCAAAAAGCAGCGGAAGCTTTTGATTATCCATTGCATCTAGGTATTACAGAGTCTGGAACCTTGTTCTCCGGTACCGTAAAAAGTGCTGCCGGACTTGGGGCTATTTTGTCTCAAGGAATCGGTTCCACATTGCGGATTTCACTCAGCGCTGACCCTGTAGAAGAAGTAAAAGTAGCACGCGAGTTATTAAAAACATTTGGCTTGGCGGCAAATGCTGCTACCTTGATCTCTTGCCCGACATGCGGGCGGATTGAGATTGACCTTATCTCCATCGCAAATGAAGTGGAAGAATATATTTCCAAAATCCAAGCCCCTATTAAAGTGAGTGTGCTTGGCTGTGCTGTAAATGGACCTGGGGAAGCAAAAGAAGCAGATATCGGCATTGCTGGAGCAAGAGGTGAAGGATTGCTTTTCCGTCATGGGGAAATCATCCGTAAAATTCCAGAATCCGAGATGGTAGCGGAATTAAAGAAAGAAATCGATAAGTTAGCTGAGGAGCACAAGCGAAAACAACAAGAGAAAGAAATTCCAGTGACATCTTCATAACGGAAAACAAAAAAAGTAATAATAAACCCGCCATAAAAAGTCATGGCGGGTTTATTGTCTATATACTAATTGATGTGATTTTATATTATAAATCTGGAAATGATAAGTGTTGATGATTTGGGATTCAGATAGCAATTTACTGCTATCTGAACCAAAAAATTAATTATAAATGTTAGGAACGTAAATGGATTCAGGAGCACGTTTCAAAGCAGTAACTTTACAAATTCCCTCAACTGTAACAGGCATTTTCTTTCTGGCTTCTATCCCAACGGGGACTCGTCCGGGAACAGTATAAATCCTTTCGATGACGATTTTGTCGTCTTTTCGAACAATTACGGATTCACCTACCTCAATGCTGTAGTGACGCCCGATATCAAATTTTCTTTTTCACGATAAGTGAGGCCGTCATCTACACCGTCACTATAAAGAATGTAACCATCAAGGAAGATCTCGATCTCCCAATACTCTTTAAAGTGATGCAGTTTCAGTTTACGACGCACAGGCATAGGAAACTCCTCTGTGTATAGGGACTGTCTGTTCAATCCAATGCGATTAAAACACAGCAGCAATATCTTAAAGTATTTTTAAAATATTCCCACAAAGATCGATTGGTATGAAAATGATCTTCTTTATACATACTAACAGAAACATCGATTGAAGGAGGGCGAAGCTGTGGGTAAAGTAGCTCTTACATTAGTGATTATTGGAGCATTAAACTGGTTGCTAGTCGGATTGTTCCAATGGGATTTAGTTTCTGCAATCTTTGGTGGCGATGCGATTCGCGAATCATCGTTGCTGAGCAGAATTATTTATACCATTGTAGGTCTTAGTGGGATTTATGCGATAAAATATTTGTTTGATGATCGTGCTCACGCAAAGGATTAATAAAAAACTCCAGTTCCAAGATGAGCTGGAGTTTTTTGTTTGCATAGAATATACAAAATGCAAACAGGTGGGTGAAACTGTATGTATCCAGTTATTGGTATAACAATGGATCAGGATGAAAAAAGATATTACATCAACCAAGACTATGTTCAATCTATATTACAAGCTGGTGGAGTACCATTATTAATTCCTTTTATGGAAAATCCAATCATGCTGCAAAAGTTAGTTGATCAGTGTGATGGCTTGATGTTATCCGGTGGGGAAGATGTTGATCCTTTTTTATATGGAGAAGAGCCGCAGCCGCATATAGGAGAGATTGTTCCAGAACGTGACCAAATCGAAATAAATGTATTGGATCTGTTTGTCAAACAAAAGAAACCTATTCTCGCAATTTGCCGAGGATGTCAATTGATGAATGTAGCATTTGGAGGGGACTTGTACCAGGATATTCCCAGTCAAATCCCATCTGCTATCAACCATAGTCAAAAAGCTCCTAGAGGGTATCCTACTCATTCCATTGACATAGAGAAAGAAAGTCTTTTGTATCACATCATCGGGCAAGATACACCTCTAGTTAATTCTTATCATCATCAGTCTGTAAAAAATTTGGGATCATCTTTGATTGCTGCTGCGTTTTCAAAGGATGGTGTAATTGAGGCAATTGAAAGCAATCAATATCCATTTCTATTAGGTATCCAATGGCACCCCGAAGGAATGGCAATACTGCAAAATAAACAAGCCATGAGAATTTTTTCTGCATTTATTGAAGCTTGCAATAATTATAAATAGGCTCATTTTCGAATATATTATAGCATTGCGAGCGAGAAAACCCACGATTTAAATCGTGGGATGAAAGCGAGCGTCGAACGAGGGGAAGGAATTTCCCTTCAGCAGTTCAACCTTTGGAGAAAATAAATTTGCAAACGAACATTCGCATGGTAATATATGTATAGTCGCGACAGACGAAAACCAAGTTTGCTCGAGGCAAAGAAAAAACAACAAACATAAACCGTGGGGCTCACGGGGTTAGCTTGGTAATGAAATAGTCATGAGGCTATCGTCCCAAGAATCCAACGGCTTTAGCCGTATGGAGTTGTCAAGTTTCTAAGTGATAGAAAAGAGAAAAAATGCTGGGGTTACCCCAGCATTTTATTATTATTTTCCTTGTTTGACGTATTTGGCATTGAATAAAAATAAGCGCATTAACAGAATGAGAGATGGTATTAATAATAAAAGCCCAGCGATAAATGCTATTACCAATGCCCACCCCATAGTAGAGTTGGTTAAGCCGCTTTGCAATGTAATGTAAGGGTATAGCAAGTACGGCAGGTGAGAATAACCATAACCAAAAAATGCAAATGCAAACTGAATCATGACACAGATAAAAGATATTCCGAAGTTTTTCTTTTTCCACATCAACCAAACTGCAATGAGATAAAAAAGGAAAGAGCAAGCAAAAATCCAGCGAATATCCCAAGATTTTGCAAAGTGAAGGGGATTATGGTGTGATAAACCCCAAAAAACTAGAATACTTGCTAATATTGTTGGGCCACTCCAAAACAAAGAATATTTTCGAAGCTGCTCCATTGCAGGATTGTCTCCTGCTTTGTGTGCATAGTAAGTTAAAAAACTTGCACTAATATATAAGATGCTCACAATTGCTAGGAATACAACGGTCCATGAATAGGGACTTTTCAGCAGATTCATAGCCATGAAATCGATGTTTTTTCCTGTTTTTACAATAAATCCGCCTTCGGATATGGTTAGACCAGTGGAAAGCGCTGCAGGTATAAAGAGACCTGTCATTCCATACAAAAATAAGAAAAATTTGCTTTTTCTGCCCCCGTAGTTTGCAAATGCATAAAAAGATCCGCGAATCGTCAATAAAATTAAAGCGATCCCGCCTGGTATAAGCAGCGCAGTTCCGTAGTAGTAAGCAGTATCCGGGAAAAAACCGACAATACCAACAATGAAAAACACAAGAAATACGTTTGTGACTTCCCATACTGGTGATAAGTAGCGATCAATGATTTTATTGATAATGTGTTCCTTCTTGGTCAAATGACTGTAGTAAGAGAAAAATCCTGCCCCAAAATCAATCGAAGCTACAATGATATAGCCGTATAGAAACGTCCATAAGACCGTTATCCCAATCATTTCTAATTGCATTTTACGACTCCCCCTGAGCTGCTAATTCTGCTTCGGCTGGTTTCCCTTTAAACAAACGAACTAATACGATTATCGCAACTACTGCTAAGACAAAGTAAAGCCCGCTGAATAAAAAATACATTACTTTTACGTTTGCGGCTGTGGTAGCAGCTTCGCCTACTTTCATTATTCCAGTGATAATCCATGGCAGCCTGCCTACTTCTGCAAACACCCACCCCAATTCCATCGCTAAAAAGGAAAGCGGAGCAGCAAGGACAATACCAGTCAATACTAGCGGATGAAACGGATTTCCTTTTTTCCAAATCGATAAAAATACAAAAAGCGCAGTAATAAATAATAAGTAAAATCCAATACTTACTTTTGTATTAAATAAATAATGAATATACAGTGGCGGCCATAAGTTTTTTGGAATACTATCGAGTCCAACAACTGTACCAGAAGGACTATCGGTAGCTAGTATACTGAGTGCTTTTGGTATTTTTATCGCATAAGTAACTTCATTGGTTTCTTTATTAAGTTTTCCAAATAAAACAAGCGGCGCATCTTGCTTTGTTTCAAAGTGCCATTCCGCAGCTGCTAATTTTGCTGGCTGGTGTTCAGCAAGAAATTTTGCCGAAATATCGCCCATCAGAATCGTTAAAATTGACAAAATCAGTGTAGTTATCATGGTTAGTTTTAATGCTTTTTTATAGTAGATATGAGTTCTTCCTCGTAGAATAAAAAATGCTGCCAACCCTGCTAAAAGTAGACCTGAGATTAAATAGGAAGAAGAGACAACATGACCAACTTTTGAAGGAGTGGCTGGGTTAAGCATCGCTCCGATCGGGTCGATATCCACTACTTTTCCTTTGGCATCTAATTTAAATCCAGCTGGGGTATTCATAAACGAGTTAACGGTTGTAATAAATACTGCGGACAGCGTAGAACCAATAATGACTGGTATGGAGGTCAGCCAATGCCAATATGGATTTTTAAAACGATCCCAAGTGTATAAGTATATTCCTAAAAATATGGCTTCAAAGAAGAACGCGAATGTTTCCAAAAATAAAGGCAAACTAATCACATTTCCTACTAACTGCATGAATGTCGGCCATAACAAGGACAAGAGTACTCCAATACAAGTACCAGTGACAACACCAACAGCTACCGTAATCACAAAACCACGAGTCCAGCGTTTTGCCATCATAATATAGTGTTTGTCCTTTTTTCGGATACCGATCCATTCTGCTAAACTAATAAAAATGGGAACTCCAACTCCTATGGCAGCCCAAATAATATGAAATGCAAGGGTTTCTTCGGTAAGCATTCGACTCCAGAAAGCAGAATCCATGGATGTTTCCTCCTTGATTTAATGTCTAATTTGTATACAATTATCTTACTCTCTGTGAATAACTTTGTACACTATTTCACAATCTTTTTTATGATTCATCTGGATAACCTTCAAAAAATGATCATATTTTGTTATATAATTCACATTATCTTGAAACAAAAGCCTCTATTTGTTAAAATAATTTTATGAATATCATTGTTATTGTGTACCTTTTGGCGATGAACATCGCAGGTTTTTCACAAATGTTGTATGACAAAAAACAGGCAAAAGCAAGTCAGCGAAGAATACCAGAAAAAACACTTTTTCTTGTTGCAGCGCTAGGAGGGGCGCTTGGTTCGTTCATCGGTATGCAAGTAGCTCGTCATAAGACAAAACATTGGAATTTTTTGATTGCTATTCCATTTTTATTTCTAGTGAATTTGATTGTTCTTTATCCAATGGCTTTGTTTGGCATAGAGGCTTGGATAACCTATATTATTCATTTTTTTGCGTAGTAAATTTCTTTGTTAAGTCTCTCTTTCTTTGCACAAACTACCAAAGAAGGAGGGATTTTTTTGTTTGTTTATTTATATGCTTGTTTTCTTATTCTTTTGCCTCCTATTTTCCAAGACGGATCACCAAATCCGATTATGCATCTAACGTATGGTGATAAGCATTGGTATTTGGATCTTAGACAAGCTGGTTTTGATGGGATTGACCCAACAACGTTAAATCGAGAAAAACTTCATCGGTGGTTTGAAAAGATAGGAAAAGACATCAATCATTCTGCGAAATCAGCTTACTTTCGTGATAGAAAAGTGATATTGGAACAGCAAGGGATAAGGGTAAAAACATCAGAAATGGATCGCTGGATGGATTTGATTCATTTTTATTTGGGAAAAGAAATTGAAGTTCCTTATGAAACATTGTATCCTGCATTGACATCAAAACAACTTGTAAAGTTAAAAGGAAAATTATTAGCATCTTATACGACATTTTATAATAAAAGTATTTATAATCGATCGCATAACGTACAATTATCTACGAAGGCGATTGATCATGTGGTAGTAATGCCTGGTGAGACTTTTTCATTTAATAAGACAGTAGGACAAAGATCATTCCGTAGAGGGTATAAAGAAGCGAAGATCATTGTGAAAGGAGAATATAGTGAGGGAATCGGTGGAGGAATATGCCAAACTTCTTCGACATTATTCAATAGTGTTGATCGTGCTCATTTAACGATTGTGGAAAGAAAAAGTCATAGCAAAACTGTTCCATATGTTCCCAAAAATAGAGATGCAACAGTTTCATGGGGAGGTCCTGATTTTAAATTTAAAAACGAGCGTAAAGGCCCTATTCTCATTGTTTCGGAAGCAACAAATGGTCAAGTGACGGTTCAAATATTTACCAGTTTTTAGTGTGCAGAAAAAAGAAAAAAAAAGGAACATTTTTCATATAAATAGAATATCTTTTTTAGTCCTGTTATAATGGGCAGAAGTTACATAGGTACACCTAACAAGGAGGTGCGAAGCTGTTACTGGAAAAACTTCAGACAGTCTAGTCAAACGAATTAAGTGTGCCTTTTAAAATTAAATTCAAAGTTTTTCGGTAGCAGTGACCAATGAAGAAATTCCTAATATTAGGAGTAATAGCGATAGTACTTTTATCTGGATCATTTGTGGCTTATGCTGCAATGGAAACAAAAGTAACTGTTACATTTAGTGACGGAAAGTCACAAGTGGTTAGCGAAGGATTACATAATACATTGGAAGAAGCTCTGGCAGGTGCTGGACAAAATGTGCAGCAGCTGAAGGCGTCCTATCAACCGAGTATACCTTGGAATAAAGAATTAGATGGGGATACAACGGTAGAGCTTCGTTGTAAGTGTAAAGTAAATCTGGAACTAGGCGGTAAAAAACTAGGTACGTTTATTACCACACAGACAACGGTGGGTTCTTTCTTGGAAGAAAGAAAGATTGCTTTGTCTGCTTGGGATGAGCCAAATGTATCCATGAACGAAGTTATTACCCCGAATATGAGGATTGTTATCGACAAAGTCGAACAACGGGTAAAAAAGGAAACCAAACCAATTAAATTTACTACGAAAGAAATAAAAGACGCCAAGCTGGAAAAAGGCAAAAAAGAAGTAACGACAAAAGGAAAAATGGGTGTAGAAGAATATCAAATTGTTGCCCTATATAAAAATGGAAAATTGCTGGTGAAGGACGGTAAGCCAGTACAAACGAGGACATTGGTGAATAAAGTAGCACCTGTTCAAGAAGTAGTGAAACTAGGCACAAAAGAACCTGAGAAGGACGATGCAACACCAGCATCAGGAGTATTATCAGGCTCTGCTATGACATTTGAAGCAACTGCTTACACTTCTTATGGCAGCAAAACAGCTACTGGAACAACTCCGCACAAAGGAACCGTTGCTGTTGACCCTAGTGTCATACCGCTTGGAACCAAATTGTATATTGAAGGTTATGGTTACGGTGTTGCAGAAGATACTGGAGGAAGAATTAAAGGTCATATTATCGATCTTTACTTCACAAATGAGGCCGATTGTGTTCAATGGGGTCGGAAAAACGTAAAAGTCCATATTGTAAAATAGTAGGAATCCCTGCAACAATTTGTTGCAGGGATTTTGTTATTTTCATCGAACCTAAATACATAACACGAATATTTTGTCTATGTATTTTTTTAAAATTTTCTTTGTCTTATATGCGTATTTTCGATATACTGGATTACAAGGAATTTTCCATCCGAGGTGTTAGTATGGTAGGTCGAAATCAACCCTGTACTTGTGGCAGTGGTAAAAAGTATAAAAAATGTTGTGAACGCGTAGTCGTTTTCCATCAAGCTGAATTAACTAGAGAAAATCGAGAAAGAGGGCAAAAAGGGAAGCTCCTTTCTGATCTAGATACATGGTTTCATCGCTATGCCAAAGTCGAAGATCAAGACAAGTGGGCAACAAGGTTTAAAGAATTATTACAGCTCCCTTTAGACCAACCTATCCCAAAAAGCTTCGCTTTTTCGTTTCATTATTATTTGCTATTTGATGCACCATGTATAAATGGAAGAAGGCCTGTAGAACTTTGGGCATCCACCAATCGTCATCGGATGGATGGAGAAAGAGTGATTCAAAGCCTATCCGAATTAACCTTTTCTTGTTTTGAAATGTTGGAATCCAAAGAAGAGACGATGACGTTTCGATCACTGGAAACAAATAAAGAGTATGAGGTGATGAAAAAGGATGCTATTCCGCGAGATAAATTGGTCTTCGCCAGGCTCATACGGATAGGGAATCGCTATGAACTATTTGGCCCTTATACATCGTTTGTGCATGAGATGAGAGGGGAGATACTCGTGCAGCTAGAGAAATACAACCACCATGAAGAAGAACAACAAGAACTTACTATTCGAGAAACCAGCTGGAGAGTACTCGGTTGGTCCATTCAAAGAGCAAATGAATTAGAATCAATGGAGCAGCAATTAACTTCAGCTCCAACAGAAATGCGTTTAGAAAATAATAAAGACCTCTTTTTATCTGCAATGGAGAATCAAGCGGAAAGACCTGGGCTCCCTGTATCTATTCTAAATCATTTGGAAGAGTTTTTTGTTACAGAAGTTGGCAAATTACAAAAAGGAACACAGGCTTGGTATTCGCGTTCGTTAGAAACGTTATTCCAGTATCTCTCCCTTCGTTTTGGACAATCCTTTGAATGGTCGCTTTTAAATGAAGACGTACTGGCACGGTTTTTCAGTGTTTGGTACATGGATCATCACCAATCTACCCCAGTGTCTGCGCGCATATTTTTAAACACTTGCAAACATCTTTTCCGTTGGTTAGAGTCCGCTGGTCATGCAAACATTTTTCAAGCATTTAAAAAAGTGTATGTACCATTTATTCGACTAATACCTGAAACCATTGAGGCTCGAAATTGGATGATGGAAAATGGTGTAATGAACAAAAATCAGGAAGAAGCAGAACAAAGAAACATGTTTTTGTTGCATATTACTTCCGCAGGACCTGTAATTTTAATTGGTGAGCAATGGAGACCAATCCAATTGCGCAGTTTCCCTCGTATGTGGGCTGAGAAGCGTTTTTGGATCAAAGGAACTATTCAAGCAGATAATCATCAATATGTTTTTACACAGGTGGAAAATATGTACCCAGTTGTGTCCTTAGAAGAACATGAACGTACGGAGGTTTTACTCCAAAAATAGGAAAAGCAACTCTTTTAATATAGAAGGGGTTGCTTTTTATGTTTAATTTGTCTCTATTGAGACATACTAAGTTTACACTCAGCAAAGGGGGATGTTTTTCATGGATGGGAATCGTCGTGTGGACGAAGCTAAGAAAAACGACAATGTGGAACAATTAGTGGTCGAAGCAGCCAACGAACTAGGAGTATCAGCAGATGCACGTAATATTCAAGAAGACCCCAAAAAATTTGCTTCCCGTTTAAAACGATTAATTCGTGCAGTGAAGTAATGTTAAGTTGAGTGTAGACACCCGTTTTTGGGTGTCTTTTTTGGTATGATAAGAATGAGGTGATGGGATGAAAAGAGCTGATTTACACTCGCATACCACAATGTCTGATGGAACACAAACACCAGCAGCCGTTGTAGAGCTTGCTGCACAACTGGGACTAGGTGCTGTTGCGATTACTGATCATGATACTACTGGAGGATTTCAGGAGGCTTTTGAAACAGGAAAAAAATTAGGAATTGAAGTAATACCAGCAGTAGAGATGAGTTCCGTTTTTGATGATCAATCCATTGATATTTTAGCTTATTTTATAGATCCTGTTCATCCTGCATTTCGAAAGTTATTAAATAAACAACGGACAATGCGGCAAGAACGTAATCGTTTAGTTTTAGAAAAATTAAAGAAGTTGGGAATCTCTATCGACATACAGGAAGTGGAGTCAAAGCAAGAAGGTTTTTCAACCGAAAAAAATGCAGGCAGAGTGCACATTGGGCAAATATTAGTGGAAAGAGGAATTGTTGAAGATTTGAACGAAGCCTTTGATAGTTATCTGGGTATTGACGGCAGTGCTTTTGTTAGTCTGAATAATACTTCGCCCGAAGAAGTGATTGATGCAGTTAAGGCATCGGGTGGTGTTGCCGTAATTGCTCATCCGGGTTTATATAAGCGAGATGATTTAATCCCCATCATTGCGGAAATGGGCTTAACAGGTATAGAAGTGAATCATCCTGATCATACAGAGGAAGACAAAGTCAAATATGCAGCTTTAGCAGAGAAATTAAATTTGATTCCAACCTCTGGATCAGATTACCATGGAGTGCGAAATGGGCAAATGCACCATGCGAATTTAGGTACCTGTACAGTAACACTGGATATCGTGGAAAAGCTGCGAGCAGCTTCCAAAAATAATTAGGAAATATTTACTTTTCGTTCAACGCTATTTTAATATTTGGGTTTTCATTCTCCCTTATTTCGTTTATGATTTGGAAACAGGGGGAGTATGAATGAGAAAAGTTCAAAACAAAGAAATAAAGATGGCTGTAATGCAGAAACTAAAGGATCGCGGTGTAAGTATTGCTGCGATCGCAGACATAGTTTACCAAATGCAGAAACCTTATGCTCCAAACCTTCAGTTGGAAGCTTGTGTAGAGAGTGTATTAGCGGTCCTGAAAAAACGTGAAATCCAACATGCTATACTTGTAGGAATTGAATTAGATATGTTAGCTGAGAAGGATTTGATTTCTGAACCATTGTTATCTCTTATCCGTGCTGACGAAGGGCTTTTTGGATGTGATGAAACACTTGCTTTGGGCTCCGTATTTGGTTATGGGAGTATAGCAGTAACCACATTTGGTCACTTAGATAAACATAAAATTGGGATAATCAAACAACTCGATACAACGAAAAATGGTCCTGTGAATACATTTATTGATGATTTGGTTGCGAGTATAGCAGCAGCAGCTTCCGGACGTATTGCTCATCGATTGCGTGATGAGGAAGAAGAGGAAGATGAATTCGAAGATTTGAGTGCTTATTTATAGAAGAGAGGGGTTCAATTAGAACCTCTTTTTTTATGTAGAAAAACCGAGTGTGGTTACTCGGCTAAATGGAGGAGGGAATAGCTAACAAGCATTTGCTTGTAATAATAGAGTATGGTTATTAACTGTTGAATGTATGTGCAGGAGTGGAGACTCGCGTTTATTTTTATAAAGGTGTTGCTGTAAAAAAGCATGAAAATGTGCAAGTTTAGGTACACTAGAATGAAGAGGTGAACAGTGAGATGTCAAATTGGGTATATTGGCTTAAACTGTATGAAACAAGATTTCAAGCAAGATGTTTAGCTGCTCGTATGGAAGAAGACTGGTGGCTTTATGGTTACGATAGTCCAGATCGAGTAGAGGTCTTTCGATCTCGCAAAGGACGTTTTGGTGTAAAATATATTTGGCGGAAAAAAATATAAATTTGTACTTGCATGTTTTAGATGCCCATAGTATAATAACAAATGTCGCCACTAACGCGGGATGGAGCAGCTCGGTAGCTCGTTGGGCTCATAACCCAAAGGTCGCAGGTTCAAATCCTGCTCCCGCAACCAAATATGGGGCTGTGGTGTAGAGGCCTAACATGCCTGCCTGTCACGCAGGAGACCGCGGGTTCGAATCCCGTCAGCCCCGCCATTTTCTTAAATTTTAATTTAACTGATTTTCCCATATATTCGGGCCTATAGCTCAGTTGGTAGAGCAGTCGGCTCATAACCGATCGGTCACAGGTTCGAGTCCTGTTGGGCCCACCACAACAACTACATAAGGGCGGTTAGCTCAGGGGGAGAGCGCTTCCTTGACACGGAAGAGGTCGGAGGTTCGATTCCTCTACTGCCCACCAATCCATGTCCCCCAACGTGTTTCACGTTTTGCTTCACTGATTCAGTAATATGGTCAAAATAAGGGTCAAATAAACCTCTTAGTGAACTTTAAACAGTTCATTAAGGGGTTTTTTCATGTTAATTGAATCATTACAAAAAGAGTTTCTGGTGGATAAAAAATTTGAAGGTTTGAAGGACAATTCACTTCTTGCTTACGAAAACTTTTTCAGGAATTTGAACTTATGGTTGAACAGTCAAAAAATTGAGCATTTGGAAGACATGACTCCTCGTACAGCAAAAATGTATCTCATGCACTGTTCTGAAATTGGTAACAAAGCAGGAACATTGAACACGAAGCTCAAGTTATTCCGTGCGTTCGCAAAATGGTTAGCTGATGAAGGTTTTACAAAAGAAATGTTGACCAATGGAATTAAATCACAACGAGAAGATCAGAAACCAAAACTTGTTTCAACAGATGACGTTAGACTTGTTCTTTCACATTTAAGGAGAACTAAACGGAGAGAGAATACATTCACAGCAAGAAGAAACTACGCTCTTATTATCTTCTTGATTGGGACTGGGTTACGTCTTGGGGAACTGGAACGTCTTACTTGGTTAGACGTTGACTTTGACGAAAGTTTGATAAGAATCAATGAAAGCAAAGCAAGAAGACAACAAAGCGTTCCATTGTCAGAAGCTCTTGCTCGTGAACTCTTAGACTGGAGATTGTATTTAGATCGTAAATTTGAGAAGGTTCCTCAATCTTTGTTTGTGACTGAAAGAGGAACTTCGTTTTCAAGAAATGGTATTCAGAACTTTTTTAAGCGACTGAAGAAAAAGCTGGGTATACAATCAGACTTCAGTCCTCACGCTCTGAGAGCTTACTTCATTAAAGAGCTACTCAAAAACGGAAGTAACCTGAGAGAAGTTCAGCTCTTAGCAAGACATTCAAAGATCACGGTGACACAACAATATATTGGTTATTTTGCTCACGAATTGAAAGACAGTCTTGACTCAAATAATCCATTGAATGACCTGATTTAACTAGATAAAAGAAAAGAACGCCCTGCTGGGAACAGAGCGTTCGAGTTGTCGCAAGGCAACAACCAAAAATGACACTCACAGTATATCACATATTGTGAGAAATCGGGAGAGATCATCATGAATAACGAGTATGCTTTTCTTGCTCGTAAGCATAGACAGTTTGATGTTGTTGAAGACATGAACGAAGCAGTTAGACAACACATTTACAACAATAAGTCAGAATTGACTAAATCAACAATATCTGTATTAAATCTATTGGCTAAGTATGCTGTCAAATTTAAAGGTGTTGCTTTCCTAAAGTTTGCCACCCTTATGGAAAAAACGGAGCTGTCTCGATCAACTATTATTCGTTCATTGAATAAGTTAAAATCTTTGGGAATTATCGGTAAACAACATGTAATGCGAACTAAAAGCGGTGGCAATGGAGCAAATCTGTATGTTATCAACGATTTTCAAAAAGCTGAAACTCCGTCTGACACTCCGGAAATGACACTCTGTGAAGATCAAGAAAACACAGAAAAAACAGACCTTGAAGCACTATTACAGAAGGCTGAAGCTTTTAACTCTTATAAAGCTAATTCTGAAAAAGAGTATGTAAGTAATTTACGTATTGAATCCGTATATGATCGTTTTAAAAATATGTTTAGTAGATTTTCTCAAAATGATAAACTGCTTTATAAGTTCTATGGAGTATATTTGGCAAACATCAAATGGTTAAAAACAAGCTATACAGAAGAGGAGTTATTGGAAACCGCTCTGTATAGCATCAAAACAACGTTCTTTTACTCCAAGAAGCGTATAGTGAAAAACTTTGCAGGACTGTTTCACAAGGTACTCAATGGAGCATTAGACAGGCTTTATGAGAGTTATATGTCTGATTGGAGTGAAGCTTAATGTTGAAAATCAGTTACTTAATTACGTAAATATGTAATTTAAAAACACCACAAATGTGAGCTTCTTTTTTTAAGTAAAAAGCCCCTAATCCTGAGTAGGAAAGGAGCTTTCTGAGTTGCTTCTAGTCATTTGGAGGGTCGCTCAAAGAAACTCTTGGTTGGTTTCCAGTTTGATGTTTCATTAATGCTTTCCTACCTTTCACCAGATATACAGAAATCTCTTGAAACTCATCTGTAATCTTTTGATAATCGGATAATTTCTGTCTCTTACAAATATCGCTCATATTCAGTAAAATGTCAAACATTAGTTTCTCAAAATTATATTCTGTCGCAAGATTTTTTGCTTCTTTTAGCTGTTTGTAAGCTTCCATATCCCTTTTTTGCATGACCAAACATTGACTCAAAGCAATCAATGCTTTAACTAACTGGAGAGCGTCTTTAAACTCATGAGCTAGTTTAACCGCTTTTTCTAGTATAGATTGACCTTTTTCCAGTTTCCCAAATTCACAGTACACAATGCCTAAATGAGTATGGGTTTTTATAGCTAAGTGTTTCTTTTTTATCCTGTCTTCTAGCTTTAAAGCTGATTGATAGCATAATTCGGCATTTGCCATAGAACCTTTTAGATAATAGCTTTCCCCTAAAGATGACCACAAGTCAAAAGCGTGGTCGTATAATTCATCTACACGAGCAAGGAATAATCCCTCTTGTGCAAAGAGAACTGCTTCATCGTATCTTCCTAGTTTGTTTAATAACTCAATACGGATCAACAATAAGTTCAACCAAGCATCATCACTTCGTATATTGTTTCCTTCTTCACACACTTCCTCTACAAGTGACAACGCTTCCATGTCTCTGTTCAGTTTTTCAAGAATGATGGCTTTATTGATCCATAAGTTATATTGGATATGGTGACGTTTATCTTCTGGGTTAAATGCTTCGATTCCATGATTTACATATGTTAGGGCATTAGCAAGATCATTTCGCCGTAAGTAAACCCTACCCATACCGTTATAACAAGCAGATTTCAAATTATCCTCGTCTATATTTTCTACAGATGAATCTATAGTCTGAATAACTGTTCCATACTGTTCAAGTGCTGTATTCCATTTTCTCTTCTTTTCATAGTACTTTGCTCTTATGTAGTAAGGAAACAAGAGGAGGGAGTTTTCCTTTACACCATTGAATTTGCTGTATTCTTCCAGTTGTCGCAACTCTTCAATACCTTGCTCTTTGTCTATTAGATCAACATCGTACTCAATTGCTAACAATTTCAAATCTGTGGCTAATTTATCACTTAATACGGTTTCAACTGTGTAATGGTTTGATAGTTCATCTAAGGTATATCCGAAATAATCACATAATTTTACCAAGTGGTCTTTATTAGCTTTGTAAACTCCTTTTTCTATCTTGCTAATCAATGTATTATGGATATCTACCTCAACAGACAATCCTAATTGACTTAATCCTTTCTTGTTTCTCTCATCCTTGAATATCTTTCCTAATTCAGCTGACACAAATATTTGATTGTTTTTACCCATGAAGCACCACCAAAAAATATTTTTTTGTACATGTCTACTAACAAATTAATAGTTTTTGATCAAAATGAGCTGAATAAAAGTACTTTTGACGACTAAAGAGCAATATTTGATAGATTGTTTGGAAAATTCATTTCAAAATAGAATAAGAACGCAATATTTTAAGTTTTTGTTATCTTCATTATACTATTCTATTCTAGATGTGTGGGAAGTAATTGGAATTTAGTCGAAAGGATTGATAGTTATGTTAAATACTCAACCCAGAGAACTGAATGTCATCACGATTACAACGAAAGAAGATGTAGAGATTGAAATTCCTTTGCTCGATTTTATCAATGTCGAAATTGAGAAAGGCAGGTGGATATTTGTTGGGCAAGCTTATGATATTTTCGCCTAAATCACAAGCAGAAATCCGTTTTTGGTACAATGCCAAAAAGGTAACATTATTCATTCAACACATTCCAAGCATGACTATTGAAGAAATAAGAGACTCAAAGAAAATAATTAACTTTCTGAAAGCATACAACTTAGATTTACGGACGTTCAGAGGAATTTGTGAGAGTAAAGATAAACTTGGTGTTTTTATGAAAATACAGATAGCATCAAAAACAAAAAGTTCATAATCATGTGAAAGGGGTGTAATTATGGAAAAAGTAGTTGTTTTTGATCAGAATATTGGAGATCAACTTATAACCTTTGTTGTCATCGTAGCTCAATACAAAGGGAAATGGTTATTTTGTAGACATAGAGACCGTACAACTTTTGAAGTTGCTGGAGGAAGAAGAGAAACAGGAGAAGCTGTTTGGGAAACAGCACACAGAGAACTTTTTGAAGAGTCAGGTGCAATTGATTATGAATTAAAACAAATTAGTCCTTATCACATGAAAGTAAGTGATTCGAAATTCAAATGTGGAATGCTATTTTATGCAGAAATTAAAGAGTTAACCTCATTACCAGATTCAGAAATTCAGTCTGTTCACTTCTTTGACGAAGTACCAGAATTGGACAAGTTGACTTATCCCAATATCCAACATGATTTAATGAATCGAGTAATTATTGAACTGGAACCTCTTCAACTGAAAGGGGCTGGTACAATTGATTAATGTGTTTAGCAGTCCCAAAAAGTACCTTGATATTATACAAAGTACTCCATGTATTCCACTAGAAAAGCAAAAAAGACACAATGGGAAATCAATGGTTGTGGTTTTACCAACACGATTTTGCAAAGTTGGATGTACACATTGTATTTTTAACTCCAGACCAAAGTTCAAAGACAGTAATGTTAGTGAAAAAGATGAGATTTCGTGGAATGGTTGTTCAAAAACTGTGGAATTTATCAACTCTGCTAATGTGGAATATGTTTTGATAGCAGGTGGTGGAGAACCATTTGAAAAAGAAGATGTTGTTTTTCACCTGATTGAACATTGTCAAGTGAATCGAGTTGTAATTGCTACCAATGGGTTTTGGGGTAAAAACTATGAAAAAGCATCTCAAATTATCAATAGATTACATGAGATGGTAGAACGGAAAGAACATTTGACTTTAGTTCTTCGACTTAGTCTGGATCAATGGCATAAAGACCGAATTGGTGACAACATTATTGTCCATATCATTCAAGCATATAATCGCATGACTGAAAGAAACAAACAGTTTATTTTAGAAATTCACACGATTGAAAATGACAAATCCATTGATGAATTACAGCGTAATTTCCCCAATAGTTACCGAGTAGACGGGTCAAACCAAGTTATTTCTGATAACAACAAAGTACTCAAGAACAGTAAAAAGAGAGGTATTCTGACGCTTGAAAGCGGTTTGAGGATTCCAATAGGTTATGCAAAATTATTTTACCCGAATTTGCTAGTGGATTTGAACCGATCAGAGCAAGAATTGGAAAATATCCAAAAGCCTTTCTATGATGATGTAAATTTGAATCAAAAGGGAAATTACTCTGTTATCTACAATGATAACGGTACAAAAGGATTAGATTATCTAATCAATTTCAACGGGAATATTACAACATGGGGAAACTACCAGCTAGAAAACACTAGTAACATTTACATTGATACGTATGAAGATATTCAGAGTAACCTTTACAATGATGTGATCAGTTACTCTTTCCTTGATAAAACTCTGAATTTTCGTGAAAATATAGTTGGACTAGTTAATCCTTTGGCGGTTACTCGTGCTTCTGCTATTAATATTCGGGATTACTCAGGGGCTTACTTGCTTCACGAATATCACACAGCATTGTTTTACGCTATTGGAATACTAAAACACTATGTTGCTGAAGGTCTTGTTAGTTCATCAATTTTTAGACAGTTTCCAGATGAATTATCAGACGTAATTCATGCAGGCGAATCACAAGTCATTACACTTTATTCACAATCAAACTATTCCATCATTCAACAATATATGGACAATGCTACTTACACAAAAGATGATTGGATAGACTTATTTAAACTGATCCAATTAAAGCATTACGAGGTTACAAATGAACAACTGCAACAAGGACTTGAATACTTTAATAAGAAATATCACACTCAACACATAGATGTAAACGAACTTACTAAAAACATAAATGTGATGAGTACTATTGCTAGATTAATTGAAAGAATGACTTTCCAACAACCTAAAGTAGAAAAAGAGCATTTGGAGAAATTGTATGTCTGACATTTATATAAAAATAGTTCTCAAATAATAAGTTCTTAGTCGCTCCAATGGCTAAGAGCTTTTTTCTTTTGTCACAACTCTTGTGTGTCTTCGTTGTAGTTTGTGAAAGGAGAGAGTTACATGAAAAAGGTTATTCTTATGAATGATGTAACACTGTATGAAGAAGATGAAATTGCTGTTCTGATAGGAGAAGGAACTGTTTGTGACGTGTTACTTGAGTACTATAACGAAAATTATATTGGTGGAATTGCTGTTGTGATTTTTGATGGAAAAGAAGCTATTTCTGTTTCTAAAAGTATTGTTCGTGAAGTGGAGGTGTATTTGAATTGAGAATTGAACTGAATGGGATTGTTGTTGAAGGTTCAGTGGAAGAACTCAGGGAAATGGGAGTTGAGTTTCTGACAAGCAAGAAGGGAAGCAACGTTGACTCTGTGGAAATCGTTTCGATTAAAACGGAAGTCATTGACACAAGCTCAGATCAGCAACCATTTTTAAAGACAGAAGTACTTGGAAGAACTTTTGGATTTATTGTTAAATTCAAAGATGGAGACCAACTGAATTGTGAAAAGTTTTTCCCTCAGAGCTTATTGAAGGGTAAAAATCAATATAAGTTTGCAAAAGACTATGTGAAGGAGTTGTTTGCATGAACTTCAAAATTGGAGACAAGGTCTCACGGATTACTGGAGGGTCTTTTTCGAATGGTCAATACGTTCTGACAGTTTCACACGTTGATGAAAAAGGAATGGTTTGGTTTAGAGAGACAGAAACTTATCTTCCTCCGCATGAACTTGAAGTTGCCTCTGACGGAGAACAAGAATACGAATTACAACGGTTGATAAAAGAGAACCAGCTTCTCAAAAGTAAAATAAGTTCGTTGATTGAAAGTCAAAAGATTCTGTTGGGCATTCTGACATTACCGTAAATTTTACCGTATCAAATTGAGTTGGTGTAATTCTTACCGTATTGATACCGTAAAAATTACCGTATCAGTTACCGTAAAATTTACCTACTCTATAGAATATATACTATAGAAATAATATAGAGATATTTAATCAATAGACCATTGAAAGAGATATTCAATAATACCTTGAATGTCATTGTTGTATGACAATCTATACACCACACTAATAATTGTAAGAGTCATGTTGTTCTGACAATGTTGGAACTCATGGCTCTATTTTTATTTACATTGAAGAGGAGAGAAGAAGATGAATGAACGATTTGTTGATTTTTTCATGTTTAAAGTACTACCAATTATAGTTTTGTTTACTATTGATTTTCGCTGTTGTTAGTCTTTTCTTTGCAGTACAGAACGAAGGAAAGCAAATAGAAGCATGTGAGCAAGCTGGAGGAACTTGGATGAAGATAGGAAAACAATTGAGAACCGTTCATTCAGGTCAAACATTCATTACTTATTACGCTGATGAAATGGCTTGTGTATTTAAAAAGGACTAGGAGGAAGAAGAATATGGACGTTAATAAAATCATTGATAACTTACTTGATAGAATTAGATTATTAGTTAGAGAGAACGCTTTTTTGATGGCACAGTTACAAGAGTATGAAGAAAAGGAAAAACAACAAGTTCAAGAAGGAGGTTCTGAACATGCTTAATGAAAGAGTGAAGGAACTTCTGGACTACTTGAACACACTCTCTCAAGTTCAAGGTTCTGGTCATTATGTGAATGAAGAAATAAAAGAAGTTATCAAAGAGGTACGTTTGGAACTAGGACTTGAACAACGAAAGCAAGACTCATTGAAGGAAAGTCGCAAGTTGGTCTTTCTTGCAAAGCTTGGAGGAAAAGCAACGTTCAGACAGATGACTTTGTTTGAAGCTGTGTTTGGTTCAGTAGATAAATATATTCAAGTTTCACACTTGGATAATGAAGTTACTGAAATGAAGGAAGCTATTGAAGCATTACTTGGAATGAGCAAAGGAATCAAAATCACTCAATACAAGAATTACTGTGTGGTAGAAAGATAATGACAGGACTACTTATTTTGTTCCTGTCTCTTTTTATTTACATCCTTTTTCTTTTGGTTGTTCACTTCATTTTGATTCCTTTGGTGAATGTTCTTTATATCAAATACGAACCACTCTTTTTCCACTGGTCTTTCAAATGTAGAAGAAAGAGAGAAAAAGTCTATAAAAAGTTGATAGAAACATGGTTAAAAGCTAGGTATTTTTTCAAGTAAAAAGATATTCACTGACACAAGTTTTTTATTGTGGATAACTTGTGGAAAAGTATTGAATCAAAAGGGATTTCCCTAAAATTAGCAATGAAAGGAGACTAAGATAAAATGTCATATTTACCTTCTAAAAATCCGCTGACTAGAACGCAAAGGGACTGTGCTGAAATACTCGCAACCAACGACATTCACAAAAAGACAATAGCCCAGATAGCCGCCGAATTAGGAGTTAATGAACGTACAATCTACCGTTGGAAGAAAGACCCAGAGTTCATTGCATATCAGAACGCTATCAGTGAAAGAGCAATGGAAGACTTCTTGACTGAAGCATATACCCACTTAAGGAAACTACTCCGTGAAGGAAACTCAGAAAGAACCAAACTGGAAGCTATTAAGTTAGTACTACAGAATAGAGGAAAGCTCAATGATAAGCATGAACATGTCCATGAAGTCAAGCAAACAAAGAGTCTTGATGAATTAGAACGTGAAGTCATTGAACTAGAACAAGACTTGTTGGACGACGTGGAATAAAACAAACTGTGTGAATGTACTGTTGAACGACACGCTCAAACCCTTGAAGCATAAGGACTCTTACATTCAACGTTACAAAATCACGATTTTGTTACCCTTTTAAACAACACAAAAGCATAGAAAAGAGACTCTGTTCGCCCATCGTCGAACATGAAAAATGACACTTGCAAAAAAGAAATTTCAAAATGAAAAAATTCAACAGAAAAATTCACAAGAAAAATTGACATGACAGGGCACATGGTGGGGAGTACCCACTAATTCTCCATACAGCTGGTTCCTACAGTTTCCACACAAAATTTTTAAAGTACGGGGTCACACTTGTATGACCCCCTCGTTGTATTTACTGAAATATAAATTTGGGAGGTCTGCAAATGGGAAGATTTGTTGTTAAGACAAATGGGTTATATGTTGTAGAGATAAACTTGTCATTGGACATTATTACGTTGTCTTTTTACGAAGAGGATATTGAATTGAACTCTGCTGAAATTGATTGGTTAAAAGCTCGTTTTAAAGAAGTTAAGTTCTATGAAGTGGAAAGAATACTCACAGAGATTCATCTTTAAAAGTAGTTTCATTTAAATAGTCACAACAAGAGCCAAACCTCGTTGGAGTTCGTGAATAACTTCAATGAGTTTTTTTGTTGTATGCAAAGTTCAAAATTGTGAGAGGAGGAGTTTAAATGGTCGAACATATCCCAAACATGACCGAACTTGAAAAGAAATATAATGTGGTCACTGGTCGAAGACCTGAAGTTCATGACTTGGTATACATCCCAGCTTTTGAAGCTGTGTTTGAAGTCGTTAATGTCGATAGAATGTATGTGAAAATTGAAAGAGGTCACAAAGGTTCGGGGTTATTTGTAAAACTACCAGCAAATTACTATAAGATAGTAGAACCTAAAAGGAAAAAGAAATAAAACAAGACCTTCCGACTTTGGAAGGTCTCTTTTTATGTGTTTATTCCAATATATCGAAGAGTAACACTTGGTGCTGAATGGTTGAATAGCTCTTGTAAAGTAGCAACGTCTTTTGTCTCTGTATAGTACCAATAACCAAACGTTTTTCTCAATGTATGGGTTCCAATTTCATCAAGACCAAGTTCTTCAGCTGTTTTGTTCAATGCTCTGTATGCTTGGATTCTTGAAATTGGTTTGTCTCCCTTACGACTGGGAAACAACCAGTCTTCTGGAGTCATTCCATTTGTGTAATTGTCAATAAGAGCTTTCAACTTGTCATTGATCAAGTACCGCTTGGTTTTACTAGTTCGGGACTCATGAAAGATCAAGTGGGACTTTCCTTGAATGTCTTTTACTTTAAGTTGAAGTAAATCGGAGATTCTACAACCAACATTTATTCCAAGAACAAACATGAAGGAGTCTCTGGGTGAGAGACTCTTTTTCATTTCTTCTATTTTCTTTATGTCTTTGATAGGTTGAACCAGTTTCATTTGGGGCAACTCCTTGAACTAACGTAAGTAAGTTCATGATAATTCGTTTTGTTACATTCGTCAATTACTTTTTTACGAAATTGAGTAATTATTTTCGGAAAGGAGAAAATCCATGAAAGTACAACATTTAGTTGAGAAATACGGTTTTTGTCCAGTAACGGAACCAGCAGAAAGAAAAAGAGCAATCAGAGTTTATTCAAAAGTTGCTCTCCAAACAACTGACCTCCAAGAAAAGAAAGAATGGTTGTTGAAGCTCAAGCAATTGAAACGAATTGACCGAGCTGAAAATGACGTTCTTTTTTTTATGTATCAATATTTAGGAGCCGAAATGAACCCAGAATTTGAAGACCCATTGATTCCATTTGGAACAACAATTGACGACGCTCCAGAGTTTCATGTTGAGTTAACAGGCATGTTGGATGTTGTTTCCAACGAAGAAATCAACAAAAGAGTTGCTTGGGCTTCTCCTCGTGGTTCAGCAAAGTCAGCTTATTTGTCAAACTGTTTTCCACTTCATCAAGTGGTCTTTCAGAAACGAAAATACATTCTGATCATTTCTGAAACTGATTCTATGTCCAAAAAATTCATTGAGTATATTGCAAACACATTGAAATTCAATGCTTTGCTCCGTGAGGATTTTGGGGAAATGCTCAGTCCAAAAGGAGCATTGAATGAAAGGGATAACCAAGAAGCTTTCCTCACACGAGCTGGAACACTGGTGGAGTCTGCTTCTATGGGAAAACAGCTTCGAGGAAAAAGGAATGGGGCATATAGACCAGACTTGGTCATTTGTGATGACTTGGAAAGTCAAAAGAACACAAATACAGCAGAACTCAGAGAGAAGAACCTTCATTGGTACAACTCTGTTGTTATGCCTATTGGAGACCCAAACAGGACAGCTTTTATATACATGGGAACCGCTGTTCACCAGTCTGGTCTCTTGTTTGAAGTAATGAAACGGTCAGACTTCCAGTCCAGACTGTTCTCTGCAATTACCTCTCCACCAGAACGTCAAGACCTCTGGGACATGTTTCAAGATATTCTCCAAGATCGTGAAGACCCAGACAGAAAAGAAACAGCTCTTGCTTTCTATGAAATGAACCGTGATGAAATGGACAAGGGAGTCAAGGTTCTTTGGGAAGCTCGCCTATCATACGTGAAATTAATGTTGGAGAAAGCAAATATGACTTCTAAGTCTTTTGCTTCTGAGTTCTTGAATAATCCGGTTGACGAAGAAAGCCAAATTTTCAACCAGAACAGAATGACCTTTTGGGACTATGGAGACCTAGATGACAAGAACCTTGAATTGTTCGGAGCTTGGGACATGGCTTTTGGGAAGAACAACCGTTCAGACTATAACGCTGTTGTGATCATTGGAAGAGAAAGAAAGACAGGGGTTATTTATGTTCTTCATACATGGGCTGAAAAATGTCCAGCACATAAAGCAATGGAAAAAGCTTTGGAGATTATCAAAGAATACCAACCAAAAGTTTTTGCTGTGGAGACTGTTCAAGCACAGTTTGACCTTTATAGACAGTTACAAGAAGCAATGATGAAAGAAAGAGCTTATTTCACAAAGCTCAAACCAATTACAACTAACCGTTCACACGGAAAGAAAGAAGAACGTATTGAGCAAATGGAACCGTTGTTTGAGAACGGGATCATTCGTCCTCATAGATCACAACGAAGACTTATTGAAGAACTTGAAATGTTTCCTTATGGAGATAATGACGACACAGCTGACTGTCTTCAAATGGCTGTCAGTCTTTGTTCTTTACAATCCAGAAAATCTTGGCACAGAAAACCAGCTGGTTTATAAGTCACAAAAACTTTTTTATTCCGTTGTACTAAGTTTATAGATTGAAAAGGTTGTATGTAACATAATGTACCGCTCTAAGGGGTGAACTGGTAAAACATTACTCAATTACGTAATTTTTTCCGGAAAGGAGGTTGAGGAATGTTTGGAATTGGTTCGTTTTATCCAAATGTTACAAAAGAACATGGAAAGAGAATTGAACGATACCGTGAGAATAAGGAATTGTTCAAAGGAGAACATTTCAAGATTCTTGAGAAATACAATGACGTTCTCTCCACTTATCAGCAAAGAACAATCTATGTGACTACCAACCTTGCTGGATTGATTGCAAAGAAGTCAGCAGACTTTCTCTTTGGAGAAAATGCTCTTTATCAAACTGGCACAAAAGACGATTCTCCAGAACAAAAGAAATTGGACGAGTGGGTCACACTGAATGATGTTCATATTACAAACTATGAATCAGCACTCTCCAACGCTTACAGAGGAGACAGCTTTTACAAAGTACGCTGGGGACAAGAACATGGTGGATTGGTTCCAAAGGAACTTGATCCGTTCCGAGTGATAATTGAAGCTCAGAATGCTGAATATGTTTTTCCCGAAACGTATCCAAATGACTCAACCAAAATAATGGCTTTTCATATCGCTGTTCCGTCTGAAGTTCCTAACACGGACGGAGAAGAATGGTTCCTGAACGTTGAGTCCCACTATCCAAATAAAATTGTTTATAGACAGTTCAGGATGAACCCAGTTGACTCCCATTACACTGGAAGTCCTTTCGTAAGTCGTCCGCAACCATACACAGGTCAAGGAGCTTATGACTTTGAGTTCGCATCTTTCAGAATATACGCTGAAGTGGGAACAACCCGTGAAGTAGTCACCAATATTCCGTTCCCTCTGGTTGTACATGTCCCGAATTACTCTACGGACGACTGTTGGGAAGGAATAGACGATTTATCAGAACTAAGAGGTTTGTTTTCAGAGTTGAACACGAGACTCTCCCAAATCTCTGAAATTCTTTCCAAACACGCTGACCCAGCAATGATTGTTCCGCAAGGAACCCTTGTTGAAGACGAAAATGGACAACCGACTTATCGAGTAGGAGTTGACAAAGTCTTTGAGGTTATGCAAGGAGAGCTTGAACCTAAATATTTAACTTGGAACGGTCAACTTGAGTATGCTTTCCGAGAGGTTGATAAGATCATTGATTTGATTCTCATGAAAGCTGAAATTCCAGCTGTTGCCCTTGGTGTTGGTGATTCTGGAACAAGTGGAGCTTCTGGTCTTGCTATCAAATGGAGACTCAATTCACTTCTCGCAAAAATTAACCGTAAACGTCAGTATTACGATAAAGCTTTGAAACGTATTTTCACCCTTGCCCAAATGATAGAGATGGATAGAAAAACAACTGTTGATTTCAAACCATTCGTGCCACATATCAAGTTTCGTGACGGGCTTCCAGAAGACGAAATGGAAAAAGCTACAATCATGCAGATTAGAACTGGAGCAAAACCAACGATTTCACAGAAACGAGCAATCATGGAGATTGAAGGAGTCTCTGAAGAAAAAGTTCAACAGATTCTCGATGAAATAGAAGACGAAAGTCTTGCTTCAGCTGTTGCTGATCCGTCTCAATTCCAAGTGGATGACAACTTGGTTGACGAAAAGCAACAAATTGACAATAAAAAGGAGGAATAATGAATGTCTTTTCGTATTCCTCCCACTCCCACATATAAACGAAACCTAGCAGAATTAGAGAGCTACTACAAGGAAGCTTTGAAAGAACTGATCAAACTATTGGTTGACCTTGATCCAAAAGAATTAATCAGAACCGAATTGTACAACTCTTTAATTCGACAAATCACTTTTATTATTAATGATTTGAACTCTAGTTCCATAGAGTGGTTGAAGAAAACACTGACAGACGCTTTTGAAAACAGTGTTGCTTCTTCTTTGGTTACTATGGGATTTGCTAAAACTTTGATTGAAGCAAAAGGAACCACAGAATTTTCCCTCATTTCCAGAAATCGTGTTGAATCAATGCTTTCGGACACGTTCCAAGATATTTTGAAAGCTCATTCAGTAATGGAAGAAAGCTTGAAAAACAAAGTAAGGGAACTTCAAACTGAGGTCTTGAAAGTGAATACAGTTCTCCAACGTGGAACCATTACTTCAGCAAAAGACATAAAAAACAAGCTTGTTGAAGAAGGATTCTCAAAGAGTTTGATAGAGGAGAACTGGAAAGGGATTACTGACGCAAGTGGAAAACGATGGGACTTAACCACTTACACTCAAATGGTGGCTAGAACTAAACTTCAACAAGCTCAAGCTGAAGGAGCAAAACAAACAGCTTTAGAGAATGACTCTGATCTTGCTGTTGTTTCTTCTCACGGAGCAAAAGACGCTTGTCGTTATTTTGAAGGAATGATCATTTCATTAACAGGTCGAACCAAAGGATATAGAACATACGCCGATTTACGAGCTTCAAACTTGATTTTTCACCCAAACTGTCAACACAGTTTGCATCCTATTGGAGACCTTAATGTTTTCCCAGAATCTTTGAAAGAGAAAGCAAACAACGCTGAAAAATCTGCTGAAAAGGCTTTGGATGACCCTGACAAAATCAAGCAAGAAGATAATAAAAGACGCTATGAAGAACAGAAAGCAAAGCAAGAAGAACTCAAGAGGAAACGGAAACAAGCTCTTGAGAAAGCAAGGGAAGAAAGAAAACAATCTCGTTCTCAATGACGATATATTGGGAGACCAACAAGGAAGTTAAGTCTCAAAACTGTTCTGTCCTAAAAAACTTGGTCGAGTCGTGACTCGTTAAAAACGAAACCAAAGGAGAGATCATTTCATGTTTAAAAGAGTTTCATTTCCATTTATGAATGCTGACACTGGTGCTTCTGCTGGTGGTTCAATTCAAGGTGATTCCCAAGACCAACAAGGTCAAGGTTCACATAATACTTCTGATCAGAACGTGAACGACGGTTCACAACAAAATAAAAATGAACACATGATTCCAAAATCTCGTTTTGATGAGGTCAACAATAGCTTGAAAGCACTCCAAACACAGCTTGATAACTTTAACAAAGAAAAAGAGCAAGCAGACTTGGAAGCTAAAAAGAAAAAAGGTGAATTTGAAGAACTTTACAACACAGCCCAACAAGAACTGGAAACTTACAAAACGAATGGTAAGCAAACTAGTGAACGTGTTGAGCAACTGGAAGGTATTATTCAATCACTGGTTGACACGGAACTTGAATCTGTTCCAGAAGATTTTCGTGACTTGGTTCCAGAAAATATGTCTCCAGAACAAAAATTGAGCTGGATAACCAATGCAAAGAAGAAAGGTCTCTTTGGAACAACCAAACCAAATAAAGAAGAACAAGAACTTGGTGGTGCTACAAACCAACAAACACAACATCCACAAGTGGACGTTGGTAAAATGTCGATCACTGAGTTGTTACGAAGTGCTTACGGTTCCAAGAAGTAAGCTTTTTTGTTTTGCCTACGAATTACGAAATTACGAAATTTAATAAGATAAAAGGAGAGTGTTTTTACAATGGCTCTAACTCTTTTAGAAGCTGAAAAACTGTCTACAGATATTCTTCGTCGTGGTGTCATTGAAACTTTTGCTCGTAACTCTGCTGTATTTGAGTTACTTCCTTTCATGGAGATTGCTGGTAATTCCTATATGTACAACCAAGAACAAACTTTGCCAGGCATTGCTTTTCGTGCTGTGAATGACTCTTATGTTGAATCTGCTGGTATCGTGAACCAACTTTCCGAAGGTTTGACAATTCTAGGTGGAGACGTTGATGTTGACAAATTCCTTGCTCAAACTCGTGGAAATGTTAACGACCTTCGTGCAATCCAAACTGAAATGAAGTCCAAAGCTTTATCTCTTGAATGGACAAAAACCTTCTTCAAAGGTGATTCTGCTGTCAATGCTAACCAATTTGACGGTCTGCAAAAACGTATTTCTGGAAGTCAAGTTATTAGTGCTGGAACAAACGGAGCAACTTTGACTCTTGCAATGATCGACGAATTAATTGACGCTGTTGAAGGTGAACCAGATGTTTTGTTTATGTCCAAAGCAATGAGACGTAAAGTGAAGGCTTTACTACAAAGCTCTACTCACTACATTGAGTCCGGTGAAGATAGTTTTGGTCGTCCTGTTGCAACTTATGGAGGTATCCCAATCCGTGTAATTGAAACGGATGGAGCTGGAGCACAAGTTCTTGGTTTTGATGAAACCCAAGGAAGCTCAAACGTAACTGGTTCTATTTATGCTGTGAAATTCGGTGCTGACCAATACGTTTCTGGTCTTCGTAACGGTTCTATCAACGTTCGTGACTTGGGTGAGATCGATGCAAAACCAGTTTTCCGCACTCGTATTGAGTTCTATTCTGGTCTTGCTGTGTTCCATCCAAGAGCAGCTGCTCGTTTGAAAGGTATCCTATAAATGACTACTAACGGAGATTGGGGAGGAATGAAACTTCCTCGTCTCCGTTTTTCTTTTTGTATAAACAGATAAAGGAGGAATAGACAATGAAGAAATTCAAAGTCAAGACTCCAAATCAAAACTTTTCTGGTTATCGTTATGACATTCATTTTGAAAACGGTGAAGCAATTGCTGACCTATCCAACGATATAAAACTGGAGTTTGAGTCTTGGGGATATACCTGTGAGGAGATTGTGGAGAAGAAAGAAGCTCCAAAAAAGAAAAAGAAAACTGAAAAGTAAGGAGGTCGCTTAAATGGCTGTTACAGTCGAAAACGCTGACGCTTACTTTCAAAATGAAGTGTTTCTGAATGATGCTTGGGTAAATGCTGACACAGATTCCAAACAACGAGCTTTGAAGAATGCTGAAAATCTACTTTATAGGTTTTACAAAGCACTTGACCCAATCAACAAACCAGTTCCAGACAAAGCTGTATATGAGCAAGCCTATTTCATTATGTTGATCGACGAGACCGTTCAAAAGTCTGCTCTTGGTGTGAAACAAGTTTCTGTTTCTGGGATTGCAATTTCTCTTGATAGTTATGGAAAGACAACAAGAGGTCTTCCAATTTCACCAGAAGCCCAAGCTGTCGTTTCTCAAGAGGCTGGAATTGGTGGAGGAGTTCGACTTGGGAGGACTGCTTTATGATTCCCACAAAAGACACTGTCACAGTTGAAAAAGCTGGAACTCTTGATGATTGGGGAAGACCTACTGGAACAACTTCAACTCAATTCAAAGGTCGTGTGGACTATCGGTCAGAGATCGTGAAGACAAGCAAAGGTGAAGATGCTGTTTCAAAAGCAATCATCTTAATAAAAGGGGTCGCTTTGATCACAGTTGACGACACGGTCAAATGGGCTGATGAGTTTGGAAATCATGAAGCAAAACCAATTTCAGTGACTCCCTTAAATGATTTTTCAAGCAAAGTGTTGTTCACAAAGGTTGTGGTCTAATGCCAAGGATAAGAATTGACGCAAAGATTAGAAAAAATTTGACTCCGCAAGTGAAAAGTCAAGTCAAAAGTGCTGTTCGAAGCTCACTTCGAGTCATTGGTCAAGACCTAGCAAGAACAGCAAGTGAAACAGCTCCGCATCTAACTGGAGACCTTGAAGACTCTTATTCAGTTGAATACTCCTCAAGTGGAGACAAGTATAAAGCAACTGTTGGATTTTCTGTCTTTAAAGGTAGTTTCAACTATGCTATCGCAATGCACGAGTGGACATACAAGCTTGGAGAAGGTTCAAAAGCAAAAGGTGGAGGAACTGGAATGTCTGGAACATCTTATGCAGTCGGACGGAAATATCTAGAACGTGTTTTGGAAGGTGAGTCTGAAGCTTATAGGGACTATATAGAAGAAAAAATAAATGAGGTACTGGGGTGATAGCCCAATGAAAGTCTCAGACTTGAAGACCTATGTTGAAACAGAGGTTCCCTACAAGTATGTAATGAACATGTTTCACACACAAACTCCAGACAACTGTTGTGTGGTTTTACTTGGTTCTGCTGGTCTGTCTGGACGAAACATTGGAGATTTACAGTTTCAGTTCCTTGTCCGCAATACTGACCCAGAACTTGCTGAACAAATCGCTTTTGATATCTATGATCACTTTAATAACAAAACAAATTATCAAATTGGAGCTTCAAAAATTGTAATGAGTCGAGGACAACAAAGTGTTCCGCTTTATACGGGAACAGACGAGTCTTCAAGACACATTTACTCTGTGAACATTGAAGCTCTGTTTGATTATGCCTAGGAATTACTAAATTACGTAAAGGAGTGTTTTGAACAATGGCAAAGATTGCTGGTGTTGACGTTTTACTTTATGCAAACACAGGAACAGGAGCAACTCCATCTTGGTCGGTTGTTGGTGGACAATCCGGAGCCACTCTTTCTCGTGAAACAAATGTAATTGAGGTTACTTCAAAAGAATCTGGTTGGACTGAGAACCTCGCTGGAATTAAGAGCTGGTCTATCGATTGTGACGGCTATGTTGTGATTTCTGATACTGCATATGGAGCATTGGAGACAGCTTGGGAAGATGGAACTGAAATAAAAGTTCACATTGTTGTTCCTTCTGGAAACACATATGAAGGTTCAGCAATAATTTCAAAATTCCCTCTAGAAGCAAAGCAAGACGACGCTTTGACTTTCTCTATTTCTCTTAGTGGTAATGGAGCATTGACAAAAACGGCTTCAATTTAATGACTGGGAGTCTATTTTGTGACTCCCTTAAATTACTCAATTACGAAATTATGCACAAACAAAACACATTGGAAGATTAAAAAACTATGAATGAGGAGTGTTTTATATGGCTAACAAACAACGAGGAATTGTTTCAGTTACTTTGGATAAAAAGAGAAACTTACGATATACAATGAATGCTTTAGCTGAAATTGAAGACCAACTTGGTGTTCCACTTTCTGAGATGGGAAATTTGAAAATGACAATTAAAAACGTCCGTGTGATTCTTTGGGCAGGACTTATTCATGAAGACAAAGAGCTTACTCCAGAAGACGTTGGGGACATGGTTGACTTAGGTAATTTTGAAGAGGTTCAACAAAAAGTTGCTGAAGCTTTCGCAATGGCAAAAAACGAATAATTGCTCTGGACTGGAAAGACATGAAACGTTGGGGGTTCGGAGCACTAAAACTCAAACCAGACGAGTTCTGGGAAATGTCCGTTTTTGAGTTCGGAGAAATGCTTGAAGCTTTCGTTGAGGAAGAAAAACGTCAAGACGATATGAAAAATCAACGCACAGCATGGCAAACAGCTTTGATTATGACCAGTTCTGGAAATTATAAAAGACCAATTCAACCAACTGAATTATATAAACCACTAGCTTATGTTGAATCAGAGGAGGAACCACAACAAAATGTTGTTGAACGCTTTGAGTCTAAAGACCAGAAAGAGGAGTACTTGAAAAACCTCATGAAAAAGTTCGGTAAAGAATACAAAACGGACGGTTCCCAGTAAGAAGGGAGTCGTCCTTTTCTTTTTATGACTATGAAAAGGAGGAGGAAAGAGAATGGCTTCATTGGCTGAATTAATGGTCACAGTTGGAGCTGATATTTCAGAGTTTACAAGGAACATGCAAAAAGTTGACCAATCACTTCAGCAAACTGGAAGAGGCATCATGAACACTGGAAAGTCAATCAGTAGTGCTGGAGTTCAAATGGGTCTCGCTGTGACAACTCCACTACTTGGAATTGCAACGACAGCTGTAATGATAGGGGCAAAGTTTGACTCCCAAATGTCAAGAGTTCAAGCAATTTCTGGTGCAACCTCTGGTGAATTTGAAAAGCTGAGAGCAAAAGCCCTTGAGCTAGGGGCTTCAACAACATTCAGTTCAACAGAAGTTGCTCAAGCAATGGAAGAACTTGCTTCAGCTGGTTTCAACACAAATCAAATTATGGATGCAACATCTGGAGTCTTGAACTTAGCTTCTTCAGCTGGAATTGGTCTTGCTGAAGCTTCTGCAATTGCTGGTAGTGCAATAAACGGTTTCGGTCTTCAAGCTTCTGATGCAAGTCACGTTGCTGATGTTCTTGCCAAAGCCGCCGCAATTTCAGCAACGAACGCAACTGGACTTGGTGAAGCTTTCAAATATGTTGCTCCAGTGGCTAAGACTCTTGGAATTTCATTGGAAGAAACAGCTGGAGCAATTGGGATAATGGCAAACGCTGGAATTGACGGTTCTCAAGCTGGTACAACACTCCGTATGGGTTTATTGAGACTTGCTTCTCCAACAAAAGAAATGACCAAACTCATGCAAGCAACTGGTTCTGAGTTCTTTGACAGTTCTGGAAAAATGAAAAATCTTGCTGGTATCATCGACACTTTAAGAAACGCAACAAAGAACATGACCGACGAACAAAAAACAAGTTATCTAGCAACTTTATTTGGGGCTGAAGCTGTTTCTGGTTTCATGGTCTTAATTGATCAAGGTTCAGGGAAACTCAATGAATACACCAACACATTGAAAAAGTCTGATGGTGAAGCTCAAAAAATGGCTGACACCATGAACAACAACCTCATGGGAGCTTGGAACAACTTGACTGGTGCTTTGGAGAGCTTAGCAATTTCATTCTCTGACGTTATGAAAGGAGACCTTCAAAACCTTGCTAACAAGCTCACTGACTTAGTAAACTGGTTTACCAAACTAGACCCAGCAACAAAGAAAGTGATTGTTGTTATAGGGTTGTTAGTCGCTTCAATAGCTCCACTATTAATTGTAATAGGTTTCATTGCTCAAGGAGTGGGAGCTTTAGCAATTGCCTTTGGTACAATTTCAGCTCCAGTCGCAATTGCAATTGGGATCATTGTGGCTGTTGGTGTTGCACTTTTGGCATTATGGCAAAACTCACAGACATTCCGTGATGGTTTTATGAGAGTGTTTGATATGGTCAAAGCAAAGGTCACTGAAGCTCTCGGAGCTGTTGTAACTTTCTTGAAGTCCAAACTCGATCAAATTCAACAGTTTTGGGCAGAAAACGGAACGCAAATTCTTCAAGCAATTCACAATGTCTGGGACTTCATAGCTCCAATCGTTCAAGTTGCCTTACAGGTGGCTTTTTTTATTGTTCAAGCAATTTGGTCAGCAATAAAGGGAGTAATTGACGGAGCTTTGAACATCATAATGGGTTTGATCAAAATTTTTGCTGGATTGTTCACAGGTGACTTCTCAAAAATGTGGGAAGGGGTCAAACAGCTGTTCTTTGGAGCAATTGAATTCATTTGGAATCTCATGACTTTAACCTTCTACGGAAAACTTATTTCGATAGTTAAAGACCTCGTGAAAGGTCTGGTTGCACTAATCAAAGGAAACTGGGAAACAATCAAAATTCTGTTCTTGTACGGAAAAGATGCTGTTGTCAATGCAATGAACGGAGCAAAGTCATTATTAGTTTCAGTCTGGAATGCAATTAAGTCTTCTCTTGTGAGTACAGCAACAGCAATCTGGAACGGAATCAAATCAATTTTTTCATCAATGGGAAGTGGTCTTTCCACTATTTGGAATGGCATCAAGTCCGTTGCATTAGCTGTGTGGAATGCCTTGAAAGGTGGACTTACTAGCATAGTAAACGGGACAAAATCAGTGATTTCATCTGTGTGGAACGGGATCAGTTCTTTGACTTCTTCAGTTTTCAATAGTCTCAAGTCAACAGCTATTTCTATTTGGAACGGTTTGAAATCGGGTATTTCAACAGCCGTAAACGGAGCAAAGTCAGCTGTTTCGACTGTTTGGAATGGGTTGTCCTCGTTGACTTCTTCAGCTTTTAACAGCATCAAATCAACAGCTGTTTCTGTGTGGAACGGCATTAAGTCAGCTATCACGAACCCAATCACGACAGCAAAAAACACAGTTTTAGGAATTATTAATTCCATCAAAAGTGCTTTTTCAAATATGAAAATCACGATTCCAAAACCTCATTTACCACAAATTGAAGTGACGGTAAAACACAAGAACATTGCTGGAGTTGACATTCCTTATCCTTCTTTTAGCTTTCACGCAAAAGGTGGAATTTTCAACGGTGCAACACTTCTTGGTGGAAACAATGTTGTTGGTGAAGCTGGAGCTGAAGCTGTCATCCCCTTGCAAAACCGTCGTTATATGGCTCCATTCGCTCAAGCAATTGCTGACAACCTTGACGGAATGAATTCTGAAAACAATGTTGAGAACCATTTCCACTTTGAGCAAGGGGCTTTTGTTGTTCGTGAGGAAGCAGACATTGATAAAATTGCTCAAGCATTACTTGATAAACAAAAAAGAACAAATAGAGGAGGAGGACGCTAGTGTTTACAATCACATACAAGGGAATCAGTTCTTTGGGATTCCTAAAAGTGATGGAGGTAAGAAGAAGTGTTCTTCCTCCTTCAACAAACAAGGTTCTAGAGGTGGACGGACGCTCTGGAGCTTTATTCATTTCTAAGAAGCATGGAATGAAAAAAATAGAAGTAGATGTTGCAATTCTTAGTGAGTCAGGAACGGACTTGAGAGCCGACGTTCGAGCAATTGCTGATTGGTTGGACGCTGACAAACCAGAATCACTTGTCTGTTCTGATGAACCAACTCTGACTGACTACGCAATTTTAGACGGAGAAACAAACCTTAAAGAAGTAGTCAAATATGGTTTCGGAACATTGATTTTCATTTGTCCTGACCCATACTCAGAAGGGGCTTTACAGACAAAGAATCTGGTTGCTGGAACAGGCACATTGACATATGACGGAACAGCTCCAGTATACCCAACAATAACAGTGACGTTTGATTCTGACCAACCGTTCTTTGAGATAACAAAAGGAACGGATAAAGTAAAGTGTACTTTCAACTTTACAACTTCCACAACTTTGGTCGTTAATTTCGACACTGGAAAAATCACAGTCAATGAAACTCTGAACCAACAGACCTTGAGTCTTGATTCAGAGTTTTTTTCTTTGACAAAGGGTTCAAATGTGATCACAGTTTCAGCTGGTGCAATGGTCTCTGTTTCTTATAAAGATAGATTCAAATAATACAAGGAGGTTCTGGAATGAATAAGAAGAAGATTTTGGTCTTTGACGGACAGTCAGAGACGCTTGTCACAACATTAGCAAACAAAGACAACTCCATGTGTCCTTTCTCTGTACCGAAATCAATCGAACAATTAAACAAAGACTTCACTTTTGAGTTCGCTGTTCCTGCTTCCCACTCAGACACTCAATTTCTTGTTGACGGAAACCTCGTTGGTTATTTTGATTTAGACGGAGAACTTCAAGTCTATCAAATTTATAAGACAGAGGAAGAACACACTGGAGAGGAACTTTCAAAGAAAGTTTATGCTGAACATTTATTCTATGAAATGAACGATGATATTGTTGAAGACCTTAGAATAATTGATGGAGAAGCTTTGGAAGCAATGACCAAAGCTCTTTCCGCTTCTCTTTGGCAAGTTGGAACAATCGATTCTCTTGGACTTGGAACAGTGAACTTTTATTATTCCAATGCAATCCAGAACATTCAAGATGTTGCAAACACTTATGGAGGGGAACTTGGTTTCCGTTTCGTATTGTCTGGAAACACGATTTCTCAAAGACTCGTTGATTTAAAAACTCGACGTGGCTCTGATACAGGAAAACGTTTCGAGTTCAAAAAAGACCTCGTTTCAGTCAAACGGACTGTTCAACGTGACGGAATCAAAACCGCTCTCTATGGACGAGGAAAAGGAGAAGAAATTGAAGAGACTGGAGGTTATACAAGGAAGGTCACTTTTGCTGACGTTGTTTGGGTTCAAGCAAATGGAGACCCAGTTGACAAACCAGCTGGACAAGAGTGGGTTGGTTCCACGACAGCTCTTACTTCTTTTGGTCGAGTCAACGGAACTCGTCACAGATTCGGAACATTTGACTTTGATACAACTGACCCTGTTGAACTTCTTCAAAAGACTTGGGAAGAACTCCAACGAGTTTCTGTTCCTTTAGTGACATACGAGCTTTCAGTTCTTGCCCTTGAAGAATTGACCGGTTATGAACACGAAAAAGTTAGACTTGGAGACACTGTGTTTGTCATTGATAAAGAACTTGGTCTCACAATTGAAGCTCGTGTTGTTGAAGTTCGCCGAGACATCTTGAACCCAGAGAACACGGAAATTGTGTTGGGAAATTTTATCGACGACATTACCAACTACAATTCAAAGATTGTTGAACTTGAAGCAAAGATCACAGACAGACAAAGCATATGGGACAAATCAAATAATTCAATTTCTGAAGTAGATGACACAGACATTGTCAATGTTGCTCCACCTATTCCAACAGAAGTGTCTGCTGTCGGTTTATTTAAGACAGCTGTTTTGAAGTGGTCGTTTGACCCGTCCATTCGTGTGTCTGCTTATGAAGTGTACGCTTCACAAGTAATTGGATTTACTCCAGACAGTTCCAATCTGGTCTTCAGAGGAAAGTCTGGTGGTTTTGTTCTGGACGCTCAAACCAACCAAACTTGGTATTTCCGTTTGAGAGCATTGAACCCAGCTGGGCAAGCTTCAGCATTCACAACAGAGTTTTCAGCTTCTACAATTCAAATAACTACTCCAGACTATGAAGAGTTATCAATTACAAATGCCCACATTGCAAGTGTTTCCGCTGACAAGATCACAGCTGGAACAATTGACGCAAATGAAATTGATGTGGTCAATTTGAACGGTGACAACATAACCGCTGGACGAGTGAAAGCTCAATATGTGGAGATTGGTTCAACAACACAATTTCAAACTGGTTATGACCCAGCTCCACTTGTCAAAGCTTTTCATGACGGTTTCTTCTCACAAGGTAAAGCTTTTTGGTCAAACTCTTATGCTGGTCAAATTGTTTCTCCAACAACTCTTGGAACATTTGTTAGTTCAACAGAAGCAACAAAAAATGGGAAGCTTTGGGAGATCACAAACGAAGCAACTTTATATGGTCTCAATGCTATTCCAGTGAGTGTGAACCGAGTTTACAAGTTCACTTTTCGTGTTCGACAAACCGTTGATCCAACTGTTGCTGGAAATTCTAAAGTGTCCGCTGGTATTGCTTGTTTAGACTCAAACTTCCAACGAATTGGAGGAAACGTTTATTGTGCAACCGATTCAACACCAATTGTTGTTGCTGATGGTTTCCAGTTGTTTGAAGGTCTCATTTCAAAAGTTGGAACTGATCCAAGCAATTTTCCAACTGGAACAACGTATGTAAGACCAGTATTCATTGTCAATTCTGTAAGTGGGGACGGAACAGTTCAAGTTGATTATGCTGACTTCCAAGACGTAACCGAGATTGACGAGATTAAAACAACCTTGTCTGACGTTAGTTTCCGAACCACAGACGACGCAATTATTTCAACAGTGAGAACTTCCCAATCTTACTTGAATGATATGAATGCAAAAGCAGACTCTTCTGTTCTTGAAAACTATGCAACGAGTGACGAATTGAACCAAGCTGGTCTTGATGCTAATAATTACACAGATGGAAAAGTCACTGAAATAAATACACAGTTTGAATTTGTATATGATCAAATTTCCTCTGTTGACCAGAAAGCAGACGCTATTGACTTTAAGTTCACTCATTCTGGTGGAGTTAACTTGTTGAAAAACTCTTCTGGTTTCAACGAGACGGAGTTCTGGACAGTGACTCTTGACAACTTAGGAGGAGGGATTTTTGGGACTGTTACCACGATTCAAGAAGACATTCTGATTGAAAAAGGTGTTGGTTCTGGTTTCTTGCTGAACGGAGCAAAACTGACCCAAGATGTCATTGACGCTCCTCAATACCACACCATCTCAACCATTGTTAAGAAAGGAACAGCTGGTTCTGGTTATCTGAAAGTTACTTACACAGATTCAACTGGAACCAAAACAGACACAATCAATTTTCCAGCTGGAACAGCTTACAACTATGAAAAATTTGAGCTGATCATTCAACCAATTGGAAACACGATCACTGTTGAACTGTATGGAGACACAACTTCTGGAATCATTTTCACTGGAACAATGTTGAACGTTGGAAATGTCGGTCTCCAGTGGCAACATTCAGCTGGAGAGTTATACACAACAGACGTTTTAATGGATAAAAACGGAATAAAAGTAAAGTCCAATGTCTACAACGGACACACGTTGATTACTCCAGAAGAATTTGCTGGATATGCTGAAGTTCCTGACGACAACAACGTTCCAACAATGACCAAAGTTTTCACATTGAACAAGGACGTAACAGAGGTCTCAAAACTGGACGCTGACAAAGAAATTACAATGACTCCAATTAAAATAGTTCCAGTTGTCTCTACTTCTTATACTGGTTGGGCTTTTGTAGCTGAAGAATAATAGGAGGAGGAACTTAAATGGCTTTATCTGGTACTATGGGGAACACGTTCAGAACTGGATACAGACTTCAAATTGACTGGATAGCAACACAAAGCATTGCAAACAATACAAGCACAGTCACAGCAAAAATGTATTTGGTTTCTCTTGATTCAGTTTATACAATCAATTCTTCTTCAACTAAAGACGGAAATATTATTATCAACGGAACTTCTCACACATTTTCTGGGGCTGGTCTTGCTGATTTAAATGGAAATCAAAAGAAACTCATTTCCACTCAAACTCAAACAATTACTCACAACACGGACGGAACAAAGACGTTTACTTTGGACGGTTGGTTTGATATTGAAGTTACGTTGGGAGGAACATTTTATGACAGGGTTGACTTGGCAACGACAACATTCACTCTGGATACTATCCCAAGGAAATCAACACTGACCTCAAGTCCATCATGGACAGCAGGAAACAATCTTGCTTGTTCTATTTCAAGAGCTGATTCCAGTTTTACTCACACTGTTAACATAAAAGTCAATGGAGTAACCATAAAAACATTGACTGGAATTGGGGCATCTACAACAGCAACGTTCAGCTTGACTGAGAACACTTCAGTATTCGATCAGTTGAACACTGGAGCTTCTATTGGTTCAACAATTGAGGTTACAACGTTTAGTGGGTCAACCAACATTGGAACGAACATATACACTGGAACAGTCACAGCTCCGTCAGCTTCAACTCTGTCTGGTTGGACAACTGGAAAGTATATTGACCAACAAATTGACTTTACCCTGTCCAGAGCAAACTCCAACTTCACACATACACTTGTTGTTACTTGTGGAACTTTCACAAAGACACTGTCTGGAGTTGGAGCTTCTACTTCATGGACACCAAACACAACAGAACAGACAAGTTTATATAACCAGACACCAAACTCAAATGAAGTGGACGGAAATGTTAAGATCACAACTTTCTTCAATGGAGAGCAAGTGAGAACTCCAGTTGACATTGATATTGACTTTCTTGTCCGTAATTCCAACCCAACGTTCTCTTCTTCTTCAATTGCTTATGATGATACGAACACAACGACAACAACGCTGACTGGAAACAATCAATATATTGTTCAGAATAAATCTACGTTGAGAGCAATTGTGAACACGTCAGCAACAGCAATTAATGGAGCAACCTTTTCAAAGTATATTGTTACAATTGATGGTAAACAAGAAGAGATCACAACAACAACTGGGAACGTTTCAGTTGGAGAAATTACAGCAGGAACAAATCAAACATTGACAGTCACAGCTGTGGACTCACGGGGAAATCAGACAGCTGTCACAAAGACGGTCTTGGTTGTCCCTTACTCTGAACCAAGTTTGACTATTTCATTGCAACGGACAAACAGATTTGATAACAACACAACTCTGAAAGTCAAAGGAACTTTTTCTCTTTTGTCTGTTAACGGAGTAACGAAGAACACAATTGATTCTGACGATCTTACTTATCAATACAAGGAAAAAGGAGCTGGCTCTTTCGGCACTTCTAATAATCTAACTTTCACTATTACAGGAAACACTTTCACAGCAACAGACACTATTATCAATCTTGACAATACAAAGTCATGGGACTTTCAAGTGTCTGTAACAGACAAATTGGGGACAACAGACAGTCCAGCTTCAGTTGGTAAAGGTGTACCAATCTTTTTTATTGACACTGTGAAAAAATCTATTGGAATTAACAAATTCCCTGACGCTGGTTGGGATTTAGATGTGAAAGGACTTGTGAAAATAGGAAGTCGTTTGCAATTGGTAGCCACTAATTCAGCACAAACAACAAGTAATATTTTTACGGACAGCACAGAAGGCAGACATATTTTACAGCTTCGGGGAGCAAGTTCTTTCACAGACGGAGCTTCTTTGAACTTGTACGGAAATGATGACTCCTTATTTGGTGGGGAGCTTAGAGTCATCACAGACAATGTGTTAAGACTTCAAGTCGAAAAAACTGGAAAAACAATTCTGACCCTAGGAGGTCAAACACTCGACCTGAAAGCTGGGGCTTCAGCAGACAACGTTTTCATGGCTTTTTACGCTGACTCCCAAGGTCAGTCAACTCGTTCTGGTTGGTTTGGCTATAACGTAGCAGGATCAACAAAAATGTCTGTCACTAACGAAATGACAAATGGAAACCTTGACCTTGTAACAAACGGAACAGGAAAAGTGACTGTGAACGGAAAAGACGCTGTTGCAATTGATAGCTCTGGGTCAAACTCAAATGGAACTTACATTCGTTATGTTGATGGAACACAAATCTGTTGGGTTCGTATGAGTGTCACTGACCAAGCAATCAATACAGCATATGGAAGTTTGTTTCAAGGGACAAGAACTTGGACTTATCCAGCAACTTTCATTGACGTTCCAGCTGTGACTTGTGGTGAGTTTAAATGGGGAACAGGTGCTTCTTGGAGTGCTAGTGCTGGAGCAGATGCAACAACGGCTACATTAAGAGGACTTGATACTAGTTCAAGAGCAAGTGGAACAGCTGTAACTATTTCCGCAATTGCAATTGGTAGGTGGAAATAAGATGAAAGTTCTATATAGTCCTCAAACAAGAGTTGGAGACGCTAGTTTTATCTATTCTTTTGAAAATGATGTAATCACAGTAACACTGAATGGAGTAACAGATGTTTTTGATTTTTCCATCTTCCCTATTGATGGGGAATTGGACATAACAACAATTGAAACCGTCTTGGAAATTCAACCAGTTCTATCTGCAAAAAGAGAGAATGGAGTTTTGAGTGTGGTATTACTGAACTTTATATCTGAAGATGCACCAGCAGAAGACAAGTTTCCCACTTGGATCGAGGTGTGAAAGTATGTCAAATTTTCAATGGAAATCATTGTTGGAAATGAAGAAAATAGAGAAGTTACAGGAGTTAAACGAGGCATGTAATCAAGCAATTGTTTCAGGATTTAACCATACTATCAACGGTGTAGAATATCATTTCTCTTTTGACACAGAAGCACAACTCAATTTTCAAGGAGTTGAAAGAATCTTGAGTAATGACCTAGTCCCAGAGGTTATGTGGACAGTAAAAAGGAACGGTGAATATGAAAGAATACCCATAACAAAAGCAATAATGAGTGAGCTTACAATAGTTATTCTTCAACACAAAGACAGCAATATTTCAAAGTTTAGAGATGTACTCATGGTGCAAGTTCAAAACGCAACAACTGTTGAGGAGATTCAGTCTATTGCATGGGATTAAATTACTAAATTACGTAATTTATAAAGTCACTGAGAATATAAAAATTCGTTGTATAGGGAGCAGGGTGTAAGTCCTTGCTCCTTTATTACTAAATTACGAAAAGGAGAAATGTCAAAGTGATTATCAGAGAGCAATTTGTCCGTGTGAATCGCTATACTAGACCAGCAATCAAAAACTCTGGAATTAAGGGTGTTGTCTGGCATTACACAGCTTCACCAAAAGCTTCAGCTCAAAACATACGTAACTATTTTGATGGAACTTGTATTGCTGACAAACGTTACGCTTCTGCTCACATTACAATTGACAAGAAAGAAGTCATAATTATGATTCCTTTCAACGAAATTGCTTATCATGCTCATGACCGTAACCGTTGTTTTGTGAAGCAATTACAACCCAATGCAAACTATACAGCAATTGGTGTTGAGCTTTGTGTTGATGCAAACAGCAAATTGGAATCCAAAACTTACGCAAACGCCGTTGAGTATGGTGTTGTTCTTTGTAAAAAATATGGTTTTGATCCAAGAAAAGATTTCTTTCGTCATTATGATGTTACTGAAAAGAACTGTCCAGCTTTCTGGGTTGCTGACCCAGCTGGTTTCACTAAGTTCAAACAAGATGTTTACAATAAGTTACACGGAGAACAGCCAACGACAACTCCAGCTCCAACAAAGCCAACTCCAAAACCAGTTACTCCAAAATATACTCTTCCAACTGGAATCTTAAAACGAGGAAACAAAGGAACTGCTGTGAAGCAACTTCAAACAGCTCTAAACGCTGTACATTATAATTGTGGAACTGTTGATGGAGATTTTGGAGCAAAGACAGAGGATGCTGTAAGACGTTTCCAAAAAGTATATGACCCTTCAAATGTTGATGGAATCTATGGTGAAAGAACTAGAACTCGTTTGAACAATTTATTGAATAAATAAGTCACAGAATTATCAATAATTCGTTGGACTCACTAACTAAAGACCTTAGACGTGATTGAACCGAGACCGTCTTGGGTCTTTTTTATATGCTTGAAGGGAGGTAGCTGTCTTGGAACAAATTCTCATGTCGTTAGCCACAAAGGAAGGTTTGTTTGCTACCTTGTTTGTCGCTTTATTTATATATCAAATTATGGATAGTCGCAAACGTGAAACACGTCTCATGGACTTCATGGACAAATTATCAGAACAATTTGGAACACTTTCAACCCAATATGAAAAACTCACTGAAGACGTGGACGAAATACGAAAAGATATGAAGGACTACTTTAAACGGTAATGTCACAACTCTTCTTGATTATCGTTGGAGTAACTACCAATGGAGAAAGGAGGGGTTGCTGACATGGTTGAACTTGGTTTGCTCATTGCAGTTCTTGTTGGAATTGGTCAAGTTGCAAAACAACTTGGAGTTCCTACAAAATATCTTCCGGTAATTTCATTAGTTCTTGGAGTTGTTGGTGGAATCTTCTTTGCTGATGGTGATATGGCAAACAAAGTAATGACTGGAATTATGCTTGGGCTGTCCAGTTCTGGTTTATATGATCAAAGTAAAATAATCAAGAAATAGTCCTATTCTTCAATAATGCTCTCACTGTTATAGGTGGGAGCTTTTTTTTTGTTGGTCACAAATTCAAAAGCGGTTCGTTGTATTCTATGAAATTTGGCAACGAGGAGGGAAGACCGTTGTGACTGATAAATTTGTAAAGCTCAAACATGTTGGAACAAACAAAGCTTTCAACCCAAATGGAGAAGAAAAACCAATGTCCGCAAAACTCTCTCATAGTCAATTCAAAGTTCTTTCTATGATATCGAGCTTTCAAGGAGAGGGAGGTTTGTGTGATTCAAGTCTAGGTCAATTATCTGAAGCTTGTGGAATGACAGAAAAGACTGTTTCAAAAGCTGTTAGGGAACTCAATGAGTTTAGATATGACGGGAAACAAGTCCTCATTGTTACTGAAGGAGAGTTCAAGAACAGAAAAAAGTTGTTCTTTCAATTGTTACCTAATCCATTATTCAGTGTTTATGGGGAAACTGATACCGTAAAAAATACCGTATCAAATGAAGTTGATACCGTAATTCCTTCCGTAACTGAACCAGTTGATACCGTAAGAATTACCGACTCTATAGAACTTAAAGACTCTAAAGAATTAAATAATATAGAAATAGAATTGGAGGAATCAAGATTGAAGAATAAAGAGGTCATTCAATCATTCTGTGAAGCTTATGAAAAGAAGACAATGTCTCCATACAAAATTGTTTGGTCTCGTGATAACAAATTTACAACTCAATTCTTGAAGACCGTCCAAGACTTACAAAATAACGAAATTAAGAAATTGATAGAGATAATTGTTGATAACTATGACAAGTGGTCAACCAATACAGCAAAGTTTCCTCTCACCCTACTATCTTTGAAAACTGAATGGATTCAAAACAAAGCCCGTGATTTATTGAAAAAAGAAAAAGAAAGTTTGTCACAAATTGAAAATCAAACCGTTGAAGCAACCAAGAAGAATGTGTCTTCTATCAGTCGGATTTTACAGAGGAAGAGAGGGAACAACTGATGACAGATACAAACAAAGAACGTTGTCTCATGGCTCCAGTCTGCAAGTTTGCAGGAATGACGAGTCATTGTCATGACCTTTGTTTTCCCTTCAGAAAAGCTCATGGAGAGTCTGGTGAATCTGGTGTTGTTGGTCTTGCTGGTGTTCCCAAGAAGTACAAAACAGCAACTAAACACAACCTTCCTATCGAGAATGACAACCCAGAAGTCTATGAAGCTATCATTCATATTTGTGAGAACATAGAAGATTTCATTGACGAAGGAGTGGGACTCTATCTGTATTCTAGTCCTAACAGAGAGAATCCAAGAGGAACTGGGACTGGGAAAACAACTTCAGCTCTCACAATCTTGAACAGCTATCTGACTCATAGACTCGTTCAACACATTAAGAACGAACGAGAAATAAAAGAACTTCCAGCTCTTTTTGTGAAAGCTAGTAAATTACAAAATCAATACAATGCTCAATTCCGTGGAACAAAAGCAGAACAAGAGGAAGCTTCCTCAAAGTTCTACAAACAGAAAAAGCTGATGATTGAAACGGACTTACTAGTCATCGACGACATAGCTTTAAGAAGTTGCACAGAAGCATTTGCAAATGAAATCTATGAAATTATCGATGAGAGAACAACAGAAGAACGAGCAATCATTTTGACTTCTAACGAACCAGTTGAGGTTGTTGGGAGGATTTTGTCTGAACAAATTAGGTCACGAATTGAGGGTTCTTGTGAATTGTTAGCTTTTGAAGGACGAGACCACAGAAAGAGACTCTAAGGGAGGGAATTGTCTATGATTGAAAACAAACTTCTTTCAAAGATGCTTGACGAACACCATTTCTACGTTGTCTATAAATACGGAGTAGACGTTCACGACTTTGAGAATCATTCTGACGTGTTTCAATTCATTCATGACTATGTAAAGAGTGAAGGCTCTACTCCAGATTATAGAACGGTTGTTGAGAAGTTCGAGGAGTTTGAATACGAACCAGAAGTTGCTGACACATTCAAGTATTTATGCAAACAGTTGAAGTCACGGACTGGAAAACGACTTGCTTTTGAAATGTTACAACACAGGGCAAAACAAGCCTTTAAGACTATGGATGGAGCAGAGTTTACCAAATGGTTGAAAGAGGAGTCAGCAAGGATCGAGAAGCAGACTTCCATAGATTACGAATCAGGAACAAACTATGCAACAAATGGTGAAGAACGTTTATCAATGTATGAAGAAGCAAAAGACCCAGCAAATCACGTACTCATTCCAACTCCCTTCAATGTATTGAATGATACTATTGGTGGAGGTTGGGAGCTTGGAGAATACCTCATGTTACTAGCTTTTACGAACGTTGGAAAGAGTTGGTATGCTTCCAAAATGGGACTTCATGCTTGGACAAATGGTTTTGGAGTGCTTCACTATTCTCCAGAGTTGACTAAGAGACAACAGCTTTTCCGTCTTGACACATTAGCTGGTCAATTCGACAACCAAAAACTCCGTCGTGGACGACTTGACCAGAACCAAGAAGGAAAATTCAAAGACTTCCTTGAGACCTTCAACCCAGACATGAGAAAAGACCCATACATTGTAAAAACTATGGAAGACCTCCCAGTTGGACTTTCTTTGGATGTTCTGGAAGCTGATCTTCAAATGAACCCAGATTGTAAGTTTGTTATTATCGACGGTTTCAATCTCATGGTTCATGAGAGAGCAGAAAGCACACGAAACAAAATGACTGCAACGTCCAGACGGCTCCGTCAAATCTTTGGAAAATATAAAGTCACTGGATTGATAGTTCACCAGACCTCAGCACAGTCACAGAAAGAAAAAGCAAAAGAAGACGAGGACGGTTTGAGAATAATATCTCCTCCGGAGTTAACAGACTTCAGTGAAACCTCTGCAACCATTCAAGACAGCTCAATGGTTATGACGTTAGATGCCTATGACGGAATTGCTAAACTTGCAATTAAAAAGGCAAGGGAGCCAAGAGCAATTGGAAAGATTATTGAATGTGTTGCTGATTTTAACAACGGAATTATAAAAGAACAAAGTGATATTGATTATTTTTAATTCCCTATTGAAAGAAGAACCTCTGTTCTATATAATGAAAGGACACCAAAAACAAGGTAACTGTCCCTTTATTTGAATATAGAAACATGTAAATTAAGGAAACCGAAATAACACACTCCTAAAATCTTTGGAAAGTTGATATATTTATAATGCAGGGGCTACTTTGCATCCATGAGATAGGGGATAGACTCATGAAATACGAATGTGGACTTTACTGGGTCAAATGTACTTGTGGAACACAGTTTTATCGACCAGTCTACGCTGGGAAGTATGAGTTTGATGGTTATTGCCCTCATTGTTCGGAGGATTTAGGAACAGTCATTGTTGAAGATGATGGCTTTGAAGTTATTCTCTATGTTGAAGAAGTAGAATTTGAAAAAAGAAGTTGGTTTTGTGAAATTTGGAAATTAGCATGGAAAATGAGAAACAATCCAAAACTTTTTATTAATAGTGCCGGAATGAAGTTATATGTTTGTGGGTTTTATTGGGTTAAGTGTTCATGTGATAAAGAGTTCTATAAATTAATCAGCACAGGACACTATGAGTATGATATGTACTGTCCTGATTGTTTGGAACATTTAGTAACTATTGTGAAGCAAGGGGACTTTTTTGAAACTGTATCATATTCGAAGGGAGTGAGCTATAAAAAATGCTCACTGTTGGACATTATGAAGTTGATGTGGACTTCGAGACCGAGCTTCAAACGTTCTCTTGGGAAAAAGCACGTTGGAAAGACAATAAGCTTATTGCTTGTTCTCCCTTTCGTCGAGAGTCTCATCCAAGTTTTGCTGTAACTTACGACAAAGGTGGAATCTTCATTGATTCTGGTGGTGAAGGAGAATGGAGGTCTGGAGGTTTTGTGAAGCTTCTGTCTTGGCTCCGAAACGAAACCAGAGAAGAAACTGAAGAATACTTGTTGGAAAAGTATTTTATAGTAGGTTTCAAAGAAACAGACGAGCTTGAACTCTCGTTTGAAGGTTGGGAAGAGACAAAAAAGGAAAACGCTTTCATTTCATTGGGTGTCCTAGACAAATTCAAGTTCAAACATCCTTACTTGGAAACCAAACGAGGAATTGAGGACATTTATCAGAGAGCTTTGAAAATTGGGTATGATCCTGAGAAGCAAGCAATTTCAATTCCTATTTTTGATAAGAATGGAATATTGGTAAACATCAAGTTTCGCTCGGTCAAAAGCAAGGTCTTTTGGTACTATAACAACAACCCTGTTCGAGACCATCTCTATTTGCTTGATTTGGTAATAAAGAAGAAAGCAAAAAGGGTGTTTTTAGTCGAGTCCGAGATTGACGCAATCACGTTATTTAAGAATGGTTTTCCAGCTGTCTCTGTTATGGGAGGTTCCCTCACTAAGAAGCAGAAACGTTTATTGATTGACGCTGGAATTGAAACATTAGTGCTTGCAACCGATAACGATAAACAAGGACAACGACTTGCAAAATCAATTCATGGACAACTTGGAGGTCTCATGAATATCGAAGAAATGAGTTTTCCGGAACAATATAAAGATGTGAATGACCTTCCAACTGAATTTCTAATTGAATACGCAAACAACACAGTTGAATGGACATTTGACCTAGAGAGAACACTCTAAGTCTTTTTTTTCTGTCTTCAATTCAATTCAGAATAATATTATTTTTAATTAAATAGTTACGCAATTACGTAATCGGGGTATACTATTATTAAGTAATTAAATAAAACAATTTCAGAGCTTCACACTAAAAAATTTTAGACATGAATTACGCAATTACGTAATAGAGTATGTAACAACTCTTCTTCCTCTCTTTTTTTCGCTCGTAATTACTGAATTACGAAATTTCTTCCTCCCTGTCCCTTTCTTTCGGTTAGCTATCAATATTCTTATTGAACACGAATTTTTCCCTCTTGAATGTCACAGTTGAAAACAAGTGTATGTATTGCTTCAGGGGAGGCTCTTCCTCCCTTCCTATTCGCATACCTATTCGATTACTCAATTTCGTAATTAGGTAATGAAAGCGATTCCAAGAAATATTTTTTTAAGCTCGTCACAGCTTCAGATGTTGTTCGTTGGACTCATCAAAACGTTGATTCAAAAACAAAACCCATTGGAGGAATTACCTTATGAAAACTTTTAATGTAAACCAAGACAAAGAAATGAATGGTTTAGCTGTTGCATATGCAAACGGAGACCGTGAAGCAGGAGACCGTTTTGTTGAAAAGGTGCAACCACTTTTGGAGAGATTCGCTTCAAATAGATACTTCAGTCATGCGGAAAAAGAAGACCTTGTCCAAGAGTATATGGTTATAGCAATTGAAAAAGCATATGATTTCGCTGAACGTTACAATGACGGAACTAATAATGTTCTTGGATTGATCTACACAGCATGTACACGAAAACGAATTGATTTAAGAAGATACAAAAAAGCTGATAAACGCTATCATTTATTTGAAATCGGTGAAAATACTTATTGCAGAGAGGTCTCACTCCAATATGAAGGGGAAGACAAAGACTCAACGTTTGCTGATAAAGTAGCTTGTGACCAAAAATCAGTTGAACAACAAGTGATTGACAATTTGAATGAAACAGCAATGGAAAAAGTAATAGAAGATTTTGCAAAGAAAACAAAAGGTCGTAATTCTTTAATTATACCACTTGTATACAAAGCAAGTTTATTTGACTATGACTCAGAATTACTGAATAACGAAATCGGGGAAGTGCTATTCAAAGAAACAGGTATTGAGCCAACAAATGAAGCTATTCGTCAATCAAAGTCCAGAGCTTTGAAAGCTCTTAGAAAAGCAATTGAGTCTGGAACAATTACATTTGCGAATCAACTTGAGTGGGAACTGTAAAAGGTTCCTCTCCCAGCGTTGTCACAGCTTCAAGTGTTTTTCGTTGTAGTAGGTGTGAGAACGAAAGCTCACAAGTTTATTTCACAGGGAGGAAATAACATATGTCAGTTTTCACAGGTAAAGGAAAAGGCATCAAAGACCAAATGAAAAACCGCAAGAAACCAAGTGAAGGTGAAAAATTAGACTACAAGAAAATCAAGATCAACAAAGATTTAAAAAAAGCAGGTGACTCTATCCGTGTTCGTGTCTTGGGTAATGAAGATTTTACAACATATGAAGCACATGGAAGTTTTGAAAAAGGTATTTGGACAACTCCATGTATTGACCCAAAAGCAACTAGTGAACAACGTTGTTTAATGTGTGAAGCTTCAAAACATGAATCTCATAAGGACTTGAAATCTTCAACTCGTTTCTTGTTTGCCTTCTATGACATTGATATGGAAATGATTCGTTACATTGATGTTTCTTACACACAAGGTGCTTCTCTTATGGATGACATTGAGGAGGACTCTGATTCCCTTGATGAATTTGCTTTCACATTGAAACGTTCTGGGGAAGGAACGAAGACGACATATAAATTGTCCGCAATTCTTGGAATGAAGAAGAAAGACACAGAAGCACAAGCACGTTTTGAAAAAGCTGAAGGGTTGAAAGTTGAAGACGACTTCTTTGACAAAGCTCTTTATATTAAGTCAACAAATCAAATGGGAATTGACCTTGAGAACTCTGGCTTTGATGTTGAAGGTTTACTTGGTTACGAAATTAAAGACGACACTACCAATGAAAAAGAAGAAGTTCAGTCACAAACTGAGGGAGATGTTGACCCAGAGAAAGTCTTTTAAGGATTGGAGGGAGGTTTCCCTCCTCTCTTCTTAACTAAATAAATTCGAGGAGTTGTTGTGAATGTTTAAAGAAGGTCAGTATGTTCGAGTGATTGGTGACTCTTTCAAGCACGACCCTCATGCATTGGAGATTGGTTCCATTCATAAAATACACAGCATTTCCCCAGCCGCAACATATGGAGATTTTCCTCCAGCAGTCAAACTTATGATTATGTTGGAGGGAAAGAAACCGTATAACATTCCAGAACGTATTCATGTGAAAACTGGTGAAGGACATTATGATTATGCAAATCTAGTTTTTGAAGACGTTGAACTCTACACAGGGATGAACACGGAAGTTTTGAAACCAGATAATGAAGACACAGACGAGGAATACGATGAGAAATATATCTATGAAGTGGAAATGTTAGAAGACGATATTACTGACGGATACCGAGCAGGAGACATTTTCCGAGTCTACGTCAATAAAGAAGGAGAACCATTCTTTCGTGACCTTGACGGTGACGCTCGTTATCTCCACATAACCAACCATAAGTTAGTTAAATAAGCAACATGGGAGTGAGGTGAAAACCTTGCTCCTTTTCTGATACGACTTGAAGGAGAGGTTTTCAATATGGGGAAGTTCGAAGATATCCGGTGGAAATGGCTTGAAGAACGTGGAATCAACGTAATAGGAGACCCATATCAACTCGACTATATGCTTTCCCTTTGGAAAGACCCTGAAATAGTAAAAAGTGTATTTTGTGAATCTAAAGCTGGAACAGGAAAAACAGCTCTTGCTGTACTTGCTGGAGCTTATGATGTTGAAAAAGGAAAATATAAAAAGCTTGTATATATTCGGAATGCTGTACCTGTAAGGAATCAAGGATTCGTCAAAGGAGACCCACAAGAAAAAGACCTTCCTTATTTGGCTCCTTTTATTGATACTTTGGACTTGGTCAAAGCTGGTTTATACGAAGTTTGGATTTCACGAGGACAAGCTGAAGCTTTCACTTCTTCCTTCGTTCGTGGAACAACTTGGACAGACTCCTTCATTATCATTGATGAGGTTCAAAATTTTGATATGCATGAGTTGAGAAGTGTTTTGACTCGTGTTGGTGAAGGCTCAAAAGTTGTTGTCATTGGATCAAGACGACAAGTTGACAACAAAGGAATTAAACATGTCAAAGGTTTGCTTCCTTTCGAGGTCTATATGGAGCATTTCAAAGGAGACTCTCGAATTGCTTTCCATGAATTACGAACGGTTTATAGAGGTTGGTTTGCTGATCTTGCTGACGATATAGACATTACTATTAGCATATTGGAGGGGAGATTGTGAGCAAAGCAAAGAAAGAAGCTCTCTTGACTGGGGCTATCAGTGAGTTATCTGTAATGCTTGAATACTCAAAACGTGGTTACACAATCAACATTCCAACAACTCCAGCTCGATATGATTTCATTGCAGAAAAAGAAGGTCGCTCTGTGAAAGTACAAGTCAAACATGGAACAACCTTCAATGAAGAAAGAGAACTTCTTGGATTTTCTAAAACTCCATATGAAAAGAAAGATGTTGACATAATTGCAATGTTTGACAGCAACAATGAAACAATTTATTTCATTCCAACAGATCATGTGGAGGGAATGACTTCTATTAGATTAAGAATAGAACCTTATCTTTATACAATAAAAGAAGGAAAAGCTCTTGTTGCTGATCATTATAAAAAGTTCATTGGATAGCATGTCACAAGTAAAAAACCTTCTCGTTGGTCTCATTAGACCGGAAAACGAGGGGGTTTTTATTTTGATCATCAAAAACAAGAATTACTATATTAAGGAAATTCCAGCAAAGAAAGCTCGTGAAATGGTGAAAACATATCATTATAGCAAGAAAGTAGTTCCAAACAGTAGTCTACATTTGGGTGTTTTTGACAACAACACTGACGAGTTTGTTGGAGTCTTACAGTTTGGAACTCCGATGAATGCAAAGAAAACACCACAAAAGTTAGTGAAAGACTCCGATTCTAGTCAAATGTACGAATTAAATAGAATGGCTATGACTGACGACGCTCCGAAAATGAGCGAATCTCAAGCAATTGGACTTGCAATCAAATACTTAAAACGATTCAAACGGGAGATCAAATGGTTGCTTTCGTACAGTGACGGAAAAGAAGGAAATGTTGGGACGATCTATCAAGCAACAAATTGGACTTACTGTGGTTACAATGTTTCTGACTCTTTTTGGGAACTGGACGGGGAAATTATGCACAATGTCCAGATATGGCACAAATTCAAGGAGAATGACACAAGTGGAAGGACTACAAACGAGATTCTTTTTGAAACGTTTAGTAATGTAAGTAAAATACAAAGCAGGCAACATATTTATATCTTTCCTCTTGATAAGAATGTGAAGATCATTCCAGACCAAAAAGCTTATCCAAAAAAAGAAACAGAACCAACAATCACCAAACGAATTATATACAGGGAAAACGGTGTTACGTTGGAAAAGAAGAAAACAATTTCATTCGTATAGTGTTACACGTTGATTTAATAAAAAGAAACTAGCACGTCACAGACCTCTTTTTCTTTCGTTGTACAGGGAGAAAAGGAGGTCTTTTTCTATGGATGAAGAGTTGACATTTGATCTAACAGGGGACAATGAGCAGGAGAAACAACAAGAAACAAAAAAGAAAGCCCGCTCCAAAAAAGCTTCAGCAAAGAAAGAAGCATCTAAGTTTGAACCTAACTGGGAACAAGTTTGGAACGGTTACGAGAACCCAAAATCAGGAAAGTGGAAAAAAGGAATTTGGGAACTCAAAAACTCTGAATCTGACTTGCAATGGTTGCATGCTGTGAAGGAAGCTGTGGAGTCTGGTGAAATCGGATTAGAGAACCCAGTGACCAAAGAAACCATTCCAGTCAGCAAGTTCTCCAAAGCACGAGCAAAAGAATTGTTTGCAGTTCTTGAGAAAAAGAAACGAGCCGAACGACTTCAACAAATGGTTGATGAATGCCCAGACAATTACTTTCTGGTTACGGAAACAGAACAAATGGAACAGCTGGTCAAGGACTTGGAAGAAGAATTGGAAACTGGTCTTGACAGTGAAACGACTGGTTTGGACGTGTATGTTGACATAATGGTTGGAATTTCAATAACGCTTCCAGTTCATGATTATCACGTCTATATTCCATTTGGTCACACAACCGGAGACAAACAACTCCCCAGAGATTATGTCCTTCAAATGTTGAACCCTTACTTGTTTTCTACGAAGCATAAAAAGTACTTACACAATGCAAAGTTTGACCGTCACATGTTCATTCGACACGGTCTGAACATCTTTGGTGAAATACATGACACACAGATTGGAGCAAGGGTTTTAAACGAAAACGAGCAATCAAACCGCTTGAAAGACCTACTGACCAAATACAAACATTACCTTGGATTCAAAGAAGATTCTTGGACATTTGAACAGTTATTCGGAAAGAATTGTAATTTTGCAACGGTTCCTCTTGAAATTGCTAAAGTTTACGCTTGTAAAGACACTCATGGTTGCTACTTGCTGGGTAAATGGCAAGAGGAACATTTGAAAGCTCGTGAAGGTCTTGCAAACATCTTTTATAAAATTGAGAGTCCACTTCTTCCAGTTGTTGTTGACATGGAACGGACTGGAATGTTGTGTGACCTTGAATTTGGAAAAGAGTATGGTCATGAGCTGACGGAATACTTGGAAGAACTGAAGCAGGAAATTGAAGCTGAACTTGGAGATGTGAACCTCAACTCTCCTCAACAAATGAAAAAGCTTTTATATGAAGACTTGGGGCTTGAAGATGTTTCTGGAAAACAATCAACAGACAAGAAGACACTTGAAATTCTTGCTGATGAACTTCCAATTTTAAATACGGTGTTGAAATATAAAGACCTTTTCAAACTCAATTCAACATACATTTCAGCTTTACCAGAAAAAGTAAAAGCTGATGGACGTATTCATGGTCAATTTAATCAAGATAAAACAGATACAGGAAGATTCTCAAGTCAAGAACCAAACCTTCAAAACCTTCCTTCTCGTGCAAGAAAACTTGTAATTGCTCCAGACGGAAAGGTTATTTTCGGAATTGACTTTTCGCAAATTGAACCGAGATTTCTTGCTCACATCACTGGTGATGAAGAATTAAGAAAACCATATTTGGAGGGTTTCGACTTATATTCAACACTTGCTTCACGAGTGTTCAAAGTACCCATTGAACAATGTGGAGATGGTTCCAAATATCGAAAAATGATGAAGACTGGGTTGCTTGCTGTGATGTACGGAACATCAATGTGGACTCTATCAAAGCAGATGAAAATCACAGTTGAAGAAGCTGAAAAATTCATTTCAGATTTCTTTATTGCCTACCCAAAAGTCCAAGCTTGGATTGAATCAGTTTGGGAGTTTGTTAAAGAGAATGAATATGTGGAGTGTCAATTTGGAAGGAAACGACGCTTTCCAAAACATAGAGAACAAGCTCGTGTCTATGATGCAAAGAAAACCGAGATTCTCAAACTTCTTGGACGTGATACTTTACCACAAGATTTCTGGAACAGAAAGAAATACCCTCAATTGCCTTATCAACTAAAGAAAGCTTTTCAAGCTGTGAAGAAGTCTGTTGAACGTGTAAGACGACAAGCTGTGAACTTCTTAATTCAAGGAGCTTCAGCAACAATTATGAAAATCGCAATGTTGAAAATGAACGCATTCTTGAAAAAATATGACTGGAAAATGATCGCAACCGTTCACGACGAGCTTCTGATGGAAACAGACGAAACAATCACACACGAACAAATAGTTGAAATGGAACAGTGTATGTCTGAATGTATCCAACTAGAAGTTCCATTGAAGTGTGATGTGGAAGTCATGAGAACTTGGGGTTCTGGTTTCAAGTTCGACGTGAAAAGAAAAGTGTTCTTTCTCAAAGATGAAAAGACTGGTCAAACACTCTTTGAAGAAGCAGACATGAAGACAGCATTTGATAAATACAAGGAGGTTGCTTGATTATGTCAGTCACAAACAAAAATAAAGCAAAAGAGATAAAAGCAAAGAACGACAAATTGAAAGAGCTTCAGATGGAAGTTCAGACTGAAGTATCCCAAGCTTTTACTCAAATGGTCAACGACTTTCATGGAATGGAAATACGAGATGATTACAAACTAGACATTCAAATTCTTCAGTGGAAAATTGAAGAAATGACTGATGGAAAGAACAACTTGAGGGGAAATTGGGATGATAACCTCTCCACTTTTTCTCCATCTGGAGTTGACGATTGTGAAAGATCACTTGCATTCAAAATTCTCGATGCTGATGAAGATGACTCGACAATGGAACCTTATCAAAGACGCTGGGTCAAGAATGGTTCTGCTGTACATGAAAGAATGCAAAGAGACCTTCTTTATATCGGAAAATATCTTCCAAATGCTCCTTTTGAAGTTTGCCGAACAAAAGAAGGGAAACCAGCTTGGGAACGCAACACCCGAACTGTAAAACAGTTCACTCACAACGGAGAAACCTTCCAGATTTATGGGATGGTGGACGGAATGTTGTGGGATAAAAAACGAAAGAAACGAATTGGATACGACTTCAAAACTAAGTCAACAACTATTGCAACTGTCGGAGACTACAAGTTGAAAGTTCCTCAAGAAAACAATGTTGTTCAAATGGTTGCTTACTCTCTGTTGTTTGATGTTGACGAGTACTTGATTCACTATGAAAGTCTAGCAAAAGACGGTTGGAATAAAGGGAAAGAAGCTCGAAATGACATGAAGGTCTTTCATGTTAAAATCACAGAAGAAATGAAGAAAGTACTCCTCGACAAGCTTGCTGGAATTATAAAAGAACTCCGTGAAGATCAACTTCCAGCTCCAAACTTTTCTAAATGTCTCTTTTGTAAATTCAAAGAGGTTTGTTCTGAAGTTGAGAAGGGAGAGTTGGTGTAATGGCAACTAATTATACTCGTGGTCGTTACACAGAATATAAAGCAATTAAACATTTGATAAAAGAAGGTTTCTTTTATGTCACAAGGTCTCCAGCCTCCAAGGGAATGTTTGATTGCATCGGAGTTGGTTTTTCTGGAGGAATACTTCTTCAAACAAAACGAACAAAAAGAAAAAAGCTTGTTCCTTCAATGTACAAAAAAGAGATGGAGTCAATTCAAAGCTGGGTTGACTCCCTTGAATCTTTACCTGAATACATTCGTGTTGAGTTCTGGGTTCAACGTGACGGAGTAAGAGGTTGGACGAAGTTCAGATTTTATAAAAATAAACCAATGGAAATGTATGAGGGAGGAATTGACTAGAAAGAAAACCTAATAGTTTGTAAGTCGGAGAGCTGAAAAGCTCTCTTTTTTGCTGTCACAACAACCTCTTTTGGTCGTTGTATTGGGTAGTTTCTACAACCTTATAAATTACCGAGAGCTTTTGGAAGCTCACTGTTCGGAAAATCAATGACCAAAAGGAGTGTTTTTCGCATATGCAAGCAATTACTTTGTCACCTAAATTTCTGAGTAAGTACCCAGATTTCCCAAGCAGTATGAACGCAATTGGTAAATTTGTTTACTTGAGAACATATTCTCGATATCTCTCAAAGTTAGGAAGAAGAGAAACTTGGAAAGAGACTGTCCAACGCTCTGTTCAATATAATGTTGATCTTTTGAGAAAGCACATTGAAAAGTATGATCTTCCAATTACTTATAAAGAATTGCAAGAAGAAGCTGAAGCTTGGTTTGACTCAATGTTCAACCTTCAACAGTTCTTGTCTGGAAGAACAATGTGGGTTGGAGGGGCTGAAGGTGGGGTGTCTGACAAGTTTCCGCTTGGAAATTTCAATTGCTCCTTCACTACCATTGAGAAATGGGAAGATTTAGCTGACCATTTTTATTTGCTTCTTGTTGGAACTGGAGTTGGTTTCAAACATACTTTCAAAATGGCTGATAACATTGCTCCAGTTCGGGACAACTTTGTTGTTACTCACAAGGAATACTTTGATCTTTATTCACAAGGAGTTCGATATGATACAACCATGTTTGATGTTACAGACGATAAAGCAACAATTGTTGTTGGAGACTCCAAAGAAGGTTGGGTTGAATCTCTGAAAATATTCTTTAAACTGATCACTTTGAAAGAATATGAGAATGTAACTGAAATTAATTTTGTCTATGACTATGTAAGACCAAACGGGGCAAAGCTTCACACATTTGGTGGAACAGCATCAGGGTATGAACCACTAAAAGAGATGTTCACGAACTTTGAAAAGACAATCAAAAACCAGATTGACCCAACTCTTGAAGCTCCTGAACGTCTTCATGATCATTATGTTAAGTTGAGACCAATTCATATTCTAGACTTTGGAAACTTTCTAGGAAACAACGTGGTTGTCGGGGGAGTAAGAAGGACAGCTGAAATTTTCTTAATTGATGGAATGGAAGACATTGAATCCATCTTTGCAAAATATGGTTTGAATGGTTTCTGGACAGAAGAAGCTTTTCAAAGACATGAAGAGATTATGAAGGAAGCTGACCGTCTTGGACTAAAGGTTCCGCTTTCTGCTCGTCTTGTGGGAGAAAGGAAACACGGTGTTTCTGTTAACGGAATCACGAAGCAATTTGAAACAGAGGAAGAAGCTAAAGCATACGCTGAAGAAACTGGTGGTTTCTATATGTTTCCAGTGAATGTTGGAACAGGTCTTCATCATAGAAGAATGAGCAATAATTCCGTTGCTTTCAAATCAAAACCTCCTCGTGAACTTTTGCACTTCATTTTTTTAATGATGCAAGCAGAAGGAGAACCAGCATTCATAAACTTGGAAGAACTCGCAATGAGACGTTTCAAAATGTTGGGTGTTCACAACCCAACTCGTGAAGAACTAGAATCTGTAATGGAAAATCTGGGAATGAATCCTTGTGCTGAAATTCTCCTTTGGAAGTACGGTGTTTGTAACTTAACAACAATCAACGTGACTTCTTTTGTTAAGGAAGGAAAACTTGACCTTAAAGGACTTCTCGAAGCTCAAAGACGTTCAGCAAAAGCTGGTTTGAGAATGACATTGGTTGACTTGGAACTACCACATTGGAGCAAAAGACAGCAAATTGACCGATTGCTTGGACTTTCGTTGACTGGTTGGAAAGACGCAATGGGACAACTTGGTTATGACCGAGGAGAAGAAACGATGTTGCTAATGGTCTTGAAGGGAATTGGACGACAGGAAGCTGATAAGTATGCTCGTAAACTTCGAGTAACAGCTCCGTTGTTGACAACTACAGTCAAACCAGAAGGAACCATCAGTCAAGTAGCTGGTGGAGTAAGTTCTGGACTTCATTACGCTCACTCTGAATATTACATTCGCCGTGTTCGTATTTCAGCAAATGACCCACTTGCAAAAGCTGTTCTTGCTCATGAAGGTTGGGTTGTGAATCCAGAAGTTGGAACTGAAGGGGAGACCAGAGAGGAACAAATGAAGAACGCTCGAACACTTGTCATTGATTTTCCAGTTTACTCTGGTTCTGAGATCACAAAAGATGACGTGGACGTTGACGAACAGTTTGACACTTACTACATGTTCCAAGAATGTTATGCTGAACACAACAGCTCCAACACAATCTCTGTTAAACCACATGAATGGAAAAGAGCAGAAGAAAGAATTTGGGATGGATGGGACAACTTTGTTGGGGTGTCTTTTTCAGCTCATGATGGTGGAACGTATGAACTAGCTCCTTATGAAAAATGTGACCAAGAAACCTATCAAAAATTAAAAGATCAGATGAGTGAATTTGATATGGACATTCTAACTCAATATGAAGTTGGTTCAACTGATGACTTCGACATTGGTCAAGATGGATGTGAAAACGGTGTATGTCCGATAAGGTAAAATGTTATTGTTGGGAGAAGTTCAAAGACAAACTTCCCCCAGATTTCAAACCAAAGTGTTTCAAAGAACAATGTCAAAACTATATAAAGCACAAAGAACCGGAGAAATGATTCTCTGGTTCTTTTTTTTACTCACAAGCAATTCCATCTCCATCACGGTCTAAAGCACTACGATAACCAGCTTCCCCTACATAGATAGGTGCGGCTCCAAATGCTCTCGCTTCAGTACAGTTGGCATAGTATACAGATGAATTGGATGAAGATGAACTGTCGAAAGATGGTGTATTGTTGTTTTCATAGGATGGAGTTTCTTCAAAGGTATTAGTATTAGTAGTTACATTGTTTGGAGTGTTGGAAGGACTGGACGAACTATCAAAAAGTTTTCCAAAAAGCATTAGACCTCCAAAAATTGCCATGAGAATTATTGTGTCTAAGATTTTTTCGGAAAGAAATTTTGCAATACTACGCACAACCAAAAACACCCTTCCTACAAATCAATTTCTTTCTTGTTTTATTTTATCAGAAAATTAGCGGTTTGCGTGACTAATGGCTGCTTCTTCTCCATGAACTAACACAGTCATTTCAAAAGCAAGTTCTTTTTTGGCGTTTTCTTTATCCTTAAGCAAAGAATAGATTTCGTCTAGTGGTTTAAAAGAGAAGGTTTTTAGTAGCTTTTCAACATCAGCGTCCGCAACATTTAACCAAAAGTCATAAAACTTATTCACTGGTAACTTATCTTTATCTAACCAAATAGCACCATCGACAGACTTACCAAATTTGGTTCCATCACTTTTAAGAAGCAAGGGGATACTCAATCCAAAGAGTTGTTTCTTTTCTCCTTCGTTTGCCCTTCTAAATAACTCTGTTCCAGCAGTAATATTTCCCCACTGGTCACTTCCTCCAATTTGAAGCTCACAATTATACCGCTTTTGCAGTTCAACGAAATCATGAGCTTGCAATGCCATATATGCAAATTCTGTGTAAGAAATACCTTGTTCCATTCTTGCACTAACTGATTCCTTTGCCGTCATGTAATTTAGAGGAAAATTCTTTCCAGTAGTTCTCATGAAGTCAAGGGTATTTGTAGAGCCTAGCCAATCAAAGTTATTTGCAAGCAAAGCAGGGTTTTCACCCTCGAAATCTATGAATCTACTCAATTGATTCTTTAGACTTTGAACCCATTCTTCAACTACTTCTGATGGATTCAGTGAGCGTTCATCTTTTCTTCCACTTGGGTCGCCAATTAAACCAGTTCCTCCACCAACAAGAGCAATAACTTTATGACCAGCCTTTTGAAATCGTCGGAGCGTTGATATAATAACCAGATTTCCCACATGGAAACTGCTTGCAGTAGGGTCAAATCCAGCATATAGAGTTATAGGTTGTTCCATTCTCTTTTCTAAGTTGTCAAAGTCTGTAACTTGGTAAACAAGTCCTCGTTCTTGTAATTCCTTTAAAAAGTTCATCTATGTAACCCCTCGATAATTGATAGAAACATTATACATAAAAAGAAGAGGGGTTTTCACCCTCTTCTTGGTCTATTATTATTTTTAGTCTTCTGTTTGGTCACAACAATATTGGTTCACTTTAATTTTTCCATTTTCAAATGCCCATTGGGTAGGTTTAGCGTCTCCAACTTCACTCAATTTTACAGTATTAACAGTTAATACTCGTTTTTGTGGGTCGTGAGTTTCGTGTAGTATCTCATCTTCCTTAATCTCAAAATGATTATGGACGAGAGCTAGTCCAAATTTTCGGTTGAGGTGTGAGTATTTTTCCATAACCTTATTGATTTCCTCAAACAACTTAACCTCTTCCTTCTCTAACCCAAGTGCTGTAGTCAAAGACAAATCCCCTCTCAAATGGTAGTATTTGTTACAGGGAAATTATAACATTGTAAGTGCTTTCAATCAATAGAAATATCAGAAAATATTTTTGAATATAGTAGAAAAGCAAACAGGAGAAACAAAGGCTTTTCTTTTTTTAATTACTAAATTACGTAATTACGTTGACATTGAATGTAACATAATGTATTATTGGTTCTAGAGAGATTACTAAATTACGAAATGAGGAAACGGGATATGAAAAACTTAACTGGTGTCGTAAGAACTCGATTGGGTGAACGTTTGGAAGGAGTAATTTCAAAGATTGAAGATCAAAACGTTTATATGACAGTTGGAAATGACCCTTACAAGTTTCATGTTGAAGAAGTAGCAATCAGACTTGCAACAAAACGCAACAGCAAAAAATCAAAAGCGGTTCAAGCACTAGGATTTACAGAAGTTTACTCTGGCAAAGAAGGAAGAAGCTGGGTTGTTTATCTGAAAAAACGCTAAGACAAGGGAGAGATTTTTTTTTCTTCCTTACTATTACGAAATTACGTAATTTAGAAATGAGGACATTGACATGAAAAAAGTAATTGATGCAACAAAACGTTTTGAGGAAAGAAGAAAAACCAATGAACTCCAACAGCTCCAGAAATCATTCATGAAACTGTTTGGGCATTGCACAAGAGAAGAATTGAAAACAATTAAGAGGTTGCTCGATTCTGGAGATGAGAAGGCATACAAGGAATATGTTGAACCCATTCTTCTTCGTAAAGCAATAAAAGATTGGAATACTCGTTAAAAGGGAACCCAAAAGGTTCTCTTTTTTCTGTCTTTTTAGGTCACACCAAAACTCCCTTGTCGTTGGAGTTGTCAGAAGACAAGGGAGGAATGAACATGTGGTTAACTGATGAACATTACACAATTTCAAAAGAGGAAAGACTTTATTTGAACAAACATTTAGAAAAAGCATACAGCGAACAAGGAGTCAGTTTTCAAGTAGACAACATAGGGTTTGTCATTGCTTCAACTGGAGCTTGCATGAGTTTTCATAAGCTTACAAGAGAATACAATTTTTATTGTGGAACTTATTGGAATGAGACTAACAACATACTTCCAGTAATTGCAATGGCTCATGAACTTGGGCACTACATGGACGTAAAACAAAACTTCAATTTAGACTTAGGAGAATATACAAGAATACTGGGAACAAACGAATTGGAACTTCGAGCTTGGTTGAATGCCATTGATCTTCTCAAAGAAATGGAATTTCAACGTTGGGGTGTGTTCTATCAGTATGCTAAAAAATGTCTTCATTCATATTTTTCTTCTTCATACCATTCACAGGATCATTATTTTGGGTTTAATGGGGAGAGTCCAACCTTTGAAAATGCATTGGAAAGATTGAGAATGAAAATTGGAGTTGATTTTGAGGAGGAAAGACAAGTTAATGAAAAAAGATTTGAACACATAAAGAGAATGTGGGAAACGTGGGAGCTGTGAAAACAGCTTCTTTTTTTTTGTCACGACCAGTTTCTTCTTTCGTTGCATGGAGTGTAAGGAACAAGGAGGAGGGAAGTTTGTAATGGACTTAATAGAAGTTTTGCAAGCTGAAGTTGACAGAATTTCAGAGGAAAAATATCAAGATCGTTGTGAATGTACTCCTGTTTTTACAGTTTCGATTCTCAAGGAACGAGATAGCAAGAGACGGGCACAAAGTCACAAAATTGTATTGTCAATATCACATGCTGGAGTAAGTCACAGTGAAGTTATTTTTCCAAAACTTGCCTATGAATTTGGATATGAAACGTTAGAGCAAGAAATGACTTGGTTGTTCAATTCAACAATGTAATTACAAAGTTAGAGAGGAGAAAAGCTCAGATGAAATTGACATTAACAGAGTGGATATGGAACCATGTCTCTCTTGATAAACTAGCTTATTTGGCAAGGCAAACAGGGTTTACCTTAGATATTAAGTTTATTCCCATGACTGAAGACCAAAAAAATTTCCGTTGTTCACATTGTAACGCTACCTATGAAAGTGATTTCCATTGTAATGAATGTCATGAAGTTTGGTATGGACATGAGGAGGAAACCGAATGAAAAAGTACGATAAAACAACACTGACTGAAGCTGAAAAACAACGTATTCGTGAAGCTGTGACTGGTGGAACACCAATCGATATGTTGAAAGCAATCTTCAAAGCTCAAGAGGAACTGGACGCTTACATTTTTGAGAAACACGAAGACAAACTTCCAGCTGATCTTTCAGAATGGATTGTCAAACTTACCGTAGCAATGGAATCAGAGTTGGACGAAGTCAGAGGAGAGGTTAATTGGAAATGGTGGAAAGCTCCAAAGGACATTGATGTTGAAAAGCTTCATGGAGAAATTATTGATCTTTGGCATTTTCTTATTGCTATGAGTTTACGAGCTGGACTGACTCCTGAGAAAGTATATCAAGTCTACATGAAGAAACGTGAAGAAAACTTTGCACGACAAAACGGAACGTCAACTGAAAAAGATTATAGAGACGGAGGAGACAAATAATGTATTTCATTGCTCAATTTAAGGATGGTCAGCAAGTCGGTTTAATACGTTCGGGTAGACCTAACACAATTAGAGTCTATGAAACTATTGAATCTGCTCGTAATGGAGCTAATCAACTCAAGAACTTTTATAAAGAACATGGAATTGAGCTTGTTATTGTAAAACCTAAAACACTTACTATGGAACTCATTGAGAAGGTCGAATGATGAAACGAGTTAATAAACGGTTTGGGGGTCTCTGGAAAAGAGAGACAGAGGTCTTTCTTTCAAAAAGGTTTGATCACATAGAAATTTGGAACACAACAACTGTCTTGGGTTGGAAAATAAGGGAGGAAGTCAAAGAAGTCTTTCTCCCAGATATAAAAACTTTAGATCAAGCAAAACTCCGAGTAATCGCTGAAGTTTATAAAGAGCTACATTCAACAATTACGGAATTACGAAATGGAGGAATGCTTCAATGATAGAACAAAAGAAATACACAAGTGTTACACGGTATGGTCACAGGTCAACAATTGGGTTGCTAGATTACGGAGATTCTATTGTGATTCAAGAGAAGATTGACGGAGCAAACGCTTCTTTTATGTTAGACAATGGAAAGATCAGAGCTTTTTCACGAAACTTGGAACTAGACGAGACAAACACTTTGGGTGGTTTTTATGGGTGGACTCAAAAGTTGAATAAGAGATTGCTAGTTGAGGGAGCTTTGTATTTTGGAGAGTGGACAAACAAACACAAAGTTCATTACCCAGAATATGAGAAGCAGTTCTTTCTTTTTGATATCTACAATATAACCCTAGGAATGTATATGGGATGGTGGCATGTAGAATTGGAAGCTTTAACACTTAAAGTGAATTTGGTTCCAGTTCTCTATGTTGGGGAGTATAAATCATTTGATCATTTACAGTCCTTTGTTGGACAGACAAAATTGGGAGGACGGCTTGGGGACATTGAGACTGGAGAAGGAATTGTTGTAAAGAAAACCGACGACAACAACAATGTCTTTGTTAAGTTGGTCACGGATCATTTCCGAGAAGTTCAGAAACAAAAAGCTCCAAGAGACCCACAGACTACAACTCAAGAGCAATCGTTTGTTGATGAAACAGTTACAATTGCTCGTGTTGAAAAGATTCTGTTCAGTTTAGTTGACGAGAATATTTTGGATGAGAACTTTGGAATTGAAGACATGGGAACCATTCTGAAACACTTAAATCAACGAGTTCTGGAAGACATTTTGAAAGAGGAGTCAGACAGTCTTCCAGAAGACTATAATCCAAAATGGCTCTCAAAAGCTGTTGCCCGTAAAGTCGCTCCAACGGTTAAACAGATCATAGTAAATAGAGGAGGAGCTTAATTGACAAAGTTTGATGAACAGTATAGAGATATTGTTTTTCGAGCAATTAGGGATGGTGAACGAGTAATTGACAGAACAGGAGTGGGAACCAGAAAGATATTTGGTCAGATAATGAGGTTCAATCTTCAAGAGGAATTTCCAGCACCAACTCTCAAAAAACTATTTTTTGAGTCAGCAAAGAAAGAATTGTTTTGGATATATCAAGATCAATCAAATGACGTTCGTTTGCTTCGTGATAAATATAAAGTGAATATTTGGGACGAGTGGGAGAAAGAAGACGGAACCATTGGTCATGCTTATGGCTACATTGTGAGGAAATATAATCAAATTGATAAGTTAATTCAAGGACTAAAAACTAATCCGCATGGACGAAGACATGTTATCTCCCTATGGGACATTGAAGAACTTCCGTTCATGAGTCTTCAACCTTGTGCTTTTCAAACTATCTGGAATGTGATGGACGGGAAACTGAACTGTCAGTTGATTCAAAGGTCTGGAGACTTGGGTCTTGGTGTTCCTTTCAATACAGCTCAATACGCAATTTTAGTTCATATGATAGCTCAAGTAGTTGGTCTCAAAGTTGGAGAACTTTTACACACAATCACAGATGCCCATGTTTATGAAAACCATGTGGAACCACTGAAAGAAATGTTGTTTCGTACGATTATAAAAGACGTAAAACCTCAAATTCGGCTTAATCCAAATGTTACTGATTTTTACCAGTACAGACCAGAAGACATTGTTCTTACAAATTATGATTCCCATTCTCATATTCCTTTGAAAGTGGCTGTTTAATAGAGACAAATAAACCTCCGTCCTTCATTTTTGGGCTGGAGGTTTTTCTTTATTGTTTAAATGATCTAACCTCTAAAATCTCACTTAAATCTGTAATGTTTAGAGCTTCCATGATCTTTAGTAGATGAGTTTTGTTGTACGCTCCACGACTGTCATTGATTATTTCAGAAATTGTTGCTTCCCTAAGTCCTGTCTTGAATGAAAGCTCTTTCTGTGAAACCCCTTTTCTTTCAAGTACATACCTTAATTTCATATAAAAGTATAATCCCAATTTCAGCACTCCTTGAAAGTAATTTCCTTTCGTAATTACGCAATTACGTTATTCATTATATCAGTTTGACCTACTATTTCAAATATTATTTCGTCACAACTTAAAACTTGCTCCGTTGTAGTGAGTGGGAGACGGTTCCCCAACTTACAAACGGAGCTGGTTGTAATGGAAAATTATCGATATGACAGCAGAACGCAAGACCAATTCATTCAAGATATTAAGAAAGGAACTGCTCGTGAGCGTCTCGCAATTTCTCTTTTTGAGAACTATTTGAGACGTGAATTTGGTTTCACTGGGGTTATAAAAGAAAACGGTTGTGACATGTCTGGAGCTTTTATCGAGGACGATAGAAAAGTTTCAACTGGAGCTGACTATTTGATAGGAGAAGCTGAACTTCCTTTGGAGGTTAAAACTTCAGCTAGTCACATTACGCACATTCATTTAAAAGTCAGACAGCTAGACTCTTATATTCGTCAAGGAGCTTCCATTCTCTTTGTAAACGGAATTGAGCAAGATGTCCCAGCTTTCACACTTTGGACAGCTGAAGAACTTAAACACATGAAAGAGACATGTCCAAAAGTAATTCCTCCAAGAAATATCAATGGAGCAAAACTGTCTTACAGAATCAACGTTTTGGACTACCATTGGAAAACGTTTGGAGGGGATGTGAAACGTTATGAAAGATTTTAAGGGAGTCCAGATTGCTCTAAGTGGTGAAATGAGAAGTGGGAAAGACACTGTTGGAAAGGTTCTCATTGAAGAACATGGATTCAAACGTTTTGCTTTTGGTGATGGAATTGTTAAGACATGTAAGAAACTCTTTCCGAATGAGTTTCTCACTGGGGAGAAACCAAGAAAGCTCCTCCAAGACTTTGGACAACATTGTGTCTCAATAGACAAAAATGTTTGGGTCAACTACCTGTTCAGGGAAATGGAATACAACGGAATTAATCCATTAATAGACAATGTAGTCATTACTGACCTTCGGCAACCCCATGAATACAAAAAACTTTTAGAGTCTAAATTCAAAATTGTCCGAGTGGTAACTGACCCAGAACTCCGAAAGCAAAGAATCATCTCAAACGGTGAAAAGTACGATCCAAAAACATTCAACCACATAACAGAGCAATTTGTAAAAACTTTTGAAGTTGATTATGAACTTGAAAACAACGGAACCAAAGCAGAACTTGTTCAGCAAATAAATAACATGCTCGCATCAATAAGGAGAGGAGGTTTGTGAAGTGGCTCATGTAGACTACTCGACCACAGAAAAGCAATTGCTTAGTCGTTACACACTAACTCAAGTATTTGGGGTCACGAACATGTTGAAAGATATCCATACTTTGAGAGAGCAGAGATTTCAAGGAACGGATTCAACATTCCTTTCCTGTATGTTGGTGGATTTCGAAAATTTATATCGCAAAGCAAGACTCACGAAAAGACAAGCAGAAGCTTTGTTTCTCCATTTTGAAGAAGACAAAACTCAAGCTGAAGTTGCAAAAGAAATGAATGTGACCCAGCAAGCAGTTTCAAAGCATATCGACACAGCAATTGCAAAAATTGTGGTTGTAGCAAAAGAGGAGGAAGCAAGAAATGAAAACTCTTTTTGATGATTTGTTCATTATAGGAACTGACTATAAAGCAACATTCACTGAAGAAGTTGACAAGCTCGTCAAGCAAGAGCTAACGAATGACTTCAAAATCAAACTCACTCAAGCTATCACTGACGCTTACATTGAGCAAACTGGGAAGGTTCCAGATAGCAAAGACCTTTCAAGACTTGCAACTTGGATTGTTGAAGACAAGACAAATGACCCACACAAAGTTTCTAAAACAGAATACCCAATTCTATCAATTGATCAAATGAAAACTCGTTGGAGACGGGAAACAGTACGAGAAGACATTGGTGACTCATCAAATAGTGGGAAACACAAGATCAACGGAAAACGATATCCAAAGAATTTCAAAGTGTTTGGGGAATACGAAGGTGGATATTGAAGGAGGAGTCCTCTTGTACTACGAGACAAAGTTCTTTCAAGAGATAGTTGAACTGATGGCTTCATGTGACCGTCTGGGACTCATGTATGTAGTTCAAAAAGAATATGTGGAAAAAGGGAAATGGTTCCACAAATCCACTGAAGAAATTTACAAGCTTCAAGTTGTTCAATTTGTAGAGGAGGAATATGAAAATGAAGAAGAAAGAAAACAAACTGGTGAAGATAACAAATCCAGAATTGAAAATACAAATGACTTGGGCAGAGATTGTCTTTGAGACTGGTGTTGTTCCAACCTATGAAGGAGGACTTCTTGCCATCAACCCAACAAAAGAAAACTTTGCAACATATGACCCGAATTTCAAGAGAGTTGTTGACCGAGGTGGAGTTCCTGATATCGTTGAAGGTGTTGTTTATTACGATTTCGGAGCAAAAAGAGCTTATATTGTTCCAGAAGAGTTTGTTGAGATTATAACTTTATAATAACACGGGGAGCTTTTGCTTCCCGTTAAATTACTAAATTACGTAATTTCGTTGACATATAGCGACATAGTAATTTATAATCAATTCTGTTAATTACTAAATTACGAAATCGAGTAAATCGGAGGATGGGAAATGAAGAGTAAATTGAAAGAGTTAAAATTAAAAACTGTATGGAATGCTTCACTATCTTTGTTAGTTCTCGCCTGTAACTTGATTTTATCTTATAGTCACAGTGTTAAACTGCTTCAACTGGCTGGTATGGTAGGGGTATTTGCTCATATTGGGGTAGTGGCAATAGAAGCTATATTTTTTCAGAGTTCATTGAATATCATGATTGCAAGATTTCAAGGAAATAAAATTGGTATTCCAAACATACTAGGAACAAGTATGGGACTTGCTCTTGTGATGTTATCAAATGTCCATTATGGAAAACAATTTGGAACTCTAGGAATTATTATTGGAGCAACAATTCCATTAGGTATTTTAGTATCTGAAGCAATGTTGTCAAAAACAATCATTGGTGGAGAAGAAAAAGCTGTTCCAGAGGAGAAACCAAAGAAACCACAGAAAAAGAAAAAACCAGAGTTCCAAATTACCCCAGCTGTAGACAAATACTTTTCAATGCACTTGAAGAAGTTTGGAAAGTTACCTTCTATCAGAGAAACAATGAAAGCTTGTAATATTACAAAATGGTTTGCAGAAAGATCGTTGGAGAAAAAACGAGAAGTGAGTTCTTAACTGAACTCGCTTTTTTTTTGTAGCACCATAAGAAAACTATATATTACTGAATTACGTAATTCCGTTGACATTGAATGTAACATAATGTATATTATTAATAGAAAAACAAATCAATTAAAAACATTGGAGGAATTACAAATGAACAAACTACAACTTGATTACTTGAAAGCGAAAGTTGCATATGATACAGCATTTGAAAACGAAAACTGGGAACTGGTTGACCAATTGGAAGACCCATACATTGACGCTGAATTTAAACTTGCTGACTGGGTTTTTGAAGTAGCTGAAAGAACTGGATTGATCTCAAAAGAAGACCTTGAATATATCAGAAAGAACGCCAACGGAAAACAATGGGACAAATTGATTGAAATGGGAGTAAGACTTGAAGCATAAAACAGAGGGACTTTTTGTCCCTTTTAATTACTATATTTCGTAATTGAGTAACGTCACAGTATTATAAGAAGTTCGTTGAACAAAACAAAGGGAGTGTTGTAAATGGAATTTCATGTGAACGGTTATGGTGACGAAATCGGAAAAGATGAATTCATAAGCTTACAAAGATTACTCAAAAACAATTACGGTCTTTGGAAAAGTGATAAACAAGGAAAGTTCATTCTCTCCAAGTGGACAGCACACGAAGAATCTGTGAAGAGCAGTTGGATTTCTAAGTACATCGACGTTCAAGAAAGTTGTAAATACATTGTTATTGAAGGTTTCATTTCTTTCAGTCATGGGATGGGGAAAGGACATAGACCTGTTACTTATACTTATGAGGTTGACCACGCTGGAATAAAAAGACGCTTTCGCACAAGATATCAAGGAAACATGAGGGACGGTGTGAGCATAAAGACAGTTGAAGTTGACTGGGAGCGAACAATTAAGGTTCCTGAACCTCCACAGCAGGAAGAACCAAAAGTTCAACAAGAAGAAAAAATGGTTCCTGTGAGTCAATGGTTCGGGGAGGTTGGAAAACGTTACAACTCTATAAAATTGACAGTAAATTTCACTACTGGGTTTGACACTTCATATGGCTTTTGTTATTTAAACAAAATGGAAGATGAGAATGGGAATGTGTTTGTCTGGTTCTCCTCCACTTGTTTGGAAAATGGAACAACCTACACAATGAATGGCACTGTCAAAGATCACTCAGAATATAACGGGATAAAACAAACAGTCTTGACTCGTTGCATGAAGGTCAAAGAGGTTGCGTAAAGAGCAACTTCTTTTTTATATAGCCGTGAAACCTTCCTAAAGCGTCCCTGTGACGTTTTGTGTGGGGTTCTTGTCTTACTGTATTACGTAATTTATTAATTCGTTACAAGCCCAAATATTACGGAATTACGCAATTTGATATTTTGTGTCACACGAGGTTGTTTCCTTCGTTGAAGTAGGCAAGAAATCAAATACAACCTAGATGGAGGAACACACATGAATAAATTTGGTTCCAGAGATTTCTTCTTTCAATATTTGAAAAACCAAATTGAGAAAGAAGGAAAAACCCATGAAGTGATATATAGAGTTCACTTTGCAATGTCGAATTTAATTTTGGAAACCAACAAAGGAAAAGACGCTCTCACAATGCTGAACAACCTAAATGACGCTTGTGAGGAGATTTCAAGGAGCAATGTTCACACTAGGAGGTATTAGTCTATAATTTTGTGTGAGGAGCAGTTGCTCCTTTTTTATTTTGTATACAGTTTCAGATGTGGAAGAGTAGAAGATTGACAAGTAAAGCATGGACGTTATACAATAGTAAATATATTATGTAACTGTTTAAAGTCCACGAGGGTTTAGTCCTTTACATATAACTGAATCATAAGACATGGGTATTGGAGAATACCTTGACACGGAAGAGGTCGGAGGTTCGATTCCTCTACTGCCCACCAATCAAACTCCTTTAGAATAGGGAGTTTTTTTGTTGCAGGCGGATGGGGTTTTAGCGGAAAAAATGCGGATTGCAAACAAATTGCAAACCTTTATTACATTAAAGTGATTTCGTCTTAGTTCGGCTATTTTCTAGGAACATTTTTTCAAACTGATCCACAGCTTCTTCTTGCATAGAAGGAAGAACATGACTGTATCAATGGTTTAAAATTCTACTAGATCAAGGTCTATCAGCGGTAGAGTGTTCCGTTGTAGATTTGGATGAACATAAAGAAAAAGCACTTAATATAGCACTAAATAAAATTAGTGGAGACTGGGATATACCAAAACTAAAAGACCTCCTTCAAGAATTAGATGTAGGGGACTTCGATGTCAGCTTAATGGGTTTTGATTTCGATGAAATTGAAAACCTGATGACTCAATTCTTTGTGGAGCAAGAACCCCAAGAGGATCACTTTGATGTAGAAGATGAGCTAGAGCAAATTGAAGAACCGATTACCCAAAAAGGGGACCTTTGGATACTGGGGAAACATCGTTTCTTGTGTGGGGATGCTACTTCCTTTGTAAACATCCAGCGACTGATGAGTGGTAGACAGACCAGTATGGTTTTTACTGATCCTCCCTATAACGTGAATTACACTGGTAAAACGAAAGATGCATTAAAAATCCAAAACGATAAAATGAACCAAAGTCAATTCTATCATTTTTTATAACATTGCGAGCGAGAAAACCCACGGTTTAAATCGTGGGATGAAAGCGAGCGTTGAATGAGGGTAAGGAATTCTCCTTCACTAGTTCAACCTTTGGAAAAAAGCAAGTTTACAAACAAACATTCCCATGGTAATAGATGTATAGTCGTGACAGACGAAAACCAAGTTTGCTCGCGGCAAAGAAGAAATCAACAAACATAAACCGTGGGGCGCACGGGGTTAGCTTGGTAATGAAATAGTCATGAGGCTATCGTCCCAAGAATCCAACGGCTTTAGCCGTATGGAGTTGTCAAATGATTCTTTTGCCAATATGCTTGCCGTTACCGAATCAGGTGGCGGCATTTATATTTGTCATGCAGATAGCGAAGGAATCAACTTTCGTACAGCAATGATAGATGCAGGATGGGAACTAAAGCAATGTATCATCTGGGCAAAGAACGCTTTTGTTCTAGGGAGACAAGACTATCATTGGAGCCATGAACCCATTCTATATGGATGGAAACCGGGGGCAAGTCACAAGTGGTACGCAGATCGAAAGCAGATTACTGTTTGGAATATGGATCGACCTACTCGTAACAAAGATCATCCCACGATGAAAAACTAAGCTAATTATCCTAGTTAATCCATCAAATAATATAAATTTATTGCCAGTATTATTTAGCCCTCCTATTCATCAAATAATAATGGAATTATATTTTATTTGATATAATTAAAACACCATTTATGATAGTTATAGATTTACAAAGGTGTTTATCTTAGGAGGAGATCTGATGTTTAAACATATAATCAATGAAGATACCTTTTTAAAGAAATTAGAAATTCATGACGCAGATGCTTTGTTCTCCTTAATTGACCATTCAAGAGATCATTTACGTGAGTGGCTTCCATGGGTGGATGATGTTCATTCAGCAGAAGATCGACGATCTTTTATTGAGTCAGCAATGAGGAAGTTAGCCCAAAACAATGGGTTTGACGCTGGTATATGGTATAAAGGAAAATTAGCTGGGGTTATTTGTTTGCGTGAAATTAACTGGCCAAACCGGTTTACGAGCATCGGTTATTGGTTAGGAAAAGGATTTCAAGGTCATGGGCTGATGGTGAAATCTTGTCGAGCCTTAGTTAATCATGCTTTTTATGATCTGGGCTTAAATCGTGTAGAAATTCGAGTTGCTACAGAGAATAAGAAAAGTCAGGCGATCCCAGAACGACTAGATTTTCAATTGGAAGGATGTGTTAGACAAGGAGAATGGATCTATGATCATTTTGTTGACACGAACGTATATGGAATGTTAGCAGAGGATTGGATAAAAGGGTAAACAAATGCTGTTCCATGAAGATATTATAGAAGTTCCTTTGATTAAGAATCTGAAAGAGGGGAATGGAATGCCAGAGGAAATGGTGTTGAAAGTAGCAACAGATGCATTTGGACTTAATTTGGGTCTGTTGAAACATGTTGATGGCATGGTAAATGATGTATATCAATATCCAGCACAAAATGGGTATCCTTCACGGATATTACGTTTGACAAATCAGAAATGGCGTAATGAAGAAGAGGCAGTTGCAGAGCTACACTTTATGAAATATCTGTTTGATAATGGCGTTTCTGTTCCTGAGATATTCCTATCGAAAGCAGGAAAATTGGTTGAAAATGTTACAAATGGCTATCATGCCTCTATGTTCGCCAAGGCTCCTGGTCGAATCCCTACAGAAGAAGACTGGAACCAAAGAATGATTGTTAATTGGGGACGAATAGTTGGTCAGATGCATTCACTTACTCAATCCTATGTTCCACTACAAGAGGTTAGACGCCGTGATTGGAAACAGGAACCCTGGATGGATATGATGCGACATATACCAGATGAAGAGCCGATTGTTCTGCAGAAAGCTAAAGAGTTATTAAACTGGTTAGAAACTCTTCCAAAAGATATGAAAAACTATGGTCTTATCCACTGTGATCTTCATGCACATAACTTTTTTGTAACGAAAGACAGTGCGATTACTGCATTTGACTTTGATGATTCCTGCTATCATTGGTTCGCTTTTGACATCGCCATAATCCTCTACTCGGTCATTAAAAGATACAACCAGCAAGATAATAAGAGTGATATGCTTGATAATCACATATCCTGGTTCCTCGACTGGTTTATAAAAGGCTATCAAGAGGTACACACCTTCGATAATTGGTGGTTAAGAGCAATGCCGAAATTTTTATGTTATATTCGGGTACTCTATTACAACGTTTGGCACCAACGTAATGAGTGGAAAATGGTAGATGGTGAACTGAAGGTGAAATGGTTACGTATGAAAGCAGAGATTGAAGCAGATGAATCCTTGACAAATTATCCATTTGGATGATCTTGCGCAATATCTCTAATGAGGATAAATGCTCAAGAGCAATATCGACTCTTTAAATACCTCCAGAAGGAACCGAAATTAAAATTTACCCTGAGAGAGTAGCTTATGATTGGAATAATTATTCTTAATAAAAATTTATCTAACTAAATCAGAAGAAGGATCAAGTAGAAACCAACAATGGTGGAGAAATGGTAGAGTTTACGCTACGAACCGTGGACAAGCATCTTCCCATCAAGAAAGTGCATGCCAGTCGATCCAAAGTGACTCGTGCAGTACCTGTTGCTGCCCTCTATGAACAAGGAAAAGTTCATCATGTGGGCAGTTTTGGGATGTTGATACTATTGAGGATAATTCCTGCGTTATTTCTTCTGTTCTTCTTGTATTGATATCTGATTTACTTTTAAAACGTTATAGTAACATTCATTTACTTACGAGTTTTTTTGCTACCACTATGCTGGTTGAAGGTCCCTGGGTTTAAATTGTGGGATGAAAAACAGCGTTGTTCGAAACCTCCAAATATTAACTGCCCTCCAATTATTAATGATGCTAATAATTGGAGGGCAGTTGGACAGACTTTTATAGTTCCTTATAAAGATTCGGAAGGGCTTTGTTTTTGACCAAAAGGCATTCTGTCTAGAATCTTTTGTCCAACCCTCAGTTTGTTGATCAAAAATGCTGCTACTATTCCTATCAAAATGCCGCCAAGTACATCTGTAGGATAATGATGTCCTACATAGATACGAGAAAAACCAATGAGTAAAGCCACTAGAACAAGTGGAATGCCTAATTTTCGATTGTAGAACCAAATCGCCAAAGCAATCGCCATTGCTCCAGTAGTGTGATCACTAGGAAATGAGGAATCGGCAACATGTGGTAACAGCATGTGTACATGATGTGCCACAAAAGGTCGGGGGCGATAGGAAACCAAACCAATCAGGAAATTTACGCCTATGGCTAATGTCACAGTTAAAAATCCATTTATAGCAGCTAATCTGCTGGATGGGCGGATTGCTAGGATAAGGAGAACCGCAATATATAAATAAGGACCATATGAGGTTAGACTTTCAAAAATATGATCCCACCAAAAATGTTGTCCTGCAAAATGATTGATCCATTGAAAAAGCTGATAATCCAATATAATATCCTCCTTCGTATGATTCGAAGTTTTATTCGTGTGTTACATAAAAGAAGGACTTGCTGCATGCCAAAAAAGTTCATTTTAAATGGACTTAACATTTTTTTGTTTTTGGTAGTCAGTTTCACAAAAAAGGGTTCCCAATTTTTTTGGAACCCTTGGATAACTTTACGTACTACGTTTTTTGAACTTATGAAAAAGGAAATAAGCTACAATCAGTACTATTGCCGCAATTGCGGCATCATTGATATAAGGAGAGGCTATTTCTTTTACGTGATTCCAATTGCTACCTAGTTTCATTCCTAGGTATACAAAAAAGATAGACCAAGGAATAATAGCTAAAATAGTATAGAGAGAAAATCTAGATAAAGACATTCCTGCTATTCCTGCGGGAATAGAGATTGCATGTCGCACTATTGGAATAAAACGTGCGGTGAAAATAACCCCGACTCCATAACGTTGAAACCAATTTTCCGCTACTTCTATGTGCTTCTTTTTAATGAGAAAGTACTTTCCGTATTTATCTAAGAAAGGTTTTCCTCCATATAAACCAATCCAATAGAGAAAGAGTTGAGCGATTGTTCCGCCAATCGTTCCAGCAATCACAGCTCCTGCAAAGGAAATTTTATCTTGTGAAATCATGTATCCTCCATATGCTAATACGATTTCACTTGGGATTATTTCCACCAAAAGCCCCAGTGAAATACCTATATACCCTAGATCAGTCAGCCATTGGAGGATTTCTGTAAAGAATGTTTGCATCTAATATTACCTTCCTTTTTCGTTTGTTTTTATATACTGTTGGCAGGTATTTTCTATATAAAAACTAGCTAAACTATGATCCCGACCTATTTTATTTCCATTTTGCTATTTATTGACTTGCGGTAAATTAGTGAATAATTGACCTTTGGTGAGCGTTCGATCGCAACATATCATCTACTCTCATACAGACATATCCTTGACGAAGAACTTTTTGAAATACACGCTCCAGAGCTTTGATTGTAAATGATGGTGCATCCATATCAGCACCCAAAGTGTCACCGCTATCATGTAACAAAATAATATCTCCTGTTTTCAAGTTTTGAAGTAGACTATTCTCTATTCTTTCGTTTCCTCCTTTCCTTCTCCAATCTTTAACCATTAAAGACCACAGTACAATTTGAAAATGATTCCGTAATGAAAAGTCAAATACATTCAGTAATCCCCAAGGAGGTCGATAATAAATGGGGCGAACTCCAGTGATTTGTTCGACAAGGACAGCAGATTGATCTAATTCACGGCGAATGGTCCAAGGAAAACGGAACCAGTTTGATCTATGCACGTAATTATGAACTCCGATTAAGTGTCCTTCTTGATGCATGCGACGAATTAAATGGGGATATTGTTTTACTTTTGATCCTAGAACAAAGAATGTAGCTTTGATATTGTATTTTTTTAAAAGATCAAGTAATTGTGGTGTATACTTAGGATCAGGACCATCATCAAAGGTAAATGCTAATCCATGCTGAATAGGTCTCCTCTTATATACTCCAATACCTAATCCCAACGATAAGATACTTGGTAGGATAGCATATAAACAAAAAAGAGTAATAAATGAAAGCCATATTATCTCCATCATTCCTTGAAAATCTGCCATATTAAGAACCTCCTTTTTGTAATTTTTTTCTTTCCTTGACACGAAGTATTAGCAAGTTACCATTCCATAGCAATGCGAAGGGAAAAAACAGAACTAATAAAAAGGACTTTTTCAATGGGCGAAAAGTTCACGGTAAGAAATTTTCTATATTTCTGGAAAATACTTTACGTTTTTGTGAATGATAATTCTATTCTTGTAGTGGGGATTGGAAGGAGAAATCTGTTCTCATTGCTTGGCTTGTGCAGAAAAAACGTTGGGAAGCTTTATTTCTAATGATTGGAATAGCAGGTGGAGGGATATTCAACCTAATCTTGAAATGGATTTTTCATCGTCAGAGGCCAACGTTGCATCGATTAATAACGGAAACAGGATATAGTTTTCCAAGTGGTCATTCGATGAGTTCCTTTATTTTTTATGGGATGTTATGTATGTTATTGATTGTATTCTTAGATGCGACAATAGCACGAGTAATAGTTATCATAAGTACTGTTCTTATCGTCATCATTGTCGGTTTGAGTAGAATTTATTTAGGTGTACATTATCCAAGCGATGTTCTTGCTGGTTATATGCTGGAGGCGCTTGGTTGACTATTTGCTTAATGGGGTTGAGGTTAGTTTTGGAAAGAAGGGAAAACGATAGAGAAGAACAATTGCAGTGATAGGTTTGCTGTATGAAAAAGATGTATATCTACTCCTTATATGAAAATTAGAGTAGCTATGTTTCACTAGTAATATTTAGAAAAAACACCAATCTGTCAAATGCCAACTGGAGACAGGTCGGTGTTTTTGATATTATCTTTTTCGATTAGTTTTGAGTGCTAAAATGTTGATTTGTCCAATTAAGAGCATAGTTGAATCAATTTTGATTGCTCTTCATGATATTAATATAATTTCCATCCTATTCCAGTGCACATGGCATCAATAGAAGGAGCATTCGGTCCTAAAATTGATGTGTATGTTATGAGTTCTTGCTGTGATTTCGATCATGTTTCAATTCTTTCCATCAGCAAAGTTCCTGATTTCTACTTATCAAGTGAGTGATTTGTCTAAGGGAATTTCTTCAGTCTATATGATTTCTATTTTTTAGTTAATGACAGATTCCGCAATTTCGTTTTTCATATCTTTACGAGTGATGGACAGGTAGCAGATAAGGACAATGATAATAATGGTCATTGCAAGACTGACTATACCTTCTCCCCATCCCAAACCTCCACGGTTTGATGACACGGAAATCCAATCTGAAAACGAAGCGCCTACAGGACGCGTCATGATATATGCAAACCAAAAGGCAAATATCTCATTAAAACCAAATAACCAGTAGCCTATAGCTGGTATAATCAGGAAGACAGTGAACAGTATTCCTGAGGAAAAGTAGCCCAAGTGCATAGTAGATGCGGTCATATCTCCTGCAGCAGTACCAAGTGCAAATGTGATGAGTATGGTAGCCCAATAAAAAAGTTCACGCCGACGAGTGTAGATACTGTGTATAGAGAGAGTTTTTTCTTTTGCATACCAGATGGAAAAGAGCGCGACCATTGCAACGGTAAAAAAGACAGTGGATACCACATATGGTATACCTATGGCAACATGGACTACATCAGCGGCCATTGTCCCAAAAATACTTACCATCACAACAACTAACCAGTAAATCCATGCTACATATTTTTTTATGGAAAATTGCAGGATCAAAGATGCGACTAAGCCAATTCCAGTTAGCCCAACGGCAATCATTGGATCGATACTTTTGACTAGATAATCAGAGAACACTTCACCCATTCCAGTGGTCAATACTTTGGTTATCCAGAAGAAAGCTGTAATTTCGGGAACCTTCGTAAAGATTTGTCTTATCTGATGTATGTTGTTGGATGCAGAATTATTCATTTGTAACTTTTTCCTCCAGATTTCATAAATAACATTATCCTTGCATTTTTTATTATTTGGGAAATAAAAGATGCAAAAGAGGGTATGCTCTTCCCTCTCCTGATCTATTGTAAGATCAAATGGTTAACGAGCTAGAAGCTGTTTTCCTTCGTTGGAGTCATCTATTTTCGTCTTGGTTAGGTAGATGACTAAGCTCAAGATGATAACAAGAAAGATAGCACTAGTTCCTGTTGTACCCAAACCAAGTCCACCGTCGCTTCGAGGCTGAGACAAAAAATCACCAACAGAGGCACCAAAGGGGCGGGTCAAGATGTATGCGATCCAGAAGGCTAGCACTGCATTTAATTTAAAGGCATAGTGAGCAATGGTTACTACTAGAATTACGGCAGCGAACATCAGCGCTGATACCCAGTAACCTAAGTCCATTCCCTCAGCTATTAAATCACCAGCTGCAGTACCTAAAGCAAAAGTGAATAAAATAGCTAACCAGTAAAATGCTTCACGTTTTGTTGTATTTATGGAGTGAATGGATAGGGTCTTTTCACTCGTATACCAAATGATAAATGTTGCTATCATGAAGATGAAGAAAATGATTGTTGTTGTTTGTAGCGAGACTCCATAATTATCTGTGAGATTATCTGAACCCAGTGTGCCAACGACACTGATCAGTACGACAGTGAGCCAATAAATACTCGCTATATATTTTTTTGCTCGAAACTGAAAGAACAGGATGATGAGTAATAACCCACCCATAGCAAAAGTGGTGTTCGTCAAGCCAAAACCCAGTGTTTCATTTAGGAAGTCTGCTGCGGTTTCCCCTACCGTAGTGGCCATGATTTTAATAATCCAGAAGAAAATCGTAACTTCTGGAACCTTGTTCCACATCTCCTGAATTCGTGATGAGTTAGTCTGTATTTCATGGGACATATGTATTATCCTCCTTTTTTCATCATATAGCGCTAGTTCTCATTAAGAGACTATAAAATACAATTCTGAAAAAAGCATGAAAAAACAAAAAAAGTTAGACAGCAATCTTGTCTAACTTTTTTAAAAATATTTCTGTTTCGAGAGTGGAATCATGATGGAAAATTTACTTCCAGCATTTAATTTGCTCGATACTTTAATTGTGCCATGTAATGATTCGATAATCGATTTTCCGATGGATAATCCTAAACCTGAACTTCCGTTTTGGCGGGAACGGCTTTTATCTGCTCGATAAAAGCGATCAAAAATACGTTTTTGTTGTTCTGAAGAAATGCCAATTCCATTATCTTGAACGACAATAGTTAGGATTTCATTTTTCTGTTCATACGAGATGCTAACAGAACCATCATTCGGAGTATACTTTAACGCATTATCAATGAGAATATAAAGCAATTGCTTTACTTTTTCTTTATCAGTGTAGATTGATAAAGAATGTAAAGTGAGTAAATCTAATTTTATTTCTTTCGATTCTGACAAACGTTGAAAGGAACGAATAATCTGTTGCAAAAGAATAAGAAGATCAAAATTCTCTTTAATTGTAGGTTGTTCTCCTGAATCAGAACGGATTAAATAGAGTAAGTGATTCACTAATTGTGTTGTACTTCTTACTTCTTCTTGCAAATCGGATAAAATATTTTTAGCAATGGGTGAGAAATGTTTGCCTTCTTCAAACTCAATTGTTTCAAGTCCTGATTGCAGTACACTTAATGGTGTTCTTAACTCATGAGAAACATTAACAATAAATTCGGATTGAAGCGTATATGCTTTTATGATTGGCTTTATTGCTTGTTCTGTCATTGTGTGGCCGGCAAGAAGGGCGATAACAAAAAAGATAAGTGAAATTCCTAATAAGATAAACAGAAAATGGAAATATATTGTGATTAAATAAGTAATATCTTTCCCTATGTATATGGTTCCTTTGCGTTTGCTATTTTGGTAAATATTTTGGGAGACAAGAATTAGATAGTGAGTATTCTTTTCGGATAATTCTATCTTCAAAAATTTAAATCCCATTTTATCCGGTTTCCAATTTTCTACGTGTTTGAAGACAGGCTCACGGATTTTTGAGGAGTACTCATCAATGATGATGAGTTTATGGTTGGGTTTTAGAAAATAGGTTAAAAAGATTCCTTTTGTTTTATTAATACTAGGTACTGGGGGGGTTTCTTGGTGTTGTCCTGGATATTCATCTATATCAATATTTAGTTCATTAATTTCTTGCTTACCTATATCAAACAATTCCATTTTCTGTTCATGATACATGATAAGAAAGATAACAATGCTTATCACAACATTAAAAAGTAATAAGAAAACAATTAGCATCCTACTATTATATTGTGCAAGCTGTTTTCTCGTGTTGGTAAATAGATTCATATTATGTATCAATTGAGTATCCTACTCCTCGAATATTACTAATCATTGTTTTCTTTCCGGGTTCATCGATTTTTTTTCGCAGCAGTTTGATATAGGCATCAACAGAGTTATTTCCCACATTTGCATGATAACCCCATACACGATCAAGAATTACTTCACGAGTTAAAACCTGACCTTTGTTTCGAATGAGTAAATCTAGTAAATCGAATTCACGAGGTGTAAGTGGAGTCTCTATTTCATTTCGATATAATGTGCGTTTAGTACGGTCTATTTTGAGGTTTCCAAGTGTGATAATGTCCTCAAACAATGGGGCATAGTTTCTTCTCGTCAGGACACGGATACGGGCAAAGAGTTCTTCGAATTCAAACGGTTTCGTCAGATAATCATCAGCACCTGAATCAAGCCCTTCTACACGGTCCAATACATCATCTTTAGCAGTTAATATCAGTATCGCTCCAGCATAGTCATTTTGCCTTAGTTTTTGGCACACAGTGATTCCATCCAGTTTAGGCAGCATCCAATCCAAAATGATTAGATCATAATAGGAAGCGAGAGCATATTCGTAAGCTTCTAAGCCGTTTTTATACCATTCTACGGTATACCCCTCTTTCTCTTTTAACATATGTGCTAATATTTTGCCTAGACGAAGGTCATCTTCAGCCAATAGGATTTTCATTAAAGACTCTCCAATCAAGAAAACCAAGCGGTTTGTAAATGAAATAGTTAATATAATTATATCCAAATTACGAATTGTATTTACTATCCATTCTAGACTAAAAAAGCGATATGTACGAGAGAGTGGTTAACTTATTTCATCTTAGAATAGGAAGAGAAAACAGAAACCTGCATGATTAGAAATGAAAGGAATGAGTGGCTTGAAGTTATGGTTTTAAACATCCATTAAATAGTCAAAATAGAAAAAACACCGATCTATATAATACCATTAAATGGAAATAAATCGGTGTTTTTGTATTATTTTTTCGTTTAGTTTTGAGTCCCAAAATGTTGATTTGTCCAGTTAAGAGCATAAGTGAACCAATCTTGATTGTTTTTCATGAAATTGATATCATGTCCAGCACCTTTTAGTACATATGCATCCATGGCAGGAACATTCGGTCCTAAGTATGGTTTTTCTATCTTTGACACTGCTTCAGGTGTAGAGCAATCTGCTTCTGATCCACAATAGAGAAAATCTTTTTCGCCCATTACCAGAAGTACAGGTACGCGGATGTCTTGGATTGTATTCAATGAAACGAGAAGGCTTGTAACTTCTGTAGTGGTAAGAGTCTGTTTTAGTTTTTCATCCTCAGCAATAACAGCAGAATCGACCTCTCCTGGTTTCATGAATGACTGATAACGGGTATTTGGACGAGTGGTCAAATAACCGGGATCTTGACCCAAAAGACCAAATTTAGGATCGAGTGAAGCAGGATAAAGATTAAGTGTAAAAATTACTTTTTCTAATGTATTACTCTGAAAGCCTCGTACGGGATCTGTTAAAATGACTCCATCAACATCTTGATAACGTGTAGCTTCTTCCATTGTTATATGGGATCCATAGGAGTGTCCGACTTCTATAACTTTGTTGTAAGCAATCAAACCATTGGGACCAGCCACTTTTCCTTCACGAACAGCCTGTACCAGCTGATGGGCTACCCAAGCATCCGAAGCCATGTCAATACTTGTACTTAGTGGGTGCGAACTTTTCCCTGATCCGATGCGATCAACATTTAAAGTTGCATATCCAGATTTGATGGCCGCATCTACATAAGAATATTGACCATTGAATCCTGATAAATCCCAATAATTATGATCGTAAGTAATACCATGCAGGAGAAGTTGGATTGTAGAAGGGGTCTGTCCTTTTGGTAAGCAAAGTTCTCCATAAATCACCTGATTGACAGGGCCTCCTGGAGTAAGAGAAACAGGAATATTACTTGTATAGCACTGCTTTTCAGGGGTAGATTCCGCAAATACAGACTGAGCTTCAAAGATAGGGACAAAAACAGATAGAACGCTTACAAACAATATAGTAAATATTTGTTTAAAACGTCTGTGGGTCAATTCATCTGTCCTCCTTATTTGTAATCTTCCTATGAAAGATAGATTGGGAACGCCAAATAGCTTTTAATCGTATCGTCTGAATATATAGTTATATTTTGTAAAATAATTCTAATTTAAATATAACTATTATTTTATAATAAATCGGTACTCTTAAATTATCAAGAGGATTGAGTGATACTGAGTGTTCAGCGAAGGAAAGAAAAATGTGCCCTTACGAGCAAAACGATTTTTCCGAGGGGAAACTATTTAGCAGACATCTACAATATTAAACTAAAGCCAAAGGAGTATATGCTGGTGGAGGATTGCACCATGAAACGGAGTAAAGTTGGTTTAATAAATTAGTTTAGCTTTTATTTCATTGCTTCTGAGGATATTCTCTTGGTAGAATGAAAGTAATTCAACCAACCAACTCTGCCTAGAAAGGGCATTGAGATGGCTGACAGCAAGAACGACGTCACGGACAGGATCTTCAAGCTGGTGCTCGGGATCATCGATTCTCACCAGGAGGAGTGGCTGAAGTGCCTGACCGACTTCAGTAACTCTTTCTATAACTATTCCGAGACGGATTGGGTCGGAAAGTTCGAGCAGGAGCGGAAGCAGATCACCAAGGAAAAGCTAGGGATCATCCTTCCCTATGGCAAGACCTTGCTCGACAACCTCGAGCTCATTACCGAGGAGGAAGCAAAGCACCTCATCGGCTGGTTCGCCTTCTTCGGCAGCATGCACATCCTGTGGAACTTCGAACCGAAGACCATCGAAGAGCTGTTGAGGGAGTCTCACCAGAAGCTGATCGATGAGGCCTACGAGCACGTCTACGAAGACGACTACAACCGGAACACTTGGGAAGCGACGGAGGGCTTTTTGGGTCTGCCGAATCTCCGCTATTCGGAAATCCAAAATCGCCTCGATTGTTTCATCGCAGTCGGGATGGACGGCTCACCTTCGGATGTCGCTCTGCTCCTGTGGTGGGAGATGCTGGAGATGATCCAGACCCGAGACCTTGGTCTCCTGCGCCACTGCATCCAGAGCTTCGACTCTTTCGAGAAGAAGTAGGGCACAAGTACCTGTGACGGCGTTCGGGTGGGTTAGTTGGTTTATCCTGCTAATCTGCCCGCCGAATTTAAATGGAAGCAAACATAGATAAAAACGAAATGAGAGCGAAAAAAGCACTCCAGCTTATAACAAAAAGTCTAGTGCCAGAGGACACTAGACTTTTTGTTGAATTAGTTTTGAAGTTCAGCAACACGGGCTTTTACTTTCTCTCTTTTTTCCAGATAATCTTTTTCTTTATTACGTTCTTCTTCAATTACATGAGCAGGAGCTTTTCCGATAAAGCCTTGATTAGAAAGCTTCTTTTGAACTCGATTTACTTCGGCATCAAGATTTTTTAATTCTTTTTCTAAACGATTCAACTCTTGTTGAATATCGATCAGTCCTGCCAATGGCAATAATATTTCTGCTCCTGTTACGACGCCGCTGATGGTTTTTTCCGTGATAGAAATGTTTGAATCGACAGTCAAACTTTCTGCATTACACTGTTTACGAATCCATTGCTCTCCTTCTTGCAGGTCTTGAAGTGTTTTTTCGTTATCTGGTTTGATGAAGATGTTGATTTTTTTACCCATTGGAGCATTCACTTCAGCTCGTATATTACGAACACTGCGAATAACTTCCATATAAAGTTTCATTTGATCAACAGCTCTAGGGAAATGGTAATTTTCTTTGGATTTAGGCCAGTCAGCAATTACAATGCTTTTCCCTTTATGAGGCAGGTTCTGCCAGATTTCTTCTGTTACAAAAGGCATAAATGGATGCAATAGCTTTAAAATATTGTCGAGAGTATAACAAAGAACAGAGCGGGTTGTTAATTTAGTCTTTTCATCATCCCCATAAAGAGAGAGTTTTGCAAACTCAATGTACCAATCGCAGAATTCATCCCAGACAAACTCATACAAGTTTTTACCTGCTTCATTGTAGTGGTAATTGTCTAGTTGCTCGGTCACTTCAACAATTGTTTCTTGAAGTCTTGTAAGAATCCATTTGTCTGCTGTGTTTAAATCACCTGTTAAATCAATATCTTCGACACCAAAGTTCTCTAAATTCATAAGAACGAAACGGGAAGCATTCCAAATTTTATTGATAAAATTCCGAGCTGATTCTACTCTTTCCCAACGGAAACGGAGATCTTGACCTGGTGTAGATCCAGTAGAAATCATAAATCGCATTGCATCTGTACCATATTGATCGATAACTTCTAGCGGATCAATTCCATTTCCAAGCGATTTAGACATTTTAATTCCGTTGGCATCTCGAACCAAACCATGAATGAGAACGTCTTGAAAAGGCTTTTGATCCGTAAATTCCAAAGCTGTAAATATCATACGTGCTACCCACGGATAGATAATATCATGTCCGGTAATAAGAACACTGTTTGGAAAGTATCGTTTTAAATCATTTGTTTCTTCTGGCCAACCCATAGTGGAAAAAGGCCATAGTGCAGAACTAAACCAAGTATCGAGTACATCTGCATCTTGAGAGATGTTGGAACTGCCGCAGTGTGAACAATTGGTTGGATTTTCAAGGGATACTGTTATTTCTTTACAATTATCGCAGTGCCAAGCTGGTATTCGATGCCCCCACCACAATTGACGAGAAATACACCAATCGCGAATATTTTCAATCCAGTCTACATAGAGTTTTTCAAACCGCTCCGGTACAAATTGAACCTTATCTTTGCTTTGTTGTAAAGCTACTGCTCGCTGAGCGAGTGGTTTCATTTTTACAAACCATTGTGTTGATAGATATGGTTCTACTACAGCACCACTGCGTTCACTATGCCCAACAGAGTGAATATGTTCTTCGATTTCTACAAGTACTCCCGATTTTTGAAGATCAGCAATCATTTGTTTCCGTGCCTCAAATCGGTCTAATCCTTGATACTTACCAGCATTTTCATTCATTTTCCCTGATTCGTCCATCACTACAATCTGTTGTAGCTCATGACGTAAACCCATTTCAAAGTCATTGGGATCATGAGCAGGTGTAATCTTTACTGCACCAGTTCCAAATTCTTTTTCTACGTATTCATCAGCAATAATTGGGATTTCTCGATTTGTTAAGGGTAATTTAACCGTTTTTCCGATTAAGTCTTGGTATCTTTCATCGTTTGGATGTACGGCAATGGCAGTATCCCCTAGCATCGTTTCTGGTCGTGTAGTAGCTACCTGAATATATCCTGAACCATCTGTAAGGGGGTAACGTAAATGGTGAAGGGCTCCTTTTACTTCTTTGTGAATAACCTCAATGTCGGAAAGCGCTGTGCGGGCTGCAGGATCCCAGTTAATGATGTACTTTCCGCGATAGATTAAGCCTTTGTTATATAAGTCAACAAATACTTTTCGAACAGCTTGGGATAAACCTTCATCCATTGTAAAGCGCTCTCTGGAATAGTCCATTGAAAAACCCATTTTTCTCCATTGATCATGGATGATGGATGCAAAATGATGTTTCCATTCCCAAACCTTTTTAAGGAATTTTTCTCTTCCTATGTCATGACGAGATATGCCTTCTTCTCTTAGTTTTTCTTCTACTTTGGCTTGTGTTGCGATTCCCGCATGATCCATTCCTGGCAGCCATAATGTATCGAAACCTTGCATTCGTTTCATTCGGATTAGGATATCTTGTAGGGTGAAATCCAATGCATGCCCCATATGCAACATTCCCGTTACGTTGGGAGGAGGTAATACAATACTAAATGTCTCCTTGTTTCCATCTTCTGAAGCTTTAAACAACTCATTATCAAGCCAAAATTGATATCTGTCTTTTTCTACTGCTTTTGGATCATATTTTGTCGGCATTGTGATGTCATTATTTGCACTTTCCAAATCAAAGCCCTCCTAAAATCATATAAAAAATAAAAAAACCCATTCATCTCAAAGGACGAAGGGATTAGCTCGCGGTACCACCTTTGTTAACAAAAGTTCAATAATTAAAATAGGACTCTTGTTCACTTAAACCTGTAACGTAGGATTACGGCTCCAACTACTGATCAAAATTTTGACTTTGGCGGGAACGCTCTGGAGTGACATTCAATAGTAAATCCTGAAGAATTTCACAGCTGCCAGATGGGCAAATTCTTCTCTCTGAAAGGTTTTTTCTATTTACTCTTCTCCATCAATGGGTTGACATATTGTAAATATATTCTACTCAACATAATTGGAGAAAGCAACTTTAAATTTAATCCTCATTTTGTCTACTTAAGATGCAGCCGCCATACAATTTTGTGAATATCTAAACCTAATCTTGATTTTAGATATATGAAATTAATCAGATATTATATGATAAATTTATCTATTTGATTAAATAAGGTTTCGCAGACCGATGACACTTGTTAAGTAAGCATCCAACCTCGAAGTGTCTTTTAAGCTAAAGTTTAGGAAATTGAGAATCATTATGTATTTATTTTCAGCATATTAGTATATTAACGAGTTTACGTTGTGTTTTTAGCAGGCTGTCAACTGTTAGCAGTGTAGTGCCTCATTACTTTTTTGCTCGATATAAGTGCTATGTTAATTAGATGTTATTCGGAGGATGCGGAAATGACAAAATATCACACTTTAACTCAGGCAGAAGCGGTCGAGTATGTACAAGGTATCGAAAATGTATTTTCGGATATTGCGCAGCTGAATCTACGGGAGATCGGTGATGGTAATCTTAACCTTGTGTATCAAATATCGGAACAGGAATTAGGACGATCCTTAATTCTAAAACAAGCCCTGCCATACTACAAGATGATTGGCGAATCAGTACCCTTGACGCTGGATAGAGTACGCATTGAATGCGAAGCATTGCGCATTCAAGGAGAGATCTGTCCTGATTTGACACCAAGAGTATACACATATGATCCGGATTTGGCGTTGATGGTCATGGAGGATTTGTGCGATCACACCGTCATGCGCCGCGAACTAATGAAGCGGGAGCGTTATCCGTTGTTCGCCAAACATATTGGTTCATACTTGGCACGGATGCTGTTTTTTACTTCGGATCTGGCTATGGATCAGCAAGAGAAGAAACTGCGATTGAAATCGTTCATCAATCCAGAGCTATGCAGTATTACCGAAGAACTCATTTTAAACGCTCCTTATATGAAATCACGGATGAATATCTTCGAGCCTTATCTTCGGGATGCCGTGGAACGCATTTGGTCGGATAAAGAGTTGCATCTGGAGGTCATGCTGCTGAGGGAGAAATTTTTGACACAAGCGCAGGCGTTGTTGCATGGTGATTTTCATACCGATAATATCTTTATCAAGCCGGATTCTACAAAGATCATTGATCCTGAATTTGCTTTTTACGGTCCGATGGGCTTTGATGTCGGGACCGTTATCGCCAATTTGCTGCTGAATTATTCAGGACAAGAGTGCTGGAGTGAGGATGAGATGGAGCGCTCCGCTTACCGAGTTTACCTGCTTGATACCATACACGACTTATGGACACAATTCGAGCTTCAGTTCTGTGAACTTTGGAACAGTCATGCCGCTGACCGTATGGCGAAGACACGTGAATATCGGGATTTTTATATGGAAAGACTGCTGCAAGACACAATTGGATTTGCCGGTGTAATAGTGTTGTGTCGTGTCTATGGACTTATTCACGTCCCTGACATCGCCCACATCCAAAATGAGGTTGTTCGGGAACGAGCACAGCGGATCGCTCTGGAAATCGGCGTGTCGTTGATTAAACGGAACCGCTCTATACACTCTATTGAGGAAGTATTGGATATCGTTTTGAAAGGTGTAGATTAAAAAAAGTCGAATTATGTTGGACTGCGGATGTTGCGATTGGTGAGCAATGTTGGTGACAGGTGGTATATTGAAACGACGATAGCCTAAGAGGGAAGAGATATGTTTTAATACCTTAAGTGATCTGCTGCAATGCTGGATTGAATGAAAAGACTCTTATTCATTTAAATGAATAAGAGTTGTTTTTTGTTACCGTAAATGCTGATCAATCTAGGAAACGATTGATTTCTTCCAACACTTTGTGATACTCCTGTGAAAAGACACCATGACCGGCATGGGGGATTAGAATTAGTTTGGAGTCTGGAATACGACGGTTCAGAATCCTAGCATGTTTTGGACTGAACACCCAATCATCCACTCCATGAATAATAAGTGTTGGTGCTGAAATTCTCCCAAGTCGATGATAGGAATCAAAATTTTTGCTTGCCTCATGATGGATCTCCATACTTCTAGGGTTAGAAGGAAATGTCTGCATTCGTTTCAAAAACGAAGCAATCAAATCTGGATTTTGCCGAATATAGGCTTTGGAGTAAAGCATATTTAGCATGTCTTGTGGGTAAGATGAACCCTTTTTAAATAAAAGCCATTTCATCATCCGAAAAGAAGGTGTCACCCGTTTTACTCCACAGGTTGTGGAACATAAGATTAATTTCGACACACGGCTAGGGTTATTGATTGCAAGCTCCTGCGCAATCATTCCTCCCATGGATTGCCCAAAAATGTGTGCCTTTTCGATATCTAATGTATTCATCAGCCCAATGACATCCTTAGCCATATCTGAGATACCATACGTTTCTGCTGGAGCGTCGCTCCGACCTGTACCACGATGATCGAGGATGATAAAGTTGTTTCTTTCGCTTAAAGTATCCTTGATTTCCGGGTTCCACCAGTCCATATTGCTGTCTTTCCCTGTAAGTCCGATCAACGGAAAACCTTCCCCGATCGATTCATAACAAATGGTGATGCCATTGACGAATGCTTTTTTCAAAAATCCCCACTCTCCTGTTATTAAAATCTCTGCCATGAATGAACAATATCCATGATCAATATATTCTCTAAAAGTTATTTGAGTGAGAATGAAAAGGAAAGGCATTCAGCCAATTGACCGCTTGAGCCTTTCCGTGTGACATTTTATTTCTTTTCTTTATTCTATTGTTTCGTCAAAGTGGATTATTCGGATGCTCCTGAATTCTGTGTCTGTGGGGTATTTGCCTTTATGCGTTCTAGTCCTTTTTCCATTAATTCTTCACCGGTTCCTATGATTCCAGTTTTCAATGCATTGATGAATGTCCCGAATTGTACACTGGCCGGTTGCTGTTGATCAGTCGTCACATTCACAAGTTGCTTACCGACATTGGCAGCGCCGCTTTGCAATGCAGCAAAAGAGAAATTAATGATCTCTTTCTTTACTCCCCTCAAAACTTCTTTTATTGTTTCTGACAAGTGTCTCACCTCCTTTCTGAACTTGCGGCAGGTAAAGGGGATGATTCTTTGGTACGGTAAACTTTTGTATAAAGGTTGTCCGGAAAATCGAAGTTGCTTCAAGAGCCTGAACGACGATTACAGATATTTATTGGCTGAAAGTCCACGGTTTAAATCGCGAGATGAAAGGAGTTGCCAGAGCAACAAACATTTTGCATATCAGAACATATGATCGGTGAATTTCCTATAGGTGGTAGATTTGTTCTTTGAATATGTGATGGTATTGGGTTTCGATACTAACTGAATACGTCTCCTATCGTGTAAAACATTAGAGTCATAAAAGAACTAGAACACTGGTAACAGGTGTTCCGCTTATAACCGATGGAACAGCCTTGAATTTAGGAGTTGCACAAAACAGAAAAAGACGGACGTAGCAGAACCACCTAAGAATCCCATGACTTTAGTCGTGGAGAGTCTCAAATTGTCTTTTTCCTTTCTTGAGTCACGGATTAAAAGTAATAATGTCCTCCCTGTTCATTTCTATGATTTTTCTTTTATTTTCAATTGATCAAGGTATTGCAAAACTGAAGTTGCATTGTCAGGTTTTCCGGCATTTTGGTAAGCTTCACTTAGGTTTCGCACTATTTTTTGCAACTGCATAGAAGTAAGGTAATTGGAGTTCACTTTATACTGGTCTAGCAAGAAGGTGAAGTCCTCGACTGCTGTTTCCGAACAATGGAAAAAGGATTCTGGCAGCCTTAGACAGATGTTCCCACGCAACAACCGAATTTCTTTATGAATTGGGTCTAATGAGACAGCCCGATTCAATACGTCTAATCCTTCCTGCGCTTTATCTGCTTTTTCCATAATTTTAGTAGCATCCCGGCCTAATAGAACGAGCGTACTGCCGTAATAAGCTGTAATTAGCGCATTTTCAGGATCGATTTCATAGAGCTTTAAGAGCATCTCGTTTGCTTTTATCACTGCTTTTTTGTCTCCATTTACTCCGTTATTATGGAGTATTTTGGCTTCTTCGAATTGCTTCCTATGAACGCTTTGATCCGCCAATTCTATCGACCTCCAATATTGAGAAACTCAGTATTTCTTCAACCCAAGTAACTCAAATAAAGTCCTTTCTTACATTTCCGATACGATATTTGCGATACAAAAAATAATGTTGGACGAAATAAACAGTATGAGTATGTGTCAATTCTTTATAGAGACTAGTCAAGGATATGAAAACAAAATGAAGCAATATATAATCAAAAGTCTATTGTTGTTTTTGATTTTTTTGTCTTTCGGTTATATATTGCTTTTATTTTTCTTTCTTTTGCTGTTTTGCCAAGTTTATTAGCTCGTTCCCAGCAGCACGAACGGCTCTTTTCATCAAAACTGATTTGAAACTCTCCGTGTTTGGTTTATGCTCAACAGCTGGTTTCCCTTCCAAAGACTTCAGCTTCAGCTTGAGAAGATAAAGGAAATCAGGATCTTTCGTTTCGTGTTCCAGCCTTTTCCAACATAGAATCGCATTCTGATTTCGACCGATCCGGCAATATGCTTCGCCCAGTTCATAGATAAGCTGTAAGTAATTTTCGGTCTCAAGGAAACCTCCTTGAAGCAATTCCCGATTAATGAGAAAAGTGTAATCTTCTATTATTGTTTCGGCCATGTGGAAATGTTTTTTAGGCAACCTATATGCGGTCCTGCCGCGTAGCAGTCGAATCCTGCTATCCTGAGGAGCTGCCTTTACAGCTCCATCAAGAAGCTTTAATCCTGCTTTTGACCACCTCAATTTATTTAATACTGATTTCGAATCCCGAGCCATCAATAACTTGGTGATGCCATAATATGCATCTGCAAGTGGATCGTTTGGATAGTCGGGTCGCACTTGTTCCAACAACTGATACATTTCCTGAACAGCCTTTTTATTGCCTTCCACAGCGTCCTTGTGCAGTGGAATAAGCTGCCCAAGTAAAATGTCGAATTTCTTTTCACTTAGATTTTCCAATTGTCTATTCAACTGGGGTAATTGCTGCAATACTTCATTTGCTTGACTCGATTTTCCGGCATTTTGGTAAGCAGTACGTAAATCTTCCATAATTCTTCTAACTTGCTTATCAGTAAGGAAATTGGGATCTTCTTTATAACGTTCCAGCAGAAAAGAGAAATCTTCGATCGCCGTCTGTGAGCAATAGAAAAAGGACTCTGGTAAACGCAGACATACATTCGCGCGCAGCAATCGTATTTCCTTTTGATTTGGATCCATGGAAACTGCTTGATTCAATGAGTCTAGTCCTTCTTGTGCTTTCTCCGCTTTTTCCAGAGGATCTACAGCATCTCGTCCTAACAGCGTAACAGTAGTTCCATAATAAGCTTCAATAAGAGCATTGTTTGGCTCCATTTCCCGAAGTTTTAAGAAAATCTCACAGGCGGTTTTCACTGCATTTTTATCTCCATCCAGACCTTTCGCAAGCAAGCTTTTTCCTTTTTCATGTTGTATTATACGATCATTGTTTTTCTCCATTTTCATTTCCCCCTCTCGATGTCATTCTGACAATTACCGATGCTAATCTTCTTCAAATATTAATAAATTCAAGCAAAAAAGTTCATCCTGATTGGAACCATTGGCTGGACAGTTTATCAGGAGGTGTGTGGAAATAGGATAAATTGACCAATCCAATTCAAACAGCAACACAATTAACCTCTTCTTCAAAATTAACCCCATTTATTCTATTTACGATATGTATGGTTTCTATGAACGGTTTGGATAGAATACTCTTTTTTCATAATATGTGTATTTGTCTGAATCAAGTCTGACTATCCTTGCATTTCATAGTGAGTAAATGAGAGGAGGGCAGGACATGAGTGATAGAAAACTGAAGAAAGAAGAGAAAAAAGCAGAAAAAGCCAAAAAAAGAGAAGAGAAACTGGCAAAAAAATTAGAAAAGAAGCAAGTGAAAGAGAAACGAAAACTAGAAAAGAAAACAGGAAAAGTGGAAAAAAAACATTAATATAGATGCGCCAAACTGTTCAAAGATACAATTTGCTGGATAACAGAAGTGGCAAATTGGTTTATACATGAGGGAATGGTTATGACTTTTCGCTAAATCATGCCCTCGCTCGTTTTGCTATCTCCAGTAATTTTATAAAAATTTATGTAATTCACGTCACGAATGTGAAAGATACAAATGAAAGTCTATTTTCGGAACTTTTAGTAAATTATCATTTCTCCACAAAAGAAAGAATGTTATAAAAACGACAGCAGTCAATCAGCAGAATTTTTTTCCATTTCAATAACTATGTTTTTCAAGGATGCAACAGTAGTCATCCATAGGTTTCAGGTGATTTGTTGATGATTGTCCTGCTCAAGATCATTGGTAAATACAGTTTAGCAGGATAGATTCTACGTGTAAAAAGAACATATGGAATGGAGGATTTAGATGAATTTTCAAACGCATAAGATGACAGTTTCCATTGACAATCATTCATCCCATCTAGAACAATTCAAGGAATTTTATAAACAATTATTTTCCGAAGGAAAAACCATTGAAAAACTTCCACATCAAAATATAGAAGATTATCAGTTAAAAGCTGTGAACGCCACTCTTGCTCACGTGTGGAGCCGAAATGAATACTATCGATCTGTGTTAGAAGATGCAGGTTTCACAGAACCTAAAATCCATAGTTTAGATCAATTAACTAATATACCGATGCTGAAGAAAGATGTCATTAGAGGTGACAAACAAAAAATATTATGCGTCGACCCGAAAGAAATAGGTCAAGTTCACTTGACTAGTGGCACATCAGGCAAGCCAATATATACTTCCTATACATTAGCTGATCAATATGTGTACGATCTGTTGCCGAAGTATTTGGAGTTGTTTAAAGAGTCAGATGACGATATCGCTGCAATTGCACTGCCTTATGAATTTGCACTGCCTGGACTTGGATTTCAGCGGTTATTTCAATTTGCGTTTGGTACAGCGGTTCTATCGCTTGGTAAAGGTGGATACATGGCACCTGTTGATAAATCATTGGAGTTAATGAAGGAATATCAAGCCACAATCCTTACCACAACTCCGTCTTATGCAGCACTTTTAGCGGAAGAAAGTGAGAAGTTTGGTATAAAAATTGGTGAAGATATCCGTCTGAAGAAAATTTGGCTTACTGGCGAAGGATGCTCATCAACTTTTCGAGAACGATTGGAAAAGGGTTGGGGCTGCGAAGTTTCGTTCTTCTATGGTTCCACCGAGTGCGGAGTTGTCGGTGTAGAATGCAGTAAGCATAGAGGGTACCACATCATGGAAGGGCATGTGAAAGTTGAAATCGTTGATCCGCTTTCGGGGGAAGTGCTTCCATATGGTCGAACAGGGGAAATAGTTGTGACAACGCTGCTTCGTGAAGGAATGCCAATGATTCGCTATCGAACCGGAGATCTTGGTGCTTTGCAAAAATCCAAATGCGATTGCGGAATAACTATGGACGTTTTACAGTTGAGAGGGCGAATGGAGCATATGCTGCGTTTGGGAAATGTAGACTATTCACCATTCATGATCGAGCATTTTCTTATGGAGATTCCTGAAGTAGGTTTATGGTATCACTTTAGGCTGGATCAAGGATTACTCATCATCGAAGCCGAGAAGTATCGTACGAACCTAAGTGACGAGCAGTTGGCTTCGAAAATTCAAAAGCACATGGCGGATCGGATTGGGATACACTGCGAAGTTGTAATCAGGGATGATATCCCCCGTACGTATGGTAAGGCAACCAGAGTATTTAATTAGCTATTTAACAAGACAGGAGGTGCATGAATGCGTGACATTGATAGAGAGAGGGCGCGAAAGTTTGAGGAGATGTATGTACGTATTCAAAACTCTTCACTTTACAAAACGAAACTGTCAGGCAAAGTTTTAAATAATATTGAATTAAGTCACATCCAAAAACTTCCGTTAACGACAAAGGAAGATCTGCGGAGAGCAGGTATTTTTGGTCATCTTGCCGTCGATAAGAAGGAAATCGCTCAATACCATGAATCGACCGGGACGACTGGGGAACCCTCATCTTCTTGGTTTACGCAAAACGATTTAATGATTGGTGGACGGCAATTGCAAGAATGCGGTGTGCAGTTGGTGCCGGAAGATTTTGTGCTGATCCGCTTTCCTTATGCAATGTCACTGCCTGCATTCTTAATGCAGCATGCAGCTTGGCAGACAGGGGCTGGGGTCGTTCCAGCAAGTGGACGTACAATTGTTACCCCCTATCCTAGAGTGTTAAGCCTGATGAAGTGCCTCTCTGTCACGGTGTTGGCTGGACTTCCACGTGAAATGGAGCTGCTGGCCGAAGCGGCTCGTCTCAGCGGTTTTGACCTGAGCAAGGATTTTCCAGCTCTGCGCGCCATATGTGTTGCTGGAGAATTAATGAGTGATAAGCGAAAGAAACATATAGAAGAGCTGTGGAACGTGCCAGTATTTAATATGTATGGTTCTACAGAAACTGCTAATATCGCTACCATGTGCGAACATGGAACAATGCATATCGTAGAGCTAGATTTTTTCATAGAAGTACTTAATGAAGATGGTTCAAATCGTGTTGCTTGCGGGGAAAGAGGATTTGCGACGATCACGACGCTTTCTCATGAGGGTTCTCCTCTGCTGCGATATTTTAATGAAGATATTATCTCGGTAGAGCCATATGGATGCAATTGCGGTCGATCCGGAGCAAAGCTGGTTCATTACGGCAGAAGCAAGGATCGAATATATTTTGGAAACATTGTATTAGACGCATTTGATATACAGGAAGCTGTGTATTCATTATCTCCTGCTCCGGATGCATGGGAAGTGCTAGAAGGAGAAGAAGGATTGCATTTTTTACTAGATTCCCATGATTCCGGGAGATGGTTAGAGGAAAATATCCGTACTCGATTATCAGCTCAACTTCAAGTACCAGTCACTGTTGAATTTACTACGTTGGTTAATCGTGTTGATCTTATGAGTAACATTCCATCGACAAAACCTGTCTATATCAAGAAGCGAAGTAAAATAGATCCATTGAATTCGATAATATAACGAAAATTTGATAGGAATATTCTCATATTAGATGAAAGGAAAGGATGGTTCATCATGAATGATCGCTTGCAACCAGAGAAATCACAACTTCTTGTAAGCCGCCGCCACAAAAATGAGGATACAATTATAAATATTAAACAAGAGGTGATCGGTGGTTCTTCGCATACGCTGATCGCCGGTCCCTGCTCTGTTGAATCGAGAGATCAGCTCGTTGAAGTTGCTTCGGCTTTAAAGAAAGCCGGCATAACAATTTTAAGAGGCGGGGCGTTTAAACCGAGGACTTCTCCTTACGATTTTCAAGGGCTTGGTGAAGAGGGATTAAAAATTATGAAAGATGTTGCAGATGAAATCGGGTTGGTAACAAACAGCGAAATAATGAGTCCTACGCAAATCGACATAGCTGCTCAATATATTGACATCTTTCAAATAGGTGCACGCAACATGCAGAACTTTGATTTGTTGAAAGCCGTTGGTCAAACGAGGAAGCCCATACTCTTGAAACGCGGCCTTTCCGCTACTTTGAAAGAATTTATGCTTGCAGCAGAATATATTTTGTATCAAGGAAATGATCAAGTTATGTTAATCGAACGCGGTATACGTACTTTTGAGGAAATGACTCGCAATACACTTGATATTTCCGCTGTACCAATCTTAAAGCAGGAGACTCACCTTCCCGTGTTAGTGGATGTCACGCATTCTACTGGACGCAAGGACATTTTGCTGCCATGTGCAAAGGCAGCATTAGCAGCTGGTGCAGACGGAATTATGGTTGAGGTGCATTCCAATCCCCAGTCTGCTCTGTCCGATTCGAAACAACAACTCAACATTGAAGAGTTTCATACATTCTGGAATGGCCTTTGTGATTCCGGTTTGTACCACTAATTATTTTCAATAACTCCCGAAAAGAACGCATGCAATTGTTTTATGGAGGTGAGAGTATGGTAGACTCCCCGTCTAAGAGAAAGGTGTCAGATGTTTTACACAAACTGATATTTGACCTTCTGTTAGTAACGGATGGACGGACAACGGATTTGTTAGAAAAGCTGGTGAATGAGAAAATATTTGCATATGTGATACAGCAAGAACAAATTGGTGAAGAGGATGCAGATCTGGTGGGTGAATCCTCGGGAGGTCCATACTATATTCGAGAATCTGTTCTGATCTCTGAGAATAGTCGATTCATCGTATCACACAATATTGCGCTTGTATATTCTAAGCATGTACCTTCGGCTTTGTTCGAGAAAATCGCACATCGACAAGAGGGAATAGGGAAAGCTATCAGTTCGCTTGGAATGCGTACATTCCGAAAAGTGACCGATTTCGGATTTATGGACAATGAGGAAACGGTGGATCTTTTTCAACGACCTATCAAAATCCAATTTGCTAACCTGCAAAATAAGGTGCCTTACAAAAAATACTTCATTTATTTCGGAGATAAACCAGGGATACAGATGCTAGAATATTTCCACCCTAGCATCATCGGACACCGTTTGCAGCAAGGGATGATGAGTGAGCAATTGAACAAAGGGGAATAAGGTTCGGAAGGGAAAGCAGCTGTTCTAACTCCTACTCATATGGAGAGCATTCCTTAGAACTAGCCACTGCTTTTGAAGATGCAGGCCTCAACAGTGAATGAATGCTGGGAGGCTTTCTTATTTTTTTCTCCATTTTTCTTTCATTTTTTCGATTATTTTGACCCCGGAGTTGAGCATTTGTTCTCCAGCATGATGCACGCCTACTTTTAATGCTTCAAATAATTTTCGAGCAACGATCTCGACTGGTTGATTTCGATCTTCCAGTATTTTAATGATTTCTTGCTTGGCTATATCAGCTCCGCTTTTGACCGCCGTCGTATAGTTTGCTGTAAAGAATCTAAATTCCTCATTGATTTTGCGGAAGATTTGTGAAAATCCTTGATTTTCATTTTCATTAGACAACTGCTTCACCTCCTTATGATATTGCATTCAGCCATTTTTGTTTCCTTTCAAATAACGATAGCTTTATTGATTACTTCCTTGTATTTTTCAAAAAAGCTGATCGATGATTTTTTATTTCATAAAATGGATATAGACTGAAATGATTGTTTCCAAGAATTCAGGAATGAACAAGGTAAGAGGGAAGTGGTGGAATTTTAAAGCCATATAGATAAGTATCTATTGTGGAGAAGTGAAAACTTCATTGAAAGTGTCAATTTTGTTGTCTAGTATGAACTCTCCACAAGTCATTTTTGTTATGAATTATTTTTTCGTTAAATGATCAGTAAGAATAATTTATGCGTAGTTGAAATCGCGATTTGCTCTATTAATGAAGTTCATGATTTTTAATTGCCACATTCTCAAGAAACGGAATCGCTTCATCTGCCACTTGTTGGATTCGACTTTCAACAAGGTTGCAGTCTTCGCCATTTTGCAGCGAAGCGGAATCAATCGCTTCTGTTTGTTTTATGCTTCCCTTTGATGTAACTAATGCAACGATAACGCCTGCCGCTAGAACGAATAAAATCACTCCGCATAAAGTCATGCCTAAAATAAATAATATTTTATCTTCCATATCCATGTTCTGTGTTTTCAATCTACTTTCACTCCTTTTGATAATAGTTTAGTATATGAACAAATCTTTTAGATCATATAGGTACTGAACTATCATTGAATGAATTCCACTTCAGTCCAATCTAGAAATCACTAACTTACATAAAAATATAAAGAGTTATTAAGCATATAAAAGGAGGTTTCTGATCAATGGATGATTTTCAGAACAAAATTGATTCTAATCCAACGGAAGATGATAAAACACTTTCGACAGACTTAAATCAGGAGAGCGATTCAGAGTGGAAACAGTTTATCCAAAAAGAGTTAAATAATCTAGAAAATCAGGATAAGAATGAAGAAAAAGAAGACACAGAAAAGACCTCATCGACTGATACGACTTTCAGTTCTCTTATTGAAAAGATCCCTGTCGAACAATTGATTAATTCCGCAATGCAAATGATTAGTAAAAAATTCGAACCGAAAAAAACAAAACAGGAAAATACGGAATCTGAAGAGGCGGAATTTGACAAAGAATCGAAAAAAATGGAATCGGAAGAAACCGAGTTTGATAGAGAATCGAAAAAAACAAATTCGAAGAAAAAAGAACCTGAGAAAAAAGAATCGAAAAAAACAAATTCGAAGAAAAAAGAACCTGAGAAAAAAGAATCGAAAAAAACAAATTCGAAGAAAAAAGAGCTTGAGAAAAAAGAATCGAAAAAAACAAATTCGAAGAAAAAAGAGCTTGAGAAAAAAGAATCGAAAAAAACAAATTCGAAGAAAAAAGAGCCCGAGAAAAAAGAATTGAAAAAAACAGATTCTAGAAAAACAAAACCCAAAAAACAGATCCTCAAAAAAATAGATCAAAAAAGACAAAATCGAAAAAATGTAATCAAAAAAATAGGACTGGGAAAAACACACCCAAAAAAATAGTAACCAATAAACAAAATCGAAAAAATTGAACAGGAAAAAAATATTCCAAAAAGGTCTTTAATAACAAAGAATTTGTCCCTTTATTAAATCAGTGTAAAGAAAAATAAAACGATATATCAGTTAAGACACTTGCAGCTATAGAATTCAAAAAACGTAAAGAGTACATTTAGGAATATTTTAGTTATTAATTTATGCTCTGTTCAGACTTAGGTACCTGCTAGTTAGCAATTTGAAAGTAGAACATTTTTCTATATGTAAAGACCAAACGGCAAGTTTAATCAACAATACAACTAATTATTACAATCTTCTCCTTACAGTGGTACTTTCCAAACACTGACATGAATGTTCGCGAACAGACTTTTTCAATTCTTAATTTTAAAATGCTAAGAGAATGACAGACAAGGAAATAATTATAATTTGAAAAGTTCCAATTGTAGCTCATTTGTTAAAGTTCGCGAATAACTTGCCTGTTTTTATTTACTCAAATGGCGTCTTCTTCCTCTCTTTCGATTTGAGTAACTGAGCACAGTAGGGATAGTGACGATATAGAATCTTTGGATTCGAAAGAAATATTGTAATTTGGAGATTGTCAATAGGAAAGGGAGTATATTATTTTTGAATATTATCGTTTAAAGTTCATTAAGCTTGACTTTTACATAAAACAAGGAGAAATCACACATATAGAAGGTCCTGCTTCCCGTCCTGGGTTTGAGATTGGGAGCTTTTATTTAAACTTAACCAACTTGCCGTCTTGGGTACCCATGTCGGTGAAGATGCTAAGATCGAAATGACCAATTTCGGACAATTATATGTATCAATGGAGGAGAAACGCTTAGAAGAAGTGCAGGAGCAATTACAAAAAATAGGACTGATAATACAACCTAGCGGTTTTTATACCAAAAACTTGATCGCTTGTAACTTTTGTAGAGGAAAAGAAGAAGCTGGTTTAGAAATAGCCAAAAAAATAGATAATGCCATTGCTGGGCATGCAACACCGAGTCCATTAAAGATCGGTTATGCAGGATGTACCCTTGGGATCAGTGAACCTATGTTGAAAGATATTGCTGTCATTAAGATGAGAGATACATTTGATATCTATATAGGGAGAGAACCAAAAGTATTAAAAGCATCACTCGGTTACAAGTTTTTGTCTGAATTAAAAGAGAATCAGCTAATTCCGATCATTACAATATTAATCAAATACTTTCAAACAAATGGAAAGAAAAAAGAGAAGTACTCGAAGTTTATCAAACGTATAGGGATAGATAAATTGCGAGAGGAAGTGGAATAGAGAAACACTTTTTATAGGGTAGGGGACTATGTTAAACTAAGAAATAAAGGAGTGAATCTGGATGAATGAACAAACAGAAGAACTCTCAAACGAATCCTGTCATCTCTCCACTGAACGTAAGAGCCATCACTCTGATACTATCAAGAAAAATTTAATGAATCGATTAAATCGAATTGAAGGACAAGTACGAGGTGTGAAGGGAATGATTGAAAGGGATACGTATTGTGATGATGTATTAAATCAAATTTCTTCCATACAATCTTCCCTAAATAGTGTAGGAAAATTGCTTTTGGAACACCATTTGAAAAGTTGTGTGATTGAACGTTTTCAAGAAGGCGATCAAGAAGTTATCGATGAACTTCTCACAACGATGCATAAGCTAATGAAATAAATGATGTAAATGACTTGAGTTTGCGACTGCTCAAGTCATTTTTGTATTTACTGAATGAGCTAAATTAATCTTATTTATTACCTAGAGCTGGTTGGTCTACTCCTTAAATATGATGTCTGTGCCCGTCTTTCGAACATTACAGAATTCTGCTGTCTTTCCTCCCACGGTTTCAATCGTGGGAGGAAAGACAGCGTTGCTCGGTATCCCTTAGAAAGGGAACGCTTAGAGCAACTATTTTTTGCTATATTCATTGCTGTTGTTTGAATAAACTTATACCATAGGAAGTGTATCGAGGGAGACATTCAATCACTAGGTAGAAGCACAAAAGAAAAGGGGGGAACACATGCCAACGATCACACTGCGACTAGAACTACATAAACCAACGGAAGCAAAACAGCAGATGTACAAGCAAATGACAGAACGGAATACGGATTTTGCAAATTGGCTGCTGCAGCACCCAGAGGGAAACACAGCAACAAGAAAAATTTTCCGCGAGTTTTCGCAGGAAAAATTCCCATCTGCGATCGTGAATCAAACGATCCGGGAAGTAAAGTCGCAAAAGAAAAATCAGAAAGCAAAAAGGTTTCGTAAAATATGGTGTGTTTTTAACAATCAAAACATGAAGGTAGAAAAGGGAAACAAATACGACACAGTCTCTTTCCCAACGCTGGAAAAACGAATCGGTGTACCCATAGTGGTGCAAGCCTTTCAACGAAAATGGCTGGACAAACTGATCAATGGAACGGTAAAACAAGGAGCGGCGAAGCTATATTGCAAGAAAAAGAAATGGTTTCTCGCTATTGCGATCACATGGGAAGAGGAAACCTCATCAAATGAAGGTGTCATGGGAATCGACATAGGACTGCGCTATCTTGCTGTCGCAAGTGTGGGAACCTATTCGCTGTTTTTCAAAGGTTCTTCGGTTGCATATAAACGTAGACGACATACAGCAAGAAGACGCAAGTGTGGAAAAGCGAAGAAACGAAACGCAATCAAGCGATCGAAAAACAAAGAATCACGCTGGATGCGAGAACAAAATCATTGGATCAGTCGTCGAATCGTCGACCGTGCCATTGCCAACGGTGTTGGCGTGATACGGATGGAAGATTTGAGGGGCATTCGCAATACAGCAAAATCGAAACGCACGGATCCAGGTCGCAATCTTCATTCATGGTCCTTTTATCAACTACGAGAATACATTCGCTACAAATCCGAGATGGCTGGAATTCGATTTGAATTGGTAAATCCGGAATATACCAGCCAAACATGCAAAAATGGTCATCGCTATAAAGCAAATCGAAAGGGACTTCATTTTTGTTGTAAGGAATGTGGCTATCGTAGTCATGCAGATCTCAATGGCGCGATCAATATCGCTAAAGCGATATCCGGTTTAGCAGCCTAGCGTACTGGTAACAGGTACGCCGCCCATGGAGGTACATCATAACTGCATGGGATGGGGTGATGGCACACCCCTGAACTTGGGAGTTGTACAAAACAGAAATGGACTGCGTGCGTGAACTACCCAAGAATCCCACGGTTTTAGCCGTGGGAGTGTCAAATAACCTTCTGTGTAATGAATATGACTTCCGTCTTGTGTTGGAATTGGTGGAGAAGTTACATCTAAACATTGATGCACATGTCCATTTTCAACAGATGTATAATCAACAGAACCATGATTGTGATGGGCTACAAGCTACAAATCCAGAAACAAAATCATTTTTATTGATTCTTGCCATTTTTTCACCTCTGAAAATAAATTTTTGTACATATATATGCATGCGAACAAAGAGTTAATTCTTTATCTATTCTTTTCTGTTTTCTCTTTTCATAAAAATGAAGAGATAATTGCTTTTTATTTCCTATAAGTAACTACATACAGAAAAGTACTATGAGGATGGTGTTAAGCCGATGTCTGATCTTTTTGTAGCTCGCTCTTTAGACGAAATTCGTTTTTGGGCTCGTATTATGAAAGAGCATTCCCTGTTTCTCAAATTAGGCTTCCGATGTGAAGATACAAAACTAATCCAAGAAGCGGATTTTTACTACGCTGTTTTTGAAGACATAGAAAATAGAGCCCATGCATTTTCGTTGGATACTGATCCCAAACAGATAAAAAGATTTAACGAAAAAGTTATCGTTTCTGCTACTGGTATTTGGGCATTTAAAAGAAAAGTATTAGGTCTGGTTATTTGCTGTAAACTTCCAGGCCAAAATAATTTTCCATTATTAATTGATCATACTAGCAGGGAAGCAAATTATTTTCGAAGGCGTTTAAAGGAACTGAATAAAGGTAATCTTGCACCATTGCAAGATGCTATTATTGATGAAAATGTGTTCTTCTTGCGTATTATGGCAGATCATGCGAAGTTCATTGGTCATTTATTAGATCCCTCAGAACGAAAACTAGGAGATACGGCTAGAAACTTCAGTCACGATTTTGATCAATTACTATATCAAGCAAAAGATCTGGAATCGATGCGCCCTCAATCTCAAACGGTTCCATTACTTGGACAATTTCTTGATCAAAACCGAGTTTCTGTAAAATCTCTGAGGGACTTTAAGAAAACTGCACGTGATTTAATCGAACAGTGTAAGATCAAAAGTATTATCCATCCTTTGCTTGCCGATCATGTTTTTCGAGAAGCGGAAAGATTTCTTGAAATTATTGATATGTTCGAACAACATTTATCGGAAGTACAATGTTAGCTAGAAGGTCAATATGGTAAATCTAAAATGAATTTAGATTTGTAAAGAGGTGCATCTTACTAAGGTTGCATCTTTTTCTATATAGATTTTAATATGAAATTATTGGTTCGTTTTTAAGAAAGATTTATGATACTATTTATTCGTTAAAAAATTCATTCTGTATATGAATACAAGACACTCTTTATGAAACGAAATATAGAATAACTTGTGCTAATCTTATAAAGCTAGTAGAGACTATTAAAATTAGACTTATGTTAAACAAGGAGTAAGATTTATGAAACAAACAAAGATTGATCCAAATGTTCTTTCCATCCTAGAGGATAAAATTCAGTTAATTAGGACGGACAAAGGTGCCATTTATTTAGTTGGACCTATTCGACTGCCAGTTAATTTGTATGGGGAAACGGTTGTTTTTCAATGGTATTGTTGGTTGAACTGTGAAGAGGTGACAGAAAACTATGAGAGAATTATTGAGAAATTATCAGATATTAATTTAGCTGAATTACAACAATCTAGCGTTTTAACATATGGTGATTTTTTAAACGGAGAAGATGTCATTATTCGAATGCATTCCATTTGCCATACTGGTGATATATTCGGAAGTAAGCGATGCGATTGTGGGTATCAATTGAAACAGTCCATGAAAATGATTGTGGAACATGGAGCAGGTGCATTGTTTTATTTAGCAAATCATGAAGGAAGAGGAATTGGATTGTTTAGTAAAGCGATGGCCTATATCTTGCAAGAAAATGGATATGATACGGTTGATGCAAATGAAGGTTTAGGTTTTGTGGATGATTCCAGAAACTATGGTGACGCAATTCTAGTACTTAAAACTTTGAGAGCTAAGCCAGTGACACTCATGACAAATAATCCAAAAAAGTTGGAAGCATTGAAAAAAGCGGGCTTAAATGTGATAGAACGCAAGCCATTATGGGGAGATATTTCGGAGTTTAACAAAAACTACCTTCAGACTAAAATTAAACGTTCAGGGCATTTAAAGCAAGAAGGAACCTGTCTAAATGACTAGGAGGTTGAAGATTTATCTCCTCATTGATCACCAAATTAACTCCTTTATGGGGAGTTTTTTTGTATGGATTTCTATATTGAAATACAAAAAAAAGAAACTTTGTTCTTGTTGTTGCTTCCCGAAATAAAGAAGTGAAGCATTAAAATTTAAAAGATGTGAATGTTCCAAATGCTACAGCTAATTTAATGGAGACATTTCCAGACCACAACGGTTGCAAAAAAGGTTGGGAACTCCTCGTCGAAGAATTCCCAATAGATAGAGTTTAGGAATTTTCTCCACCTGCGATCGGGTTATCTGAATAAGAAATCCAATCGCTCCAACTTCCCGCATATAATTTGACATTGGAATAACCAGCAACTTGAAGTGCAAGAACATTGGGGGTTGCTGTTACTCCTGATCCACAATACACAATAATTTCTTTCTCAGAAGGTATATCATTGAAGTGCTCTTCTAATTGATCAGACGTTTTATATTCTCCCTTTTCATTTTTTGTGTTTTTCCAGAAGAAGTTTTGGGCACTAGGGATATGACCAGCGATGGCATCGATGGGTTCGGATTCCCCTAAATATCTTTTTTTCTCCCGAGAGTCAATGATAATTGTATCTGCTTTTCCTATTTTTCGTTTTACTTCTTCCATTGAGACCATCATGTATTCTCGTAGCTGTGGGGTGTATGTAGTTGGTCTTCGTTTCTTCAAAACTGTGTCAATCGGGTAACCCAGTTGTTCCCAGTCTTTGAAATTCCCATTCATTACAGAAATATTGGAATGTCCAATATAGGATAGTAGCCACCACAATCGAGATGCCATTGCTCCATCTTGATCATCATAGGCAATAACATGTGTATTATTGTCGATGCCAGAGTGTTCTAACAATGATACAAAGTCTGTTATTTTGGGCAAGGGATGTCTTCCGCCATGTTTTTGGACAGGCGCAGACATGTCTTTTTTGAGGTTAAAGTATATAGCACCGGGAATAAAACCTTGAATATAGGATTGATACCCAGCTTGTGGATTGTTCAGATCAAATCTACAGTCAACGATGATTACATCGGGCTGGTATAGATTATCTTTTATCCATTGCATACTTATGATTGGATTGTTCATTCTTTTCATTCCTAACTGTCAATTATTTGTTTAAAAGAAGATTCTCCCCTACAAGAAAGCTAGTATAATAGTATTATTAGTAGAATATTTCTTTTTTTTACAATTTTATGGATATGTAATGGAGGCGGAGAAAATGAATGTGAACAAGCAAGATGGGGTACAATTACTCCTTCGTCTGATCTCTGACATAGAAATGAGAAGGGATATATCAAAACGAAAAAAATTACTTACGCAATTATCTTACCACTATTTTGTTGATGATCCTATTCCGCTATGTATCTCAAAGAATTCAACATATCCAACTATACGATCGTTACTCGAAATTATGGAGAAAGAAATATATCCACAAATTTTATTTGATATTGGAAAAGATTTGGTAGAGGGTAAAAATAGAAAAGCAAATGCTTTAGAAGGAATAAAATGGTTAGAAATTTCGGCTCATGCAGGCTATCAAAATGCACTGTTTCTGTTATCGAAAATTTGGTTTGAAGGAAGAGGTGTGCAAGCAGATCCTATTAAGGGCGCTAGTTGGTTGAAGATAGGGGCACAAACAGGGAACAAAGATATGATCTTTGCCTTAGGGAATCGATTGTTAACTGGTGATGGAATAAAAAAAGATGCAATAACTGGACAGCAATGGCTAGACAAAATAAACGAGAAAAGAACAAAAAAGACTACTTCTTCACAATTTGTTTGTCGCAGAATAGAACGATGGTTGAAAAATCAAAAACAAGAATCTACTCTTGGAAAAATAAATATAACGAAATCGGAGAAAGTACAAGAGCAACATAGAGAAGATGCGAATGTGAGAAAAAAAGAAGATAGGCAGATGTATCAGTTAGGAAATCGATTGAATGAGGAAAATCGCCTTGCTTTACAAAAATGGATGGAAAAAAGAGAAACATTATTTGTTGATAAACAGAGGGGTTGCAATTCTTCTCATTCATTGGAAGATGTTTCACAAATGAGAGAAATTCACAGAAAATTTGAAGATGGCAGAAGATTAATAATAGGGAATAGGACAATAAAAGAAAAATTACATGGAAAGAAATTGTTGATTCAATCTGCAAATTCAGGTTATCTCCAAGCAATGTTGGAATTGGGTATACGTTTGATAGAAGGAAGAGATCTTCCGAAAAATTCGAAGGAAGGAGAAAAATGGCTGGAAAAAGCAGTAGATGCTAATTTTCAAAATGCAATGCTAGAACTAGCAAAACGGAGGTTAGATGGAAAAGGTATTCAAAAAAATCGGAGATCGGGTCTAGAGATACTGGAGAGAACAGCGAGATTAGATAATATGGTTGCTGCTTTGGAACTTGGGAAAAGATTACTGGATGGAAATGGAGTAGAAAAAAACATACAAAAAGGGCGGAAATGGCTGGAATATGCAGCGAATCGTGGAAATAAGGATGCAATTTTAGAACTTGGAAAACGCCTCTCACTAGGAAAAGGATTACGAAAAGATGCAAGACAAGCAAAATACTGGTATGAGAAAGGAGCGAAAACAGGATATAGAGATGCCATATTTATATTAGGTAAATTGTTACTTGAGGGCAGAACAATAAAGAAAAATTTGCAAGAAGGAAGGAAATGGTTACAAACCATAGCGGAAGAAGATGTACAAGCATCTTATTTATTAGGAAAAAATCTGCTAGAAGCACAGCAAAGTGTTAGTGATCTCTATGATGGGGAAAAATGGATCGTTTATTCCGCTCAAAAAGGATATTTACAGGCAATGGATACATTAGGTCAATTTCTTATTTTTGGTAAACATTTTAAAAGAAACACAACAGAAGGACGGTGGTGGTTGGAACGAGTTGAACTGGAAAGAAATAATGGATTTGTACCTTTTTTAAATACTAGAGTACTGAAAATAGAAAAATGGTTAAAGTCTACTTACTCTACTTTTGCCATGCCTGTTTTCCATCATCCAATTCATCTGACATGGATACAAAAATTAGAGTTGGATGGAATAAAAGATTACATCGTGTATAAATTGACTAAACCATACCAAATAAAAGAGTATAACTACCTTTTTTGGGAATATCCCATTTATCAAAAAAGCAAACTAACTTCGCTTTTCTTTCAACTACAAATGAGACTTGTTTCTGATCAAGATGTATTACAATTGGACAAGTCTTATATTCTCATACTAACAGAACATGCAATGGGTCGATGGAATGAAAGAGTGGGACCTATACTCTCCGTTGATGAAATAACAAAAATTACGCAAATACTCTGGAAAATAGATCGAATTAATTTATATACGTCTAGAATAGGTGTAATTGATAATGAAATTATTTTTGCTTATCGTTTAAAAAAGAAAAGAATAATTATAACTACTTTTCTAGGTAGAATATCATTAAAACCGGATTTAACAGATTATGAATTATCCAGATGGAAGATGTTAAATTATGGTGACTCCGTCAGTTTAAAAGTAGATAAAGATATTATACTTAAGCAGTCGATACCGATCATGCCCCGCGAGTATATTCATATCCAATCCGCTGATAAAACGGAAATTATTTTTGTAGAATATGAGTTCATCGAAGATAGTAATCGTAAAAGTCATTTTTGTTTTTATGAAATTAATAATAACCCTCGATGGAAGAAAGTCCAATGTGACAATGTCTCTATCTCCAGTACTGTAAAATGGAATACTTCCTTATTGCGATTGTTATTTATAAAAGGATATGAGAAATTTGTGCTCTCTTATCTTGTACATCATTTTCCAAATGAGTTTGCAGCATGTTTGAACAAAGTTTAAAATTGATAAAAAGGCAGGCAAGTTCGTTATTGACAAGTTGTGTGAAAAAAATTAGAATAACTGATAATCATATAAACTAGTATGCAAAGATTGGAAATAGTAAAAGGAAACATGAGCTTTTAGAGAGCCAATGGCAGGTGGAAATTGGCAGCTTTTGTCCTTCGAACTCATCCATGAGCTACTCTCTGAACAATAAAAGTAGGAGATGTCGGTTTTCTACCGTTAAAAAGATAGATAGTGTTGGCTATCGAAAACGAGTGGATTAATCATGTTTGAGATTAATCAATTAGAGTGGTACCGCGAGCAAAGCCTCGTCTCTATTTCAGTATAGAGACGAGGCTTTTTTAATTAGAAAAGGAGTGTTCTTACAAAATGTCGAAAAAAATATGGGTTTTTGATACTACTTTGCGTGATGGAGAGCAAGTTCCAGGTGCGAAATTAAATTTATATGAAAAACTAGAAGTCGCTAATCAGTTAAAAAAATTAAATGTCGACATCATCGAAGCAGGGTTTCCAGCATCTTCAGCAGGAGATTTTCAAGCGGTTAAGGAGATTGCTACAAAAGTAGGCAATACAGACAATTTGATGATCACAGCTCTAGCTAGAGCTGTGCAGAGCGATATCGATTCTGTATACAACAGCGTGAAATATGCTGCGAATCCCTTGATTCACATAGTTTTGGGTACATCAGATATCCATGTGGAAAAGAAATTTGGTAAATCCAAAGATCAAATTTTAGACATAGGTGTACAAGCAGTACGTTATGCCAGAACATTGCTGCCAGATGTACAATATTCGACAGAAGATGCCTCGCGCTCCGATTTTGAGTATTTATGGTCTACCATAGAGGCCGTTGTGAACGCAGGAGCTACTATTATTAACGTGCCAGACACTGTAGGATATGCTGTTCCGGAAGAGTTTGGTGAATTGATCTTTAAATTAAATGATCGCTTGAAGAATCTGAATGATAAAGTATTGCTTAGTGTTCATTGCCATAATGATTTAGGCATGGCGACAGCCAATACACTTGCTGCTATTAAAAATGGGGCAGACAAAGTAGAATGTACCATTAATGGTATAGGCGAACGTGCTGGAAATGCAGCACTGGAAGAAGTGGTGATGGCAATAGCAACACGCCAATCTGTGTATGATGCTTATACTGACATTAATAAAAGAGAAATTATGAATACGTCCAGACTGGTAAGCAATTTTATGGGGCTAGACGTACAAGTCAACAAAGCGATTACAGGGGGAAATGCTTTTGCTCATTCTTCCGGTATTCATCAAGATGGATTGTTAAAATCAAGAGATGCCTATGAAATTATTAGCCCTGTAGATATTGGACTAGAAGATATGGAATTAATACTGACTGCTCGTTCTGGACGCCATGCGGTTAAAAATGCATTAGAAAAACTAGGTTTTCAACAATTAAGTGATAAACAATTTGAAGGGATATTCGAAGGTTTTCTAAAACTGGCAGACACCAAAAAAGAAGTATACAATCATGATTTATATGTTATCGTGGAAAATTATTACCGGGAAAACGAAGAAAAACAAGAAGTAAAGTTTAGTGCTCATTTCTATGAACTAGATGATTTGCAAGTGATCAGTAATACTACATTTCCATCTGCAAGTGTTCAATTGACGAAGGGAGAGCAAGTATTAACAAGTAGCAGTGTAGGAACAGGACCAATTGATGCTCTCTACTCAGCAATAACAAATGTATGTGAAATGGATATCAAATTGATTGAATACCACATCAGCAGTGTAACTAGAGGGAAAGAAGCTCTAGGAAAAGTGAAGATTCAAGTAGAATACAATGGAGAATGCTATACAGCGAAAGCTACTGACACCGATATTATGAAAGCAAGCGCATTAGCATACATCAATGCAATCAATAGTATTGTTGTGGAAAATTTAATATTAGTGAATTAGAGGTCAAATAGATGAATGAACGAGTATATGCAGTGCAACAAATATTGCAGAAGTCCGGTTACACGAATAAAATTGTAACACTTCCAGATGGTGCTCATACCGCTCAGGCAGCGGCGGATGCTATTGGTTGTTCAGTAGCGCAAATTGCAAAATCAATCATTTTTAAAATGGAGCCGTCAAATGAAGCTCTACTGGTTGTAGCAAGTGGGATAAATCGGATTGACGAAAAAAAAGTAGAAAAATTTATCGATGGTAATTTAGCTAAAGCAAATGCTGACTTTGTAAGAGAACAAACAGGTTTTGTAATCGGTGGAGTTTCTCCAATAGGTCATATCAATTCGATTAAGATTTTGATTGATGAGGATTTGTTGCAATATGAGACAATATGGGCAGCAGGTCACCCAAAAACTATTTTTACCATGACTCCAGATGAATTGATTCAGCTTACAAAAGGAGAAGTAGCTTCTATAAAAAAATGATTTTTTAACACATTCTGTTTCCATTGAAATAGAATGTGTTTTATTTTATAGCAGGAAATTAGCGGTTTTTAATACCTTCATAGCTGAAAAGTGCTAAAATATCTACTGTTATGAAATGGATTGATGTAATTGCACATAAAGGAGGAAACAGTGTGAAAAATCGACTGCTTTCCTATACAGGCATATGGTGGAGGAAACCCAAATTACAAAACAACGGAAATGAGCGTAAAGCCACATGGCTAGAATTATTTTACGACCTTGTCTTTGTAGCTATATTTGCAAGCATTTCTTCTAGCTTGGAACATCATCTAACTTTCCATTCTGTAGGGGAATTTGTTTTGATTTTTGTTCCTGTTTGGCTGATTTGGCACAGTTCTACTATTTATAATGAACGATTTGAGATGGATGATGTAAGACATCGTATCTTTACTTTCTTTAAAATCATTGCATTAGCTGGTATGGCTTATTCAACCCAAGATATAGCCAATCATACAGCTATTCCTTTTACATTATTTTTTATGATGGCGCGATTGACCTTAATATATCTATGGCTTTCTGCTGGATATCAACATACACTCATGAAAAAAATAGCAATGAAATATGCCATTGGATTTGGTTTTGGTCTAACTTTTTGGGCTATTTCATTGTTTATCGATTCGCCTTCACGCTATGTTTGTTGGATTATCGGAATGATCATTGATATGTTAACACCCGTATTCACATTGAAAGATCAGGAACAACTACCTCCGATTAGTCATTCTCATCTGCCTGAACGAACGGGCTTGTTTACTATGTTAGTAATAGGTGAAATGGTCGGAGCAGTAATACATGGGGCATCCATTTTTAAGAGTATCACCATTCCAGTTGCCTATAGCAGTATGATCGGATTGTTGATTTCATTTGGAGTATGGTGGATCTACTATGATCAAGTCATGTATCGTCCATTCCGTGGCAGCTGGTATACCATGATCTGGATCTACATGCATTTGCCACTATGTTTATCCATTGCTTTATTAGGAACGGGAATTTTGTATGTTATTGCTGACATTCACAGTATGGATTTATTTGAACACTGGTTTCTTGTTGTGAATGTGAGTGTTCTGTTGTTTTGCATTGGTTGTATTGGATATGTAAGTAATTATGTCGATTCTAAAAGCAATGCTAATTTAACTGTTATTTATTCCAAAATTGCTGTTTCTAGCATTCTAGCAAGTTTGTTAACTGTTGTTCTTGGTTTTCTATCAACAGAAGTATCAAATTTAATTGTTTTAGTTATTTTAATGGGAATAGTTTTCTATCAAGTGATTTTTGGAGTATTTTATTGGAAAAATCAAAAAGGATAAATTCTGAATCCTAAGTTATATTCGATTTTTAGCACTGGACGAAGAGTTGAGAAGGTTATCGTTGCTCTCAAACTTCGTCAGTGCGAACGAAATGATATTTTTTCGTGTAATTAGATGTGAAATGATTCTTCTAAACCAGCTGTATCTTCGAATCCTTGAAACAATTTGATTTTATCCTCTTCTATTTCTACGACTACTGCCCAAGGACTTTCAAAAAGACGGTTCGTAGTTCGTATCCGATGTACAAATTTCCCCCAGGCAAAAGCAGTTGTATCATCACCTAAGATTTTATAGATCTTAAATTCTTGCGTATCGAGATCTTTTTGAAACTTAGCTAATAAACGTCTGACCCCTTCTTTTCCGTGGTATTTTCCATAAAAGTGATGGTTGCCAAATTCCTTAGCTGCGGTAAATACTGCATTTTCATGGACATAATTTAGGGCAAGCTCAGGTGTAGGCAGGTTATTCATATAATTTTGTAAGACTTCTATCGGTTTCATGGTTTATCATTCCTTTGTTCCAAAATAGAGGTTTTCATTGCTTCTGATTCGATGGTATTGACTCATGCAGTATGCTGCATCCGGTAAAAGCAAAAATTGCTTGATGGGTAATCATTTGTTTTATTTCTATATCAAAAGTGTAATATTCTCTGTTTAATAGAACAATTTCAAATTCCGATACGAATGATCGTTTTTAATAATGATTGAAGAATTGATTTAGTATGAGTGGAGTTTTCCTAGTGAAGTTTTAAAGAGATAACCTAGTACATCTATTTTTATCTATTAAAAAATGGATTTATTAAGTCGACTAATCTTAAATACAAGAGTAGCCCAAAAAGCAGATTGGATTTTTTATGTCTTCTATGAAATAGAGTAAAAGGAAGTGAAATTACTCTATCTATACTAATAATTTCGGCCGTCCTCATCCACCTTCTTGATTTTACAGGTATTTTAATACATGAAAAATCCATTGATTTATTCTATCTGATAGAGTAATATAAACGGTAATTACTCTATCAGAAAAAGTAATTCGAGCACAGAAATATTTCTGTGGATAATAATTTCAAATGAGAAAATGTAATTCGAAGAGATAAAAATTGGGAGGAAATCAGATGAGTAATAATCAAGATAAAAACAACTGGCGACACATGATAGCACCTTATGAAAAGCCCGATTCTAGACGGAGTATTTGGCAATTGATAAACACGTTTATCCCTTTTATCGGATTATGGTATTTGACCTATTTTAGTTTAAGTATTTCCTATTGGTTGACTCTTCCTTTGGCAATTGTCACCGCAGGTCTATTGGTTAGGTTATTTATTATATTTCATGATTGTTGTCATGGCTCTTTTTTCACGAGCAGACGTGCGAATCGAATAGTAGGAACAATAACTGGAATTTTGACATTATGCCCGTATGATCAATGGAAGTATAGTCATTCTCGTCATCATGCAACAAGCGGAAACTTGGACAAGCATGGAGTTGGGGATATTTGGACGCTTACAGTTGAAGAATATCTTGCTCTTCCGAAATTAAAACGATTAGCTTATCGATTGTATCGGAATCCGATTGTTATGTTTGGTTTGGGACCAACCTATATATTTTTAATTGAATATCGCTTTAACCGAAAAGGTGCAAAACAAAAGGAAAAAAATAATACGTATCTTACGAACATTGCTATTGTTGCGCTAATCTCCTTTTTTTGTTGGTTAATTGGCTGGGAAACTTTTTTGTTAGTACAAGGTCCTATTTTTCTTGTTTCTGGTCTAATTGGAGTTTGGTTGTTTTATGTGCAACACCAATTCGAAGGAGCTTACTTTGAAAATGATGAAAACTGGAATCATGTAGATGCGGCTCTGCAAGGAAGTTCATTTTACAAATTACCAAGAGTTCTACAATGGTTTACGGGAAACATTGGTTTTCATCATATTCATCATTTAAGTAGCAGAGTTCCGAATTATTATCTAGATAAAGCACATCAAGAGAACAAATTATTTCAAGACGTATCACCTGTGACATTCTTTTCAAGTTTTAAATCACTTCGTTTTAAAATTTGGGATGAAAATCGAAAAAAATTGATGAGTTTTAGTTACATTAAAAAATTCCTCCAAGCGAAAAAGTGAAAAGGCTGACAAATCATTTCTTTTTTATTCTGTTATTCGTTACTATAATAGAAAACATACAGGCTCAAATAGTGGTTCAATGACTCATAGGAGGGGAAACCAATTAGAAGTGATATTATTCGTGGACATTTGGACTCTATCATTTTACGATTAATATCGGAGAAGGATCGATATGGTTATGAGATTTCCAAAGAGATAAGCGAACGTACAAATGATCGATTTCATATAAAAGAAGCAACATTATATGCAGTTTTTCAGCGTTTACACCGTAAAGAATTAATTGAATCGTATTACGGGAGTATTACGCATGGAAGCAAACGAAAATACTATCGTATCACACCACTAGGAAGAGCCTATTTACACGAGATAGCAAAAGAATGGCAGGAGACAAAAGATATTATTGATTTGTTTATGGAGGGAATGTAAGTGAAGACCTTGAAGCAACATGTAGACAAACTCTTTAAAGACATCCCAGATACAACAGAAATAGAAACAATCAAACTAGAAATTTTAGAAAATCTAGAAGAAAAAGTGCAAGATTTAATGATGCAAGGAAAAGAAGAAGAGGATGCTATTAATAAAGCTATTATCGAATTTGGTGATGTGGATGAAATTAAACAGGAATTAATGCAAAAATCGATGCCTAAAAAAAAGAATATGTCTAAAGTGAACCTTAGCTTCTCATTGTGGGGCAGTCTACTGATTATTTCGTTATTTTTATTTGCTAATTTTTACTATACCCCACATGAAATCTGGTTTGTGTACCCAACTTTTGTTGTTTTATGGTGGCCTTTATCTATGTTTTTTGTTTGGAGACGGTCCAAATAGCAGAGCACTAATACATAATAGATATGGTATGAAAAAAGAGAACATATTCATAAAACATATGCTTCTCTTTTTTTTAATTATTTTTTAAAGGCCAAATGGCTTCGAGCATAATGCCGTTTATTTTATCTATAAATGTCATGCTTTTCAATGAATCAACTTCGTATATTTCTGTCATTTGCACCTGATATTTTATTAATCGTTCCCGTAGTATTAAGGCACTTTCCTCGTCTGGAAGAGAGAAGGCAATATGTTGCAAAACCCCTTCTATAAATGGGTTAGAGTGTACAGATTGTGAGTTCAGTGATCCTTCCGGAAATGACGTGATTTTTGCATGAGGATTTTCGAAGAAATGCAATCCAAGACCATCACTAATCCCAGGTTTGATAAAACCGTGTCTTCCTCTGCCTCCTTTAGCAGGGAAAATCTTACCGATCTCCATTCCTAAAATATCTTGATAGAAATGAACAGTAGTATCAAGATCAGGTGTCACAATTGCGATGTGATGAAATCCGTTCCAAGGAAACTTATTTGTTTCTGCATCCACAAGATCACTTCCTATTATTTTGCTAAATTATGGTATGTTTGAGTCAACTCATCAGGATTAATATTTTGTATCAATTTTTTAATTTGCAAACGATTTGAGATCTGGTATTGTCTCCTATTTTTTTCTTCCCTCTTCTGTCATAGTGATTTGCTTGATGCAGCGGTCTCTTTTATCTTCTTCTATAATATAATGAAGCCCTGCCACTGGCTGTGTCCCAACGTATATGGCTTCAATGTTTCACTAATTTGACTAATCAATGCGCATGGCTTAATTTTCTAACTAAGTGCCTCATTTGACAACTCATGGACAGTTCCACTCTTTTCAAAAAAATAGTATGTATTAATTATAACATTGCGAGCGAAAAAACCCACGGTTTAAACTTAATTCTATAGTTGAATTAAAAATTAACTAGTCAACTGCGTGGAATGCATCCTGAACGGAACAGAGCTGAGTGCAAATTCTGCTTCAAGGATGTTTTGCTGTAATTAATTATATTGAGATAGTTTTATGTAGGTCGTCGAAGATACGAAGAGGGATACCGTGGTAAAGATTATGTTTAAGCAGAAGTTCTCCGTCAGCGAGTTGTCCATACTTGCCTTCACAGAACTTTGCAGACTGAAAGCGCACGGCTTAAATGTGGGATGAAAGAGTGAGTTGAACGGGGGCTCATGGTTTAAGCTTGGGTAATCCTTGGAGTACCAAGAATTACCCAAGTCCATGTCTTCAACTGCGTGAAGGTCAAATAATTGCACAGCAGAACAGTTGTTACTTGTTCTGTTTCAAATACTTATTAATGAAGTCGATCATGATATTGATCGATATATATTTTTCCGTCTCCTGTAATTTCCATATAACTAACTTCACTAATGGATTTGATTTTCCGTTGACGTAATATGTTTTCCACATCTTTTTTACTTAGTTTGGCTTCTTTTATCTTTTCTTCATCTAATTGACCATCGATAATTAATTCGATTCCCGGTTTTTCTTGTTTGGATTTCAGTTTTAAATCGGATCGATTCGCGTATTCTTTTGCAGCTTTTTTCAAAACGGATAGGCTACCATCTGTTTCCATAAGAGCAAATTCCACATCCGCTACAGAGAATACATCTTTTTTACGGAGTAACATCCGTAAGTTATCAAGATCCAATCTTACTTTTCTTGCATTATTTTCTAAAATTTTTCCATTTTTGATTATCGTAACTGGTTCACCTTCGGCAAACTGACGCACATTTCTTATCTTAAGTCCTAAAATAGATGCGAGAATCGATAAAATACCAAATAATAAAAGAGCTGATATGGATCGTATTAATGGAATCGTTTCATCAATTAAGGCTCCAGCAGCCATATCTCCAATTACAATTCCTGTAATGTAATCAAAATAAGTCAGATGAGAGATAGCTTTTTTTCCTTGAAATCGAGTCAAAAGTAACAAAGCGATAAAAATTATCGGTACTTCCCAGAGTAACTGTAATAAATATTTATCCACAACAAATCACCTCATTATATTATGAGGCGATTTGTATGAAATTATGTTGGTGTAAGGGAAGTGAATAATGAAGATATTTTATGGTACTCGGAAAATCGTAAATGTTAATAACTAACTAGTGCTGCAAGTAAAAGCCCGGAAACGATGCTCATACGAGAAGAGAAAATTCCAATCGCAACGTTTCCTTTTGGTATTTCTTGAATGACATGAAAAGGTGTGAGCCAAGCAAATAAGTAAAAAATAACAACTTGAAATAGAATGCCAATGCCGCCCCAAATAAGCAAGTCGATCAAACTTCCCGAACTGAGGACAACGGATGCAACTACAATAGATAATCCAATGATTTTTCCACTCAGGTCATGTGCTGCTGCTTTTGCAGCATCTTTTTTGTGTGGATCGGAAGTATCAGCACCTTCTTGAATCAATCGATATTCGCGATACGGAGTAGTATAAATAAATACAAGGATTCCGACGATTAAGATTGGTAATGAAACACCTAAATACATCAAAAAATTGATGATTGAATCTAACTGACCACTCAAAAAAATTCCCCCATTTGCAAATAAAATTGCGTCGATATATCTAAATTACAACAGTAATAGGAAAAACAAAAGGTTTTTTGGATTATATGATTTTGATTTTCCTTTTTTTGAGCTTATTTCTGAATGGAACATAGTAGATACTGTTATCTTTGTATTTATCATGCAAACTGCTGAAATGCCATAGATTGTAATAAATGAATTTTTGGAGGAGAAGTTTATGGTGAATTTTCCAGTATCGATTCAGACAAAGTTATATTCTCCTAAGAAACAAGTACATGTATATTATCCTGTCATTTACGGATTACATAATCCCAAAGTGGAGCAAAACATAAACAAAGATATTCAAACTTCCTTGGAATATTTGCTTCGGGAGAGGGGAGTCGATCAAACCGATCTGCAAGAGATGATTGGCTATTATGAAATGAAAACAAATGAACGGAATATACTAAGTTTAACATTAAATGTATATTCTTTTACTGGCGGTGCACATGGTACCACTGTGATCCGTTCCCTTACCTTCGATATTACAACAGGAAAAAAGTATACATTGAAGGAGTTATTTAAACCAAATAGTGATTATGTAAAGAGAATTTCCAAAATCGTTGAAGAGCAAATACGAATAAGAAATATGCCGCTAATCGAGCCATTCCATAGCATCAGACCAAATCAAGATTTTTATATCGCTGATAAATCTTTGATTATTTATTTTCAACTATATGAACTTATTCCATATGCATATGGCTTTCCTTATTTTCCGATTTCCGTATATGCTATTCAAGACATCGTAGATGAAAATGGACCGCTAGGAAAAATGATACCTTAAATAAAAAGTATCTTTGGAAAGTTACGGGATTCATCTATAGATAAAATTTCTTTATGAATTTTTGGTTTGTATTTTCTATTAAGCGTGTTGCGAGTTAAAAATAGACACTAAAGCTAAGGAAAATTTTCGTTAGAATAATCATCATTTGTGAAGAAAAGTATTTTTCTGGTACTTTACTAAATAATTGATTCTATGCAACAATTGTTTTAAAATTGGAAATGGCGATCAAAGTGGGAATAGTTGCTATTGATCCCATCTTCAAAAAATTAATAGGAAAGGGGATAGGAATGTCTCGTATATATCGCTTTTCTAAGTATTCTTGGTTACGTCTTCGCGATGATATTCTCGCTGGAATTGTGGTGGGAATTGTAGCATTGCCGTTGGCAATGGCAATTGCTATCGCATCTGGAGTACAGCCAGAGTATGGGATATACTCCACGATTATTGCAGGTTTTCTCATTTCATTATTTGGTGGATCTTTTTTTCAAATCGGAGGTCCAACAGCTACTTTTGTTCCTGTATTATTAGGAGTGGTAGTAGTATACGGCTATGAGAACCTTCTTCTTGTTGGTTTTATGGCTGGCATGTTTTTAATTCTCATGGGAGTGTTTCGTTTAGGAGCAGTGATCCACTACATTCCAAAACCGGTTGTTATCGGGTTCACTGCTGGGATTGCGGTTATTATTTTTTCGAGTCAAATTCATACTTTCTTAGGTATGGAGAATATCAAAGATGGTCACTTATTATTTAAGTTAAAGCAGATTTTGGTACAATTACATACTGTTAGTTTTGCAAGTGTAGCAACTGCGCTTATTTGTTTAGCGGTTATTCTTCTTATACAGAGATATGTTCCTCAAGTCCCTGCGCCACTAGTAGGGTTGATTGTATCTAGTTTGATTGCTGCTGTGTTTTATCCAGAACACGTTCAAACCATCGGAAGTGCCTTTGGTGGAGTACCTTCCAGTTTACCTTCTTTTCAATTTCCAGAGGTCACGTGGGCCAAAATAAAAGTATTATTTTTTCCAGCTTTGTCGATTGCATTGCTCGGAGCAATTGAATCTCTTCTTTCAGCAGTAGTTTCTGATGAGATGTCAGGAAAAAAACATCATAGCAATCGAGAATTGATCGGTCAAGGAATCGCTAATATTGTTACTCCTTTATTCGGAGGTATTCCCGCAGCTGGTGCTATTGCGAGGACAGCAACCAATATTAGAAATGGAGCAACATCTCCAATTTCTGGAGTAATTCATAGTTTGTTTGTCTTGCTCGTTTTGCTTTTTCTTTCTCCTTTGACAGTACATATCCCTTTAGCGAGTATGGCTCCTATTCTAATGCTTGTTGCTTGGAATATGAGTGAACGAAAGCAGTTTAAATTTGTTTTGCGTTCAAAAACAAGTGATTCTATCGTTTTATGTGCAACTTTTCTCGGTATTCTTTTAACGGATATTGCTATCGGAGTTATGGTTGGTTTGGGTTTGTCTATATTGTTCTTTGTTTCACGAATGAGCAAAGAATTTGTGGTTCGCAAAGGAAATGTAGAACTGCAAGAAGATGAGTTAACACATGTATATACATTAAAAGGTCCTATTTTCTTTGGAACTGCAAAACAATTAGGTACATTATTAGCAAAGGATTTACCTAAAGATTATCTTATTTTATCGATGGAACAGGTGCCATACATGGATATTACAGCAGAGGCGGTTTTGAGTTCCATCATTCGAAGATGCAGACAAAATAATGTCAAATTTATTCTCGCTGGTTTACAAGCCCAACCGATGGAATTGTTAAAAACAACCAAACTATACCAAAGCTTAGAAGAAGAATTTCTTTTTGAAAATATCGAGGAGGCAAGTGAATACGCTAAGGTGCTAGTAACAAAGAAGTATGTGACAGGAGTAGTAAAAGAACAATGAAAAAAAGGAAAGAACTTGTCTAACAAAAAATAGACAAGTTCTTATTTTTTATTTGCAAAAGAACGTAATTCGTACTAGTATAGATATACGAATGACAAATAATATAAGTAATTGGTCAATATTATCCATTATCATTTTATCAAATCAAATGTTTTTTGTCAATCATTAATTACAAGCTGAAATAAGGAGACTTATAAATGAGCATTTCTAAAGATGACTGGAACAAAGAGCAAAATCGAGTGGAACTTGTCATTCAAAAAGTAAAACAAACATTAAAACAATTAACAGGGGATACCGATAAATTAAAATCAGATATTGTGCAAATTCGCAAAGGTTTTTGGGATGATGTAACAGTTAACCTTGAGAATGAAGATGATGCAATAGAAACAGCAGCAAGTATTCGTCAACAAGCAGAAGTGCTGTCAGAAAAAGAGCGAATTCATCACCATACAGATCAACGGGTAGTCTTGCTGCAAAAACTCTTGAACTCACCTTATTTTGGACGTGTTGATTTTCAAGAAGAGGGAGAAGAAGAGATAGAAACAATTTATTTGGGACTGGGCTCATACTATGACGAAGATACAAACGAATTTTTAATCTATGATTGGCGAGCTCCGATTTCCAGTCTTTATTATGATGCATCGCCTGGAAGTGCATCTTTTGAAACACCAAATGGTATGGTCCATGGCCAGATGATGATCAAACGGCAATTTCTAATTCGCAAGGGCCAGATAAAAAGTTTGTTTGATACAAGTGTGACTATTGGTGATGAGATGCTAAAAGAAGTGTTAGGGCAGCAAGCAGATCCAAATCTTAAAAACATTGTGTCCACTATTCAAAAAGAACAAAATGCGATTATACGAGATGATAAAAGTCATTTATTAGTGGTGCAAGGGGCAGCTGGAAGTGGAAAAACATCCTCTGCGATGCAACGGATGGCATATCTTTTGTATCGATTTCGCGATACTTTGCAAGCAGATCAAATCGTATTATTTTCACCTAATGCTATGTTTAATAGCTATGTTGCAACGGTACTTCCTGAACTTGGGGAAGAAAATATGCAACAGTCCACCTTTCAGAACTTTTTGGATCGACATCTCGGCAGACAGTTTCGAGTGGAAGATCCATTTCAACAGTTGGAGTATGCTTTGGATGCAAATGACTCCCCGAATTATATTGCAAGAATGGAAGGAATACGATTTAAATCTTCCCTCACTTTTTTAAAAATGATGCAAGATTATTTAGCCACTCTGAAACAAAGCGGTTTTTTATTTCGTGATATATTATTTCGTGGTAGAGTATTAATTGCAAAATCCGAAGTAAGAGAACAGTTTTATACATTAGATTCTAATTTGTCTATCACCAATCGGTTAGAAGTTATCCAGCAATGGCTGCACAACCAATTAAAGGCATTGGAAGAAGAACAAAAACAAGAAGAGTGGGTAGAAAAAGAAGTTGATTTGCTCGATGAACACATCTATAACAAGATTCATAATAAATTACAAAAACAAAAAAGGTTTGCAGATGATACTTTTGATGATCATCAACGTGAATATGAGATGCTTGCTGCTGTAGTAATAAAACGCGCATTTCGCCCAATCTATCAGTTTATTGATCGTTTGGCGTTCATAGATATAAAGGGATTGTACAAACAGCTTTTTCAAGCGAATAGTCAAGGCTGCGATCTTCCAAAAAACTGGCAGCTTATCTGCAAACAAACCAAACAGAAATTGGATAAATCAATCATGCCATATGAAGATGCCACGCCTTATCTATACTTAAAAGAATCGATCGAAGGATTTGAGAGTGACCGCTCCATTCGTCATGTATTTATTGATGAAGCGCAAGATTATTCACCGTTTCAATTTTCGTTTATCCGTCATTTGTTTCCTAAGAGCAAGTGGACGGTATTGGGTGACATCAATCAAACGATTCATGCACATCAATCGAATGATGGGCTGACACCATTGCTTTCTTGGTTTGATACCGATCGAGCAAAAAAAGTAATCTTCCACCGAAGTTACCGTTCTACGAAACCGATTATCTTATTTACAAGAGAGCTGCTGCCACAAGGAGAACAGATTGAACCATTTGAAAGGGCAGGAAAACTTCCTGTCTTACACAAATTGTCAGATCAAAATAAATTAATTGCTACGATAACGAAGCAAGTCAAAGACTGTGAACAAAGGCATAAGTCCATCGCAATTATTACCAAAACAAAAAAAGATAGTATTAAGGCATATGAATTACTAAAAGATAAACTTGATATCAAACTGGTCAAAAATGGAAACAGCACCTTCAAAACAGGAGTAGTAGTGATTCCTTCTTATTTAGCAAAAGGTATCGAATTTGATGCGGTTCTCGTTTTTGATGCATCAGATCGTGTTTATTTTCGAGAGGAAGAGCGAAGATTGTTTTATACAGTATGTACGCGTGCGATGCATGAGCTATACTTATTTTCAATAGGGAAAGCGTCTCGTTTTATACAAGGAGTAAACAAAAGTCTATATAAAATCACTTAAAAAAATGGAAAATAAATGTGCAGCAGATGAAAACAGAACAGAAAGTTTGTATAAAAGGAGACACTATGTCTCCTTTTATAAGTTTCAGAAACCAAGTTTTAAGCAGCAATGGCATCCTTACTTGTGTCAAACAAAAAGTCTATCAATGCGATTACAATGGAAAAGCGTTATGTTTTTCCATAAAGAGATCTATGATGAGATGTTAAGACAGAGAAAACTTAGATTCTTCAATGAATGAAGTTCACTTAAATTGTATTTATCACCTGTTTTTGAATGAGGTATCAATCAAAGACCAGACGATATTATTTCTCTGTGAGCAATTATTGATGAGTACCTGGAAATAGTTGTTGGATAACATGTATATAGTTTTTTGTAATTGGTGAAGTATCACTTTTATTCCAAACAGCAGATACTTGGTAAGCGATCTGATTTGTACCAATTAAGGGCTTGTAGACAATGTCATTTCGCAAATTTTTCGCTGATTCGTGAATCAATGCGATGCCCATTCCAGATGAAACAAGAGATAGCATCGTTTGTATTTCATCAACAGATTGAATGATAGATGGGCTAAACCCTGCATCCATGCAGACTTTTACCATTGTGTCATAATAATGTGCACCAACTTCGCGTTTGGTTGTGATAAAAAGTTCGGAAGATAGATCACTTACTAAAATTTTGGAATCAGGATCAGCAAATCGATGATCAGAAGGTAATGCAACCCAGTAGGATTCATTTCTTATTACATGAGCTGACAATGTGGGATCATTCACTGGAAACCCTAAAATTCCAACATGCACATCTCCGTCTTTGATAGCCTGAAGTTGATTTATTGTATGCAAATGTCTCAGGGTTATTTTGACATCGGAATATTGAGTTCGATAACAAGACAGCACTTGAGGAAGGATATCCCAAGTTGCAGATTCAACAAATCCCAGCACTAAATGACCTGCTAACCCAGAAAAAGCACTTTTTACTAGATCAATTGTTTTTTCAGACTGGCTAAGTAATAATTTTGCCTCTTTTAAAAAGAGTTTCCCCACCTCAGTGAGGGAAACGTTCCGTTTAGTACGTTGTAATAACAGTCCGCCTAGTTCTTGTTCCAATTGTTTAATTTGCTGGCTTAAAGCTGGTTGGGCGATACCTATTTTCTCTGCTGCTTTACCAAAGTGTAATTCCTCTGCAACTGCAACGAAATATTTAACTTGTCTAAGTTCCATATACTCATCCTTCACTTGAATTAATAAGTTCTCTTTATCACAGCAATAGAAAAAAGATATTTTTTTTATTAATATTTTTATACTACAATAATCAACATAATTATTCATCTATGGAGGAGGAACGGATTAATGAGTGATAAAAGAGTTGCTATTATTACTGGAGGAAGCAGCGGAATTGGTTTCGGGATAGCTCAACAGCTGGTGAAAGATGGATTGGATGTTACAATATTGGGTAGAGACAGGCAAAAATTGCAAGAGGCTGCTAATAAACTTGATGGCATAGTACATTTGGTGCAAGCGGATGTAAGTAATCAAGCAGATGTTCAATCCGCTATCCAAGAAGTTGTCAACAGAACAGGGATTGTTGATGTTTTAATTAATAATGCAGGACATCTAGGAACAATCACAACACATACACCATTTGAAGAAGCAATAAAAATCTGGGATGAAGTTCATCATTCAAATTTAAAAGGCTCATTTATGATGTCCATGGCGACATCTCCTTTTTTACGGAAACCGGGAGGGCGTATTGTTAACATCAGTTCCATTGGAGCTTTTACAGGAGGAAGCAGTTCTGGTTCACTTGCGTACTCTTCTGCAAAAGCGGGTCTAAATGGATTAACATTTTCATTGGCACGCGAATTGAGCCCGGAAGGTATTACTGTTAATGCAGTTGCTCCTGGTTTCATTCCTCAAACTAACTTTTTTGGCGGAGGATTAACAGAAGAGCGTACACAGCAAAACATTGAGCAAATTCCAGCAGGACGCGCAGGGAGAACAGAAGATATCGCTGCTGCTGTAAGTTATTTGGTTTCGCCGAAAGCTTCCTATGTGACTGGGGAAATACTAAATGTCAACGGCGGATGGTTATTTGGTCGATGAAAAGTTGTTTTTGCTCGTATGAATTCTTCTTTGAATACAAATCCTTTCTTATATGACTTTATCGAAAAGGAAGGTTATTATGGGACAACATAATATTTTTGCATATTTTCAAACAATGGATCAAGCACAAAAAGCAGCAGAAGAATTAAAAACCCAGGGTTTTGAGACAGTATCCGTCGATCGATTTTCTCCCATGCTGGGCGGAAACCCTTATGATGGAGACGAAGAGATAACAAGTATCTTTCTAAATCAAAGTAACTCGTTAACTACTACCACATTAGGATCGCCTCCAATGGATGATGATGCCCGAATACTTGCTGCTACTCATCCAGATGCAAGCGGATTAGCTGGCGGGACAGGTTTTTCCCATCCTGAAGATGTATGTGTAACTGTCCTAACAGATAATGATCACTATGAAAAAGCTTCTCATATTTTAGAGCAGTATGGTGCGAAGGTGTAGGCATTTAATTTTGTTAGGAATCTGTTATTTTCAGTTCATACAGATGACTTGAGTGCGTTAGGTTTCTCAAGTCATTTTTTTTCGTTTAAAATGGAATCAAGCCGGTAAAAAGATAAACAGCTGTTCCCCAAATGAAAAGTGCAGAGCATTTGTTAAATAGATTCATCAGATTGCCAATTTCGTCTAATTTTTTCATAATAGAACCGGAGAGTGTCAATCCAAAAAACCAAATCCAAGATACAGCAATACATGTAATGGTAAAATAGATTTGTTCAGCTCCTTTATATTTTAATGCGCTTGTCCCAATCACACCGACAGTGTCCAAGATGGCATGAGGATTTAATAAGGAAACCGATAGTGCAAAGACGATCTGTTGACGAATCGGCAAGCCTTTTTTGGTTACATTTGGTGAAGCGTCTGATGTCCAAATAATATAACCCATATAAACTAAAAAAAACATTCCACCAACCATAAGAATGATTCGCAGCCAATCAAATTGTAAAACAAGAACCGAAACACCAAAAACAGCTAGAAGAATTAGAACAGTGTCACATAGCGCTGCTGTTATCATACCCGGCAGTGCCTTTAGAATGCTTGGCTGGGTAGCTCCTTGTGAAAATACAAATACATTCTGCACTCCTAAAGGTAAAATAAGGCCAAATGCTAAAATTAGTCCATGTAGAACAGCTTCCATTTACATCTGCTTCCTTTCGATTCCTATCGTACTATGATATAACGAAAAGAAAACAACCAATTGGATGGTAATTTATCCATCCAATTTGGGAGGGATTTGATGAAATGGCAGCCAAATCGCCAGTCGCATTTGACAGTGCATGTACAAATAGTTGATTGGATAAAATCTCATATTGAACTAGGCGATTGGATAGTAGGTACAAAAATTCCCACACAGCGTCAACTGGCAGCTCAATTTGGCGTGAATCGAAGTACTGTCCAACTGGCACTTGATGAATTAAAAGCAGACGGATTACTAGAATCCAAAGCGGGATCAGGGATTTTTGTTGCGAATAACTCGTGGAATGCTCTTTTGCACAAAGCACAACCAAATTGGCTTCATCACATTGAAACTAGCATTCATAAACCAAATTATCATACGATCCAACTTATTAACGAATATGAACAAAAGGATCATATCATTCGGCTTGGAACTGGGGAATTGGCGCCAGAATTAATTCCCACACAGCAAATAAAAGCTTCATTAAAAAACATTTCACTCGAACCAAAGGCAATGGGCTATTCCTCACCCCAAGGCAGTGAGAAACTTCGAGCAATATTAAGCACCTATTTGGAAAAACGCGGTATACAGACTTCGCCGGAAAACATATTAATCGTTTCTGGCGCACTTCAAGCTTTGCAACTAATTGCGATGGGTTTATTAGAAACAGGATCAATTGTTTTCCAAGAAGCACCCTCTTATTTAAATTCGGTGCATCCCTTTCAATCTGCGGGTATGCGGATGATTTCTGTTTCATTGAAAGAGCATTTAAAAGACAAACTGTATTCACTCAAACAAAAAAAGCAGTCTTTGTTTTATTGTGTACCAACCTTGCACAATCCAACTGGACACAACTGGTCAATGGGCGAAAAGAGAAGTTTGTATCAAGTATGTAAAGAACTGCAAATCCCCATAATCGAAGATGATGTATATCATGAACTTTTATTTGAACATCCTACTGAAGCAATCAAATCATTCGATACATCAGGACAAGTCCTGTATATTGGCAGTGTATCTAAAACACTTAGTCCTGGACTAAGAATCGGATGGGTTGTTGCTCCAACACCTGTAATAGAACGTTTGGCTGATATTAAAATGCAAACAGATTATGGTTCAAGTGCCATTTCCCAAGAAATCGTCGCACACTGGATGATATCTGGATTATATGAACAATATTTAATAACACTACGTGAAAAATTAAAGCAAAGAGCTGCTTTTATGGAGGAAATACTGGAAAAGCAATTTCAAAACCTCGCTACATGGGAAACTTCGAAGGGTGGTTTCTATATATGGATGAGATTCTATAAACCAATTGTGAATAAGGCATTATTTTTAAATTTATTAAAACAAAATGCACTGATTAATCCCGGTTATATTTATGAATCAAGCGATTATCACTCCATTCGCCTTTCTTATGCCTATGCATCTTTTGAGGAATTAAAGAGAGGATTAGGAGTTTTAAAGAAGTTATGCCAACAATAAAATTATTACCCTAGTTATCAATTTGTTTTTCTTGATTACGAAATTATAAACCCTTTATTAACCACTACAATATTAGGATTACTAAATCACGAATCTTCTATAAGCGTCATTCTAATAAGCCATTAGGAGTCAGGCTTATCAGCCCCTTTGAGATAACGGTTAGAATTTGTCCTGTCATCTGTTCTGCTGAAAATTTTTTATCTCCTTGACTCCATTCCATCGCTACCCCGAATATTGCCCAACTGATCATCCATGCAATTGTCTTTTTAGGTACTTGCCATGCTGTACTGGGAGCGGGAATTTGCTCAAACCAATTTAAGAGTATAGCAGCAATTTCCTCTTGCACAGCTTCTTTAACAAATGGACTCATTGTTTCTGATGGATGACATTGTTTGCGTATTTGTTCAAAATGCTCTAACACAATTTGAATGAGAGTCTGCAAGCTACTTTTTCCAAAATGAGAAGGTGCAGGGTGTTGGTTTGTTAATAATTGTTGGAAGTGCTCGCGAATGATGGAATCAAGAAGCATATATTTATCAGGAAAATGGGCATAAAAAGTGCTTCGATTTACATCTGCTCGATCTGTAATATCTTGAATCGTAATGGAAGCAAATTTCTTTTCTTTCAAAATTTCCAAAAAGGACTGTTTTAATGATCGAATGGAGCGCTTGATTCGCCGGTCGACATTTTTTGTTTGTTCCGTCATTTCATTTTCATCATTTCTTTCTCTATATCGGATAACCGACAATGAGAGATTATTGTTGATTGTTAGTTGCATGATTACACTTTATTATTATAAGCAATAATCGATGTTTAACAAACAAATGTTGGTTAATTCTCTCTTTATGAAAGGGATACAATTGTTATGAATGATAAAACGACTGAAACGATGAAAGCTGTAAGAATACATCAATATGGAGGACCTGAAGTTTTAGTTTATGAGAATATACCAAAACCATCACCAAGTTCTGGACAGGTGTTGATTCGGACTTTTGCGGCAGGGATTAACCCTTCTGACACTCATACACGTTCAGGTTTTGCATATATTCCAAAGGCATTTCGCCCGCTTTCTCTCCTTCCGCTTCCAATGATACTAGGTTCAGATCTATCAGGGGTAATTGTGGAAGTAGGATCTGATGTAACAGAATTCAAAGAAGGGGAAGAAGTTTATGGACTTGCACAACTGGGAATTGCTCCAGCAGGTTCCTATGCTGAATATGCAGTTGCTCCAGTTCATCAATTGGCTCATAAACCGAAGTCAATCGATCACATTCAAGCTGCTGGAGTACCGCTAGCGGCACTTACAGCATGGCAAGCTCTATTTCAACATGCAGACTTACAGGAAGGGCAAACTGTTTTAGTGAATGGTGCATCTGGCGGGGTGGGTCACTTTGCTGTACAGTTAGCGAAGGCAAAAGGTGCACGAGTTATCGGTGTAGCATCAGGTCGTAATGCTAAATTTGTAATAGAGTTGGGTGCAGATGAATTTATCGATTATACAACAACTCCTATCGACAAAGTTGTTCATAAGGTTGACCTAGTTCTTGACGCAGTTGGCGGTGAAAATGGGGATCGTTTTTTGAATGTTTTAAAACGGAGAGGTAAGTTGGTACCGGTTTTTTTCGGTCAGTATTCCACAGAAAAATTTGCCGCTGCGGGGGTAACAAAAATTTCGAATGTGAGAGTACATTCCGATGGAAAACAATTAGCTGAGATCAGTCAATTAATAGACACTGGCAAATTGCAAATTGGAATCGATGCGGTTCTATCCTTGGCAGAAGCTTCCAAGGCACATGAGCTTAGTGAGAGTCAGCGGGTACGAGGAAAAATAGTCTTGAAAATTATTTGATAATAAGCGTTTAAGCCATCTCTATTTAGATGGCTTGAAAAATTCCTCTATTAAAAAACGATAAGAAATTTTTTCATTGGACTTCATTTTATCGATTAATATCAAATTAATTTCTCTCCTCACCATTGGATGAGAAATATTTGAGAGCTTCTTGAAGATGGCCCCAAGAACATTTGTGTTGAATGATAAGTGGAACTCTCTTCTGAGATATTTTCAATCGATTCAAATTTATATATTCCAGCATTGTTCACTAGCACATCGATTGAATCAAAAATTTTACTCGTTTCTTCAAACATCCGTTTAATATCCACTGCATTCGCTACATTACCTTGAACACTGATCGCTTTGCCTCCATTTTCATAATTTCTGCTACAACACGATCAGCACCCCCATTACTGGAAGAATAGTTTACAACAACTGCCGCTCTCGCTGATGCTAATTTTATTGCGATCTGAGCCCCAATTCCTTTTGATACCCTGTTACGAAGGCGGTTTTACCGAATAATTTGCTCAAATGAATACCTCTTTTCTGATGTGATATATAATAGTTACATGTTTATAATGATATTGATTATTTTTCTTAAGGATAGAATCATTACTGCCTTATATCGCTGTTTCTTTGTATAAAGAGTATTCGATTCATGGATTAGCTTTTATGTTATGAGAAGATCATAAGGCGACTATATTTTGTTGAAGCACAGAATATTATGTAAAATATATGAAGGGATTTCTCGACTACAATCAGCAGAATTCAGTTTTTATTTCTATAAGGTCAGTAGAAAGCTGATTCGAATGCTTCGATGGAATCTAACACACCTTTTGAAGGAAATCGATCGAGGAAAACTTCGAGGCAGCTCTCTAGTTTTCTCCCACTTGGGTTGGTGGGATCCTGAAGACAGTGTGCTGGAGTATCAGGCAGAACTCGAACAAACAAATCTGATTCGCTGGATTTCCAAAATTCCACGCTCCGGATTCGAAAACGAACACCGAGTGGCAGTGGGAGAGCATGCTAAAAAGACGCAGCAATTCCTCAGAGCTGTGCAGATCTTGAGATTTGTGGAAACTTCAGATCAAGAAATCATCGAAAAAGAACTAAACCGTCTTGGTGGAGTCTACAGGAGTTGGTCTGTCAAACAGAACTAGTCTTGGGATAGGTTCCGCTGTGCCGCTCCTACTAGAAGGAGCGGCACAAATCGAACATAAGGAATTAAGTTGATCATTCGGAAATGATTCGATGATTTTTTTGTTTCAAATATATTTTTTGCCCAATGCTCATTTGCATTTGAAAATACATAAGGTGAATTTGTAGCTCGGATATAGGAATTTACCTTTGGATTTTGTAGAGTTCTTGTAACAAAACGAAATATGGAGCGGCGTTTAGACAAATATATTTGCAGCCAGAACGATTTTATCTTCTGCAAAATGAAGACAGCCACTATTGATAAATAGCCCCTAGCCTTCACGAACCACTTGCTTTTCCTCATTATTTGGAAACTAGCCTCTCCTTATTACATAGGCCCAGCGATTCTTTCATAGACCGCAAAGTAACACCATGATATCATAGGAATAATTAGCGAATACAGTGTAAAATTTTATGTTTAATCAAATAGTATTAAGAGGTAGTTCCTATGCAACGTCAGCTTCTCACATCCGAGACACGTACCAAAACTTCTTTCGGCCGAAAAAAATGCTTGCAGTTCAGTGAAATTCTATAGTGGAGGATTGTTGACTATGGCAAATGTAAGCGTTATTGTCCATGACTTAAATACGAAAAAAGACAATATGCTGGAAGAAGTATGGAATGGTCTTAACTCTCCAGTTAAAACAATTCATGCCAAATATTTTTATGATAAAAAGGGTTCGGAATTGTTTGAGCAAATAACCGAAACGGATGAATATTATCCGACTAGAACTGAGATATCGATTTTGGAAATGTACAGAGAAGAAATTGCTAAAAGGGTTGGGCAGGTGACAACACTAATTGAGTATGGCAGCGGCAGCAGCAAAAAAATTAAAACATTGTTATCGTCCCTTCATTCACTTAAAGAATACATGCCGATAGATATATCAAAAGACTTTTTATTGCAATCTTGTTTGAAGCTGTCACATGAATTTCCGGAATTAAAGATAGAGGCCGTTTGTGGTGATTACATGCATCCATTACAATTGCCATTGGATCACGCCAAGAGAAAGGTCGTGTTTTTCCCGGGCTCCACGATTGGTAATTTTGAACTGAATCAAGTGTATGATTTTCTGAACCGCACATACGAACTGCTTAACAGTGGGGACGGCTTTATTATCGGAGTGGATGTGAAAAAAGAAGCTCACATTTTAAATGCTGCTTATAACGATAAAAAGGGTATTACAAAGGCATTTAATTTGAATGTCTTGAACAGGATAAACCAAGAGTTAGGAGCTGATTTTCAGCTTGATCAATTTGAACATGTGGCGTTTTATAATGAGGAAGAAGGACGAATGGAAATGCATTTGAAAAGTACCCGCGAGCAGCAGGTATCTATTGGGCAGCATGTGATTTCTTTTCAAGAAGGAGAGTACATTCATACAGAAAACTCCTATAAATACACTGTACAGGAGTTCGAGTCCATCGTGTCTCAGTGTGGGTTTGTGCCTCTTGAAACGTGGATGGATGGAAATAAATTGTTTAGCGTTCATTACATTGAAAAAATATGAGAGAGTGCCTGGAAGAGTTTCTTTCAGGCAATTTTTTTATTTTTATGTGGGTTGGAGGCAATAAGTAAGGTCAGATGATTTAGCAAGTGGAAACAGACCAACACGTCATAAACAACTTCGTTTGCTAGTATCAAAAGCTTTTACTACACAAGTAGCTGATGATTTGAAACCTTGGATTGAGGGGATTACCCATGAATTGCCAGATCAAGTGGTGGATCAAGGTGAACTGGATGTGACTAGTGATTTAGCTGTACCTGTTCCGATTCAAGTAAATGCAAATGCATTGCCAAAAAACAGAATATTATGTAAAATGAATGAAGGAATTTCTAGACATTAAACAAAGGATTTTTCATGCGCTGGTGGAGATTCATACCACTTATCCTCGGACAAATGATTATGATCGTCACGGTTAATGACATGATCAGCCAAGCATTGCACATTCTGTTTGATCAGAATGGAATGTCATCAGGCTTGATTATGTCCAGCTTCTGGTTGACCTGTATGATTTGTGGTCTTCTCTTTGGGAAGATCGTGGATCGGTATGGGGCGAAGAAGCTGGCTATCCTGTTTCTTCCGATCCTTTTGGGAGCAACCAGTCTGTATTCCTTCGCTCATACGATAAAGGAATATGTCATTGTCCAAGTATTGATTGCGGCAGTATTTTCATTGTTGACCAATGCTTTGATCGTGTTGATGCGGACGAGCATTCCTGCAGACCCCAAATTTCAGGTTAAAGTCAATGGTTACCGAGCAGCAAGCAACTATATCGGTTCAGGGCTTGCCATGTTTCTCGGGCTCCAACTCGTGGTTCACCCTTCCCAGCTTTGGTTGACTGTAACGGAGATCATGGCGGTCTCGGTCATCTTGGTATATTGGGGCATTGCTCTAGTCAATGACTCGGAGATGACCTTGAGACAGGAAGTGATGGCACTGATCAAAAGCGTGTTTCTCGCATGCTTTAGGGGCACCAGGAAGATGATTGAAAAGGAGGCCTTGTTCGTAGCCCTTCCTGGAATGGGCATTACTGTTTGCTACCTGGCTTTTCTTACCTACTTTGCTCTTTATGTAGGAAGGGAAGCAGCAGGAGGAATCCTATTCACTGCGGTCATGGTGACGGGCATTTCTACGATGACTGTTGCACCAAAAGTAATGGTGAGCAGAAGGTACCATTTCCTCTTGGGGGCGAGTATCCTGCTTCTGCTCGGAAGCCTGACCTTGATTCGGATTGGTCATCCTATCTGGCTCCTTTGGGTAGCTGGAGTGATGATGGGGCTTGCAGAAGCAGGATTTAGTACCAGTATTTCAGAGGAAGTCAACCGCCGGGTTAGCAGGGACCGGCTTGGTGCAGGCTACGCAACTTCAGGCTTTTTGCAAAGACTTGGTACAGTAATCGGGACTAGCTTCTCGGGTGTGATGTGGGGGATCTGGAGAGAGAATATGTGGATCTCACTCATCCCCTTCCTAGTGGCTTCACTCATTCTCCTCTACTGGATTCGGTTGAAAACTCAGAAAGATAAAACAGAAATTCTGAGTACCATTCGACAGTGGAGAGAGTTGTATCAATTGAGGTATCGGGCTGCTAGGGAGGTAGCAAGTGTTTGTGATCTAGCTGTGCCCAATAGCTATAACTATAAGAACTGGATGAGGCTGAATCAAGATCTCGTGGACGCTCCGAAAGGTCTAGTTTCAGACCCTGAAGTTCTAGTATGTAAGACCCAAAGTGTTGCTCATGCGTTTGGTCTCCTGCGAGTGGTAGCAAGTACAGGAAAGTGTGGGAGTTTTCGTCAGGAGACCAGATTTCTTCGAAGCAGGCTGACCCAACTTCTGGAGCAAATCGATCGAGAAAAAATTCAAAATACAGACCGATTTAACTTCTCTCTGGGTGTTCAAGCCTCGTGGCTCTCAGAAGACAGTGTACAGGACTATCAGGCAGAACTAGAACAATACATTTTGATTTTCTGGTACGACAACCTTCAACAAGCCGGCACCTTCGACTATGGTCCTAGCCGCAAAATGCTCCAACGCTATTTGGAGGCTGTGCGAATTATGGGTGTGCTGGAAGAAGAACCTATAATGCAAAAAAGCCTTATTCAAAAATTGGATAGGCTTGAAGATATGTATGGAAATTGGGCTGATCAAACAGATCTAGTCTTGGCATAGGTTCCGTTGCGCCCCTCCTTCTAAAAGGAGGGGCGCAACTCAATATAATGATTAAGTCGATCATATGAAATGAGGAATGAGCGTATATCGCAATTTCCCTGTGTTTTAGGCGACATGGTGGGATTCTTTTGTCGGAACGATCGAGCAAGGTCATATGATTTAGCAAGTGAAAATCCTGCTTGGAAAGACGTTAGCTATGTCACCGAAATATCTTTTTTATCTAATTCCTTTGAAAATAGATAAAAAAGAGGATCTCTTCAAATTTATAGAAGTCCTCTTTTTTTGCGTTTTTTATAGGAAAATGGTGTCATGTTCATTGATTTTCGAAATTTATCAATAAAATAACTTGTACTACTAAAACCTACTTGATAAGCAACATTTGTAACGGTCAAATTTGATTGTTGGAGTAGCACGATGCTTTTTTGGATACGATAATCGGTTACATAATTCATTGGTGTTGTCTTTAACATGCGTTTAAAATACCGGCAGCATTCAGAACGGCTCAATTGACCAGCTTGGGCAATATCGTTTAGCATTATCTTCTCAGCATAATGAGAATGTATCCAATTTAACATTTGCTTCATGCGCTGGTTTCTTAATATTTCTGTCTGGTTGTATTCTAATGGAAAGCTGTTAACAATCAAGTTTTGCCAAACAAATGTCAGTTGTACAGTGATATCAATTTCGTAGTATGGTAATTTTTGTTGAATCAAATGATTGATTTTTTTTTAAGGCTTCTAATATATTTCTCGCCCAACTCTCTTTTGCATCTAAAAATACGTAAGGTAAATTTGTCGCATGGATATAGGGACTTACATAGGCAGTGTAAAGTTCTTGTGATAAAACGAAATGCGGAGCGACGTTTAGACAAATATATTTGCAACCAGAACGATTTTCATCTTCTGCAAAATGAAGACATCCGCTATTGATAAATAGTCCTTCCCCTTCTCGAACTACTTGCTTTTCCTCGTTTATTTGAAAGCTTGCTTCTCCTTTTGCAATTAAAACAAATTGAATTTCATCATGCCAGTGAAGTGGTATATATCCATTTATGTTTTGTTGAATGGTAGTTTCGTAACATGCAATTGGTAACTCAACCGTTCGATGCTCTGTTAGTTCCTTAAATGTTTGATCAACCTTAAATTCTTTCATTTGGACATCAGCCCCTCAATATCATTATACTTTTTTGTTCGATTTAAGTATTTTTTTATTTATATATAGCTTATTATTATTTCATCATAATGATATTTTTATATACAGAGGTGGAAGTTAACCATGAGCAGGAGAAAGGGGTTATTTTTCGTTATCACCGGAGCTACATTTTGGGGAATTGGGGGTACAGTTTCAAAAAAGCTATTTGAACAATATGCAATCGATGTCAATTGGCTTGTAACAACACGGTTACTCATTGCGGGTTTGTTCCTATTAACCATTCAATTAATAGGAAAAGATCGTAATCAAGTATTTGATGTCTGGAAGAACAAAAAAACCGCTATTCCATTGATTATCTTTGGATTAGTCGGTATGCTGGCTGTTCAATATACGTATATGGCAGCGATTCAAAATGGAAATGCTGCTGTGGCAACATTATTACAATACTTGGCACCTGTATTCATTATTCTTTATTTGGTTTTAAGCAGACAATCTGCTTTAACAAAACGAGATTTATTAACTGCTTCATTGGCACTGGCTGGCTGCTTTTTCTTATTGACAAACGGTTCCATCTCCAAACTATCTGTACCAACACTCTCCATTGTTTGGGGTATTTTATCTGGACTGGCGGCAGCCTTCTACACGTTATATGCAGTTCCATTACTCAAACAATTCAACTCCCTTGTCATTGTAGGATGGGCTATGGTGATTGGCGGCTGTGCATTAAGTTTTATTCATCCGCTGTGGCAAATGGACTTTAAAAGTCTACCACTTGAAGCATATTTCTATTTAATTTTTGTTATTCTTTTTGGCACTATGATTGCCTTTTGGTTTTACGTCGAGAGTTTACAAGGCTTGTCTCCAAAAGAATCAAGCCTTCTAGGCAGCCTGGAACCATTGTCTGCTGTTTTGACAACAGTTTTTTGGCTAAAAGATTTGTTTGGATTTTTCCAATGGGTCGGTACTGCTTGTATTATTGGAGTAGTGTTTATATTAGCTTTAAATAAAGATTCTTCCTCCGTTCCTAATCAATCTTCTGAAATTGAAAAGCCTCTTAATGTATAAAAAAGACTTTCTTCTCTGCGGCACAGGGACTGTTCTTTTGTCGTATTGTTATTAACAAAGTGAACTTATCTTTATCAACTAAATAGTAGAAAAACGAGCAAACCAGTGTTCTTTGGTATTTTACCGGAGACATTGGTTTCATCTTTTTCTGGAAATATTGGTGATTATCTCTTGATCATAATTGAACCTTTTCTCACATAAATTAGTTTGAAAATAGAGGACAGAGCTTGACAAGCAGCACCATTTTAGAAGTAAGGAAAGGGCGAAAATAAGATGCAAAATACTCCGAAAGATAGTAGAAATGGTCGTAGTCTTTCCAAATGGAAGATGGATGAACCAGCAACTTTCCATTCACAAACGATAGGAAAAAGAGGCCCTGTACTGGAACAAGACAATATTTTGCATGAGACATTGGAAACTTTCATCCATGAAAAAATATTGGAACGACCTGTTCATGTGAAAGGTAATGGAGCTTTTGGTTACTTTGAAACGACAAATTCCATGTCAGCGTATACCAAACTCTGTTTCTTACAAAATCCTGGTCACCAAGTCCCCGTTGCGGTGAGATTTTCGCTTGCTGTAAGTACAAAGGGTACACCCGATACTTCCCGTAATATCAGAGGATTTGCCACGAAGTTCTATACGGATGAGGGTATTTTTGATTTGGTTTGCAATCATATTCCTGTATTTTTAGTACGTGATCCGATGCGTTTTCCAGAGACCGTTAGATCTCTTTCGCCCTCGCCAAAAAATAATTTGATTGATCCTGAACGATTTTGGAGCTTTGTAGCAAGAGCACCAGAATCTACTCATTTAGTTGTTCGGCTTTATTCTGATGCAGGTACAGTAAAAAGCCTGCGTCACATCCCGGGTCATAGTGTAAATACATATGTCTGGAAGAATGCCCAAGGAATTCGCACCTATGTAAAATACCACTGGATTCCTGCTGCTGGCATAAAGTATATCGACAGTAAAGAAGCAGCCTATTGGAATGGGAAGAATCCAGATATCGCCGGAGAGGATTTATACAGCGCGATAGAAAAAGGAAAAACGGTAGTGTATGGACTTTATGTACAGCTCATGAGACCGGAGGATGAAACGGAACTTCCCTATGATCCCCTCGATGATACAAAGGTTTGGGATGAACAGCAATATCCCTTGATTCCTGTTGGTCAATTGGTGTTAAATCGCAATCCTGACGACTATGCAGAACAAGTAGAAAAAATAGCCTTTTCTCCGTCCAATCTGTTAGAAGGAGCAGAATTATCAGATGATAAAATGCTTCAGGGACGGGCAAATATTTATTGGGATTCGCAGCGTCGGAGATTAGGCTCAAATTTCCGTGCTATTCCTATCAATCATCAAAGAAATTGGTCACCAGCAAACCTTGTGACAAGTGGCTGCGGAAGACATATAAAAGGTCGGATCGTACGCTGTGGTATACCTAAACAAGATGATTTTACTCAAGCTGGTCAGTATTATGATTCACTTTCAGAGGTAGAACAAGAACATCTAGTAAAGAATCTAGCTAATGATCTAGCTGGAATCTCTCCTGAAATACGAGACATAGTCATGCAGTATTTCTATCATGCTTCAGCCCAATTGGGAGAACGGATTACCTATCAAATAGAGAGGAAGAGAAGGAGGGAGTAGGGTTCTATTCTCTCATCTCATTTATCAATGAGATGAGAGAATAGAACCTAGTTGTCGAGGCGTACGACCATAAGTAATCATATAGATGAAAGTCGTCATAGGACGGCTTTTTTGATTTGGATTATGTTGATTACATCAACTGTAGAAGTAATTGTGTTGTCGTATAAAAAAAGGGGAATTCTCTTTTTTAACATCTAAAATGGACTGACTGGCTGATAGCAAGGTTATCAGCCGGTCGTGTGTTCCCGTTAAGGGATTACCTATCAGTCTTTGTTTCAGAAAGCTCCTGGGCCAGGACATCCGTCGGGATCTGGACACTTCGGTGTGGACTGACCATATTTACGCCTGCAACATAGGCTAACAGACCAAAAATCATTTTCGACGAAATCCAGGTACAAATGTAGCCATGGAGCATAATCTTGTATTACGATTTCGGCTCCTGCATCATAGAGCTTTTTCGCTTTCGCAAAGGTATTTGCATGTCCAAGAAAGCGAACTCCTGCTGCTTTTGCTGCTTGATAATCGGTGGGAGAATCGCCAATCATCAAGCATTCTGCTGGTTCTCGCTTCAGGAATCGCATTGCGTCTATGAGGCATTTAGGGTTAGGCTTAAGATCGCGAAAATCAAAACTACTCCGACCAAATACAGCGTCTCCAAAAAACTCCTGCCAGCCATTTACTCTAACAACAGTGTTTGCCGCTATTGGACTGTTATTGGTCACAATTGCCATCGATTTCCCGTTCTCCTTGAGAACGGGAAGCAATTGATCAGTAAAAGGGGTAGGCGGAGCTTGCAAAGCAGCACAATCTTCCAAATAAGATAGTTTAGTTTCCCAGAGAGCGAGATCTCGATAATATGGTTCCGGTCTTGGCCGATCAATAGACCGAATTACCTCAAAAGGATCATCTTCAAGAATAGCCTTTTCTGGCAAGATCTTCATGAGCCAAAGGTCTTGTTTCAGCTGATGAGCCTGTTCGTATGCTGTACGTGTTCCAAAGAGATGACAAAGTGGACCATCCATATCGAATAGGAACGCCTCTGCGCCTTCTAGTATCTTTTGCAGGGTTTCCCCTGATGGATTGACATACCGACTGAATTCTTCTGACAAAGACATTTTGCTCCTCAAGGATAAAAGGATTCTTTCTATGTAATTCTATCGAATAAGCATGAAAATTGCAAAAGGAAAGGATCTATCCATTTTATGCGACAAGGGGACGGTTCTGTTTGTCGCATTGCTAGTCTAAAAACGATTTATGGAACAAAGTGAACTTACCTATGTCAATTTGATAGTTAAAACCAGTGTTCTTTGGTACTTTACCAGAGACATTGGTTTCATCGTTTCTGGAACTTTCTTATTCTCACATAAATTAATTTGAAATTAGAGGTCAGAGTTTTATTAACAGCACCATTTTCACAGAGTCGGAGAATAGGCCCAAATTTCGTGCTATTCCTATCAATCATCAAAAAAATTGGTCACCAGCGAACCTTGTGACAAGCGGCTGCGGGAGACATCTAAAAGGCCGCATCGTGCGCTGTGGCATACCAAAACAAGATGATTTTACCCAAGCTGGCCACTATTACGATTCACTTTCAGAGGTAGAACAAGAACATCTAGTAAAGAATCTAGCTAATGATCTAACTGGAATCTCTCCTGAAATACGAGACATAGTCTTGCAATATTTCTATCATGTTTCAGCACAATTAGGAGAACGGAGTACCTATCAAATAGAGAGGAAGAGAAAGAATTAGGGTGATATAGGGACTGTTCTTTTGGTGAGTTTCCTATTCTATTATAAATGAAACAGAAAAGAGGTTTCTCAGATTTTCGAGAAGACCTCTTTTTATAGTGGTATTTTCATTATTCAACTGTATCGTCATCATCCCCCATTAAAAAGCCTATCAGAAGCCTTCCATTTCAACAAGAAATGTAAGTAAGTTAATGATTACAAGTGAGGCAGGTCAGAAATTTGAGTTGGTACTTTTAGATGCAGAAGTAGTGCAGATGGGGCAAGGGATGACATATATACATGGGCGCAGTTATGATATTTTTTAAACAGGGAGAAGTCCGTTATTTACGGATTTCTCTATTTATATTGAACTTGTGGTCCAATACCATTGATCGGCCTAAGATGTAAACACATATTAAATCTATGTATGAAAAGACTTACTTCGATCAAATATTACCAACTGCCAATAAAAATCCTTATTTTGTTTCGGTATATATAAACATTGATTAAAATGTAATTACAGATACATATACAGGAATACAGCTATACAAAAATAAAAACAAAGGAGAGATGTTAATGAACTTAAATGTTATTGAACAGTTAGAAGCATCACTGACATTCGTTCCAGAAAAATTAAAACTGTTGTCAAATGAGGAAATTGTCAAACCTCTCTCTACAGGAAAGTGGTCACGTCTTGAAATTATCGGTCATTTGTGTGACTCAGCGGTAAATAACCTGTCTCGCTTTATTCAAGCTCAGTATCATCCGGAACCTATGGTAGTTATTCCCTATAATCAAGATGAATGGGTTTTGGCGCAACACTATCGAAATGCTTCTTTAAATGAGGTGCTGACATTATGGGAAAGTTTAAATCGCTCGATTGTTCGTGTAGTTTCCAACCTGCCAAAAGAAAGGTTTTCTTATAAATGTACGCTGCCCAATGGCGATCAAGTAACACTTGAATGGATGATAAATGATTATCTACAGCATATGAAGCATCACTTAGAGCAAATATTCCCTGATTTTAAAAAAGACTACAATTTAAGTGATAAAACCACAGGAGTGGTAGGATGATGAGTTATTTTATAGAGCAATTAATGGAATTGATACCGCCGCCAGCGAACAAAAGAACCTTCAATTGGCAGAGAGTCGAGGACAATCTAGGAGTTACCTTACCTGACGCCTATAAAGAGGTAGTAGAAAGGTACAGCGGGGGGCAATTTGAGGATTATCTTTATTTTTTAGAACCAGGCAGAGAACACTATGACATCGTGAAACACGACATGGAGCGAGCCGAAGCTTATGAAAGTTTGTGGGAGTATGAAAAAAAACCAGATGAAATCGAAGACGGCAAACATCGTTTGATTCCTTGGGCTACTACTGACAATGGAGAATACCTTTTTTGGTTGGTGCGTAAAGGAGAAGAACGAAACCCAAATAGTTGGCCAGTTATGATAAATGCTGCGAAAGAAGAGGACTGGGAATACTTCCCTATGGGGTGTGTTGCTTTTTTTGTACAGGCTTTGGAAAGAAAAGTGAAATCGCAGATTTTGTCATATGCATTTCCTTTAACAAAGCATAAATTTCATCAATTTTAATAGGATGCTAGTGCTTAGCACCAGCATCCATTGTATAGATCTATACAAATGATCAATTATTACATTTAATTTAAAAGGCTGTTTAAATCTATCGATTCTGCTATTTTTTTGTTACCATCATCACCTGGATGGAGGTGATCGCCTGAATCATACTTTGGTAGAAGTCTTGCCACATGACCGGGATCTTTCAGGATAGCATCCAGATCCACTACGCTATCAAATTCTCCACTGCGAATCCATCTGTTTACTTTCTGGCGAAGCTCATCTTTGTCTTTGCTATAGTAATTATCTAGGTCTGTTCCCGATAGTGCCCCTTCAAATGGAGTTAGAGTTGCACCAATGACTTTGATATGATGAGCATGAGCTTGTCTAATAAGTTGGCGGTATCCTGTGACTAATTCATCAAATGTCGGTTTTTTTTCGGTAGGAGCAAAACCGGTACCCGGCCAGCTGATATCATTAATGCCGATCAGTACAATCACTGATTTAACATTTGGTTTGCTTAGTACATCTCGATTGAAACGTGATAACACACTTTCTCCCATGCCATCTTTTAACAAGCGATTTCCGGAAATTCCTGCATTGATTACCGAAACATTTTGGGATACTAGACGATTGGCAAGGAAATTGGTCCAACGAGTATCTGCATCTACTGTTGCTCCATCACCATCTGTGATCGAATCACCTATTGCTACAACCGTACCATTATTTTTAGGAGAAAGTATAGATATACTTGTTAGATACATACTTGCATCAGTAGTGGAACCAGCTTTCATCATTGTTGCTGAAGTAACATTTCCATTTGCAATATAGGTAGTTTGACGGGCATCCCAATGAAAGGTTGTTGGAGTAGTGGTTTTTGGAAAATATAAACTTACACTAACTTTGGATAGTGGATTGACTTTTAAATGAATCGGATCGCTCACAATGGATGCACCTGCTGGAATGACAACAGACGTTTTTCCGCCAAATTTTATTTTTCGATCTGTATTTTTCACGATAGCTGATCCATTATCTGTTATAGCAACATGCGCTTCTCCGATTGTTAATGGTTCTTTTCCATATTCATTGGAAAAAGAAATACGAATTTGGTTTCCTCCGAGGCTGATTTTGGCAACTTGACGAATTGTTTGGTTTTCGATTTTGTCAGGTAATTTTGTTGGTAAAGGAAAATTCGCTCCCCAAGTTGGTTCAGGACTAGCATTCCAAGTTGCTACCCAGTTCTTATTTATCTTTTGCACATTGGTGAGTGCATGACTATCTTTATTAAAATTTGCAAAAACGGTGGGTTGAATAAAAGGAAAGGCAAAAAGCGCTGCAACAAAAATACCAATGATCAGAGATTTAAATCTTTTCATTTCTTTTGCTCCTTTTTTTTATCAGAGGTTGTTGCATAAAAGAACTTTAAACATGGTATAAAGTCGCTTGATACTTGCGTTTTCCGCGTCTGTTGTTGAAAACCTACAAAGGACGCTACATCCGCGAGCATCTTCGCTTTCAAATAGAATAATGCAACAGCCTCTATCAATATAAATTGTCTCAATTATAGTTGTCTTAAGGAACCGCCATTTACCATGTACTCTGATCCAGTGACAAATGAAGCTTGATCAGAGGCGACAAAGGCAATAATAGCGGCCACTTCTTCAGCAGTACCTAATCGTCCAAGCGGCAGAGCCCTAACGTTTTTAACGAAGTGTTCAATAGCAGCTTCTTTTTCCATACCAAATGTTGCAGCAAGACCATCTGCGAAACCATCAGGACGGTCCCATAATGGAGTTCTGGTGGGACCCGGAGATACAGTATTCGAGCGAATTCCTTTGGGACCAAATTCTTGAGCGATGGATTTAGATAAACTTAACATTGCAGCTTTCGATACACTGTAATCTGGGAGCATTGCATCTGGTAATTGCCCTACTTCAGAAGATATACTGACGATCGAACCTTTTTTCTGCTGAATCATATAAGGCAGGGCAGCGCGAGTGACGCGAACCATACTCATAAAGTTGGCATTCAGAACGTCTTCCCATTCCTCATCCTTGATTGGAAGAAATCCATTGCGAATGGGAGCAATTCCTATGTTGTTAATCAAAATGTCGATTCTGTTGAATGCATCGACAGCGGTTTGGATAACAGATTCTGCCCCTCCTTGTTTGCTTAGATCAGCAGATACAGCGATAAGTTTCTCTGTTGAAATATGCTCCAGAGCTTCAATATTCCGACTGGCCCCTACTACTTTAGCCCCTTGTTCTAAAAATAAATTGGTTGTCGCCAAACCAATTCCCGAACTAGCTCCAGTGATCACGACAACTTTATCTTTGAGTTGGAAATCCATCTTCATTTCTCCTTGCTTATTGAAATAAATTTATATCCTTGAGCGATGCAAAAGGCAAGTGTTTAACTTTATTTTCGTTCTTAGGACACTTGTTTCGGTTGATATGCTGCTTTTTTGGGATTGTATATGAAAGCTCGCACTGCAATGAGAATAAGACTAAGTGCTAGGAATAAGATACCAGCCCATACTACGTGGTGAGCACCTATCTTGGAAATAAACAATCCTCCAACAAAAGTCCCGATGGTGATACCTAAATTGGCAAACGCTACAAACAAACCATTTGTAAACTCAGGTGCTTCAGGTGCAGCAGATGTAATCCAGTATTGGGAAATATTAAGTCCTAAGGTAAAGAGAACACCCCAGACTGCGATTAAGAACATCATGAGTCCAGAAAAATCAGCCAGCAGATATACTAGCAAATAAACTACAGTAAAAATAAACGGATACACCAGTGCAGTAGGCATTGCTTTTTTCTGAAGAAATCTTCCTGCGATCATATTTCCAATGATTCCAGTTAATCCGAATAGTACTAACATCAAACTGATTTGTTTGCCTGACATATGTGTTACTTGAGCCAAGTAGTCAGCAAAGAAACTATAAACAGCGTACATTGCAGAATTGATGCTAATGACGGTTAAGATGCTAAGCCACACCAGTGATTTTTTTAAAATGCTCAGTTGTGATCCATAAGAAAGTCTTTCTTTTACAGGCATCGATGGAATGAAAAGCAAAATAGCTGCAAAAGCAACCGCATTAACAATGGCAAAGAACCAGAGCGAAGCATCCAGAGAGATGGAGTTTGCAATAAGGGTTGCAATTGGCGTCCCGATAACCATACCGGCAGTTACACCCATAAAAATTTTCGCATTTACTCTGGTGAGTTGATCCTTGCTAACTGTATTAGCTGCTGCTACAAAAGCTACAGAGAAAAAAACAGGATGTAGAAAGGCAGGTATGATTCTAGCTATTAAAAGTAGAGAGAAATGACTTGCATAGACGGAAATGACATTGGTAATCACAAAAAGACCGATGACCAATAGCATGGACGTTTTTCGATTTATACCTGAAAATAATAACGGCATGACTGGTCCAGCGATGGCAACAGCTAGTGCGAAAAGACTGACAAGTAATCCGGTTTGAGATGTGCTTATGTGGAAGTGCTCTGCAATCTGAGGTAATATCCCGATTACACCCATTTCTGTATTGATAATGCCAAAAACTCCAAATGCGAGAATGAAAACGATCAATGATTGATATCTTGTTTGAGTATTCATTTTTTTGCTCCCTTTTCTTAGACGAATAAAGATTTAGTTTAATGAAGGTGTTAATTCGATCAGCCTATTTGGACTAATGTACTAAATTTTTAGTACAAACGGATGATAACATGCTGAAAAACATGAAGTCAACATATTTTTTAAAATACTAGTTTATTGGTATTTTAGTAATTTGAATTCTAACTGTTGCTGTGTTATTCTCTTCTTATGAGAAAACCATTTCAACCATCCAAAAATGATATTCGTTTATCTTCTGTTTTACATGCTCTAAGTGATCCAAAACGATTAAAGATTGTCTTGAGTTTAGGGAGAAATGGGGAGGAAAATTGTGCGATCTATCATGATTTAATGCCCAAATCAACATTAACTCACCATTTAAAAGTTCTTCGAGAAGGAGGTGTGGCACAAGTAAGGATTGAAGGAACGCAGCATTTTTATTCGTTGCGTTACGATGATCTAGAGGAACTTTTTCCAGGATTGCTCAAAGCGGTTTTACAGGTGAATCCAGAAATGATTGAATAAATTTTAATTATAAAATGTATGTTGTTAATGATAGCGGTTATAGGGATTTAATTGAGTAGCGATAGCTATTTAGTTAGTGGTTCATTTATCGTTTCATACTGTGTTAGTATATAGTTGAAGTTTATCTTCTTTGTTGAATGGAGAACCTGATGCTAAAGTTTGTGGAGAAGCGAAAGAAGGCTTTGCTCCTTCAGACAGGTGTTGATCATATTTTGAAAAAGTATGACACTCCTCAAAAGCTAGAGAGTAACAAGCATAATGCCATTCAAATTGCTTGGAGTGCCATTTCAGATAAGGCTGTAGAGCTTGGTTTGCAGCATTTCAGTAACAAACCCAACGGTATTGAAGCTTACAACGAGGCGCTAAAGGTTCTTCAAAGCAAGAAGTGAACGGAACTTGCAGCAACTAACTTGTTGTTGTACAAGTAGAGTCTGGATGATAAGGTTTACTTCATCTAGGCTCCCGAGAATAAAAGAAGTTTATAGATTGGAGTCTTCCATGACAGGGAGGCTCTTTTGATTAGGTTGTTGTTATCAAAAGCATGATAATCTTTCAAAAGAGGAATTTTTTATAACGGTAGGATGGAGGAATGAAAGTGGCAACACTGGAAGACTTTCATAATTTAGATATTCGAATCGGTACAGTCATTCACGCAGAAGCCTTTCCAGAAGCGAGAAAACCAGCAATTAAATTAATAATTGATTTTGGAGCACTTGGGGTAAAACATTCTTCTGCACAAATTACATTTAGATATGAACCAGATCAGCTGATTGGGAGGCAAGTAGTAGCTGTTGTCAATTTTCCTCCTTTGCGAATTTCTGGTTTTAAATCAGAAGTATTAGTATTAGGAGGCATACCAGGCAGTGGTGATGTAGTTCTTTTGAAGCCGGATGAACCAGTAGAAAATGGTACTCCTGTATCCTGATAAGAAGATCCCACAATATTACCTACTATTGTGGGATCTTCTTTAACTACATACTTGTTTCGTTCAAGAGGATTTGATAAAAACAATCTTGATCCATCTGTGTAGTCATCATATCTTTTATTGCTAAGTTTTGAGAGGAAACAACAGGTATTTTTTCTTTTTCAATGTTTCCACGATAAAAATGAATATGTATAAAAATATTTTTGGCATATTTGGATAAACGATGAAAATAATGCTGGACATCTGCACGAAATCCATACAATTGATTTTCTGTTTTCTCATAGAGTTCACATGAACAAATTTCGGTCGTTAAAAAGTATGTTTGAAAGGTATATGGAACCAAAGCCCGAAAGGATCTATTTTGATTTGGTTGTAATTCTAAATTTGCAGTTAATAACAAATGTGCATAACGATCGATATTTGAGGGAACAGCGAAAGAGATATAATAACACATATTTTTTTTCCTCCTTCTTCATACATAGTATTCTTCTATACAATACCAGAAGAAGAAAACGGAAAAGTTAATAAAATAAAAAAAGACAATCATTTTTCAAAGTGATACTTTATTATTATTAATAAGTGAATTAGTAGGAAAGAAACAAATCAGATATAATAAGAAAAAATACAGTAGGAGATCAAACATGTTAACCATACAACAAATCGAAGCATCTCAAACGTATCATTTGCGGCACGCGGTATTACGATCAAATCAAACACTAGAAGATTGTAAATATAAAGGGGATGAAGATCCTACAACGATTCATTTAGGAGCTTTTTTTGATGGGAAATTGATTAGTATAGGAACATTTTTGCAATCTTCTTGTCCGTTAGTAGAAGCAAAATTACCTTACCAATTGAGGGGAATGGCAACCGATCCGCAGTTTCGTCGACAAAAAGGCGGTAGCTCTATTATCGCTCATGCTGAGAACTTGCTGAAAGCAGAAGGAAGTGATTTACTCTGGTGCAATGCTCGTTTGAGCGCAAAAGATTATTATGCAAATCTGGGGTATATAGAGGCAGGGGAGACATTTGAGATCTCACCTATTGGACTTCATGTGATAATGTATAAGTCTTTGTTGTAATAGAGGAGTATTTCTCCTCCGGAAAATAAGTCTGAGTATTATTATTGTTTTATTTTTATTGTTTATACTAATTGGAATGACAAATGCAAAAAGGAGTAGTATCAATGAAGATTGTTTTTGCTATTATAAGAAAACTCATTGTTTTAGGGTTAGTGTTATTTGTTGGTCTATCGATTGCATTATTGGCTAGTTACACGCTGGGCGGATCGACGACGATGATGGGATTTAGTGCCTCGATAATTGCAATAATTTCGTTTTCGATGATTATGATGGTCAGTAGTTTTATTGGAGATGCAGTTTTCTTTAAAAGGAGAAGAGGTAGGCAATGGATCAATTTGGCGATTATTTTGATACCTAATTTTCTTTTCGTATACTTTTATATTTTAAATGGTGGTCAGTTTTTAGAATTACCTGGATTTCAGATAGTAGGGAATATTTTGCTGTACGGTTCCATTGTATTGGCACTTGTTTTTTGGGGATTAGATGAATGGTCTAGAAAACTTGTACAAAAATGGATCAATAAAACGAGAGAATCACAACCGATAATGGAAAAGAAAATATAAAAAAGATCTGAGTGATTCTTTCACTCAGATCTTTTTTATTAGTAGATCGGAACCCATCCTTCTTTTGCTTTAAAAATACGAATGGCAACTACTTTTCTATCTTCCATCAATGTAAAATAGTGACGATAGTTTTCAGGCACAGAAATGAGGTCTCCCGGTTCCAATTCTACATCTACAAAACGCCCATTTGGACCTTGGATGGCAAAAATACCATGACCACTAACAATAAAGCGTACTTCGTCATCCGTATGATGATGTTCTTTGATAAAGTTTCCTAACAATTCATCTAAATTTGGTGTCGCGTCAGAGAGGGAGATGACGTCTTCCGTTACATAGCCTCTGCGTTTGGAAAGATCATCAATTTCACCTCGAAAAGATTGTATGATCTGTTCTTTTTCTTCTTCCGTAAGGTCATATTTTTCATGAAGTTGACTTGGAAGTTTGGAAATATCCCAATGTTCATAGATTACCCCTTGGCTGTCCAGATAAGTGCTCACTTTTTGTTGGTCTGTTACTCGCTCTTCGTTGTCATGAAAACGCAATTGTGCCATGGTAACACACTCCTTAGATATGTTGTAGTTGTTTTGAACTTAAGAGATGTAGCTTCACTAAATAAGAAAACAGAAATTCAAACGCTTCCAAATGCTTTTTCGCTTCAAAGCCATTTTTTCCCCATGCCGTAATGCCGTGGTTACGAATCAATACAGCAGGAACTTTTGGTTGAATTGCTTTTCCAAAAGTAGTCGCTAGTACAGTAAGGTCTGCTGTATTTTCAATAATAGGAATTGCAATCTCTGCATTTTGTTCCCATATCCCAAATGCTTTGATGAGTTCTTGGTTGCTGATCGCTACATAACCTCGATCACCATACAGTTCGGAAATAATATTGTTATCTACCGTATGAATATGAAGGCAGCAGCCTGCAGCTGTTCGCTTATAAACTTCAAGGTGCAGCCCAGTTTCTGCCGAAACTTTTGCAGTTGTTTCTGCAAGCGGAGTGCCTTTTTCATCCACCAAAATAAAATCATCAGGTGTTTGTTTGGTTTTGTCCTTTCCACTGGCGGTAACCAAAAAAGTTTTAGGATCATCATTCACTTTGATAGATAAATTGCCACTCGTACCAGGGAACCAGTCTCTTTTTGCTAATTCTGACTTGATCGTTGCTAGCTCTTCCCATCGTTTTTGTAAAATACTCAACTGACTTCAACTCTTTCTAAGTCTGTTATGATATCTGTGAAATTCTCAAAAGGAGTAAAAGGAATCTGTAGTTTTTGACACTGTTCGATAAGGAAATCTCTTGCATAAACGCGATCTGCGATCTTTGCTGCTTCAAAGTCGGTAACTGAGTCCCCGATAACAATTTTTTCGTATTGATCTGAATCAAATTGTCGGATGATAGATGGTTTACAACAACCACAATCATTGGAGCAGTGCGCATCACATGTATGCGGCCATAATATTTGAATGTTATCTTTCGAAAAATCACTTGCATTACAGTATACATATGGACGATCAATATAACTATCTAAAATCGGGTAAACAAAAAAATCAATGCCACCGGAAACGATGTAGAGCGGGATTTTTTGTTTTTGGGTGAAACGTACAAATGATGCAAATCCATCACGAAGAATCCCAGTTTCTTTTACGTATGCAATAATGTCCTCTTTTAATGAACTAGGCAGAAGAGAAAACATTTTTCCAACGCCTTCTTTAACAGATATCTCTTGAGAAAGGACAGCGTCTTTGATAGCTTCCCATTCGGGAGGTGCGAAATTTTTCATAATGGAGACGATATTGTCTGATTGGGTAATAGTTCCATCAAAGTCACAAAAAATAACTGGCTGCTTGTTCACTATATTGATCCTCCCCAAAGTTCTATAGCTTTTGCTAGTTCGGAATGGGAATGAGCTGCTTCTTTCAAAGATATTCCTTTTTTCGCAGCTTCGATTGCTTGACGAAAAGCTTTTCCACCAGCGATGGCTCCACTTGGATGACCATGTACACCTCCGCCAGCATTGATGACAGAATCGATACCAAAATCAGCAAAGAGCTTAGGAACCAGCGCCGGATGAATTCCAGCGGAGGGCACAGGCAATGCTTTTTTCCAATAATCATGTATACTGCTCAATTCTTTTGCGATACCAAGTGCTGCCGTTTTCTCCAATGCGACACTTCCATAAGGAGAAGGGAATAATACCAAATCTGCTCCTGCGGCACGCAGAAGCTTCCCGTACCAAAGAGAGGAACTGACACCATAAGTAGGAGAGGCTGTTACCGCACCTCCGAAAGCAGGATGTGCTAAAATAGGAACATGTATGTCCTTATCCTCTGCAAGTGCTTGAAGGGTATCCAATCCATATGTAAATACGTTAAATAACAAGGCACTGGCTCCAAGATAGACAGCATGTTTTGCTTTTTCTACTAATTCAGTAGAACGACCAGAAAGATTTACAGCATATAAAGTTGTTTCCCCAGTTTCTTGCTCGGTTTCTCTAAGTACTTTTTTTGCAATGGCAATGCGCTGTTCAAAAGGACAAGTGGGATTATCAAATAATATTTCATCATCCTTGATGATATCCACACCACCAAGTGCCTGTTCTCGAAGTTGGTGCTCAAAAAAAGAAAGATCTCTGCCGATAATCCCTTTAAAGATACTCATTAGTAGGGGTCGATCAGTCACTTCCAGTAAATTGCGGACACCGAGAACACCAAAAGATGGGCCTGGAAATCGTTGTGCTAATTCAGGAGTAAACTCCAGATCAATTAGCTTTATTTTTCCATCTAGGGAGAGTTTTCCAAATACGGTTGTTAAAATAGCAGGTATATCCGCAGAAAAATTAACGGATGGATAGGAAATAGTGATCAATCCCTGTTCTTCTGATAATGTTTGGATTTGAATAACTTCTCCCTTATGTTTAGCCAATTGTTGTTGATCTAATTTGGGTAGGTCGGTCCATGATCCAACAGTAAGACCAAGGGCGATTTGTTCTGCTTTTTGTAAGAGGTCTCCTTTATTAGGAACAAGATACGTCGCAATTGCTGCTCCCATTGTTCTCCTCCTTTTTTAAAAAAAATAAACCCTCTTCCTGAGGAAGAGGGGAACGTTTACACCGCTTCCTCTTATCTTTCAGTGTGTTCACTGTAAGAATTAGCACCGTTTTTACCAACATGGTAAATCGGTTGCCGGGTTTCATTGGGCTCATCCCTCCACCTACTCTTGATAAGAGAATGTCATTATTGTCTTGTGATTAGATATTACGATTATGATGGAAGAGTATCCTTTTGTCAACGGAATAATTCCAAGCTATCCAATCGGTCAACTGCTTCTTGTAATCGTTCTTCATCTGCTAACAAACCTACACGAACATAGCGATCTCCTGCTTTTCCAAAACCTATTCCTGGAGCGACTGCGATATGTGCATTTTTGAGAACGTGTGTTGTAAAACTTTGTGAATGATAACTATCAGGAACTGGCAGCCAGCAAAAAAAGGAGCCTTTTGGTTTTTGGATATCCCAGCCGATTTTTTGTAATCCTGAAATAAATACATCTCTTCTTTTTTCGTATGTCTGCACCAATTTTTCCACAGAATGTTGCGATTCGAGTAATGCAGTAGCTGCCGCTTCTTGAATAGCACCGAACAAACTGACATAAAAATGATCTTGCAACAATTCAATTGCTTCAATCACCGATGGATTTCCCAAAGCAAAGCCGATACGCCATCCTGCCATGTTGTAGGTTTTACTCATGGTATAAATCTCAATCCCAATATCTTTTGCTCCAGGTGTCTGCAAAAAGCTCAGCGGCTTTTGACCGTCATATCCGATTGCACCGTAGGCAAAATCATGGACTACACAAATGTTATTTGTTTTTGCTGTCAGCACGGTTTTTTGGAAAAAATCAGAAGTGGCCACACCAGCTGTAGGGTTATTAGGATAATTTAAAAACATTAATTTTGCTTGTTCCAAAATGGATGCAGATATATTTTCATAGTCTGGAAGAAAATCATTCTCTGCAAGCAGGGGCATCATTTCCATTTTTGCATCAGCCATCGCAATTCCAGACCAATAATCTGGATATCCGGGATCAGGAACCAAAGCGATATCTCCTTGATTTAAAAAGCATTGTGCGATTTCGACTAAACCAACTTTTCCGCCAAATAATACAGCTACTTCTGTGTGGGGATCAATTGCAACCCCATACTCTCGTTTATAGTAAGTTGCTATTGCCTCTTTGAGAAACGGAAATCCTCGAAAAGGAGAGTATTTATGATAGGCAGGGTTTGTAGCTGCTGTTTGCAAAGCGGAAATAATATGGTTTGGAGTTGGTAAATCTGGATTTCCCTGCCCAAGATTAATCACATCATATCCAGCTTGCGAATAACGATTCACATCTTTCACTAATTTAGCAAAAAACTGTTCGGGTAGTTGATGCATTCTTTTTGCATATTGAAATGTTTGCAATTATTCCACTTCCTGTACCTGTTTCTAGTCATTTATGTTATTATTTAGAGGAACAACTGTCAAAATGTTTTTGGTTAGTAAACGAATGTTTATTGACAAAATGAAGAGAACGATTTAATATTCGATTTAAATTCTTTTTAATGACAGGTTGAACGTAAAAATAAATAGGTTAGCTATCTCTTATCAAGAGTAGGTGGAGGGAAATGGCCCGATGAAACCCAGCAACCGACCGTAATACCATCGTAAGATGGGGCTCTTTGTGTATGACAGGGCCGTGGTAATACCACGCATGGCACGGTGCTAATTCCAACAGATTTAATCTGTAAGATAAGAGGTTTGGACTGTTCCAAGCCTCTTTCGTACAGAAAGAGGTTTTTTGATTTGCGCAAAAAGGAGAGATTGGAAAATGGTAACAACGCAGGAGCGTTCTTATCAAGCGTTGACGGTAGAATCCGTACGAAAAGTGATAGAGCAGCTCCAATATTTTGAAGATGTTGAGCAGTTAAGGGTATCAGAAATCGGCGATGGAAACCTCAATTATGTGTTTCTTTTAGAAGATCCCATTACCGGAAAATCAATTGTTGTCAAGCAAGCACTTCCATATGCAAAAGTAGTCGGGGAAAGCTGGCCCTTGACACTTGATCGAGCAAAGATTGAATATTTGTCACTGCAAAAAGCTGCAGAAGTAGTTCCCGAGTTAGTTCCGGTTGTTTATGATCATGATCATGATCTGGCTTATACAGTGATGGAAGATTTATCTTCTCATGAGATATTACGAACTGCCCTGATCCAAGGGGAACAATATCCAAACTTGGGTAAAGATATTGGTACTTATACTGCGCAAACGTTGTTCCATACCAGCGATTTCTTCCTGCATCCTTTCACCAAAAAAGCATTGGTACATGACTTTTTGAATCCAGAATTATGTAAAATTACGGAAGATCTAGTTTTTACCGATCCTTTTTTTGACCATGATACAAATGAAATATCTGATGAAATGAGATCATTTGTAACCGAATTTTGGCAAGATGACGAGTTAAAACGCGAAGCAGCGAAATTAAAACTGCAATTTCTAACGGAAGCGGAAGCACTGCTTCATGGAGATCTTCATACAGGTAGTATTTTTGTAACCAAAGATTCTACCAAAGTGATTGATCCGGAATTTGCATTTGTAGGTCCTATCGGATTTGATCTGGGTCAATTTTTTGCTAATCTGCTGCTCAATTTTTTGTCGCAAGAAGCACATATCAAAGATGAAGAACAATTACTATCATTTCGTAACTATTTATTAGATACGTGTCAACAAACATGGGAGACATTTTCGGTGCAATTTTTAGAGCTCTGCAAGACAAAAGGGCATTATACTTTTTCAAGTATTCCGGGTGTAGCAGAAGCTTTTGTTGAAAAAGTTTGGTCAGACAGTCTTGGATTTGCTGGCTGTGAGATAGTCAGAAGAACCATTGGTTTGGCACAGGTTGCTGATTTAAATACAATTGATGATGCTCCTGTTCAGATTGACTTAAAACAAAAAGCATTGGATGCTGGAGCACAACTGATTAAAAATAGACACGAAATCAAAGGAATTCACGCTTTTTTATCTTGGGCACAGGAGTCGTTGACATGATAACTACTGAATCGAGGCAGTCCATCGTATCTGTTATTTACAACAAAGATCATATTTCTTTATTGGACCAGCGTTTATTACCACAAAAAGTAGAATATGTTCGCCTATATACGATTGAAGATGTTTGGAATGCCATCTATCAGTTGCAAGTCAGAGGCGCACCAGCAATTGGCATTGCTGCTGCCTTTGGCTTAGCTGTTTGGGCAAATCAGTGGCAATCATCCGATCTTCCCGCCTTTTTAGCTGCATTGGATAAGGTCAAAGAACAACTTGCTCAGTCTCGCCCCACTGCTGTAAATCTGTTTTGGGCATTGGATCGTGTAGTTCGCCATGCCGTACAGGCAACAAGTGTTATCGAAGCGAAAAACTATATTGAGCAAGAGGCATTGAAAATCCAAGCAGAAGATGAACAAACTTGTCGACGAATTGGAGAATATGGATTGACTCTTTTTTCAGATGAGCAAAAAATTATGACCATCTGCAATGCGGGCAGTATTGCTACAGCAAGATACGGGACTGCTCTGGCTCCCTTTTATATAGCGAAGGAAAAAGGATGGAATTTACATGTATATGCCTGTGAAACACGTCCACTGCTGCAAGGTGCTAGACTTACTACTTGGGAATTACAGCAAGCAAATATTGATGTCACATTAATTACAGACAACATGTCTGCACACACAATGAAAACGAAACAAATCGACGCAGTAATCGTCGGCTGTGACCGGGTAGCCAGAAATGGCGATACGGCTAATAAAATTGGTACATTAGGCTTGGCATTGCAAGCAAAAGCGCTGAATATTCCCTTTTATGTAGCTGCTCCTTTATCTACGATTGATTTTCATACTTGCACAGGTCAAGATATTCCGATAGAAGAACGACCAGCTACAGAAGTTTCGCGATTTGGTGAGGTACCTACTGCGCCTGTTTCCACCAAAGTATTTAATCCTGCATTTGACGTCACACCCAAAGAGTATATTACAGCAATTATTACTGATCATGGCATATTTTCACCAGACAAACTCGAATCGCTCATCGAGCGTATACCAAAGGGGAAAACAACATGAAACGCTTGAAATGGGTCACTGTTATTTTAGCAGTGGTATTCGCACTAACCGCTTGCTCAAACGAACAAAACCAAGTAAATCAATCAACTAATCAGAATAATGCCGCAGAAGACACATCGACTTCTAATAAAAATACAAATATTCCAGAGAAGTTGAAAAAACCTTTAAAAATAGCCGCGATTTCGCAATTGTCGATTGGAACATTCTCTAGTCAATACATCGCTGGAATTCAAGCTCAAGTGAAAGCGTTTGGAGGAGAAGTTCAGGTATATAACTCGGATAATGATTTATCGAAAATGGCGTCTAACATTGATACAGCAGTCAGTCAAAAAGTAGATGGGATTTTACTCGATCATGGTCGAGCTGATGCTTTATTACCAAGTGTGAAAAAGGCAATAGCTGCCGGTATACCTGTTATTTCCTTTGATAGTGACATTCATCTTCCAGGTGTAACGGTTATTGATCAAGATGATTACTCTCTTGCTTGGAATTCTTTGAGAACCCTTGCCCAAGATTTAAATGGAAAAGGCAACATCGTATATGTATGGGTTGGGGGATTCGCGCCTATGGAAAACCGCAATGTCATTTACAAAGCTTTTCAACAACGTTATCCAGATATAAAAGAAATTGCAAAATTCGGCAATGCTTCCAATAACACTGCATTAGATACACAGACACAAATGGAGGCTATTCTACAAAAATATCCGAAAGGTCAAATTGATGCTGTGTTTGCACCATGGGACGAATTTGCCAAAGGTGTTACAAGAGCAATTCAACAAGCTGGCAGAACCGAGATAAAAGTATATGGAATTGATTTAAGCGATGAAGACCTGCAACTTATTCAGCAAAATAATAGTCCATGGGTAGCGAGTACTGCAACGGATCCAACAGAAGTAGGAAAAATTCAAGTCCGGTTCCTCTATCAAAAAATAGCAGGGGAAAAGATTCCGCAAGTTTATAGTGTACAGCCTCATTTAGTTGAAAAGAAAAATTTGCCTGCACAAGCTGTCAATATGAATCAACTTGGAAAATATATTGCAGGTTGGGGAGCAACACAAACAGCAGTTTCTCCATGGATGGATAAGTTAGCCGAGGCGAATAAAAAATGACACTCCAAATGAAAAAGATTATGAAATCATTTCACCAGAATCATGTTCTGCGCGGGGTAGATTTTATGGTCAATAAAGGAGAAATTCATGCTTTATTAGGAGTGAATGGTGCAGGTAAAAGTACATTAGTAAACATTTTATCAGGGCAACTAGAGAAAGATGATGGAGAGATAACGATTGGAGGGCGGCAAGTGTCGCTCTCTTCTCCGCATAAGGCGATCGAAGCAGGAATTGGCATCGTCGTTCAAGAGGTAGACGCTGCATTGTTTGCAGAGTTGACAGTGGCTGAGAATGTTACCATTCATGAATTGATTCAAGGACCTTTTTTTCTTCAAAGAAAAAAGCGAAAAGACAGAGCAAAAGAACTGTTACAAAAAGTCGGTTTGAAAATTTCCGTTAATCGCTTGGTTTCCGAGTGTAGTTTAAGTGAGAAACAGCAAATTATTATTGCGCAAGCAATAGCCAGAGATACACAGTATTTGATTTTAGATGAACCAACGGCACCGCTTAGTCAAGAGGAGAGCTCCATTCTGTTTCAGCTGATCAATCGACTTAAAGAAAATGGGGTCGGCATTGTATACATCTCTCATCGCTTACCAGAAATTCGAAAAATATGTGATCGAATTACTGTATTAAGAGAAGGGAAGACGGTTTTACAAAGTGAAGTATCAAAAGTCACGGATGACGAAATTATCGAAGCAATGCTAGGTAAGCAATTGGTTCCAATACAAGAGAGAAGGGCGCATGTGTCTGCAAAACCTCTGCTGCAATTGAATGAATTTTATATTCCAAAACTTGAACAAAGTATTTCTTTTACTTTGCATGAAGGAGAAATTTTAGGAGTAGCAGGATTGGTAGGAGCAGGAAAGACAGAAATCGCTAGGGTTTTGGCGGGACAGGATAGAAGCAACAGTACATTACACATCGCAGGAAAAAAACGGAAAATAAAGCACTCTAAGCAAGCGATCGAAGCAGGTATATGTCTGATACCAGAAGAGCGCAGAAAAGAGGGGGTAGTAATCGATTTTCCATTGGATCAAAATCTTTCATTGCCGCATGTAAAGCGAATTTTCAAATGGGGTTTGCTGGATTATCAAAAGGAAAAGCAATTGGCCGAGAATATAAGAGATAAATTAAACATCAAATCAGCTGACAGCAAGCAAATTGTCCGCTTTTTAAGCGGGGGTAATCAACAGAAAGTTGCCATAGGGAAATGGTTAGATACAAATGCTTCGGTATTTCTTTTTGATGAACCAACCAAAGGAATTGACATTGGAGCAAAAGTTGATGTATTTTCTATCATTTCCACGCTGTCAAAAGCAGGAAAGGGCATTATTTATTTTACGAGTGAGGTAAATGAATTATTAACCGTGTCGGATCGGGTGATTGTTTTATATGATGGTAAGTTGATCGCAGAAAGACAGACAAACCAAACTTCAGTGGAAGAGTTGATGACATTAGTAGCAGGAGGAGAAGGCGATGGAACAGAGTATCGAAGCACCAAAACTTACTAAGAAGACAAAAAACTATCGGTCATCAGCAGTGTATATCATAACCAAATACGGAACAGTTCTGTCAATTTTGCTGATTATTGCATTGTTTAGTATATTATCTGATGAGTTTTTTACTTACAAAAATTGGACCGACATTCTTCGCTCTATTTCTATTACTACATTAGTTGCAATTGGGGTGACAATGTCCCTTATTGTCAATGGTTTTGATTTGTCTGTTGGTTCTACTGTCAGTTTAGCTACTATTACAAGCACAGCAGCGATGGTTTGGTATCGGCAAGAGACAGTTGTAGCGTTATTGATACCACTACTAGTAGGATTACTGGTGGGCTTAGTCAATGCTTTTCTCATTGTGAAAATTCGTCTGCCAGATATGCTTGCGACTTTGGGTATGATGTACATGATTAATGGTCTGCATTTAACTATTACAAAAGGGTATAGCATTTATAATAATATGCCGCTGCAAGACGGCACTATTGCTCCAGGTAAAATACTGCCTTCCTTTTTATTTATTGGACAAGGTGAACTCTTTTCTGTTCCATTTCCTGTGATTATCATGTTCTTTTTTGTCATTGCTGTTCATCTTGCGTTAAATTATACGAAATTTGGCCGCTTGCTTTATGTTACTGGAGCAAATGAAGAAGCTGCACAATTGTCTGGTGTTCCTGTAAAACGATATCGAACCTATGCATATGTTTTAAGTGGATTATTTGCAAGTATTGCCGGAATTGTGCTGGCATCGCGAATCGGGACGGGACAAGTGTCAGCTGGGGCATCTCTACTAATGGATTCAGTTGCGGCTGCATTGATCGGGTATTCTGTTTTCGGGGCAAATAAACCAAATGTATTTGGTACCTTTATTGGATCGATCTTAATTGGGATATTACTCAATGGCCTCACCATGTTGAATGTACCTTATTATGCCCAAGATATTGTGAAAGGAGCAATTTTGGTAGGCGCATTAGCATTGATGTATAAAAGCAGAAAATAGGAGAGAGACTGGTAACTCTTTCTAGCAGATTTTCATAGAATAATAGAGAACTGTTAGAAGGAGGGATAAAATGAGTTCACTTCAATACCTTCCTCGCCATAAATTAGGAACAAAACATATCGGTCGGCCAATGAAGTTAGTCTTAAAAAATGGTCAAGTTCTTTATGGAACTGTCAAAGAAGTGCACAAAAAGGGGATTGTTTTTATACCAGTGAAAACAAAGAAGCTGAATGGAAAAGCACACGCACAATGGTTTTTCCCATTGTTTGCGATCTTTATACCATTTCTCTTCTTTATACCATTTTTGATTTTCTTTTAAAAAAAAAGAGCTTGTATCATGCTGTGGCGTGATACAGGCTTTTTTTAAAAAAAGAAATTGTCTTTAAGGTTCCCATAACTCAACGTCCGGCTTTTGCATTATTCTTTTGGAGTAGATGTTGAATGAAATAAATTATCTACTTCCTGATAAGTAAGTACATTGTCTGTCATCTGCTGAAAAGTGCCGTGATGAAGTATTTCTGTGCCTAAATTATGTAAAGCTGTAACAATTGCTCGAAATGGACCTGAGCCGCAACTAATTCGTTGAATACCGATTTCTTTCAGTTCTGTAACGGAAGGAGAGTGCGGACCAGCTAATAAATTTATCGGACAAGTAACATTTTTGCGCAGTGTTTGAATATCCTCTGCATTTGTTATCCCTGGAACAAAAACACTATCCGCACCTGCTTCCTGATAGGCGATTACCCGATCTATCGTATTTTGAAGACGTTCCGATGCTGTACCGATGTTAGCCCAAAAGATATCCGTACGGGCGTTTACCCAAAGAGGAACACCCATTTTCAGGGAAAGTTCTTTAATTAAATCAATTTTCTTCTGTTGATCAGATATTGAATACAGTGGGGTGTCTGGATTCATTGTGCTGTCTTCTATATTCATGCCAACTACTCCCAGTGAAATAACTTTTTTTACAGATTCTTTTATTTCTTCACTTGTATAGCCATAACCATCTTCTAAGTCTACACTAACAGGCACTTGTACAGAGCGAACAATCTGTTCGACTACACGAATAACCTCCTCAAATGGTATCTTTCTATCTTGGTAACCTTGTGAATTAGCTATACCGGCACTTGTCGTTCCGATAGCTGGAAATCCACATTTCTCAAAAATTAGTGCGCTCATTGCATCCCATGCGTTAGGAAGAATAAATGTTTTTGTATGTAAATCGTGAAAGTTAGCAGCTTTTGTTAGAAAGTCATTACTCATTGGTTTTCATCTCCTTGTCTATCTTTTTCTAGTTTTTTTGTGAATAGATAGTTTATATGCTGGTGAATAACCGTTCTCATTTTGATTGCTGTTATTTTTTCTTTTTGTGTAATTCCATGCACTGCAAAACCATCTACGAGTGCGTGCAGGTGAAGTGCTTCGATCTCAGGATCAATGTCTTGTCTGGCAAGGTTTTGCTCGATTAGCGTATCAATTATTTGTCGAAACATTTGATGTAATAACGTATGGCTCTGTTGCCGGAGACGATGCAATTCTGGATCAACGAGTGATTTACTAATAAAAGACAGCCATACCTCGCTTTCTGCTCTTCTTTCATCATCCAATGGTAAAATCTGATCGATAATTTTATATATTTTTTGTTCATATTCCTGGGGAAGAGACATGGATTGGATGCGGTTTGTTACTCGGTCGATGACCATTTGCATACAAAATGTCCACAGTTCAGATTGTGTTTTAAAATAGTGGCGCATTGCTCCTAATGACATATTTGCTTCTAGTGCGATATTTCGCACCGATGCTTTTTCTAATCCATCTTTTTGTATAACACGCCAAGCGGCTTCTGCAACTTTTTGTCGACGAATAGCATGATTTACTTTTTTAGGCATATTGCCAGTATACCATAGTCATTTTTTATGATACAGTTGTATTATAAAATTAAATAGTACATCTGTATTAAAAAAGGTGGTGAGCAGTTATGTTGTTTGTCATTTTAGGCGGAGAAGTGATGTTTTGGTTATTTGTCATCAGCGGACTGGTCTGTCGATATACATTTGCGAAAAAGAAATTAGGACTGTTTCTATTGAGTTGTACACCAGCTATTGATCTATTCATTTTGTTTTTTACTGGCATGGATTTGAAACAAGGAGCAACTGCGAATTTTTTCCATGGTTTAGCTGCTATTTATATTGGTGTAACAATTGTATATGGAAAATCAATAATTCGGTGGGCAGATCAGCGGTTTGCTTATCGATATCAGAATGGTCCTAAACCAGAAGAGGCTCCTAAATATGGAGAGGCGAGAGCTCGTTTGGAAAGATCCGGCTGGTATAAACATCTGTGTGCGTGGCTGATAGGTTGTATTCTATTGCTAGTATTCATTTGGTTTGTAGGAGATCCAAGGAAGACAAATGTTTTTTCTAACACGATTCAAACATGGTCCATAGTGCTGGTTATTGATTTTCTTGTCAGCTTTAGTTATACGGTTTGGCCAAAACAAGCAAAATCAGACAAGAATGTTTGATACTAAACTGAAACAATGTTGAGGAATGAATCTATTGACAAAGGCACACAGTTGACGATTGATTTGGAAGCAATGACAACCTTTGGAAAAAGCAGTGACCCTGTGAGTCACTGCTTTCTTCTTATTGGATTTTATTCGTAATATCTCGTGCAATCCATATGCCGCATGCCCCTGCTTGAGCTAAACCGCGGGTAATTCCTGCACCATCCCCGCCGAGGTAAAGACCGCTTATCTCTGATTCAAATCGTTCGTTTAATTTTGGCCGTGCCGAGTAAAATTTCGCCTCCACACCATAAAATAGCGTGTGTTCCGAAGCGATGCCAGGTGTTACATGGTTAAGTGCTTCTATCATCTCTTTTAAACTATTTAATGTATGAGCAGGAAGAACATAACCCAAATCACCAGGCACTGCCTCTTTTAGTGTCGGCTCGATAAAACCTTCTTTGATTCGTTTTTCGGTAGAACGGCGGCCTTTCAAAATATCCCCATATTTCTGAACGATTAACCCTCCATTAGACAATTGATTTGCTAATTTTGAAACTTCATGCGCATATTCTGTGGGTTGGTTAAATGGGGCAGTAAATTGATGCGAAACAAGCAAGGCGAAGTTCGTATTGGAGCTGCCTAGTTTTGGATCTTTATAAGAATGTCCATTTGCCAGCATGATACCAGAGTGATTCTCTACAACAACATGTCCAGAAGGATTGCTGCAAAACGTACGCACTTTGGTACCAATGGATGTGTTATAAATAAACTTGCCTTCATATAAGTGTTTGTTGATTTCACCCATAACAATATCAGAGGTTTCTACTCGAACACCGATATCTACTTGATTGGAGTACATTTGCAGACGTCGTTTTTTCATGATGGACGATAACCATTTGGAACCATCTCGACCAGGTACCACTACAACTTTACCTGCGTGCAATAGGTTTCCATCTTTTAGTTCCACGCCTATTATTGTATGCTTTCCGTCTTTCTTTTCGGTTACAATATCTGCAACTTCTGTCTTAAAGCGCATTTCTATTTTATTTTCCAAGTAACGGAAGATACTAGCTAAAATCGATAAATTTTGTTCCGTTCCAAGGTGACGTACTTGTGCGCGAAGGAGTTTTAGACCCACAGCCGCTCCTTTTCGTTCAATTTCCCGTACTTCCTCGGTTAAAGGATCAGTGATGGTATCGGTTGCACCATGCTCTAAGTTAATGCTGTCCACATATTTAATCAAATCTACCACTTGGTCATTTGGTAAGAAATCAGTCATCCACCCGCCAAATTCACTAGTGATATTAAATTTTCCATCGGAATAAGCGCCTGCACCGCCAAATCCATTTGTGATGGAACATGCTGGCAAACATCCAGCAAATTCTTTTTTCTGCGTCGCAGGCGGGCATTTTTGGATTTTATGTTCCAAAATAGGACAATTTCGTTTGTAAATATCGTGCCCTTTATCAATCAACAAAACTTTTGCATCGGGCATTTTTAAACTGAGTTCATAACAGGTAAAGATGCCAGCGGGTCCTGCTCCTACGACAATCACATCGTATCGATTACTCATAGCAAATCCCCCTCTTAATTAGTAGGCAAACCCTATATAAGATACATGATTTGGATGTAAATAGCAATAAAAATATTTACTAAGATGAAATTATTTTTAGAGAAAATACAAAAGAATATGCAGATAATATTTGAAGGAAATGATATTGTAAAATTGTTCATGCTCATCAAGAATGGAGTTTTTTATGCGTGCAGCAGATTTGGTTGCAGAAGAACGCGATGCTATTCAGAGTTTGAATGGCCAATTTCCTCATCACTACAAAGAGCTCAAGACGATGCAAGAAATGAGCGATTTGGGATTCTTTGCTTCCGCAAAGAAAGTGGTATATAACGTGATGACACATGACCTTTATGTGTTTGATGGCAAGTATACAGATGATATTATCTCCTGTCAGCGGGCACAGCTGGTCAGAGTGAACTTCAACCTTCGTACATGGGATGATGCGTACTATGCTATCGTTTTTTCTAATGATGTAGAGGTTGTAATGGGAAGTAAGCACCTTCCAAAAGCAGAATGCTACCATTTTCTGTATCGTCATGGGGAAGCGCTGCAGGCAGTGCGGATCGATAATTGTTCCAAGAATGATGTTCTGATGGGTGGAAATCGACGGTTTCGCCCTGTTTCATGATCTTCATAGAGAAGCATAATATTTACTAAAAAAGGCTCTAGACATTAGTCTAGAGCCCCTAATAGTTTGATAGGTACAAAAAGGTACGCATCACTTTTTGATTGCAAGCTTTTGAACAAGAATATGGTATATTTAAAGTAATCCTGTTGTATTCCCTAGAGGGAGTTGTTATGCGTACGGTGGTTTCGCTCGGTGAGATGCTTTCCAAGTACCGGAGGCAAGTCGAGCAGAGAGTCGACATCATCACGGGTCGCTTCATGAAGCTGCCAAACATGATCGATGAGAATGCTGATCAGAACTTCATCGGTGAAGGAGAACTGATCGTCAAGTCGAAAGGTTCGGGCACAATCCGCTTGTTCAATGGCTGGTACATGGACGATACCATCTCCTGCACAGGTGTGAAGTTCGCTCTCGTCGGAGACTATGACGATGCATACTACGCTATCGTCCTTGGCGGAGAAGTGCAGATCGGAGACAAGCTGCTTCCGAAGTCTGCCTGTTACCACCTGATGAAGCAGGGTGGTGAGGTGACAGCTGTATCGATCGCTGAGAAATCCTTTGGGATGAACGATCTCGGAATGAACGATCAGCGTCCGTTCCGTCCGATCGCAACTTTCTGAGGTGAACACAGGGTAAAATTTTTCTCCCATTAAGGTGAGAGAAAGCTCTGGACTTTGCTGTCTAGAGCCCCTAACACAAATAAGTATTTCGATTGATATAGATAGCAAAAATCGTTGGACAACATCTGACAGGTTGTCCAACGATTTTTTAGTTTACACGTTTTGCTCCCCAATAATGGGTCTGTGAGTAAGAGTTATTTAAAGAGTCGATTTGTAGATCATTCTTCTCGTTTTCATTGGAAATATAATACCCATTCCCTAAGTAGATCCCCACATGAGAAACACCAGACTTATAAGTGCCTTGAAGGAAAATTAAATCTCCTGGTTGTAAGTTGCTTCTTGATACCGAAGTTCCTTCTTGTGATTGGGCACTGGAGGTTCTAGGTATGTTAATTCCTCGAAATTCGCGGAAAACATATTGTACCCAGCCGGAGCAGTCAAAGTTCGGATAACTTTCCGCACCAAAGACATAGTTTACTTTCCCAATCATCGCCCTAGCTCTGTTTAACCAGGATGTATCGGAATATGTTCCAGGATCAGAAACACCAGATTTTTTTGCTAACGCTTTTGCCTGCTCACTCTTTAATTGTTTTTGCAGCGCTTTGTATTGGGCTTGCAGTGCAAGCATGTTTTTCTCTGCAGAAGCCAGTAGTGCTTTTGAATTTTCGGCTTCTTTTTTGATTAATTCTTGATTTTTCTTGATTTGTTCCGCTTGATTTTTATACTGCTCGTAAACTTGGTAATCGTTTTCCATCAACAGACGAATACTCTCTAATCTACTTAGAAATTCGGTGAATGAACTGGATGCAAGTAATTGAGCCTCCATGTTATTCGAACCAGAAGTATACAGACGAACTAAGATGGAATCCAATCTTTTTTTAGTCTTTTCTTGTTCCAAATTTAACTTGGTTAATTGTTGAAAAGAATCATTCATTCGTTCATCTGTAGTAGAAATCTCTTTTTGGACATCGTCATAATTCTTTTTTGCTGTTTTGTAATCGCTCAATGATTTTTCTAGTTTTGCTTTGGTAGAAGTGGAATTCGCAGGTGCTGCATAACTGTTTTTAGCCAAAAAAGGATTAACGGTTAACGTAATGGCTAGTACCGTACCAAGTAGCATACACGTCTTCTTTTTGTGAGAACGTTTTAACATGTCAAACTCCTTATTTTGGATAGTTGAGTAAAGCCAATGGTTGCCCCATTATTTTCCAGTGTTTCACAAATAAATAGAAAATTTTTCATAAAGGAACAACGAGAAGTATCAAGAGTATATCATGGATTGTTAAAAATGACGATTGGTTCTTAAAACGTTTCGCAAAACTGACAATTCATAAATGAATTATTTTTATTTAAATAAAAATTAAATGTATGTATTAAAGCTTTTGTTAGAAACTATAAAAGGGTGGTCTAGTACCACCCTTTTATATGTTTAAGAGGAAACTACCAATACTATAAATGACTGGTATCGTAAGAAGCGAAGCAATCGTGGCAAATACAGTTGCTTGTGCACCGAATTCTTCATCTGCTTTTAGCTGTGCAAACAAAATGGGTACCATGGAGCCAGTAGGCATAGTAGACAATAATAAAATAACTTGTTTGGTAAGTGTATCCATAGGGAGAAAAGTTAGAATACCGATCGTTAATAAAGGCATAAAGATTAATTTGATACCAATAGCAATGATTAGATTTTTGTAGACGGTTTGTTTACGTAAACGAAATAACTTTGGCAGGAAAAGTCCAATATAAATCAGTGCGAGAGGAGACGCCAATGCACTTAGCTTTAGTAAGAATTGCATAAATCCAGGTGGAGCTTCAAAATGGAAAAAAGATAGAATCAATCCAATAAAAAAAGCAATTAATGGAAAATTGAGCATCGGTTTTAATGATTGTAAATTGATGGAATATCGGTGTTTAATCACCATTACGCTCATAGTCCATAAAGCTATACCGACTGCTGTATCAAATACGGCAGCGAAGATAACCCCTTTACTGCCAAACAATATGAGACAAAGCGGTAAACCAATAAATCCAGTATTGCCTTGAGCTGCTATCACGGACATCTGGCTTGCTTGTAATTTGCTTATGCCGATAAATCGACCAGTCCACCAAGTAAGGAATAAAGTGATGGCATAGATACCAAATGAGAATGCAAAAATACCAAGGAGATGAATGTATAAACCGTCTCCTTCCGGTAATTGCAGAAAACTCCCAATAATTACACAAGGGACGGAAACATATACAATTAAAGTGGTCAGTAAGGAGCGGGTATCTTCATTAAAGTTGACTTTTTTTGTTAACAAGGCACCTATGCCCAGCATACTTGCCATCATAAGTATGGATTGTATCATAACAATTACATTCACGAGTTATACCTTCTCCTATTTAATAACTTCAAATGGGAAATATAGAATATCTAGCAGATCATTCGGTGTTTTTATATACAACATTGATATTTTAATGAATTTACATATCGACTTCAATAACTCAAAGATTAATTTTCTATTAAGACGTGAAACCGTTCATCTTAAAACAGTCATGGCATTGTTAATCTGGTAATACATAAGGAATTTTTCTGCTTTGATTTTTGCATACGTTTATTAACAAGTGAATTTTTTTATTTTAGGAAGACTGGAATGTTTTTTGTGATACAATCACAGTGTCCAGATTTGCGTTAGGAGCATCGATGCTACGGAGACAAACAACTGTCTATGATCTCGCAAGAAAAATAATCCGCGCATATCGAAAAAATCCTCAAGGGTTTACTGTGCTGTCAGACAGGCAAGTTGCGGCAAAGTTTCGCGAAAACGAATCTGACCAAGTGCCTGTGACTTGCATGGATGTAAAAAATAGCTGGCTGTACAAAGAAAAGGATGGCTATATTGTATTCGGATATAAGCATCCAACTCGAAAGAGAGAGTATTTTGATACAACGGAAGTAAAAACACTAGGAATTATTATTGGAGTATCTGGTTCTGATGCCAGATATGTAAAAGTAGGAAATAATAAATGGATTCCAATGTAACTGCTTTAGACAAATAAAAAAAGGTCCTCTTGCTATGGGTGTCAAACATAACAAGGGGACAAAAAGATATTGCGTTATTTTTCTGATAACAATAAAATAATTATAATCATTAACATATTAGCTTAGGGGTGCTTTTTTTGGATAACGAGCAACTACTAGAAGCAATTCAGAGTAGCTTTCTTTCGGAATTAGGCAAATTAGAAAACCGAATTGCACAAGAAATGCAAAGTGTTAAGCAGGTTTCCGAGTCACGTTTTATCCAGATAGAAGAAAGTATTGCAGACCTCCATGATGATACGAGCAATGGTTTTCAAGAAGTGAAGACAATTTTATACGAAGATGTTGTTGAGATTACAAATGAAATGGTAAATGATAAAGAATCGATTCGCAGAGAAATCGATGCATTAAAGGGAAGAATATATTTATTGGAAAAGAAATTGAGTAAAATAAGTTAAAGAAGGACTCACTTGGAGTCTTTTTTATTTTGTTTACGGGAGGAAAAAATGAATCCAGACAAACAGCGTGTTCAAAATGAAATCAACAGAAGACAACTGATTTCTATCCTTAATGATACCAGATGGCAAAAACTACAAAAGGCAGTAATCGATGAAATGCCATTTCCTCCCGCTTTCCAAATGAAGAGAGTATTGGAACTTCATCCATACCCAGAAAGATTTGCAGAAGATGTTTGGTATTGGGGAGATTGGACAGAAGGTTTGTACCCATATTATTCAATCGAATGGATATGTGTTCTGCCTAGATATAGACGGCAAAGGGATAATCAATTGGTGGATATCACTGATATATTTTGCGAAATGCTGCTTCAGTTTCGTATCCCTTTTGTCAGAGAAGAGTGCTTTATTATGATTTATGGATATGTGACGAATATGGATGCATTGGCGGGAAATTAATGCTTTTGAGCTATGTATTTATTTTCCTAATTCTAGTAAAATAAGTTTCGTTTACTTCAGAAATGGAGAGAGCTGTGCATATTGCTTCCAAAACAAGTGACAACAAACCGATTTGTTTTCGTCAAGATGATGATGGATTTACCATCACAGAGAATGGCATCGAGTATGTTTATGTAGAGGAACGTGTCGCTTTTTTTCTCTTTTGGATTCGGGCAACGTTCGATGCAAAGCAGGAAGTAAAATCGATTTGTACTTGTTGTGGAAACAATAGCAAATAGTAAGAAAATAATGAAAGACTATGTTATACTAAAATGGTCCATTGGCTCATGGACAAAACCTACTGGAGAAAGGCATTCTCATGGCTGAGAAGAAGCAGCCGAAGAAAAAGTGCAAGAGGTGTCGGTGGGAGGAACCTAACCATCACCCTGGCTGTGGTTTTCATCCGAACAATCTTCCTAAGCAGAGGAAGGAAAAGTAGGTAGGTGTCGATGAAGAACCCTTCTGAGATACCAAGACCTGCGTCTTTGCAAGCAAATTGCAAAGACGCAGGTCACAGGAAGCACCATAAAATAGAAAAATCTTCACATAACATATAGAAAAAAGCGGATATCTCACATATCCGCTTTTTTCTTAGACTGGCATCAATCGACCGTTAAACAATTGCAACTCGCCTTTTAGCTGTTTGGCGATAAATTTTGCATATTCGTTGCCTTTGGCAACATCGTGGTGTGTTGCATCTTCAGGTAAAACGATTTGCACATAATATTTTTCGCTGTCTTCCTGCTGACCCACTCCGATAACCATATGGTTATTCAAATGAGGATCTTTGCCAGTGAGTAATAAATATTTGGCGCCATCACTCTCTTTTTCTTCCATTGTATAGGGAAAAGCAGCTGCTTCATAATCCCAATCCAATTGCTTTCCGGTATTTCTGGTCATTTGGCGATAATATTCCAGTATATTTTGTACATCTTGAAGTTTTATTGCTTCCGTACGTCTGATGTAAGTGCTTTTTTTCAACAGGATAACCCTTCTTTCTAAAGAAGTTTTAAGGATTAATATTTTTTCATTCATCTGAATTGTACCACTTTATGGGATATGTTACACTAACGGCTCAAAATGCTAAAGAAGAAGGAGTTGTTTCTGTTTGGATAAGGCAGATTTATTTGATGAACTTCGTGCCGAAATCGGTTCTGTAGCAGACGGATGGAAAGGCAATGATGCATTGCTCTACGAAGCTGTCTGTCAGCTCGTTTTTGATCAAGTGGAGGAATATAAAAGCGTTTCCATTTATTTAACAAATCAAGATCATTTTGAACGAAAGTTTCACCAAGGGATCGAACATTTACCGGAAAAAATACCTTTTGGTGAATCGGAGTTGAGTATTGCTGCATTACGCGGCGGGATATCGAGTAATAATGATAACACATTTATACAATTATGTATCCCATTTTATTATGGTCATCATTTAATTGGAGAAATTGTGATCGTTTCTAAGGCAGAAGATGCAATAAATGACGATGATTACACTTTTTTTGGCGAGATTGCCTCGTTATTAGAAAACAAACTGCAGAAATATAAATAGTGTATAACCTATTGACATAAATAGTATGACACAAATATAATAAAGGCACATACTAATTTGATGGAGAGGAAGACGGAAAATGGAAACAATCGTCTGCCAAACATGTGAAGAAGTAATTGCCTTTCAGGAAGCGGATAAAGTAGGAGTTTTATATGGAACTTGTGATCATTGTCATTGCGATCACGAAGAATAAATGAACGAGTCCACTTTTGTGGGCTTTTTTATTTGCTTTTTTCCGTTAAACTAAATAAAGAAAAGCTGTTACGAAAAAACAAAAGTGAGTAAAAAAAATGGAGGATATAAATATAGAAATTGAAACAAGCTTTTCCAGACCGATGTTGATATATAGAGGGTAATCATCTGATACTCTTTTTTCTTTGATCCACACTACAAAAAATAACCCGCCAGATGGAAACAAGGCGAGTAAAATTAATCTAGTTAACAAAAGCATTGAGGTATGTTGTACAGAATTTCACGAAGGACTCCCTCTTTACTCGTAGAAGATCTTTTCCTTAGGATCTTCTTGTTATTTCATACAATAGTATTTGGTTATGTATGTATCAAACTTTAAAGTGGTCCTTAAAAGATGATGCTATTCTTCATACCCGATTTTAGCGATTGTTTTACGCAGATCATCTGTAAGTTCACCGGAAAACCTTTTTTCTTTGCCGACGAAAAAAGAGATTTCGCAACCAGATACTTCACTTGCTTTGGACATCAATTCATATCCTTCTTTTGAAAAAACAAGTCCATTCATTACTTCTTCTGATTCGAAATGAGTTTCCATGATGATATCAAGTCCTTTTACATCTTGAGCAACATCGGGGCTTACATCATATACTTTTGTAATATCGGTACATAGAACTCCTGGAATTTGATGAATGGTTGGAAAAATAGTTTCAATATAAAACCGGAGGAGAGCATCAACATTTTGTATTTTTCTAAACATTGTAATTGTTTTAATCATGATTCAGTTACCCTCTCTTAAATCATTATTTGTGCCTAGAAGAATTCATAATCTAGATTTAATCGAATTAAAATGAACCGGAATGATCATTGGTGGATCATTATTTAACTACCAGTATATTAATTATTCCTAATTTAAATAGATTTCATTATTATAATATGATTTAATAAATATTGCATCCATATACTTTTTATTGTACATTATTTTCCCACTTTATGAACAAATATAATGGTAATATTAATAATATTCATTTATTTTCTCGCGAAGATGACATAGAATATGAGATATGGTTGAATTTTATTTTGGAGGAGATCAATTGAATCATTCCATTTCTAATCCTTTCCCTTGGTATAAAAAAATGTCTGCGGAAAGCCCAGTCTATTATGAAAAGGATTATGTGCATTACTTCGGTTCAAAAGGAACGTGGCATGTTTTTCGTTATAATGATGTGCAGACTGTACTTTACGATTGGGAAAACTTTTCATCTGAATATTATCCAAAAGTAGACAATACTTTATCTGCTGCCATTCAAGTAAGCGATCCACCCCGTCATAAACAACTTCGGTTACTTGTATCAAAAGCCTTTACACCTAAAGTGATTGAAGATATGAAACCTTGGATTCATGAAATTACGCAAGAACTACTAAATAAAATAGCAGATAGTGGAGAAATGGATGTAACAACTGATTTAGCTACTCCAGTTCCCATAAAAGTAATTGCCAAAATGCTTGGTGTTCCATATAGAGATCAAGATAGATTCAAATTTTGGTCCACTATCATTGTGAAAAACCCTACAGAAGTAGAAGGAGGAGTCAACGGTTATTTCCAAGCTCAGCAAGAAATGGCTCAATACTTTATGGAGTTGTTTAAAGAGCGATTAGAAGAACCAAAAGATGATCTGATTTCTCACCTGCAACGAGTGGAGTTAGAAGGGGAAAAATTATCAGAACAAGATCTTCTTGCATTTTGTATTACTTTACTAGTAGCAGGAAATGAAACAACAACTAATTTGATTAGTGCTGCTCTCTATACTTTTATTGAAAATCCAGAAATCCAAGAGCATCTTTATCAGTATCCTGAAGAGATACCAACTGCAATTGAGGAAATATTACGATATCGCGCACCTGTACAATACATCAACCGAATTGCTACAAAAGATGTTGAATTAGGTGGTCAGACCATAAAAAAAGGTGATCTTATCAATGCTTGGATGGGATCAGCGAATAGAGACCCATCTGTATTTGAAAATCCAGATACATTTGATATAAGTAGAACGAATTTAAAACATACGAGTTTTGGCCATGGAATTCACTTTTGTTTAGGTGCACCATTAGCAAGATTAGAAACGAAAATTGTTTTTGAATTATTATTTTCTCAGTTTAAAGACTTTGAATTAAAGCATGCTAAAAAAGAACCAGAGATGAACGAAACAAACCTTATGTTTTCCATCAAATCCCTGCCTGTTGTATTTAAAAAACGCTGAATTTTAATGACTAGTGTGTTAAAAGAAAAGTAAAAAGTATAAAAAAAAGACTGAGTAATATCAGTCTTTTTTTGAATCAATCCCGATGAACCCTTCTTGTCCAGTGGGAACGAATGACACGAACCATCTCTACAGATGGATCTTCGGTTCCTTGGACGATTAAACCAGCTGCTTTGTTTTTTTGGATATAAGCAATATTCTCTTCCGTAATGCGTTCTCCTGGCAGTAGAATGGGGATTCCTGGTGGATACATAAAAATAAATTCGGCAATGATACGTCCTGCTGCTTGTTCAAATGGAATGGATTCGGATTCGCTATAAAATGCAGTCCGCGGATTAATGACAAGTTCTGGAACATCAGGAAGAATGATCGGTTCTTTCTCTGCAGGAGCTTGTACAGCAAAATGATCAGCTAAATCTTGTAAACCACGGATAAGTGCAGCGATGGTGTCAGGTGTATCTCCGAGGGTTACAAAGCAAAGCACATTATATAAGTCGCTCATCTCTGCTTCGATTTTATGGTATTCACGTAACCAATCGCTTGCTTCATGCCCGCTTATCCCTAAGTCTGCAACATGGATCATCAACTTCGTTTCATCCATATCATAACGGCCATCTGTGACCAGCCAATCTCGACCGACACAAGTGAGTCCTTTTATTTCATTAATCTGTTTTCGCGCAGCTCGAGCCAAATGCAATGTTTTTGTTATCGCTTGTTCTCCTTCAGTAGCAAGATACCTTCGCGCAGCATCGAGTGAGGCTAATAAAATATAAGAAGTAGAAGTAGTTGTTAACATGCTCATAATGGCTTGAACATGTCTTGGATCGACTAAATTGCCTTGAAGGTTCAGAACCGAACTTTGTGTCAGTGATCCTCCAAGTTTATGCACACTGGTAGCAGCTAGATCCGCACCAGCATCCATTGCAGAAACTGGTAAACCCGCATGAAAATGTGTGTGAACACCATGTGCTTCGTCTACAAGTACAGGAATATTTCTTGCATGGGTTATTCGTACAATTTCTTTTAGATTGCTGGCAAATCCGAAATAAGTAGGATTTATGACAAGTACTGCCTTTGCATCTGGATGCATTTCTAGTGCTTGTTCCACTTGTTTTGGTGTAATTCCATGTGCAATCCCGAGTTTTGGATCAAGTTCGGGATGAAGAAAAATGGGATTGCAGTCTGCAAAAACAATTGCTGACAATACGGATTTGTGTACTGTTCGCGGGACAATTATTTTATCCCCAGGTTTACATGTTGCAAGTATCATGGCCATAATGGCACTACTCGTTCCTTGTACGGAGAAAAATGTATAGTCTGCCCCAAAAGCTTCTGCGGCTAGTTTCTGTGCTTCATAAATAATGCCTTGTGGTTGATGTAGATCATCGAGTGGTTCAATGTTTATCAAATCAATTGACAAAGCATTTTCACCAATGAATTGTTGGAATTCGGTATCCATGCCTTGCCCTTTTTTATGCCCTGGTATGTGAAAGGGCAGGGGATTGGAACCTGCATATTCTTTCAGTTTGGTAAAAAGTGGGGTATAGTATTGGTCTGCTTGTTTCATTCGAATTGGCCCTGCTTTCTACTCGTATTCACAAAACAAACCTATTGTACAAGAAACTACCGAGAAGGTAAATGATAAATATAAGCTATGTGTGTATTTTTATTCGAAAGCTAAATGATAAAGCGGCAAAAGCTGTTCAAAAGTGGTTTCGATTCGACTTTGTAGTATTTTTCCACTCATTTTTACTGCTTCTTTTCTAGGAATTAACATACCACACAAAAACTCTGCTTTTTTTACAGTTGCAAGTCGATTTAACACAGATTCCCATTTATCTTGATCAAAGTCTGTTACAGCAGTTACATCTGGCGTTGTATGATCAACAGAAATATAAAAATCATTTGGGATTTTCGCTTGATATTCCCCTAATTGCTTTAAAAAATGATTTGCAAAAACTTGTTTTTGCTCGCATTCATAAATAAGTGCAAACCAAGCAAACAAATATGTATCTCTCAAACCGAGTTGAAAATGCGGGTGTGCTTTGTAACCTCGTTTATTGGTGGACCAAGCTACCCAAGTCTCTTCTGGGGCATGAACGGTTCTACGTGCATGTCTAGCGATATGTGTATAGACTGGCTCACCTAATTTTGTGGTGAGAAAAGCAGAGATATCCTCACCAATGGTGGAAAATTTGGGTTGAATGTCTCTTTGTAATGCTTCCATTCGAGAGTCTAAGCCATCGATTGCAAAAACATGAAAATCCTGATTGGTAAATTTGGGGAATGTCATTTCTTTCATCCTTTCTTGATAGATATATATCATCTTCTACTATCTTTCTTTATTTCTTCTAAACAAATACCGTTACCTCTTTAAAAATTTTCTCATATACTACAAAAACTCCGATTGGACTGGCTCGGAGTGTTTATTTCTAACAAGCTCGGGGCATCCTGTAATCAAGTGGATTAAATGCCACTTGTTAGTAAAATGTAAAGGGGTGCAGTGGTTCATGGAAGATGTCATTCGAGCTTTCAAGTGCCGAGATCCGGAAAAACGAATTCCAGTTTTACGAATGGAATTGGATTATGAGCTGTCCCTGTTGTACGAGGCAATGCTAGAAAATAGCTTGCACAAAATAGATCAATGCAAATCAAGGCTACAGGAAATAAGACGTGAAATGTTGATGTTGGAAGCATGGTAAAAATCAGTTAAAAAAACCGTTATGAGAAATCATAACGGTTTTTTACTTTATTAATCAAAAAAACATATAATGAAATGATGCTTCACTAATTGCATTTATAAGGAGTGAAGGGAATGAGTGCACAAATATTTGCACATCGCGGCTACTCAGGAAAAGCGATGGAAAATAGTATGACAGCATTTCAACTTGCAAAACAAGCAAAAGTGCATGGGATAGAGTTAGATGTACATTTGACTAAAGATGGAGAAGTTGTTGTCATTCATGATGAAACGCTAGATCGCACAACAAATGGACATGGTTGGATATATCAATATACATATGATGAGATATCGCAATTTTCATTAAAAACACTGGCAACAGAAACAGTACCTACCTTGCAAGAAGTATTGAAACTGTTTTTGGATACACCAATTCAAATAAATATTGAGTTAAAAAATCAATATGTACGCTATGATGGGTTGTTAAAAAAAGTAATTCAACTCATTGAATATTACCAGTTGGAGCAGAGGGTGATTATTTCATCTTTTTATCACCCTTGTTTGCTGTCATTAAAACAATTACGTCCACACTGGCAAATTGCACTATTGATTGACTGTGTTCTTTATAAACCATGGAAATATGCAAAAGAACTTGGACTCTCTCAACTTCATTTGCATCATTCCGCTATCGACGAAGAGGTGATGCATCAATGCAAAAAAAGGACTGTAATGGTGCGTACGTATACAGTAAATGAAGAAATCGAGATGAAACGGTTAATTTCTTGCGGAGTAGATGCAATTATTACCAACTATCCTTGCAAACTTCGAAGTGTGATTGAAAAAAGTAGGGACTGCATGATAGAGTAAAATAGATATAAATGTTGCGGAGTAAAGGATATTTGATGGGAGTTAGGAGTGTCAAGAAGAGTGTTTAATTGGATATCACAAGTGCCGCCGTGGTCCTTGTATTTCATTATTTTGCTGTTAAGCCTTATTATTTACAAAGTTGCATTTGCTCGTAAATTGCCGCCATTAAAATCATTGGTTGTATATTTTGTGTTAGCAATTGGATGTGTTTTGTTTTGGATCATGCAATTAGCCCGGTTTCCGATGATTCAAGCTCTTTTGATAACAGTTGTAATTATTATTGTTACACGCGTTCGCCTCTGGTATAGTAAAAAACAGGCAAATTAGGGTTGTATTAGGAGGTTTTTTTATGCAACAAAAAGATGCTTTGTTTAATTGGTTGCAAATAAAAATTGTTTGGGAAGCAAGACCAAGTGATGTCTCGGCAAAAGATACAGTAGAATTTTTTCAAAATATGTTAGCGGAAGATCACAATATCAAAGAGTTATCTATGGAAAAAGATGAAGGAAGTTATCAGATTTCGTATGTACAGGATGGGGAAACACAAAACGTGTCCTTTTCAGTAGAGATGGCAGAGAAATTGTTAAAAGATATTACTGAGGAACCAAAATACAATCAGTGTCTATAATTTAAGTAAGCAGGTATCTTTTAAGAAGACTACCTGCTTTTGTATATTGAGAAATCATTATTTTTCTGAGTTGGTCTGTCTTGAACGACAGACCAACTGCAAGGGAAAGCTACTCTGGATAAATCCTATTTCTATCAACCCAGACACCCTTGAGACGAACGTCTGAGTGGTAGGTCTCAGTCATATAATCGAGCTCGATCTTTCCAGAGAAAGTAGCCTCGGTCTTTCGATTTCTGACTGTACCCTCACAAAGGAAGTAATATCCATGTTCCTTAATTCTCGGGGAGCGAAGTTCATAATCTTCGACGACTACTGATCCATTTTCGATTTCCTGAATAAAAGGTACACCTCGGTCATCATAGGTGAGATCAATGTGATCTCCCTTTGCCGTCCATAGCCCGGAAACAGAAGCATTTCCACTAGCATGTATACCTGAACCAGCAAACCAAGAGTCAACGGTCATCGAGTCGGCAGACACCTCGAGTTTTTCTGGTTTGGTGATAGTGAAAACCGCCTGATTATTCCTATTTCCCTTGACGCTCTGCAACTCATAGGAATCAGAGCTATAACGCTTCAAAGAGATGGTTCCCTTGTAGATATCGGAATTTACATGAATCGTCCCTTCGACGATGATCTGGTCACCTTCCTCATGCAACTGGCCCTCATATCGATAATTTCCCAACATTCCCTTGCATGCAGCCATTTTCTTCTACCTATTGGGTGGTATTTGTGGCTATTTCATTGTATCGTATGGTTTTATTTACAACAATGATGAAAAAAGAAAAGAACTGTTAGTTCTTTTCTCTCCTCATTCAATACGTCATAAATCGTTTTCGATATCTTGTTTTTTTACCTTTGTTGTTATCCTATCATAACACGATTCACAAATTTGAATTTTATGGGGGTGTTTTATTATTTTCCGCGCTTGAAATTTTGTGGGTGTAAAAGGTTGATCACATAAAATACAGATTACTTTCATAGTTTTAGGTATTTCCTTTCTAAGCGACAAATCAATACAGTGATCAGTATACACCAGTTTTCGCTGGAAAAGAAAAAATGTGTCGCATTTTGTGATACCATAAAAATATACGACCTAAGGTGGAGAAGAAGATACAACTTTTTTCTCAAGCATAAACATACTAATATCGATACAATATCAGTAAGAACAAAGATACTTCCAAAAAGGAGCGATTAAAAGTGGACTCCAAGGGATTAAAGATTTTGGTTCATGCCAGTACATGGTTTGCGCCGATGTTACTCCCAATTATTGTTTTTTTAGTATCACGAGACCAATCGGTAAAGCGGATTTCGTTGCAAGCTTTCTTTTTCCACATTATTATGGTAGCTTTGATTTCCGTTTCTTGGTTTTTCTCTTTCATTCTAATCGGGATTCCATTCCTTATTATTTTCGGACTGATGGCGATTGTATGTCCGATCATGGGGATCATATATGCATTAGAAGGACGACAATACCAGTATCCAATTGTAAAATGGTTCATTCGTTAAATGAAGGAAGGATCACATCGAGCTTGTTCTTGATGTGGTCTTTTTTTATTGATGTTGGAAATCGTGAAAACAATAAATTTATCTGATATACTTCTAAATATAAATAATAGAGTTATAATTGGAAATATAACTGTAAGATTTAATAATACATCAGGAGAAAGCATATGGGGGATTAATTGTGATCGGACATCAACTGAAAAAGCTTTGTAAACAAAAATCCATTGCTTTTCGTTGTGTCTATCATGACCCAACTCGAAGCGCAGCAGAAACACAAGCAGTTCTGCCAGACGATTGTTTAGTTCAAAAAACGATTACAAGCAAATTGACAGGAAAAAGATCAGAAAAACTAATTTTATGGACAGGTGTTGGAGATTATCGGATTGATCGTTCGATGTACAAGCTTGTCGGAAACATGCTTGAAATAAAGCGAATCCAGCGACAAACATCTAATCCGAGAGATATTGAGGCGTTTCCGTTTTTTGGTATGCCGGAAGGTACCATTAGTCCATTTTTAGTACATCAATCACCAGCAGTGGACAAATTGGATGCAATTATCTTACTCCCATGGCCGCAAGATTGGGATCATAAATATGAAGTTGCTATCTCTCTGTCTTTAGAAGAGAGTTTAATTATTCCGCTTTTTCAGTTACAAGAACTTTTAAAAGCTTACCAGATACTTATCTACCCGCATTTAAAAATAATTTCATTACATGAATCACCTCTGTATTCAGAAGTGAACGTAAAAACAGCAACCAAATGATGGATGCTGTTTTAAGTGATACCATAATACTCTTCTAATGTAATTCCTTTTTGTTTAATTTCTTTGGCAATTGTACTTCCAACATAACGAATGTGCCAAGGTTCATATTTGTAACCTGTAATTTTCTCTTTTCCTTTTGGATATCGGACAATATAACCATATTCATGTGCATGAACTGCAATCCATTTTGCTTCTGGTTTACTTCCAAAGCAATCACTTGCAGCACATGTTCCATCTTTTCCAGTCATGTCTATGGAAAGTCCTGTTTCATGTTCGCTTGTTCCTGGCAAGGCGCTGTAAGTACGAGCTTTGTCATAACCATCCCGCTGTACATAGTAGTTAAACAACACTTTTTGTGTTTGATACGAACGATAACCAGATACACCCACTAAATAAATATTATCTTTTTTTGCAGCAGCAACCATTTTTTCCAGTTGTAAACCTGCTTCTTTTCGCAGCTGTCGCTTTTCTGTGGTGGCACGCTTTAAGTATGGTATTTTTGGAAAAATCAAATCTCGTGGATCGAAAGATTCAGGTAATTGATTGTGTTTATTCACTAGTACCGCAATATTATTCGGTTCTGCTATGACCTGTAATGCTCCAGATGAGTAGATAGAGGTTGGCTTTTTTGTATTGCTCGCTTGCTGATTGCTCTGTACCGCCGTTTGTGTTTTGGATGGAGTTGTTTTGGATGGCTCCTCATTTTTTGAACATGCACATAATAATAATGCTGGAACCAAAAGAACAATGATGCCTGTTTTTACATGCTTTCTCATGATTAAGCTCCTTGTAAATAATATGTCTTTCCTGATTGTGTAAAGGAGTATATGAAAGGACTCTTTTTTCTTTAACTATGTGTTCTAACATGCTTATGGTAAAGAAAAAACGATAAGAAATCAAATGAAAAAGAGGTGAAAGGACAAAAAAAGAAGCCATTTTAAGTAATGGCTTCTTTTTGTTATTTTACTTTTTCTTGTTTTGGTACTACTTTTGTTGGTTGTGGGGTGATCCGTTCTGCAATGCTGGCTAATTCTTGGAGGATACCCGAGATCGGTCTTCCTTCGCGAATATCTTTGCCAACATTTTTTATTCGCTGGACCATATCAGTGTCAGCAGTGACAAGAGCATTTGCACCAGCAGGATCTTTGTGAATCGCTTCTGCTACCGAATACTTTACAGTTCCCACTCTAGCACGGTCGAGATTATGATCAAGATCTAAGCCTACAAGAGAATATTTCCCAAGAGAAACAGCCGTAGCATCTTTGACATTAGGCATTTTTTTTGCAATTTGTTCTAGTCGGTTGGAAACAGCTGCAGAAGATTTGTTATACTGAGGGGCGGGAACAGTTTGTTTCACTCGCTGTGTATAAGAAATTTTTTGTGTTTTTGGTGACACTTCTTTTGGTGCTGAGTTTTTTGGTGCGCAACCAATGAAAATGCAAGCGATCAAACCCAGTATACTAGCAAGGCGTATATAAACAGTCACTATGGATAACTCCTTTCTGTCAGTTATCCTTTAGTTTGCAACAAAGGAGAGTTCTTCATGCAGATAGAAAAATATGTATTAGGTCCTATCGCTACCAATGCTTATCTTGTTTATGATGAGCCAGGTACACAAGCTATTGTCATCGATCCTGGTATGAATCCAGAAGTATTAGTAAATCGAATTTCCGTTCTATCCCTAAACGTGGAAGCAATCATTTTGACACACACCCACTTTGATCATATCGGTGGATTACTGGAATTAAGAAATTTGACAAATGCTCCGGTTATTGTTCATCAAAAAGAGCAAGCTTGGCTTTCCAATGCAAAATGGAATGGATCGGAAAATTTTGCAGGTGCAGATTCGATGGTATTCTCACCAGCTGAAACCGAAGTCCAAGGAGGAGAGATACTTTCTTTTCTGGGGAGAGATTTTCAGGTTCTACATACTCCAGGGCACTCACCAGGAAGTATTTCCCTTTACGATGGAGAAGTAGTATATGCTGGGGATGCATTGTTTAAAGGTGCAATCGGAAGAACCGATTTACGGGAGGGAGACTATGCCGCATTGATTCACTCCATTCAAACGCAGTTATTTTCGTTACCAGCAGATACGATTGTTCACCCTGGGCATGGTCCTTCTACCACGATTGGTCACGAACAGCAAACCAATCCGTTTTTTGTTTAAGGAGGATGTTTTGTGAAGGTACTTCGTACATTATTATTATTGGTTTTAATCATCGGAGTAGGGTATGCGATTTATGAAGCTACCTCGAAAGATAAACCTGTTGTAAACTATGCAAACTGCAAAGGGGATACAGGATTAGAAGTGAACAATTGTGCACCAAACTTTGTATTAAAAACATTGGATGGGAAACAAGTGGAATTGTATAAAACAGAAGGGAAGCCTACAATCATCAATTTTTGGGCTTCTTGGTGTGATCCTTGTAAACGTGAGATGCCTTATTTACAAGATGCTTATACGGATTACCAAGATAAAATTAATTTTCGTATGGTTAACGAAACGTCACAAGACACATTACCAAATATCAAAAAATTTATGAAGCAATACAAGTTTCAATTTCCTATTTTATTGGATCAAGAAAACGAAGATGGTCAAACCGTTGGTACCGATCATTATCAATTGATTGGAGTGCCTACTACGTTTGTCATCGATTCAACAGGCAAGATAACACATAAAGTCGTTGGGGAAATGAGTAAAGAAGAGCTGCAAGAAATTCTCGATAGTGTGTTATCTTAGAGAGGATATATTCACATGGAACAAGTTACGATTTGGCTCGCATTCGCTGCTGGAGTACTATCGTTTATTTCTCCCTGTTGTTTGCCGTTATATCCTTCCTATTTGTCTTATATAACGGGAGTATCGGTATCACAGTTGAAAGAAAAAGAGAAATCAGCAGGATTAACAAAACTTACGATGTTACATACATTTTTCTTTTTACTCGGATTTTCCTTGGTTTTTTACGCATTAGGTTTCACCTTTTCTTGGATTGGTCATTCATTTGTTGAATATAAGGACTTAATCCGAATGCTTGGTGCAGTATTGTTAATTTTTATGGGATTATTTTTAACTGGTATTATTGAGCCGAAAATCATGATGAGAGAAAAGAAATGGGACGTTTCCAAACAAGGATTGGGATACTTGAGCTCTTTGTTAGTTGGAATCAGTTTTTCAGCTGGTTGGACACCTTGTCTGGGGCCTATTCTTGCATCAGTTCTCGCTCTTATTACTATCAAAGCTCAGTTTAGTGTTGGTTTTTTGTATATCAGCATGTATGTATTAGGATTTGCAATTCCTTTTTTTGTGATGGCTTTTTTTATTGGCAGAACAAAATGGATCATTAAATACTCCAATCAAGTAATGAAAATTGGTGGAGGTTTGCTTATATTATTTGGAATTATCTTGTATACCAATCAAATGACAGCAATCATCGCATGGTTTACCAGTCTCACTGGTGGATTTACAGGATTTTAGATCTTGAAGGGGAAACGATTATGAACAAACAAACAAGATACTGGGTGAGAAGAATTTTGCTCCTCTGTTTGATTGGATTGGTTGGATTTGCAATTTATCAAGTTTCTACTGATACAGGAGGAGAACCGGTAGAAGGTGAGAAAGCACCAAACTTTACACTTACTACGCTGGATGGGAAACAAAAAAGTTTATCTGATCTTAAAGGAAAAGCAGTAATGATCAATTTTTGGGGAACATGGTGTCCCCCATGTAAAACAGAGATGCCTGCAATTCAGCAGGCATATATGCTAAACAAAAACAGAGGTTTTGAGGTAGTTTCCGTTAACATACGAGAAAATGAGCTTCCAGTCAGCAATTATGTGAAACAGTTGGGTTTGACTTTCCCAATATGGATGGATAAAGATAGGGAAGTAGTCAAACAATACAAGATCGGTCCTATTCCGAGTTCTTTTTTTATTGGTCGTGATGGTGTGATTGAAAAGAAAGTGGAAGGTCCCTTAGAATTAAGTCAATTGCAATTATATATTAATCAAATAACATCTTAAGGCATACAAAGGAGCGTTCTCATGACTTATCAACACATTGCAGCAGCAACTTTTGGTAAACAATTTGAAGAGGAAAAAGATAACTACGTATTTGTTGATGTACGTACAAAAGAAGAATATGATGATGCGCATGTGAAGGATTCGATTCATATTCCTTACGACGAAATGGAAGATCGTTATATTGAATTGGATTCCTATAAAAACAATAATATTTTATTGATTTGCCGCAGCGGTATGCGAAGCCAAGTCGCAGCTCAAGTTTTATCCGAAAAAGGTTTTACAAAGCTGTTTAACCTCGAAGGAGGTTTATTAGAGTGGACAGGTCGTCTATACAGCGACAAATAGATAACTTTTGGCAAAAACAAGCTCCAATGACGTTTGCGACGTTTATGGAGCTTGCTTTGTACCATCCACTATACGGTTATTATTCAAAGCCAATTCCCAAATTAGGGAAAACAGGTGATTTTTTTACGAATGTACATGTGAGTAATTTATTTGGTCGCGTGGTAGCTGATTATTTTTTGCAGAATTGGCAGCAAACTTCTCCCCTGCAACTAGTAGAGATTGGTGGAGGAGATGGACGATTGCTACAACAGATTATTTCACAGTTCCAACAGAAAGAGATATCAACCTCACAAGTTCATATTTATATGATAGAAGAAAGCAACTATCACCAGATGGTACAACAAAAAAGATTACAAAACAGTCCTTATACAATTACATGGGTGGAAAAAATAGAGAACATACCTAAGTCAGGTTTTACAATTGTGTACAGCCATGAACTGATTGATGCTTTAGCAGTGCATCGATTGGTGTGGAAAAAAGGAAAGTGGCGGGAAGTATATATTAACATGGAAAACAAACAATTCGTGGAAAAGTTGGATGTCCTATCTTCTATAGAATTAGAGGAATATACAGAAAAAATATCGGATGATATATTGGAAGGGCAGCAGATTGAAGTAAACTTAAAAGCAAAGAAATGGCTGAAAAACGTAGCTAATGCTTTGGAAAACGGAATGATTTGGACATTGGATTATGGCGGCAAGACAAGAGAGTTAAGAAATATCCGATATTTAGATGGTACCATGCGTTACTATCAAGCCCACCAGCACATTGATAATCCGTACATGCAGATAGGAAATGTAGATATGACAGCACATGTCAATTTTGATGATTTAATCAATTGGGGGGAATGCTTTGGATTGAGAAGTACTTTTTATGGTTCACAAACAAAATTTTTAATTGATGCAGGCATTTTAAACTATACTCATCCGATCTATCGCAATGCAATAAAACAATTATTAACGGGTATGGGTGAAATGTTTCAAGTACTTGTTCAGTGTAAGTAATTGGCGGTACAGTTGACCTGTGATTCAACTGTAACATTGAGTTGTTTTCCACGAGCTTCCTGCTTTTCTTCGTTTCCATGTTTACAGATGGGTCAAATCGTTATCCTGCCGGAGTGAGAAGTAAAATTATTTCGACATTAGATGTATTGAAAATATTTCGACGATTACCAATTTGGGATAAATTCCTTTTGACAGTTTGCTCGTATGTATTTTCTTGTATTACTCCTGTTTTTTCTAACTTGGAGCTACCTTCGTTCCCAATCTCATTATAATAAATTGCAAGGGAGAAAAGTCCTTGATTTGAGATGAATCTAACTCATAAAATAAAAAAAGACCTGAAAAGGTCTTTTTTTAAAAAGCAAATGTTGCATAAGCTACCATTCCGCAGAAAGCAAGAAACATATAGCCGCCAAATAAGTACATATAGGTTTTTTCTGTAAAATGTTGATAACCAAGAATTACAAACAAAATAGCTTGAACGAAAAATAATCCCGCTTGTTTGTACATATGTCCAGCAATAAACATTAGTGCGATAGCAAGAGCCCAAAATCCTAATACTCGAAACATGCGATCCACGAAACCACAGCCTTTCAGCAATTTCAATCATATATTTACATAATAAAAAAGAACCGAATAAAGAGCATTTGCTCAAGCAACCTATATTATACCTAGTTCAGATAATCCATTCAAGTGTAAGCATATTACCTGCCAATAGATTCTTATCAATTAGCATATCACTTTTGGCACATTTTTTTTCATTTTCCGCAGAAATATTTACGCTTCACTACGGCGGTGTGTATAGATCTACCAATTCAAGGATATAAAAAGGATAGAGATCATACTATCGTACGGCATATCTGCATATGATGAAATAGTGAGATATTATTACCTAGAATAGGAGGTCTATCAATGGCTGTAAAGCGCCAAGACGCATGGTCTTCCGAAGATGATATGATATTAGCAGAGGTGACATTGCGTCATATACGAGAGGGTGGAACCCAATTATCTGCGTTTGAAGAAGTAGCAGAAAGACTTGGAAGAACACCAGCAGCTTGCGGTTTCCGCTGGAATAGTTCTGTTCGCAAAAATTATGATGCAGCGATCCAAGTAGCCAAAACTGAACGGCAACGTAGAAGTCAAGAGCGAGTACGTTATACGACCCCACTTACTTTAAGCAGTGTCCGTGTAGATAATGTACCTAACTTAGAACAACAAGAAGATGAGTTTTCATTGGATCATGTCATTCGTTTTTTACGTCAGCATAAAAATGAGGTTGGCGAATTAAAGAAACAACAAAAACAACTAGAACAGGAATTATTTGAACGAGAAGACGAATTGCGTTGTTTAGAGAAAGAAAATAAAGCAATGAAAGAGCAGCTTTCTACTGTTGAGTCTGATTACCAATTAGTAAATGAAGATTATCGTACATTGGTGCAAATTATGGATCGAGCAAGAAAGCTTGCAGCTCGAACCGAAGAATTAGATAAAGAACATAAATAAAAAATAGGTTAAGGAAATTATCAATGTATCATCTCCTATTTGCTATTCCCTCATTCTGATATGAGGGAATTTTTATTGTTATGGAGTTTTGAAGAGGAGATATATTCGTAATGGATTTCGAATATTTTAATGGATAAGTGGTCTAACGATGAGAGGGGATACGTAGATGGCAAAAATAGAAGCGACCATTGTAGGAATTGTTTCAAAAATACTTGTTGCAATAGGAGACGAAGTCGAGTCCGGTCAAGAAGTGATTGTTTTGGAATCGATGAAAATGCTCATACCTGTCGAAGCGGTAATTGGCGGGAAAATAGCAGCAATTCATGTGAAAGAGATGGATTATGTAAATGAAGGAGATATTTTAGTCGAATTGGAAGATGTTCAATGACAATAAAAATTGTGGAAGTTGGAATGCGGGATGGTCTTCAAAATGAGAAACAAATCTATACGACTTCTGTAAAAATCGGACTGCTAAAGAAACTACTCGCTGCAAATCTCACCGATATCGAGGTAACCTCTCTTGTTCATCCTAAGTGGATTCCGCAGTTAGCTGATGCTGAAATACTACTTGATCAACTTCCAAATAAAAAGAATACAAACTATCGAGTGTTGGTACCAAATCGAAAAGGTTTAGATCGTTTGAAGGGGAACTGCGTATCGGAAATAGCAGTTTTTATTTCTGCTAGTCAAACACATAACAAGAAAAATGTAAATCGAACGATAGATGAAAGTGTAGAACAACTGAGAGAAATCATACCTGCTGCAAAAGAGAAATCACTATCTATAAGAGCATATATTTCTTGTGTATTTGGTTGCCCATATGAAGGGGATGTTTCCTTGCAGGCAGTACATCATCTTTGTGATACTTTGCTTCAACTGGGAGTATATGAAATTTCTTTAGGAGACACGATCGGATCTGCTGTTCCAGAACTAGTAAAACAAAGTTTAAAGTTCCTGCAATCCTCTTTTGAAGGGAAACTCGCTGTTCATTTTCATGATACAAAAGGTCTTGCTCTTGTAAATGCATATATCGCTTTGGAAAATGGGATTTATACGTTTGATAGTTCGATTGGCGGTCTGGGAGGGTGTCCATATGCTCCTGGTGCTTCTGGCAACATTGCAACAGAAGAACTTGTACATTTATTCCATGGAATGGGTTTGAATACAGGAATTAATGAAGAAAAACTATGTCAAGCGGCGGAATGGTTTGAAAAGATTTGTGAACGAAAATTGCCTTCCAAGGTATTGCGTCAATATATAGCAAAAAGGGAGGGGACCCAGGATGTCACTTGTAAAGAAAGAGACAAGAGATAGTATCACTATTCTGACTCTTATGCGCTCAGAAGTTCATCATGCCTTAAATCGACAATTATTGGAAGACTTATCTGTATGTTTAGAAGAAACAGCTAATGATAAAACTGTTCGAGTTTTAATCATCACAAGTTCAGGACAAAAAGCGTTTTGTGTAGGAGCAGATTTAAAAGAACGTCAAACGATGGAAGAAAAAGAAGTTAAAAAATATTTATCCTTTATTCGTAATACATTTTCACAAATCGAGGAATATCCCATCCCTGTTATTGCCGCAATTTCCGGTTTTACATTAGGTGGAGGTCTAGAGTTAGCATTGTCTTGTGATTTTCGAATCGCCGATAATCACTCCGTGTTTAGTCTGCCAGAAACCTCACTCGGAATTATCCCAGGAGCTGGTGGAACACAACGACTTACGCGAATAGCAGGTGCTTCTATTGCCAAAGAGCTAATTTTTACAGCTAAACGTTTCTCAGCAGAAGAAGCTTATCAATATGGGATACTTTATAAAATAACGGAAAAGGGACAGGCTTTAGAGGAATCCATCTTATTAGCAGAACAAATTGCTCAGCAGGCTCCTTTAGCAATAAAACAAGCGAAAAAAGCTATTCATCAAGGTTACCCATTGCCAATGAAACGTGCATTAGAAATAGAAGCAGTATCATATGAAACACTTATCCCTAGTAAAGATCGGTTGGAAGGTTTAGCAGCTTTTCAAGAAAAGAGAAAACCATATTATCGAGGGGAGTAAGTCAATGAATGAGTTTATGGAGAAAAAGACACATTTACAACAAGGGGGAAAGGCGAAATACCATCAAAAACAAATGGCAGAAGGGAAGTTATTTGCAAGGAAAAGATTGGAATTGATACTTGATCCAAATACTTTTGTCGAAGATGGATTGTTTGCTAATGCGTTAGCTGATGATTTTCCTGCTGATGGAGTGATCATTGGAACAGGAAAAATAAATGGTTCGGTTGTTTGTATTCTTGCGAATGATTCAACCGTAAAAGCTGGTTCTTGGGGGAAAAGAACGGTTGAGAAAATGATTCGCATACAAGAAACAGCGGAGAAATTACGTGCTCCTCTGTTTTATTTGGTCGATTCTGCTGGAGCGCGAATCACTGATCAATTGGAGATGTTCCCAGGTCGCCGAGGAGCTGGAAGAATATTTTATAATCAAGTGAAACTCTCTGGTTTAGTACCGCAAATATGTATTTTATTTGGCCCTTCAGCAGCTGGAGGTGCATATATACCTGCATTTTGTGATGCAGTGATTATGGTAGATAAAAATGCAAGTATGTATTTGGGTTCCCCACGGATGGCTGAGATGGTGATTGGACAAAAAGTATCACTCGAACAAATGGGTGGGGCAAGGATGCACTGTTCTGTAAGCGGTTGCGGAGATTTTTTAGCAAAAGATGAGATGGAAGCGATTGAAATAGCGAAGTCCTATTTTCGCTATTGGCAGCAACCGCGGGAAAAGCATTTCCAAGTAAAGAACGAAACAAAACCAATTGGAGAGATTATTCCTAAGGAACAAAACCTTCCATTTGATATGAAACAATTCATATTTGCTCTTGTGGATGAAAATTCTAGTCTGGAAGTGAAAGAACTTTTCGCTCCTGAAATAATTACGATGCTTACAAGAATAGAAGGCAGAGCAGTAGGGGTAATTGCAAATCAATCAAAGTACAAAGGTGGAGTTTTGTTTGGAGACTCTGCTGATAAGGCAGCACGATTTATTACATTATGCGATGCTTATCAAATACCATTATTGTTCCTTGCAGATGTTCCAGGATTTATGGTAGGAACACAAGTCGAACGAGCAGGAATTATAAGACATGGAGCAAAAATGATTGCTGCGATGTCAGAAGCTACTGTACCAAAAATATCAGTTATTGTCCGTAAAGCTTATGGGGCTGGCCTTTATGCAATGGCAGGACCTGCTTTTGAACCAGATTGTTGTATTGCATTGCCGACTGCACAAATCGCGGTAATGGGTCCAGAAGCTGCTGTAAATGCAGTGTATCATAACAAAATTCAACAACTTTCGATAGAGGAACGAGATGCTTTTATTCAAAACAAGAGGACAGCGTATCAAGAAGATATTCATATCTATCGGCTAGCTAGTGAATTGATAGTAGACGTAATGGTGGAACCAGAAGATTTGCGTGAAGAACTGGCAAAAAGGTATGATCTTTATGGCAACAAACAATTAGTCTTTAGTGAAAGAAAACATCCTATATATCCGGTGTGAGATCAGATGAAAATTGGTATAATTGGAGGAGGGTCACTTGGACTTTTATGGGCAGCCCGTCTTGTACAACATGCACAAGTGACTCTGCTGTGTCGAACAGACAGACAAGCAAAAAAAATTCAGCAGGAAGGCATTATCTTAACGACGTTAGACCAACAAAAAATAAAATACGCCGTAGCAGCAGAATGGATTCGTGGATTTGATCATTCTGCTGATTTTGATGTGCTGTTTCTGATGGTAAAACAGCCAAATTTAGACGAAGTTTTAGCAGATATATCTATGTGGGCAGCAAAGCATACGCATATCGTGGCATGGCAAAATGGTTTGGGACACTTAGAAAAGATAAGGGAATATTCATTTACACATAATTATGCAGTAGTGACAACAGAAGGTGCTCGAAAGTATTCTGATAATCATGTCCAACATACTGGAGAAGGATATGTATTAATCGGACAAGTATATCCGTTTGATAATGTTGATCCTAGATGGATGCAGTTTTTTACAAAAGTTGGGATGAAAGTTACAGATAATATCGAGTTTGATATTTGGAAAAAATTTTCGATCAACTGCGTAATTAATGCATTGACTGCTGTACTAGAAATACCAAATGGTGAATTAATGAAAGTGGGATTGGACTCAGTAATAAATCAAATTATTAATGAAATTGTTCAAGTTGCACAAGCAAAAGGATTTCAACTTCAACACGAGGATATCTATTATCAAGTAAATGACGTGTGTATCAAAACGAAAAAGAACTTTTCCTCTATGCTTCAAGACATATTAGCAAAGAAACAGACGGAGATCGCTTCACTCAATGAAATGGTTGTTTTGTACGCTGAAAATATTGGCATAGAAGCTTCAGCAAATACGTTTCTTACGCAATTGATAAAAGCAAAAAGTATGTCGTTTTGAGCATGTGGTATACTTATGATAAGTAAGTAGCACCTGGAAGAAGGGCTGGCGAAAATTGAAAATAGAAAAGTGTTACATTCAAAATGAAAAACTTCGGCAAAAAGAATCTTTTTATCCTTATGACCCAACCCAAGACAAGAGCTACTTTCGACGCTATCAACATCTGCAACAACAAAAATATAAACGACAGCAGTTAGTTGAAGTACTCCGGAAATATCATGAACCGGATATGGTCCATCCTGCTGTTGAAATAAATTTAAATCGTTTATTATCGCCTGATAGTGTTGTAGTAATTGGAGGACAACAGGCAGGAGTTTTGACAGGTCCTCTCTATACGATATATAAAATTATATCCATTATTCAATTGGCAAAAAGAGAAGAACAAAGACTGCAAAAACCTGTCATTCCAATTTTTTGGATTGCTGGTGAAGATCATGATCAACAAGAAGTAGATCATGTTTATATGCCAGAAGGCATTGGAATGATTAAATATACATTCCCGCTGCATCAAAGCAAATCTTCCGTTTCGGATATTATGTTAGACCCTGAGCTCGTTCACTCGTGGTTGAATGAACTGCATCAAGCGATTGCCGATAGAGAGCATAAAGCGGACTGGGTTTATCTGTGTGAGGAACTTACTTCTGAGAAAATAAGTTGGACGAGATTTTTCGCGAAAATTATTCATTACTTATTTGCGTCACATGGTTTATTATTGATAGATTCCCATGATCCATATATACGGGAGCTAGAAAAAGATTATTTCTATGAAATAATAGAAAAAAATGAAGCATTAGATGAAGCGGTGCAACAGGGGATTGCAAAATGGAGTGCACAGGGTTTGTCCTCGCCTCTGCAATTTGAAGAGAAGCAAGCACACTTGTTTATAGAAGAAAATGGTATGCGCATCGCGTTATACCGAGATAAGGAACGGTTTGTAAGTCGCAATCGTTTTTATCAATATACAAAAAATGAGTTATTTGATAAGTACAAACAACTTAGCAACAACGTTGTTACACGTCCTTTAATGCAAGAAATGGTTTTTCCTGTATTAGCCTTTGTCGGTGGGCCGTCTGAAGTAGATTATTGGGGCTGTTTAGCAGAAACTTTTCCATTGTTCGGATTAGAAATGCCGATTGTGGTACCAAGACAAAATATAACCATTGTGGAGCGTTCGATTGAAAAATACAGACAATCTTGGGGTATTTCTTGGGAAGAGTTGCTTTTGGGAAAAGGACAAGCTCTATTAGAGAGTTGGAAACAAGAAAACAAGCCGCCGGAAGTTGATTCTAGTTTTGATATATTCATTCGCCAATTAGAAGAAGTTTATCATCCGTTTTTAGAGGAACTTACTCAAACAGTTGGCGGAAATATCGATCAAATGGGTGCTAGTACAGCAAAAAAGCTTCATTATCATGTAAATTGGTTAAAGAAAAAAGCATATACATTAATAGATAGGAAACAAGAAGTCACTCTGCGTCAACAAAGAGCTGTAGTAAATTCGATTTATCCACTCGAAGGATTGCAAGAACGCAGTTACAACCTGGTATATTTTTGGAATACCTATGGACTTGAGTGGTTGGATATGTTATGTAAACAAGAGTTACCTGTAATAGGAACGCATCAATTGTTATACTTATAAAAAATGAAAGGTGGATAAATAGATGAACGCATTAGAAAAGAGCGTAATTCAGGATATAACATTAGCACCGAGTGGCAGGCAGAAAATCAATTGGGCAAAAGATCACATGCCCGTTTTGGGGAGAATTCGAGAGCGGGTTTTAGTGGAAAAACCACTAGCAGGAAAAAGAGTCGCGATCTCTTTGCATTTGGAAGCAAAAACTGCGTGCATGGCAGAATTGATACGTGATGCTGGTGCCGAAGTCGTTATCACAGGTAGTAATCCATTATCAACACAAGATGATATTTGCGCTGCTTTGGTTTCGGAAGGAGTAACGGTCTTTGCTCGTTATAATCCAACTCCTGAAGAATATAAATCACATTTTATTATGACATTGGAGACTAAGCCAGATTTAATCATTGATGACGGAGCAGACTTGGTAACCATTTTACATAGTGAGCGTCCTGATTTGTTGGAACAAGTGAAAGGCGGATGTGAAGAAACGACAACAGGGATAAAACGTCTATTATCTTTAGAAAAATCCGGCCAGTTGAAGTTTCCAATGATTGCTGTAAATGATGCTTTTTCCAAATCATTATTTGATAATCGTTATGGTACAGGGCAATCCGTTTGGGATGGAATTAACCGGACAACTAATTTAGTTGTAGCTGGAAAAACAGTTGTGGTTATCGGCTATGGCTGGTGTGGAAAAGGGGTTGCGATGCGTGCAAAAGGTTTAGGAGCACGTGTTATCGTTGTTGAAATAGATGCGATCAAAGCAACAGAAGCGCATATGGAAGGATTTACAGTACTTCCTATGATTGAAGCTGCAAAACAAGGAGATTTCTTTGTGACTGTTACTGGTAATCGTGGGGTAATCAGTCGTGATCATTATGAAGTGATGAAAGATGGAGCTATTTTGGCAAACGCTGGTCATTTCGATATCGAGATAGATAAAGTTGCATTGGAGCAGATAGCAGTTGATTCAGAAGTAGTGAGAAAAGACATTACACAGTATCACCTCGCAGATGGTCGTAAGATCAACCTACTGGCAGAAGGTCGTTTAGTAAATTTAGCTGCAGGAGATGGACACCCCGCGGAAATTATGGATATGACTTTTGCACTTCAGGTTTTGAGTCTGCTTTACCTCGATCAATCAAATGAAAACATCGGAGCACATGTAATTGATGTACCATATGAAATTGATGAGCAGGTTTCTCGTCATTTCTTGGAATCCCTTGGTATTCGTATAGATGAATTAACAGCTGAACAAAAAGAATACCTTGGAAGTTGGCAGTTATAAACTAATTTTCCAAAATGTGATAATTTTGTTCAAATCCTGTACACAAGTGCAGGATTTTTTGTGTGGATTGTGGTATACTTACCAATGTGGTGGAAAGTGGAGGGAAGTGGAGGACAGTGGTTTCATTCAGAAAATGAGATCACCGATTCGGTTTTCTCTGATAGGCAATAAGTACACTGCCATATCAACAAGACAGAGAGGAGGATTTGCAAAAAGCCCTGATAGAACTGGTCATTCTATAAAGGGTGGGGAGGGACACGCTGTATGTTTATGGGAGAGTTTCATCATAATGTAGATGAAAAAGGAAGAATGATAATTCCATCTAAGTTTCGAGAAGAACTGGGCTCCTCCTTTGTATTAACGCGTGGACTCGACCAATGTATTTTTGCATATCCTCAAGCAGAATGGACACAATTAGAGCAGAAATTAAAAGCACTTCCTTTCACTAAGGCAGATGCTCGTGCATTTACCCGATTTTTCTTCTCAGGAGCGTGTGAAGTAGAGTTGGATAAACAAGGAAGAATTGTATTGCCATCCAACCTGCGAACATTTGCCAATTTAACCAAAGAATGTGTCGTGCTTGGTGTATCCTCTCGAGTCGAGATTTGGGATCGTACTATTTGGGAAAGCTACTATACGAAATCAGAGGAATCATTTAATGAGATTGCAGAGAGTATTGTCGATTTTGATTTGTAAAAGGATGATCAACCCTTGTTTCAGCACATCACTGTTTTATTAGAAGAATCAGTAGACGCACTAGCGATTAAACCTGATGGAATATATGTTGACTGTACGTTAGGTGGTGCAGGACATAGTAGTTTGATAACAAAAAAACTGGGGCCGAGCGGGACCCTTATCGGATTAGATCAAGACAAAAAAGCATTAGAGGCAGCGAAAAGAAAATTAGAACATGCTACATGCAAAGTGATTTTACATAAGGCTAATTTTCAAGATCTAGAAATGGTTTTACGTTCTCTTGGATTCGATAAGGTAGATGGTTTCTTATTTGATTTAGGTGTTTCTTCTCCTCAATTGGATGAAGGAGAAAGAGGATTCAGTTATCACGAGGATGCTCCACTAGACATGCGGATGGATCGGGAACAATCATTAACAGCATTTGAAATTGTAAATCATTATCCAGAAGAAGAGATAAGCCGGATTTTATTTAAATACGGTGAGGAGAAATTTGCACGAAGAATTGCTCGCCATATAATCCAAAAACGAATCGGGAAACCAATTGAAAGTACTGTGGAACTAGCGGAGATAATTAAAGAAGCAATACCGGCAGCTACAAGAAGAAAAGGTCCGCATCCTGCACGTAGATCATTTCAAGCAATCCGAATCGCTGTAAATGATGAGCTGGGTGTATTCGAAAGAGCATTGGAACAAGTTGTACCGATGCTTTCCACGGGTGGAAGAGTGGCTGTCATATCATTCCATTCGCTAGAAGATCGAATTTGCAAACATTTTTTCCAGGAGCAATCGATTGGCTGTATTTGTCCAAAGCATTTCCCAGTTTGTGTCTGTAATCATAAACCTTCTTTGAAGGTTTTGACACGAAAACCAATCATTCCAAGTGATAAAGAAATTGAAAACAATGTCAGATCAAGATCAGCTAAACTTCGTGTAGCTGAGAAATTATGAAATATAAAAGGTCACAGAGGGTCGAAAATATAAATATCAAAATAGAATGCAGTTAAAGAAAAAGGTCAAAAAGAGAAAATAGAAAAGATGGTCAAAGGTCATGTTACACTTTATAAAGTCAGAAAAGAAAAGGGTCAGCTGGTTAAAAAAAGAAATAAGCAAGCGTGTTTGTATAAAAAACATCAATTTTGCGTTTATTATCAGACTTGAGGGAAGAGTAGAGGGGGATCATTGTGCGTAAAGAACAAGGGAATACCTCGTTGGCTTATCAGTTACCTGTATCTACACCTAAGACTCGCACTCAAATTAGACCAAGAAGAGTTATCAAAGGTCTGCCATCAAGTGAAAAATTACTCTATCTTGTAAGTACTATAATCTGCATTATGGCAGCTATTTTTTTGATGACTCGTTATGCTGAACTAACGCAACTAGATGTATCAATCCAGCAGACAGAGACAAAAATAAATCGGACAAAAGAAGTAAATTCTCAGTTGAACTCAGAAAAGACAAAACAGAGTAGTTTAGAGCAAATTCGTGAGTTTGCAGAACAAAATGGCTTACAGATCATTCCTTCTATTCATCCGTAGTGGACAAGCAATTTGGTCGATAGAATGGTGGCACTGATATGCAGCAGTCAGATAAGAAAAATAAGATTCGTTCCGTAATGATTGGATTTTCACTCACAGTGCTACTGAGCGCTGTTTTGATTCGCTTGTTTTGGATACAAACAGTCGATTCACAGACCCTGTTAGATAAAGCCGAAAAAATTTGGGAAAACTCAAATTCTATTTTGCATGCTACACGTGGTTCGATCTATGATCGTACGAAACAAGAAGTATACACATGGGAAGTACCTGGATATTATTTTGTTGCTGATCCAAGTCAAATTAAAGATGTTTCCAAAACAGCGAAGATTCTGTCTCCGCTCCTCGAAATACCAACTTATGTACTAGAAGAGAAGTTTCTGCAGAAGAAAAAAGCTGTTGAAATAAAGTATGAAGGAAAGGGTAAGTATTCTCCGTCTATATACCGAAAAATATTTTCATTAAAGAAAAAGGGGACAATCACTGGTATTTATGGATATCCCACATATATGAGACAATACAATAGTTCTGAATTAGCCCATGTTCTGGGTTTTTTAAATAGCAATGGTGAGCCGGTAGGTGGCGTGGAAAAAATATATGACAAATGGTTACGTGGTGTTGATGGAACTATTAAATATCACAAAGCAAAAAATGGAATGATGATATCTAATGGTCCAGAAACTTTTCGTCCACCTGAAAATGGAAAAGATCTGGTACTGACAGTTGATGCGAAGATACAACATGAGACAGAAGTTGCAATCAATAATGCAATGAAAAAATACAATGCAAAAGGTGCTACTGCTATTGTTGCTGACCCGAAAAACGGTGAGATTTTATCTATGGTCAGCAGACCTGCCTTTGATCCTAACAACATTGCAAAGACATTTGATCCGGCTAAAAATGGCCATAATATTGCAGTGGAAAGTCAGTATGAACCTGGTTCTACTTTTAAGATTGTAACACTTGCAGCTAGTATAAATGAAAAGCTTTTTCATGCAAACGATGTGTATCAGTCTGGTTCTATACAAGTCGGTGATCGGATATTTCATGACTCGAATCGTACCGGTTGGGGAACTATTTCTTATCAACGAGCAGTAGAACTCTCAAGTAATGTTGGTTTTATTAAACTAGGACAACAGCTCGGTGCAGAAAAATTATCCGATTACATTAATCGTTTTGGTTTTGGTCGTATCACGGATCAATTTGGAACTCGCACAGGAATCGATTTGCCTGCTGAGGGAAGAGGATACTATTATAATCGTGCGCTTTACCCTGCTGAATTGGCAGCTAGTTCATTTGGACAGGGGATTTCGGTTACTCCAATTCAGCAAATAGCAGCTGTTTCCGCAATTGCTAATGATGGGTACTGGGTAAAACCTCATGTGGTAAAGGAAGCACTTGATCCAAAAACGAAGAAAACCGTATACCAGTATCCTATCACGAAGCGCCAGATTATCACTCCCCAAACAGCGACAAAAGTAAGGCAAATTTTACGAGGTGTAGTTCAGAATGGGACTGCAAAATCAGCCAACATGAATGAATATGATGTAGCAGGAAAAACTGGTACCGCCCAAATACCAGATCCAAAGGGTGGGTATATTCCAAATGAATATATCGTTTCTTTTATTGGGTTTGCACCATCTGATCACCCTGATGTAGTTATTTATGTGGCTTTTGATAGACCCACAACAAATGTTTCAAGTATGTCTGGTGGGGCTGTTGCGGCTCCAGTAGCGAAAGAAATTTTAGGAAAAATATTACCCATCCGACATATTGAAGCGAAAAAATGACTCTTATAAATAGAGTCTTTTTTTGTTTTTTCTGCCATTTCGCAAGAAATACCGAATCCCGAATATTGGAATGGAGATAGCTGTTGCAAGCATGATACCAATGAACATGAACAATCATCCTTTCCATTTGCTATAATTGCATATGAACTATAAAGTTTACCCAGGGCAAAATCCTTTTTATACATATATGTTGGAACCGGAAAATTGTTATGGGGAAAAGGCTATTCTATGTAAAGAATTTTTATTGTGTCAAATTAGAATGACAAATGAAAAACCCATCAAAAATATTTTGATGGGTTTTTCCAACTATTGATTTGTACTTATCGTCACATAAAATTTTGCGTTTGTTGCATGTATAAAAGGAACAAGCCATATAAATCCGATTCCCAATGTCAAGATACCAAGAAGACTCCACCCGAAAAAACATAAACCGAGCATAAAAAAATGCCATTTGTGTCCATGCATGATACGTATACTCATTTGCATGGCTTGGCGAACGTTTAATTCTGGATGGTCAACTAGTATATATGGCGTCATTGCATAACAAAATGCTTTGTATATACCAGGTATAATCAAGAGCAAACTCCATAAAAAAACATAAATTCCTGGAACGATATACCCTCGAATTGCCCGGAAAATCTGTTTTCCGCTTTTTAGAAAGTAGAACAAACTGCTGATAGAAACAGAATTATTGCGTGCAATAGATAAAAAGATCAGATTTAGACCAAGGAAAAGAGTGCTTGTTAAAATAAGTGATACAATGGAGTCCAACAGCGTGTACCAAATAGGCTCTTTAAAAGGTATTTCATAAGTCAGTTGGCTGTAGCTGTTCAAGAGTTCACTGAGGAGTATCATGGCAGAAGATAATAAGGAGCATATGATAATGGATAGGATGGCCTTTCCCCAACGTCCTTTTAATGAATGGAAGGCAGATTTTTGTAACTGAAAGTATTGCAAAACTTTCACTCCTATTAAATTTTTTTAGTAAAGATGATAAAAGGTGTTATAAATAAAAAATTAGGAAAGTAATTTGGTAAGAAGTAGGTGATAGTTATTAAGAGGCAGCAGTTTAATGGAACTGTTTTTTCGCATCATCTCCAAAAAAAATCATATAATGTAACTTATCTAATCTTATTTTGTTTTATATGTAATAAGATAGAATATACTTAAGTATTATAAGTTATCATTTGTTGATCGTGAATACATATATTAAAATTTTATATGATAAATGGAAAACAAAGTTGTTTTTTTGTTTGAACATGGAATGTTCAACCTTTAGGGTTGAAAGGTAGTATAAAGTATATTACATTGGTTTTTGGGATTTAAAATGTGGAAAAAATCTGCGAAGTGAAATAGAAGAGAAATGAGATATACTCGTAGAAAGAATATATAGGGAGGAGCGATTATTTTGGAAATGGTCAAATCCTTTGCTAAAAAGTTTTATCGAGGCCTATTATTTATTGTTTTACTTGCAATCCTAATGCTTTGTACAATTCTATTCATTACATTTTTAGCTGATCCATCAAGAATGCTTGACACGATTAAAGGTACTTTTGGTATAACTTAAAAAATAATAGGAATAGTTAGTAGCGATTTAGGAGAAAGTTGTATATAATATTAGCTACAAGTGAGGATAGGGAGTAGTAAGCAAATACTTTTATTCAGAGAAGAAAACCCTTCGGCTGTGAGGTTTTCCATAAGAGAATGCTGAATATCACCCTTGAACTGTCTTTCTGAACTTAAGTAGGAAAGACCGGATGACGTCCGTTATCGTGATGAGTGCACATACTTTTAGAAGTTTGTGAACAAAGGTGGTACCGCGAAACCAGTCTTTTCGTCCTTTGAGATGGAAAGGCTTTTTTATTTGCTTAAAAGGAAAGCAGATTATGTCGTACCCCAAAGAGATGGAACAAAGTGGAATGATTTTTGGTTGAAAGAAAATGTATTTTAAACAGGTGAGGTAATATCCAAGTGTAATTTCACCACTAATGCAACAAATAGGACGGAATTAAAAAGTGTACCCTATCTGATAGAGGTAGGCTCTTCTTATTGACTAATAATCATCTACCATGCAAAATGAACAACGAGAAGTTTTACAAAGGGGATGCCAAAGTATATGTTGCAATCAGCAAACGATGTCTGGGATTGGTTAGCTCAACATACACCTGCACAAATTCGCCCGGGCTTAGAAAGGATGGAACATGTTTTAGAAGAACTGGATCATCCTGAAAGGCGATTAAAAGTAATTCATATTGCGGGTACCAATGGCAAAGGTTCCGTTGCCGCCATGTTATCAAGCGTATTACAAGAAGCAGGTTATTCGGTGGGAGTATTCACATCGCCAGAATTAACGCATTGGAGTGATCGAATCAGCTGGAATGGTGAAAATATTCCAGAATCTGAGTTGGTTCGATGGACAAATCATATTCGTCCAATTGTTGAAAAAATGGAAGAACCTCCTACAGAGTTTGAATTTTGGACATTGATTGCTCTTTGTTATTTTGCTTATGAGGCTACACCCTGGTTTGTCATTATGGAAACAGGTCTAGGTGGGCGATTGGATTCGACCAATGTCGTGTATCCGTTGGTCAGTGTGATAACAGAAATTGATCGCGATCATATGGAGTTTTTGGGTTCCACCATTGTGGAAATTGCTGCTGAGAAGGCTGGTATTATTAAAAATGGCGTTCCAGTAGTGACAAGTACGAAAGATGATGAGGGATTAGCAGTTTTAGCAAACGTTGCAAAAGAGCGAAATTGTAAGCTTTATCAATTTGGACAAGATTTTAGTGTTATCCGGACAAAACATGATCGAAATGGACAATCATTTCATTTTAAAAGTAAAATGTTAGAGGCGGATTTACGAATTCAACTCAAAGGACGCCATCAACTTGCAAATGCAGGTGCAGCTATCATGACTATTTCCTTATTATGTCAGCATTATGCAACAGTTGTTGAGCCGGAACAGTTGAAAAGAGGATTAGAAAAAGCTGCATGGCCAGGACGTATGGAAGAAGTAAGTGAAAACCCAATTATTGTGCTTGATGGTGCTCATAATGCATCAGGAGTAAGAGCTTTAGTAGATACGATACAATCCCAATATACATACGAGAAGTTGTTTGTTATTTTTGCCATGATGAAGGAAAAAGAAGCGAAAATGATACAGCCACTTCTTCCGCTTGCCTATCATATTGTAGCTACAGAAGTACCAAACCAGCCTAGAACTAGGACTGCAAATGAATTAAAACAAATCATTCTAGAGCTTAATGCTGATCAAATGGTGCAAGCAATCGCTTCACCACAAGAAGCATTAGCATCTGTTCAAGCGCAAGCAGAACCAAATGACATGATTGTGATTGCAGGTTCACTATATTTAATCGCCCAAATAAGACCATTATTTATGTAGACGTGAAGAGAGGATGGGATGAATTTGACAAAACAGCATGTCCATTTTATCGGTATAGGTGGGTATGGCATGAGTGCTATTGCCCGAGTTCTGCTTGATTTAAATTATGACGTATCTGGTTCTGATGTGGAAAAGAATGCGCTTGTCGAAAAATTGATCAACCGAGGCGCAACGGTGACTATTGGTCATGATGCTGATAATGTAGTAGGAGCAGACAAAATTGTTTATTCCACCAGCATCGCAGCTGATAATGTGGAATTGGTGGAAGCAACAAAAAGAAGAATTCCTACTTTTCACCGTTCAGAGATGCTGGCAGATCTGCTGAACAGTAAAAAAGGCATAGCTGTTGCGGGTGCACATGGAAAAACCACTACTTCGTCTATGCTGGCACAAACATTAGAAATTTGTGAAGTGGATCCAACTTATATTATTGGTGGGGAAATCGTTGGATTAAAAAGCAATGCCAAAGCAGGAAAGAGCGATTATGTTGTAGCTGAAGCAGATGAAAGCGATGGTTCTTTTCTTGCCTATCATCCGCATCTAGCGATTGTCACTAATATTGAGGCCGATCATTTGGAAAATTATGATAATGACTTCGATAAATTGAAGCAGGCATATGTGGAGTTTATTAACCAAGTACGTCCAGAAGGCAAAGCTATTATTGGCTGGGATGATGCGCATGTACGCAGTATTGCTTCTGAACTCACCAGTAATGTGATCACATATGGTATTGATACTCATGCAGATTATATGGCAAAGGAAATTCAACCGGAAGGACATCTAATATCATTTGTTGTGTATCAAGGGGAAGAGCGGTTAGGGAAGGTGACTCTGCAAAAACCTGGACGTCACAATGTATTGAATGCATTAGCGGTTATAGTGGCAAGCCTTTCACTTGGTTTACCTTTTTCGGAAATTGCAGCAGCTCTATACCAATTTCAAGGAGCAAAACGCCGCTTTCAAATTATTGGAGAAGTAAATGATATTTTGGTCATCGATGATTATGCACATCATCCAACAGAAATTGTTGCAACATTAAAAGCAGCGAAAGCCCTTAACCGTAAAATAAGAGTTGTTTTTCAACCACAACGCTATTCACGCACGCATCTGTTAATGAAAGAGTTTAGTGAAGCATTTGGTGAAGCAGATGAAGTGATCATCAATACACTCTACGCGCCAGCAGGAGAAGCTCCTATTCCTGGGGTAAGCGCAGAACATCTGGCTGAATTGATCAAAGTCAATAGTAATCCAAATACTACTTTCCTTGCTGCCCATGCACAAGTTATCGATTATTTGATGACCCATGCAGAAGCTGGCGATGTAGTTTTTACAATGGGTGCAGGTGACATTTGGCGTGTCTCCCATGGACTAGTGGAGGAACTCGTAAATATATCAAAACCTACGAATATTTGATAGAATAATAAATGTACGATACTTTAGTACTTTTCCTACTATCTATCAGAGGAATTAAGATGGACTATACATCCAAAGACTAGAACCTAAAGGTTGCTGTCAAGGATCTTCCAAAGAGTGCTGATATTGATAACGATAAGCAGGTAAAGGGACTCCCGCCTGATGACTGCATTACATGGAAGGCTGACCGCAGGGAGTACACGATTGGAATTGGAAAGCAAGAGGTCACCACAAGCTACATTGAGTTTGATGAAGGTGGTGGCAGGTGGAGATGAAGCTACATTTAAAAAACCTGGTATCTATAAGGTTTTTGAAAGTGGTGTAACATTTCACATTTTCAAGTAGTCTTAGTCTGAGTATACATAATGTTGTATACCCGGATGTTACGATATGCAAGAGACATGTGTACTATTTTGCACATGTCTCTTTTTGATTGAAATTGAGTTCATTTTGATCCTGTGTTATGGTGATTAAGGTTATTTTTCATGGGAGGATCAAAAAATGATACATAAAAACAAATGGATTTGTCTTTTTCTACTTTTTGTTATTAGCCTCACTGCCTGTTCCAAAGCTACTACTAATTCAACTCAACAGCCAACAGAACAAAATGATGTAACTGAACTAAATTGGCAAGTGCCAGCCTTTCAAGCAACAGATCAAGCAAATAAAACCGTTACCAATGATACATTAAAAGGGAAAGTCTGGATCACTCATTTCCTATTCACCCGTTGTCCCAATATATGTCCACCAATGACAGCAAATTTGGCAAAAGTGCAGAGAGCGTTGGACAAAGAAGGCATACCTGCGACGATGGTGTCTTTCACTGTTAATCCAGAGTACGATAAACCAGATATCCTTAAAAAATTTGGTATAGATCATGGAGCAAATCTTTCCAATTGGCATTTCCTCACGGGCTACTCTTTTATCGATGTGCAAAAAATAGCCAAAGATGCATTTAAAGGTCAGATCCAAAAAGTGGAGAGCAATGATCCTAATACCGTGCTGTATAATCATCCATCTCAATTTTATTTGGTTGATCAAACGGGAAAAGTCCGTAAGTTTTATGATGGGCTTAAGCCAGATGTGAAACAGATTGTTTCCGATGTAAAACAAATAGAACAAAAATAAGGAATAAATATTTACTTTCCAACAGCATTCTATTAACCTGAAGATGCATATCTAAGCTCTTATGGGAGGCTCTTGTGGCACAGAACGATTCATTCAGTCGGCTTGATGATCTGTTTCAAGACTTGGAAAGTCAACTGAATATGACAGAGAATCATCGAAGGATGCAGGATGCAGTGGATCAGGTTTTTAATCAAATTATGGATGTTTGCAGTGAGCTGATTGAGAACTCCCAGTCCAGAGAAGGTATTCAGAAAGCGATGCGTCTTCTCGATCAGATTAAACAGATTCGAATCAACGGCTATAAACTGAGTGATTTGGTACAGTTGAGAAATTCTTTGAATTAGAAGCCGTGCTTCCTTGAGTTATATGTGTAAAGTCGAGATAGTGCATATATTGTCGCTATCTCGACCCAAATAATGTATGCTCTTTCTCTTTTAGAGACGAGGTATTTTTTTAAAGAGGGAGTACAGTTAATAAGATCAATGATATAATCATTTTGAAACCCTAACGTTCCTCTGGAGGAATCATGACGGTGAAGGACTTCGAGGACATCCTCGATGACGCCCGGAAGCTGAAGGAAGAGTTCCGGCGGGAGCATGAACAGGAGATCAGGGAGCTTCTCGATCGAGCCAAACGTACCTGCGAAAATCTTCGCGAGCGTTACCAGATCAACCGTGATGTTGAGCTTCTCGACAAGATCATCGAGATTGCTGAGCTAGCGAAGTCAATGGAGCAATCGCTTCTCCTGTACCGCGGTAGCGATGATGGGGACTTCGACCGTATGAAGAGCCTCCTCGAGTATTAGGGCTTGTATTTGGTGCATTAATGTCCCAGATAGCCGAGATATACATGCAAATGTTGTCTCGGCCCCAAATCACAAATTCACCACCAATTCGGTGGTTTTTATTTTCGCTTGATAACAAAACAATGTTATGTTACGTTTACAGCAAAGGAGGAATCGTTATGCCGCAAAATTTGATCTCCAAAAAAGATTTATTGCTGGAAACAGGTATTTCCTATGGGCAATTGTATCGCTGGAAACGCAAAAAACTCATACCAGAAGAATGGTTTATTCGCAAATCTACATTCACTGGACAGGAAACATTCTTTTTAAAGGACAAAGTATTAGAACGTGTGAAACGGATTAAAAACATGAAAGACGATCTTTCGTTAGATGATATGGTAAAGGTATTTTCAGAAGGGACAGAGTCTGTGGCTGTTTCGTTTACTAAGCAAGAATTATTAGAACGAAACATTGTTTCTTCAGTGGTGTTAGAACAATTTGCGCAGCAGATATTGTTAGAGGAAAAAATTCCATTAGGGCAAATTTGTTTGTATTATTTGATCGATAAACTTTTACGTGAAGGAAAGATCAGCAGATCTGAAGGGGAGCTTATTTATCAGACCATTATTCCACATTTGCGAGAAGTACAACAAAGCGATGGTGCTTTTTATTTTACAAGAAAGATGGGAGTTCCTGCTGTAATTGTGATTGTCTCATCAGCAGAAGCGTATTTTGATCAGGAAGTGGGGATTATTGCTAAGTATACGTTTCAGAAGCTGCTTGATGAGGTAGAAGAGAGATTACAAGGAGGGAACACATATGAATAATCTTGTCTTGATGGGTCATGGAACTGCTTCCGGCGGGTTGTATGATCGGGTAAAAGTGAGTGGAGATGTTACAATCACGGGAGATATAGAGTGCAATGAGTTTGTCTGTACTGGTAGGGTGAAAGTGAAAGGAAATATCAAAGCTAAGACGATACGTATTAATGGAGATGCTACATTTGAAGGCTATGTGGTTGCAAATCGAATGAAGATTTATGGACAGTCCTCAGTAGGCGACTATGCACAGATCAAGACTGCTTCTGTCTATGGAGAAGTAAAAGTGAAAGCAAACGCTGCTTTTGACTCACTTAGCCTAAAGGGAGGACTTCAAGTACATGGAGACTGTGAAGCAGAAGATTTTAAAGTACGTGGCATATTTACCATTCAAGGGCTTTTAAATATTGGTACAGCAGATATCGTTCCTTATGGTGACTGCAAAGCGAATGAAATCGGCGGAGAAAGAATAATCGTAAAGAAAGTAAATCGACCTTTTGGTATAATAAAATGGTTTAAATTTTTCTCTCCGTATGAAGCAGAAGTGATTACGGATATGATGGAAGGAGACGATTTAGATTTAACTACAGCTAAAGTGAAAGTATTACGGGGAAATCATGTGAAACTTGGAGAAGCTGCTGTTATCGAGCGGGTAGAATATCGAGATCATTTGGAAAAGCATGAACAAGCAAAGGTAAAAGAAACAGTGAAGGTAACAGCTTGATGGAGGGAAAGTGAATGGTTGCTCAAAATCAGAGCAGAGTGGGATTTGTAGTAGCAGGGCTACTGCTTGGAATATTCATTGCGGCAATGGATAATACCATTGTCGCTACCGCTACAGGAACTATCGTAGCAGATTTGGGTGGATTCGATAAGTTTGTTTGGGTGACATCTGCATATCTCATAACTCAAGTAGCTGGTACACCGATCTTCGGCAAGCTATCGGATATGTATGGTCGAAAGCGATTTTTTGTTTTTGGACTGATTGCTTTTTTGATAGGTAGCATTTTGTGTGGAACTGCGCAGAGTATGGTTCAATTGAGTATTTACCGAGCAGTTCAAGGAATTGGTGCAGGGGCATTAAATCCAATTGCGTTTACAATTATGTTTGACTTATTTCCTCCTGAGAAGAGAGGGAAAATGGCAGGATTTTTTGGAGCTGTTTTTGGTTTGTCAAGTATTTTTGGGCCGTTACTAGGTGCATTGATCACAGATAATTTTAGTTGGCACTGGATTTTCTATATTAATGTCCCTTTAGGCATTATTGCATTATTGTTAATCATTCCATTTTATAAGGAATCTGCGGAAAATACCAAGCAGCGTATTGATTGGTGGGGAGCCTTAACGCTTGTTATTAGTGTTGTATCTTTAATGTTTGCACTGGAACTCGGCGGAAATGAATATGCTTGGAATTCTTTTGTGATTATCGGCTTATTTGTGTCCTTTGTTGTCTTTCTTCTCGTTTTTATTTGGATCGAAACGCAAGTAAAAGAGCCTATCATTAATTTTCAAATGTTCCGCAAGCGATTATTTACTGCCAGTGTTTTGGCGAATTTGTTTTATGGTATTGCTTTCATTGTAGGAACAGTCTACATACCGATATTTGTACAAGGTGTTTTGGGCGGATCTACGACCAATGCAGGTCTGATTTTAATTCCGATGACACTTGGAAGTGTTGTTGGAGCGCAAATTGGTGGATTTCTCATCGCAAAAACAAGCTTTCGCAATATTATGGTGTCATCTTGTATTATTTTTATTGTAGGTGTATTTCTGCTTAGTACCATATCTCCAGATATCTCAAAATCACTATTGACCACATACATGATTATTACTGGTTTCGGTGTAGGCTTTTCCTTTTCCGTATTGGGGCAGTCTGCGATTCAGCCATTTGGTTATCGAGAGAGAGGATCAGCAACTTCTGCGAGTACTTTTTTACGTACATTAGGAATGACCTTAGGAATAACTATTTTTGGTATACTGCAACGTAACTATTTTACGGATAAGATGGCAAATGCGTTTACAGGAGTACAAGGTGCACATTATTCTGCAAATCAAATGTCCGACCCACGAGCGATACTAAATCCAGCATTGCGCGAAAAAATTCCTCCTGTTGTATTAGATAAAATAACTTCTGTATTATCTGCTTCGATTGCCTATACTTTTGCTTGGGCGATTATACCAGCAATACTAGCATTTGTTTGCGTATCATTGATGGGAAAAGAACGAGTGCAAAGAACATCAAATAAATCGGAACCATCTACTAATCCAGGCTGATGGTAAACGAGAAAAAACAACCTTTTCAGAATGGTTGTTTTTTTGATATGATATTTTCAAAAAAATAGAAGAGAATGGTAATTTTGGCATATATCATTTTGCTTATCAGTATAGCACTGGTTTGTTTTTGGATTCCTTTTGTAGGGATAAAGCTTCTTTCTTACCGTGAAATTTCTACGAATATACTTCGGCCTTATTCTGTTTTCTTGTGTCTATTAGGCACCTCGGGTGGAGCGATTGTACTATATGTTCAGCAAACAATGTTGGAGCTGACTATTGGACTTGTTTTTTTATTTCTTCTTTTGCTTATTGGTTGGATTGATTGGTATACGTATTTTATTTTTGATCAGGTAACAATAGGAGGTTCGCTGCTTCTTTTAGTGCTTCTAGGAGTCCAACATTTTCCGAGCTTACTCTATCACGTTGTGGAGAGTATGGTAGTATATTTATTTTTTTATAGTGTTGCAAAATGGACGAAACGAATGGGGCAAGGGGATGCAAAGTTTCTAGCAATGTGTTCGCTGGTTTTAAACTGGCAAGGTATCCTTTTTACTCTATGGCTAGCTTCTATTAGCGGAATTCTATTTGTGTTGTATCTTGCATGGAAAAGAAAGAGCCTGTATTTAAAAGGTAAATTGGCATTTGGTCCACATCTTGCATTAGGGGCCTTTCTCGCTTATGTTATCACTGGTAAATGTGCTCTATTTTTTTCATGCAAAACGGTTCTATCAACTCTACTAGTTCATATACTCTACTAACAAGCAAGGAGAGAAGGTAGAAGCTGATGGAAGTCAATATCGGAAAAAAAGTTCAAAAAAAACCATTACAACCAAAAATAGAAACGAAAAAAATAAGCAGAACAAATCCTATCTCTAAAGAAAGATCAAAGCCTCGAGTGATTCCTTTTCCTATGGATGAAATAGTAGAAAAAAGTAACGAAGTGATCGACTGGGCATCACCTGGAAAAATATTTGGTATGAAAAAGAAAGGGAAACGTCCGCTTGTTCCCATATTCATTTCGATTGCGGGAGCAATTTTAGTAGGAACAGTAATGGGATTTTCAGTTTTGGCTCTATTTTTTTCTGAACATCCAAATGCGAGCAAAACAAATACAATCGATTCACATCTTCCTGCTCCTATCGTAAAGTCGCCCGCAAAAGAGAAAACTTCTAAAAATAAACAGTCTCCTGCAAAACCAGCAATGAGCATTCCTGTTTTGCATATTTCGCTATTGCAAGCGGGAAACTATCAATCAAAAAGTAGTGCTACAAGAGTAGCAGAACAATACCGTACAAAAGGATTTGCCGCTGTAATGTCTGACCAAGCCCCTTATCGTATATATCTTGGTGTTGCTAATAGTAAAACAGATGCAAATCTTTTATCCAAAAGATATCAAGCAAAAGGAATTAAAGTTTATATCAAAGACCAGATTTATGCTGGAAAACAGAAAGAAAACAAAGAGTTGTCTTCTGCTTTAAAACTAGGAAATGAGATTTTTATGAGTTTGCAAGCGGTTTCTGTATCTAGTATAACCACCTCGTCTAATTTTCAGATACCCGCAGATTTGAAAGCAAAACTGCAGTCATTTATGCAAGTAAATCAAAAATCGAGTATGTATCCGCCTGAAATACGAGCAGCGATGGTAGAATTGGAGAGAGGATTGGATCAGGCAGTACAGGGCGCTGAAGAATTATCAAAACATAAAAATGAAACACTCGCTTGGTTTATTCAGGAAGGATTAGTACGGTATGCTGCTGGATACGAGCAACTTCTCTATGTCTTATCGCAAAAACGTTAAACGAGGTTTGCGTGATTTTTTGTGAAAATAATGATAAAATTATTTTATAGAAATACAAGTCTTTGTACCTTGTTTTGTTTTTGCAGGACTTGGGTAAAACTTGTAGAATAGTACAGTACGTATATTCCCATTCTTTTTTATAGGAGGAATTCTCGGCTTGACTCAGCTAATTCTTGCCTCCTCCTCTCCTCGAAGGAAGGAGCTTTTAGAACAATTAGGGCTATCATTTCAAGTTATTCCTAGTTCCGTAGATGAATCAAAGATCGCGCTTACTGAACCTGAACAACTGGTAATGGAGTTGGCACTTCTAAAAGCAAGATCAGCAGTTGCCACCTCTTTTTCGTCTGCTGTAATAATAGGTGCAGATACAATCGTATCCATTGAAGGTGAAATATTAGGAAAACCAACAGATCGGGACCATGCAATGAAAATGTTGAGGCGATTGTCAGGCAAAAAGCATCAAGTTTTTACTGGAATTTCACTTGTAGAATGGCGTAATGGTGAAAGAATACAAATGATTACGGAATATCGGAAAACAGATGTTTGGATGACATCCTTATCAGAAGAAACTATTCGGTGGTATGTTGATACAGGAGAACCGATGGATAAAGCTGGTTCTTATGGCATCCAAGCATTAGGAGCGTGTTTGGTAGATCGGATCGATGGCTGTTATTTTAACGTTGTTGGTTTGTCACTTCCTTTGATAAATCAAATGTTTTCACAACTGGGTTATCACCTCATGACAGATTTCTCTGGATAAAGGAGCGGTGAGTGTTGTTAATTCAGGATCTACCAACAGATGAACGCCCTAGAGAGCGTATGCTGCGATTAGGACAAGCCCATTTGTCTAATGCAGAACTTATCGCATTGTTACTTCGAACAGGGACTGCAGGTGTTTCAGTTACACATTTGGCTGAGCGATTATTGAGTAAGACAGGTGGTCTTCGAGGATTAGCCAATATGAGTTTAAAGGAACTCACCCAATTAAAAGGAATTGGACCAGCAAAAGCAATCCAATTAGTAGCTGGACTAGAGTTAGGTAGAAGAATTACACGTACACTGCCGCAAGAAAAGCAGCGTATGCAAACACCACAAGATGCTGCAGATTTTGTGATGGATGAAATGAGATATTTGACACAAGAACATTTTGTTTGTTTGTATCTGGATACCAAACATTGTGTTATCGAGAAAAAGTGTGTATTTATTGGAAGTCTTGATGCTTCTGTTGTTCATCCGCGTGAAGTTTTACGCGCTGCAATCCTTGCAAGTGCTTCTGCATTTATATGCATACATAATCATCCAAGTGGAGATCCTTCCCCCAGCCGAGAAGATATTGAGGTGACAGAACTCCTTTATCAAGCTTCAATGACAGTTGGGATAGATTTATTGGATCATATTATTATTGGTGATCAACGCTTTATTAGTTTAAAAGAGCGGGGTTTTTTTCCTCTATAATTACAATCAGGAAGGAAAACGGTAGGGTATAGCGAAAGAAATAAGGAGATGGGGTGAGCTAGATGGCAAAGGTAGTAAAACCAAGTGTATTGATCAAAGGTACCAAAGATGGACTTCTTTTCTTTTTAGATGATAACCTCCCCTTTTCCGTAGTGCTTAATGAATTAAAACATAAATTACTGCATGAAAACGCATCCCATATTTGGAATGGTCCTGATATGCGAGTACAGGTGAAATTAGGAAAAAGGCAGATTACTAGACGTGAAGAACAAGATATGCGTGATATATTTGCGGCCCGTAAAAATTTACATGTTCATACACTAGAGTCCGATGGTATTCCTTATTTAATAGATGCTCCTCGAAAAATGGAAATGTTGACTGGGACGGTTCGTTCCGGACAAGTACTATCGCACTATGGAGATTTGTTACTTCTGGGTGATGTAAATCCAGGCGGGTGTGTTCAATCAACTGGCAATATTTTTATATTAGGAGCACTTCGAGGATTGGCTCATGCAGGAAGTGATGGAGACGAATCCGTAATCATCGCAGCATCGATATTTCGACCAACACAATTACGTATTCATAATATTATTTCCCGTCCACCGGATGAGTGGAAAGAATCTGAAAATCATATGCGTTTTGCTTATATTGTTAAAGACCAGATCGCAGTAGATAAAATGAGTCATCTCAGTCATATTCGTCCCGAAATGGAATGGAAAGAGCTCAGTAGAAGATTCGGCTAGGGAGGAGGACCAGTAATGGGAGAAAGCATTGTTGTAACATCTGGAAAAGGAGGAGTAGGAAAAACTACTACTTCCGCTAACATAGGCACTGCATTGGCGCTGATAGGAAAAAAAGTATGCTTAATAGACACAGATATTGGTCTGCGAAACCTAGATGTATTGATGGGGTTAGAGAATCGAATTGTTTATGATATTGTGGATGTAATTGAAGAGCAATGTCGAGTTGATCAAGCTTTGATTCGTGACAAAAGATGCGAAGAATTATATTTGTTGCCAGCTGCGCAAACGAAAGATAAAAGTGCAATTAGTTCTAATCAACTTCGTAGACTAATTGCTGAGTTACGAGATCAATTTGATTATATTCTCATTGATTGTCCTGCTGGTATTGAATCAGGTTTTCAACACGCAATTGCTGGAGCAGATAAAGCTATTGTCGTTACGACACCAGAGCACACTGCAGTGCGCGATGCAGATCGAGTTATTGGACTTTTGGAAAAAGAACGAATTGCAACCCCTAAGTTAATTATTAATCGCTTTCGCAAACAGTTAGTAAAAGATGGCGGAATTTTGGACGTGGAGGAAGTTGTCTCTATTCTTTCGGTTGATCTATTAGGAGTAATTCCAGACGATGAACATGTTATTCGAGCCGGTAATGCCGGTGAACCAGCAGTTTGGAACAGTGGATCATTTGCTGGTAAGGCCTACAGAAATGTAGCAAGGCGAATTATGGGTGAGATGGTGCCGTTGCTAGTTCAAGAGAAGGAACCAAATATGTTAGGCAAAATGAAAAAATGGCTTGGATTTGCCTGATCAACCCCGAAAGGGGTTTTTTTGATGGATAAAAATACAAATAGATTTATAGACAATAATTAAGCAAAAAAGTAATATTTTAGGAATTAAAAAGAAAATTCATTCACTATTGCAAATAACTGATTGATTGCTTCAAATAAAAAGATATAATTATATTGGGGGAGGATGGATTGATAGGGGATTTGGAAGAAGATTCCGTAAATGTTAAAAAAAGAGGAGGAACCAATGAGTATCTTAATTTTAAACGCAGTTTCCCATGCAGATTGTCCATACGATGAGTTGTTAGGTGATTTGGGTGAAGATCTGATTTTACTAACAGATCGAAAGTACGTTGATGGTTATCCCAAGCAAAAATATGCCTATATTGAAGCATTTGACTCATACGACGTGAATAGTAACGTTGAACTACGGGCGATAGAACTGTATGAAACCTACCAATACCATACCGTAATTGCTTTAAAAGAAATGGATATCATAAGAGCTGCTAATATTCGGGATTGGTTTGACCTCAATGGACAGCGTTCCGATAGCGCTGAACAATATCGGGATAAAGTGCGTATGAAAGAAGTTGCTGGTGCTGATGGTATACCAGTTACAAAGTTTCGTCGCATTCATTCCTCTTTCGATCTCATCCAATTTGTAAAAGAATACGATTTTCCAGTTGTCGTAAAGCCTGTTACTGGTAGAGGATCGACGGGGACAACTGTACTAGAGAAAAAAGAAGATCTAGAACGATTTTTTGTTCACGGAGTTCCTCTAGAAATTGCAGTAGAAAAGTTTGTCGAGGGTGAAGTCTACCATGTTGATGGGATAGTACAAGAAGGAAAACTGGCTTTCATTAGTGCTTCTAAGTATTATGATGCACCTCTACACTTCCATACTACTGATTATCAAGGGGCTTTTCTACTAACCCCAACAAGTAGTATTGCAGAACGTTTAGTAGAAATGACGAAAAAGTTGATCAACAGCTTAGCCACCCCAGAGTTTACTACTTTCCATGCAGAATGGTTTCACACCCCAGATGATCAAATCGTATTAGTAGAGATTGCAAGCCGAACCGGTGGTGGACGCATAGCACAAATGAATGAGCATGCGTTTGGTGCTAATCTACTAGAAGCTTCTTTGCGTTTGCAGTGTGGACAGACTGTTCCAGTTCCATCACTTGAAAAGCAAAAAAATCCCGATATTCTTGCAGCATGGATGATTTTGCCACCGAAAAAAGGGACATTACTTGCTTTGCCAACCGAACAACCTCCTGAATTTGTTGTAGAATACAAGAGTGTTGGAAAAGTAGGCCAAAACTATAATGACCCTGTCAGTCAGGTAGACCATATTGCTTCTTTTGTAGTCGAAGGATCAAATGAAGATGAATTACAAAAGAGAGCACAAGCTGCTTCGGATTGGTTTCACGGACGCGTTGCTTGGGACTTGACAACATAATAAAGAAGGAGACTAGGTGCTAAACTAGTATCTAGTATCTTTCTTGGTATTAATAGTTGAACGATTCATTATAGTATTTTGTGTTTCTGTCTTTATAATGATTTATTTCGTTGTTGTTTCCCTAAAATTTCCCCCTTACAGCTTGAAAGATAATTCACGGAAAAAAGCAAATTAGAAAAGGCGGCTATTAGGCCGCCTTTTCTAATTTGCTTTTTTTGAGGGGAGTTTTGTTTTCCACCACTTAAGGGATGTCACCCATACTTTATTGAGCCAATCTCTTATTTTTGCCATTTTTTCCTGTCCTCCTTTTGGTTACATAATGAGCATATGAAGGACGTGTTCATCATATGATTGTACAAATTGGTACGAGCATGAAGGGATAGGATAAGATGGCTGATTGGGGATATGAGTTGATTAAAAATAGAGAGAAGAAAATACGTTCTTTAGAGAAGAAATTAGAGGGTAACCGAGGGGCGTTGAAGGAGCCGAGAGAAATAGAATCAGATTTAGAAGATCAAACATTTATGCGATGGAATGAACCAGAAGAAAATGAGAATAAACGGAAAAATGTTTTTCTTATGCAGATGTTAGCCGCTGCTGTGTTATTTTTTATCACTCTTATTGGTACCAGGTATTCATCGACGGAGCAATGGATCACTACCGCTTGGAATCAAAAAATGCCATATGACAAATTAAGTGCTTATTATCAAGAATTAATAGGCAGTCGCCCAACGTTATTACCTGTTTTCCAAAATGAAAAAAATCAATTGGATAAATGGGCAGCACCAGTGCAAGGAAAAGTTGTTTTAACTTTTAATGAGCAACGAAAAGGAGTAGTAGTGCAATTATCCAAAAATGTACCAGTATTAGCTGCAAAAAGTGGAGTGATAGCATTTGTAGGTAACAAACCTGGGATAGGACAAACCGTCATCGTTCGTCATCCTGATGGAAAAGAGACATGGTATGGATTGCTAGGAAAAGTAAATTTAAATATAAATAAACAAGTAAAAAAAGGGCAAGTGATTGGACAAGTGACTGCTAGAAGTAATCAATATTTTGTATATGTGGCACTGCAAGAAAAAGGGCAGTTTGTCGACCCTACAGGAATTATTCCATTTCGGTAATGCATGATGACGAAATTCCAGCGATTTCGACTGCATCCAACCTTTTGGTTACTTGTTGTGATTTCTGTATGGACGGGACATTTTTTAGAGATTATTACCCTTTTTATATTGGTTCTCATTCATGAACTGGGACATGTTGTAGCAGCATGGTCATATGGTTGGAGAATTCAGTCGGTTGAACTCTTACCAATAGGTGGTGTAGCAAAAACGGATGAATGGGGAACTGTTCCAGCAAAAGAGGAAATTGTGGTAGCTTTAGCTGGTCCTTTTCATCATATTTGGATGATTCTGTTTAGTCTACTCGCATTTCATTTTGGATGGTGGAGTGAAGCTTGGACAACTTATTTTATTCAAGGCAATCTCTTTATTGCATTATTTAACTTGGTTCCAATTTATCCACTAGATGGGGGCAGAGTGTTACAAGCAATTCTTAGTTATGTTTTACCATATCGTTTTTGTATCCATCTTACCTACTGGATCAGTATCATTTTATCCATTATTTTAATTGCGCTTGGCTTTGTATCTTCTTTTCCGCTTTTTACGATTGCTCTTTTTCTGCTAATGACAAATATTAAACATTTACGATCACACCATTTGCAATACCTTCGTTTTTTACTATACCGTCACCATAATGGTGTATCTTATGATGTTCCCATACGAAAGGTAGAGCTGCAAACACCAATTCAAACATCTATTGTTATTCGAAATTGGTATAAAGAGTACTATCATGTATTCGAAATATTGGATCAATCTGGTAAATCTCTTGGCTTTATTCCAGAAGAAAAGATATTAAAAAAATATTTTGAAGAAGGAACCATTGGAAAAATACAAGATCTTGTCAGTTGATGTAATTTGCAGACTTTTCAATCTTCCGTTACAATAAAAAAAGTGGTCCGTATACAACCTAGGAATGAGAAATGGGAAAAATCGTAGATGCCACTTTACGAGTACAGGTTGCATACGAAGCAGCGTACTTGGAGAAGGTATTTGAAGTTGGTCATGGAGAAGCTGCAATCGCAGCAGACAGAGCAACAAGAGAGCTGAGAAATGCTCTGTCGGATTTCCTCGGCAAGTCGGTAATTTTGCGAGTCGAGATTTCTTATTCTCTAAAACCTGATCGTAATTGCGGGAAACTTTACCAAGCAGCTTCTGAATTGGAAAAGACAAATGCAACCACATTTCAGGACGCTCTTAAAAAGTTTCTTCTACTGCTGAAGCTAGCAATGGGAGCAGAGTCTGTTGTTCCTATTTGGTAGTTTTCGAAAAACGAAAAGCTCAGGATAACAAACTGATTATCCTGAGTGGGAAAATAGTATATTAATATAGATGAGTCTCTGGAAAAAAGATGCAGGTGCAGTTGGTTGCATCCATTTTAACTGGAGCACCAATGATAAATGCTTCATTTGGCAGAGAATGCCCAGCAGGAAATCCCATATATGCAGGTTTACACAGATGCAGCACGTGTTCATACAAAACAGTCGAAAGGGGAATGCTGGGTTTATTTTCTGGTGCTTTGCAATCGGTAAAATCACCAAAAATAATTCCCGTTGCATCCTGTAGTTTTCCAGCGAGTCGAAGTTGTGTCAGCATTCGATCCACACGATAAGGATTTTCTCCTACTTCTTCGATAAACAAAATACACCCAGTGGTATTGATTTCATATGGTGTTCCAAGCGACGCCACTAATAAAGTCAAGTTTCCACCTATTATCGGTCCTGTTGCTTCTCCTGGAAAAAGGCACTGGGCTTTTTTTGACTTTGGAAAAAAATAAGATTCGGTGGAATGAGATAGAAGATGCCATAATCTTGACCACCATGCAGATGGATAAGATGCAGGCAGCTCAGCGAGCATCGGACCATGGATTCCGACTACTCCGGTTTTTTGATAAATTGCGTTTAAAAGTGTTGTAATATCACTATATCCAATCAACCATTTTGGATGATGGTAAATAAGATCATAGTCGATTTGATCCACGATTCGAAGTGAGCCATAACCTCCCCGCAAGCAAAAAATAGCGTCAATGGCAGGATCAGCAAACATTTGATGCAAATCAGTCAGACGGTCTTGATCAGAGCCTGCCAAAAAACCATATTGATCAAAGATGGCATTTCCCAGTACAGGTGTATAACCAGCTTCACTTAACAGCTCGATAGCTTCCATTGTTGTCGAAGGATCGACGGAGCTAGCAGGAGCAATGATGCCAATTTGTGCTCCTGGGTATACCGCTTTTGGAATTCGCATCATAGCTTTTCTCACCTCGATAAGTATCAACGTGTACTTATAACAATTGTACAGGAAATGTTTGAAATTATCCTTTTGCTTTGATATTCATTTCAATTTAAAATAGAACCAAGGCGACTATGCCGATGAAAAAGGATGGTCTATGAGCGAGCTGGCTGCATTCATAAAAGACAACGTTCCTCGTAATTTTAATGTGGGCGGAAAAAAGGAGACTGCAGCGATTAACGGTCTCTGTCAGAGACTGTCTCAGATGACTGGCCGACCGATCCGAATTCACACTGGTAATCCTTCAGCAAGTGTGGTGCAGCTGCTTGCAGCATTTGAACCACTGCTATTGAAGTCGAGAGATGAAGTGGGAGCGAGGACTATCATTATCGCTGGTCGTAATCATGTGAAAGCAAGCCAACTGGCTGATGCGATGAAAAACAACAAGAGGGTGTACGATCGCCTTCGGATTTTCGCGCCAATTGGAGGTACAAACGGAACCATCGGAAATGCGATTACAAATCTGGAACAGGCTTGCCAGAAGCGTAATAAGGCGGAGATCGAAGCAGCTCTGATGGCATTCCAACTCTATCTCGCTAGGCTATGTGAAACAATATTTGTATTTGTTCTGTAGTTCGGCGATGTGCAGGGAGATGTGTTTCTCCCTGCACCACATTTCCTTTATAGATTTGCGAGTGAGAAAACCCACAACTTGAATCGTGGGATGAAAGCGAATGTTTGAAGTAGGGATTATTTTTGATTTCAGGAGTCAGATTATTCTCTAAATAAAAAACGTTTCCTATACTCCCCTAGCAATAGCGGGTTTCTTTTATCTACAATAAATAATTTTTGAAAATAACAGACGATATTGTTTACAATGAATTTGTAGGCAGTCCTACCATAGAGAAAAGGAAGACAGATGGGAAACCTGAAAGAAGCAGTAGTAAGTTTGCCAGATGATTTTGATGTCAATAATCCAGAACATATGGTGCGACTTGAACAAGTAGCTGCTAGTCTTCACAACATCCTGGATGGTCAGATTCGTATCCTAGTCAGCAATTTATCCTCAGTCGATGAGATGGTTGGTGACATAGGCCCTAAGATGATTAAGATCTTGGAGATACCGACGTTTATTTCGATTGCTGATCCTGCTGACCAGCAATTGGCCGATCAACTTTCACAGGGATTGAAGAAGTACCCGCGACTGCGAAAAACGCGGAAAGCAGTTGCGATTGGTCGAGTTACAATGAAGTTGGGGGAATCGATCAGCCACTTGCAGGGAACACGTCGTGAGTTCCTAAAGGGAAAGAAGACTCAAGAAGATGTATTGCGTGCACTTCTGCATTTTCAGTGCAATCTGGCTGCTAAGCTGAATAAAATGGTGATTTTCATTCTGTAGCCTTTTGTCTATTGTGCGGTGAAGTAGAGATATCTATTTCACCGCACAATTGATTTTATTCTAAAATGTAGAAATGATATATTTTATTAAAATAAAATTCAAGGAAAGGACATGAATAGTATCTTTCAAAAATAAAATTATCTATTAAAATAAATATATCTTCATTAAACAACTATGAATATTCAAAGAGAAGGGGAAATTTGCAAAATGTTCAAAAAAGTCGTTTCTGGAGCATTTGCTGCTACCATGGTGATTGCCTTACCAACAATGGCTCTAGCATGTAACTGGGGAGCTCAAGTGAGTGGAGACTGCAAAAAGCTGGATGTTTCCATTCAAGTCGAGCGTGGAAATAGTGAAAAAGCTGGTCACTACGAGTTGTACTGGTCCAAAGATGGTAATCCAAAACAAGGGGAAAAAATCGCTACTGGTGAGATCCCGGCTTTGAAAAAAGGGGAAGTACATAATCTATCCTATGATGTTTCCAAAAATGACAATGGAAAAGAAGGCCACTATATCTATCATTTGATTGAACCAGCAGGATCCATTTGGAGTAAAGAGATTGTAGTAAACAATTGTACGGAAACTCCACCAGCTACCGACAATGGAGGAACAACCACACCTCCAGCAACTGATAATGGTGGAACAACCACTCCGCCTGCTAGTGATAACGGTGGAACAACTACTCCACCAGTAACTGATAATGGCGGAACGACTACCCCTCCAGCAGCAAATAGTGGTGGAACAACCACCTTACCAGCAACTGACAATGGCGGTAAAACACCAGTTGTAACCAAACCAAATGGTGGAACGATGCCGAAAACAGCTAATAGTTACCCAACTGCGATTGTACTTGGTGCTGCTTTGATCGCTGGCGGTGCGCTTTCTTTACGAATTCAAAAACAAAACTAATAGATGAAAAGAAAAGTGACTTGACAGGCACTTTTCTTTTTTTTGTGCAATTTTCATGTTGATGGATTTGGTAAAATTAAATAAACGTTAGAAACAGAGGTTATGATGCATGGATAAATATTTTTTTTATTAAGTTCGAGCACCTCCCATCCATTCAATGCTTTCATTAATTTCTACTAGGAGGAAGAAAGATGGACGTATGTATTAGAGAATGGATGGATGGAGACCAAAATAAAGCGAAAATGCTCGACGGGAGTTTTTTAGTTGATTCGATACTAGAGCTATCTGTCACGAATCAACAAATAAGCTATACGATAAAACCAGTCAAGCCTTATATAAAAAATTATCGAGATGATGAAGAAGATGATCCTAGTAATACAAAATTTATAGCGCTGTTAGCAGACCAAGTGGTAGGAGAGATTGTAGTAAAAAGAAATTGGAATGAGTTTGCCTATGTAGAAAATATCAGAGTCGATAAGCATTTCAGACATCAAGCTATTGGCAAAAAACTGATAGATAGAGCAAAGAAGTGGGCAAGGGAACATAAATTGTTTGGACTCATGTTAGAAACACAGACAAATAATGTTCCTGCATGTAAGTTTTATGAGCGATGTGGATTTCAAATTGGCGGTTTTGATTTTTATCTATACAAGGGGATAGAGGAGCATCAGCAGGAAACCGCGATTTATTGGTACTACATTTTAAAATAAAAGCAGAAAAAAGGTAAAAATCTCGGTCATTTTGATCGAGATTTTTTATTGTAAAAAAAGCAAATAGTAGAATAGCAAATATTATGATATAAATTGAATTATCTTTTCATGTATTTATCCATATAGGAGGTAGGGAAGAATTATGTATTTAGCTGTCTATCGTCCTCTGTCTATCATTTGGGTTTTATTTTTGTCTATATCTATCTTGTTTCAACCATCTCTTAGTTTCGCAGCTACGTCTACTACGAAACAATGTATCAGTCACTCTTTTCCGGTGGCTTTAGAACAAGGGCAGCCAGCATCTTATCAAGTGACAGGGAACCTGTGCAGCCAAGGAGATCCATCTGGAAAAACCATTCATGTATTAGTCCCTGGATTTACACTGAAAGGTACCTATTGGGATTTTCCATACCAACCAGAGACCTATTCTTATGTGAATGCTGTGAGTCAATCAGGTTACGCAACCTTGAGTCTAGATCGGTTGGGAACAGGGAAAAGCAGTATACCGCCTGCTGATGAAATAACGGTTGATCGCCATGCTTATATAGTTTATCAAGTTATTCAACAATTGCGTGCTGGAGATGTGGAAGGTTATCAGTTTCCAAAAGTCGTATTAGTCGGTCACTCCCTTGGTTCGATCATTTCTGTCGTAGAAGCCGCGAAATTTGGGAAAATAGATGGACTGATCCTTACCGGCCTGCTTCATACCTTTAATACGGATGTATTGAACTTAATAACAGGTACAGTGCCAGCAGACCAAGACCCAGTGTTTAAAGATGCAAACTTACCTCCGGGTTATTTATCTCTTTTGAAAAAAACGAGACAATTCTTTTACAACCCCGATGATACGGACCCGAATATATATGATGTTGATGATCTTACCAAAGCTACAGGTGTTGCGAATGAAGATAACATGGTCAGTTTACTTTCAGCTATAACCATCTCTCCGACGATACAAGTCCCTGTCTACTTAGTAATGGGGTCCAAAGACGTATTCTTTTGTAATATCGCATTGTCTTGTGCTAATAAAACAGCAATTCTTTTGCGGGAAAGGGCTTTTTATACAGGGGATTTGGATGCATATGTCCTTCCAGATGCTGGTCATAATCTCAACTACCAACGCAACACAACGGATTATTATCAAGCCGTGATCGATTGGTCGAATAAACATGTAGGAACGCAGTAAGAAGATTTTTTTCAGAAAACGGTAAACTTAGAGACATGACAACTTAGCAGGTTATATCCATAGGAAATGAATTTGAAATAGATTTGAAATGGAAGTAAAAAATATGGAAGAAGAACAACTTTATAAAAAAACATGCCCCCAAGTACGAGAGTATCTGGGGGTTTTTACGAGTCTAATGGGAGAAACAAACTTCACTCATGGAGTTATTCTCAAATACCATGCCTTCCACTTCGGCGGATTCACATGGCCGTAACCGTTTAGCCAAAAATTCACGTTCTCTATTTTCTTGCTTTACCAAACGATAGACATCCAGAATCCTTTGCTCCGAGGGACCGATATGAGACTGGAACGGGAGAACTTCGTACCATCGAATGACGAGGTGGTGTCCTTCTGAGATGGAGATTCTCTTGTGGTTTAAACCAGATTGAAAATCATCATCTTCAAGGATAATCAGATTTCCCAACTTTTCCATGGTGTACTCCATTTAATCTGTAAATGTTACAGGTAATATATAACAATATATTTTCCAATTCGTCAACACGAAGTGAGTAGATTAATGTTGTGTTTTTATCATTTTATGAAGGATTTGTTCACCTAAATCTGCTAAAACTTGTTGCCCTTCTATCGTTGGATGAACATCATTTTGGGCTAAACGCACAAGCGTGAATTGTTTTTCATCAAAAGCTCCATGTGCATCAGCGACAGGAAGATGAAAATTTAACCCGTTAGTAGCAATGATTGTATTGAGTAATTGAATCATTGACTCTGATATCGGGTGCAAATAAACAAATGAAGATGGAAATGGATTATAAAGATTATACAGCACAATTTTTGCCGAAGGAGCAAGCTGTTTTATCGTTTGCAGGATTACAGGTAAGTTCACTGCATATTGTTGGATTGCCTGTTGGAAGCCCAATTGCTGCTCAGGAGTCAATTGAATTGGTTTTTGTGCATTTTCTGGGTTTAACAATCCATATTGGGAAGCGAGTTTTAATATATCGTTACTCCCGATATTTAATGTAATCACTTTTGCATGTTTCACTGCCGTTCGAAACCTGTCCGTTTGCAAAGCTTGTAACAAATCATCGGATGTCCAGCCAGGAACTCCTAAATTTTCAACGTTTTTATTTAACTGAGATCCAATTAGATAAGGAAAAGCATATTTCGATGGTGAATCATTGTTTTCTCCTAAATTATACCCAAATGTAATGGAATCACCGAGTGCCACAAGTGTCGAATGCTTTGTTTTCTGAGGTGTAGCAAAAGATGAATTTGGTAAAATAAAGGCACATATCAGGGTAAGAGTAAATAGAAGCGTTATGATTTTTTTCATGTAAACAACCCCTCGATGTCTATATTTTGCAACTATAACAATCATATTATAAGGGATTCTATATTGGTATGAATTTATTTATAAAAGTCTTAACAACCATTTCCGTTTATTAAAGCGATGCCGCTTAAAAGATCATGGATTAAAGGATATCTTCCTTTGACTCAGGAGATTTAAAGAATAGAAAAAGTGTTGATTATGATAAATCACTTGTTGGAAAGTACTGCATGTACTTAATGTACTTTTTTAAATGACTCGGCGGACCGCTTGATCAATTATTCATTGATTAAGCGGTCCGCCGTTTAACCCGTGCTTTGAAGGTAGACGATCAGTAGCCGTATGCAGTCCGAAGGAGCCGATTGAGCGTACGGTCGATCGCGTTCTGTGTCTGGAATTCTGAGGTCTCGCGGATTTGCGGGTACCCACGCCGCTTGGACTCTGTGTCGTAGGCCTTCTTGACTGCTTCGTAGATCTTCCCGCCGGGAACGAGCTGCTCGGAAATCAAGATCCCCTTGGCAACGTAATCCTCGATGATCGTTTCGGCAGCCTCTCCGGCTACATTGGCGATCGGGACTTCGTCGTCGGACTTGTTTAGAGCTTCGGTCGTGGTCATCTTGACCTCCAAAGTCGGTTCAGATTCATCTTAATTTTATTTTAGTATTATCAATCAGAAAATTCAAGAAACAAGTTTCCAGAAGAGAATACCTCTCTAAAATGATCTTTCAAGAAATAGTGAGAAACGAAAAAAGCATCTATACTATTAACCTGCAAAGTTTTTTAACTTTGTGTTATAATCTTTTTGCAGAAAATTCCCACTCCAAACAAAGGAATTACCAGTGAACAAGCTCAACCTTCCCACGGCTGAACAGTTCTTGAATGGAAGCCTTGTCCTCCACACTAATAACGGCTATAGCCTTGTTCCATATTCACTCAACCGGGTTGCCGAGTTTTACCATGCTTTAGGGCATGAGGAACTCTGGTATCCTTACTACCTGGGTAATGCAGTCATTAACAGTAGCAAAAGGGCAAAAGCTCATATCGAAGGTAAGATCAATGCGTGTTGGAAGGGCAGTCTTCTCCCATGGCTGATCGTCAATGAGAACGATCAGATCGCGGGTATCATCTCGCTCACGGATATCTCTTATTTTCATTATCATGCGACCATCAGTCGTATTGCCGTCAGTCCCCGTTTTCAGAAGAAGGGAATCGCTAGTGCTGCGGTATACACAGTGATGAAGTGGGCCTTTGAGGAGGCTGGATTTCACCGGCTGGAGGCGGATATTTCCACGAAGAACCATGCATCTCTTCGTTGTTTTGAGAAGATGGGATTTGTACGTGAAGGCGTTCGCAAGGAGTACATGTGGTGTGCTGATGGTTGGCACGACATGACGGTCTACGCAATGAGGAAGAGCATGTTTACTGCGTAATTTTCATAAGGAGTGACCTCCCTCTTCAGATCCTTACATCTGAAGAGGGAGGTGCAAAAAATACAATCATTCTATTTAGATTCATATAAATGATCCAATGACATGATTTTCATTACTAGTTCACTTGAAATTTAACAAAAAAGAACTGCATCTGATTGTTAGTTTGTATCTAACATTCAGGTGCAGTTTTCTTCTATAAAATAGTGAGATAGCTATTCTTACCAGCTGTATGAATATAAATTTCAGGTTGTTTATTCTTCCATCTATATATTCTTGAATATTCTAGGTACCACAATTATCACTGTTAAGAGGCTCATAGGTTATTTTTTGTTTTCGTTCTGATTTAATTTCGCTTTTAAATATTGTTGTGACTGTCCTCTTGCTATACTCAATGTACTCCAATCTTCATTTTTAATGATTTTTCCGATGTAGACAATTTGTCCAACATGATTGGATAAGTGTGCGATTTGCCGCTGTATCGCTTGGATAATGGTATGATCTTCTCCGCGTATTTTCGTTTTCCTTAATATATCTTCAGGAGAGATTTTTTCCAATGCTTGAAATAAAGTTCCCCAGCCCAATTCCCAAGCAGCGATTAATTCTTCTTTGTTATTAAATTCTCCTTCAAACTCCATATCTCGATTGCGGTCGGCTTTTTCGCCATCGCTGATAAATAAATCCATCCATCTGGATCTGCTATTGCCGCTCATATGTTTCACAATAATGGCAATGCTGTTGGATTCAGAAGAAGGTTTCCAATGTAACTCCTCATTGTTTAGCTGTGCAAATGTTTTATCACCAAGAGTCTTCATATCCTGAAAGCTGCGGATCGATGTTTCCAAATAATGCTGCGCGATTTGCAAAGAAAACACCTCATTTTCCCAAAATAAAAAGCGACCAATAATGGGTCACTTTTTATTTTAACGGAATTTGATAACGCTTCCAAGATAGCGGTAAAATTATTCAAATCCTAGTTCGCTGATATCATGATCAGGAAATGCAGAGCTGATATATTTTCTTAGAAGTGCTTGTTGTTCTTGATTTCCTCTTGTTTTGACTACTTTAGCAAAGGAAACAAAATCTGCAAACGTCTTTGGTGTAGATAATGGTGTGAACCAATATCGAATATTAGCACGAAGCAGAAAGACGAAAACGGCAAAATGTACGACTAGGAATGCTCCTGAAATAATCGGTATCCCCACTGGATTTTGATGATATTCAATAATTGCACGAATGGTAATAAAATAAATGGAGAAAACGCTTGCAAAAAAGAGGACAGTGATTCCATATGGATAGAGAAACCATCTCTCTGGTAGTCCAGGATATTGAGGTAGTCCTCCAGGTAAGATGCGAGCTAAGATTTTGTCAATTTTTCTTTCCATTTGAAAGCCCATCCTTTCTATTTTCAGATTCGATTTCTTTCCAATGGAAGGCTAAATCATTAGAAAATTTTTAAGTAATACTATTTTACCAGATGAAGGGTAAATGTGACAATATGGTGAAATGTGTTTTTTGCAGATTTGAAATAGAACTCAAAAGACCATTATCATGCATTTATTATGTCAGCTCATGTAATTACGATAATTCGATGTAATTGTTTAGATGCTGCGGATTGCATAGAAGTAAATGGATAAATAGTAGATTCAGGGATAAATATAATCTATGATGATCATAGGACTGAGAAACAGTCTATCCTAGAAAGGGATATTCATGACCCGCCGGATTGAGATCGAGGATGAAAAATTTTCTTCTAAGTTTGATAAAGACACTGTCACAACCGAAAATGGAACAGAGATTCTATACCAGTGGGCAATTACTGGGTATGGAAAAATTATTGAAATTCATGAAATCCAATGGTAAGTGGAGTTTGCATCATATTGTCTATGCTGGTGAAACATATGCAGTGAATGAGATTACTTTCGTCAACAGCGGTAAAAAGTAATTCTCAGCACGTCTGGGCAGCATTCAGTTGTCCAGACACACCATTTGATAAGAATGAAAGTCGTCCTCAGACGGCTTTTTTGAATATTGTTTTACATAAAAAAGGAGCATGATGAGATGAAAATTGCAACAATAGGAACAGGATCAATTGTAGATACTTTTCTTTCTGCTTTAAATGAACTAGAAGACGTTTCTTGTATTGCGATGTATTCCCGCAAGGAAAGTACCGCTCGGCCATTAGCCGAGAAGTATTATATTCCAACCATTTATACAGATCTACATACTATGTTAGAAGATAAATCCATTGACTTCATTTACGTAGCATCTCCAAATAGCCTCCATTTTGAACACGCATGGAAAGCTCTTCAAGCCAATAAGCATGTCATTTGTGAAAAACCTTTTGCTTCCCATACACAGGAATTGGAGAGATTGATGGAGCTTGCTAAAGAAAAACAGTTGTTTTTATTTGAAGCGGTCACAACGATTCATTTACCAAATTACAAACTGGTCAAAGAGAATGTCGCAAAACTTGGGCCTGTTAAATTTATTCAATGCAATTACAGCCAATATTCCAGCCGATATAACCAATTGCTTGCCGGACAGACACCAAATGTATTTAACCCGGCATTTTCAGGTGGAGCTTTAATGGATATAAATATCTATAATTTGCACTTTGTGATGAATCTATTTGGATCTCCGGAATCTGTTCGTTACACTGCGAATAAACATGGAAACGGTATTGATACTTCTGGAGTACTCGTTTTACAATACCAAGATTTTATTGCTGAGTGTGTCGGCTGCAAAGACACAAACAGTATGAATTTTGTGCTCATCCAAGGAGAGATTGGCTATATACATGTAAATGGAGAAGCAAATACCTGTCCCAAAATAAAGATTTATACCGATGATGAAACCATAGAACGAAACGTACAAACCGTTTCCAATCGAATGTATTATGAAGCAGCGGCATTTTATGACATGTACAAGAGCGAGGATCGAAAAGCTTGTTATGATTTATTGGATTATAGTTATTCCGTGTTGAAAGTATTAGATGCTGCGAGAAATGATGCTGGGATTGCATTTGCTGCGGATGAGCAGAAACTTATATAGGGAGCAGTATTGTCTAAATCATTGCAGTGATGTTTATTCAATTAAAGATAAGAAAGAGCCATCACTAAAAGATAGCTCTTTCTTATCTTTTTTAAAACTGTGAAACTTTAAATCTTGTTAACTATTCTGGTGACGAGGTAAAGTAAGTGCGATCATAATGCCAAGCACCATTCCTGCGCTTGCAAGATAAAATGCAGTGCGGTCACCGGCAGCCATAGCTGAGAACAGAGCGGTTCCTGTTTGTCCGTGAATACCAGTATTTGCAATGGCAATCAAAATGGCTAATCCCACAGCGTTTCCGATATTTAAAGCAGTGGAAGCAATTCCTGAAGCAACACCTTGTTCTTTATCAATAACCCCTGTGGAAGCAACAATCCACATACAAGTCCATGTAATTCCTTGACCAATCCCCGAAATGACTAGACCAGGGACAATAATCCAGTATTGGCTGTCGATATAAGCCCCAAGCGGAAGCAGAACGGTTCCGATTATGCCGATGATAAACCCTAGCAGGAGTGCGGTTCTAGTCTGGAAACGAGTGGTAAGTTTCGCACCTAGCTGCGTTCCAATGGCGATCGAGATCGACGGAATAAGAAAAGCTAGACCTGTTTGCAATGCGTTAAAATGCTGCACATTTTGAAAGAGACTCGTTAAAAAATAGGGAAGAGCACCAAATGTGCCCATGAAAATAAAAGTAGTAACTAAACCTGCAAGGAGATTGGGATTATGTAAGAGATGAGTTGGAATTAACGGATCTTTGCTTCGTTTTTCAATAGTGGCAAACAGTATCAAGAAAAGGATAGATAAGATTGCAGTTACAATAATGCTGGGTGACAGCCATCCCGCCTCTGGACCTTGAACCAATACATATACGAACAGAGTGGCTCCTACTGTAACCGTTAAAGCTCCAGGCAGATCAAAACTCCGACTTTGATCCATTGCTGAATCTTTTGGAATCATAAACATTGCGATAATAGCAACGATACCAGCAAGAGGAACATTGACATAAAAAACTGCTTCCCATCCAAAAGAATTCGTTAGGAACCCGCCTAAAAGCGAGCCAATTGTCAATCCGCTTGCACCGGCACCACCCCAAACAGCTAAGGCGCGATTTCTCACTGGACCTTCCTCAAAAAGGCGATTAATCAGGGACAAAGTAGCTGGAAAAAGCAATGCACCACCAATTCCTTGAAGAGCCCGCGCCATTACGATAACGATGATACTCCAAGACAGTCCTCCCAATAATGATGAAAAAGCATATAGGAATAAAGCAAAGATAAACATTTTCTTTTGTCCAATTAAGTCAGCAGCACGTCCGCCTAGTAACATAAATCCACCGCAGAAAATCGTATAGGCACTGATGACCCATTGTAAGGTCTGATCCGTAAATCCAAGTCCTCGACCAATTTCGGGTAAAGCTACAAATACAATATTAATATCGAGGGAGTAAATCAGCTGGGCAATCGCCAACAATGTTAGGATGATTCCTAGATGTTTGGCTTTTGGTTGAGCAGCAGCCATCGCATTTTGCATGGATATAACAAACCCTTTCATTTCAAATTTATTTGAGATGATTATATCTCAACAATTTTTGAAATGTCAACAGATATGTTATAATCAACTCATGAAAACACATGACAATACCGGAATCGCCAAAGCAGCGAGTTTACTCAGTGACCCTATTCGTGTAAAGGTTTTGCTTCTGCTCAAAGAAGGTCGAAAAAGTACATACAGTGCGCCTGTCTGCCAAGTCGTGCCGACAGCAGTATGTCCCGAAGACCTTCTTATGCAATTCGAGAACATCACGTCCTCGAAATTGTCGTATCATCTGAAACTGCTGAAAGAAGAACAGTTTATCCAAGAATGCAAGGAGGGAAAACGCATCTATTATTATTTGCAGCCGGAAAGGGTGCAAAACTTTATGGAATCGCTTCAGCTTTTTTTGTGAGGTGCAAAAGATAGTAGATGCAAGAGCAGCTATCACCTATAATGATGTTAGGCTGAGCTTCAGTCTACAGCTATTGACTTTCGAGAGGTTTACACCATGATCGTAACTGCTACTCGTGTTGTGATCGAAGACGCTGACTTCACTAAGGAGCAGGATATCCCCATCAAGGGTACAGATGGGACAAACCTTCTGTGTGAGGTGCGTGTATCGGAGGGAATGAAGGACGTCAGGGTCTGGATCGAGACCGATCAGGAGCCCAAGCCAGTTTGGGGAAACGATCAGCTCATCGAAGCTGGTAAGTCTTCCAATCCGCCGATTCATGGCGTGACCTTCGTCAATCGTGGAGTCAATCCCACGCGTTAGTGGGACATGTCTGGGCGATATTCAGTTGTCCAGACGCAGAAAATAAAGGCAGCGAATATAGAAAAAAGCCGTCCAGTGACGGCTTTTTGTATTATAGAGTCCGGTTAAAGAAAAAACTAGATGCTTTTTTTATGAAAAAGGTCTCAGTATTAAGGTTAGCCGGTAGAACGAGTGACTCTTTTGGAAAGAATATTTCGTATGCAATACAGTATTCCTCTTTTTGTTTAACAATGTTTGAGCTGGTTGGGACAAAGATCTCGTATCACATGCGAAGCTATGGTAGGACTAGAGAAATGGGGTTTCCAGCAACATAGGAAGAAGAGAAGGGAAAAGATGAATCCATTCGCAGGAATTGATGTGTAAAAGGGTGAAAGCTTTAAATTGTGAAAGCAATAATCTAATTCAGCAGTCTGGCGAGGTGTCAAAAGACACCCCGCCAGTGAGCGGATACCTGTTCAGTTTTGGGGAAAGAATGTGCGATGAATCTCCTCAGCCAATGCGATCACCTTCATGGCTTCCGGCGAGGAAATTTTTTCGCCCCTCGCCACGTATTTCTCTGTGTCGAATTCGCTTCCGATTAGGAACGTGAAAAACAAAGTGTAACCATCCGGGAGGTAGAACTCCACGTAAAACTTGGTAAGGACGGATTTGTTCCGAAGAATCTGTTCCTTCAGAGAAGAGATCAATTCTTCACGAGTGTATCCAGCGGTTAGATTGATTCCGAGATCTCCACACAACCCTGTTTTCTCGTCAGGAGAGACATGGAAACTCTGGATTGTTACTCCACCATTCACGATTTCAGGCACAATTGCTCCTCCGCTCATTCAGTGGACTTTTTCCCACTGACGATACTTTGAACATAACACTTTCCCAAATTGAAAACAATCTTTATGCCAGATTGTCCAGATTGAAGTGAATATGATTTCACTGGATACTTTGACAAGATATTAGCTGGTTTTACTGCTTCATGGAGCATAAAAAGACCCCCTAGATGGTTGGGAGTCGAAATATCTATCATAAGATTGGGCAGATAATAAGCTTATTTCTTCATTTTTCGCTGCAAATACTGCAACTCTTGCTGGTAATGTCTTGCCCAACTCGTGCCATTTTCTTGATGTTTGCCGCAGGGGACAAACTTGCTGTAACCGGGATAGGATTCATCTACAAAATCAGGGTCTTGTTCTTCTTCGTCAGGAGGACCTAAAATTTGTGCCCCTTTTAAACGAATAGGAAAAGACCAGCATGCTGTTGGCTTGAACTTCCAAGGATGGAAATCGAGTTCTGTTGCTGCTTTTTGCAAAGAACAGAGTCCATTATCTAATGCAAAAACACATCGGGTTTGTTCAAAATGTGCAGGGAAGTTCTCTGTTTTGTATACATGAGGTCGTACTGCTGTTTTTCTGCCTGTCTGAAGATCCAGCCAGTTTCCATCGACAACAAATTCGTCAGGTAAGTGAGTAAAATATTCTGGATGTCGAGCGACGGTATTTTCTAGCATTTGTTCTTCATCTTCTAATAAATATACGCCATCGTAGCAGCAGATTGCTTCGCAAGTTAATCCGCAGCTTTTTATTTTTGGAGTTTCTGAATAGTTATCTTCTAATCGTTTTCTTGTTTCTAATTTGCACTCCTGTGCAGGTTTTATATACTTATCTGTCCACTGTTGAAAGGAAGACAGCAGGCTTTGATCCAGTTGCGTATGATTTTTTAGATTAGCGATATAATCAGATATTACTTCTGGAAAGCCTTTGATTCCTTCGCACTTTAAGGAAGCTAACAGCATTTCATTTATGAATTCGATTTCGGTTTCTGAATCAATCCTCTCCAATTGAATATACGCTGCGATTGCTTGAGCATATAATCCAGGAGTGGCTTGCCTATCGATAGAGGATAGCATTTCTTTACTATGCAGATGTTGTTTAGATAAAAAAAGACAAGCAAGTAACGAAAAAGTTGCTGCTAGAGCGGATAAGTATTGATAACCTCTGTTATCGCACTCTCGTTTGTAGTTGATTAAGTTGTGAATGCTACTTGGATCACCGAATTTGGCCAGGTAAACCGAACGCCAAATGAGTCCATAGTAAAGATCCCAATTGTGTTGGATCTGTTTGGACAGCTCGATGCCTTCTTCATAGTAATCAAATGCCTCGGACAATCTTCCTTGAGCTGCGAGTATATTTCCATAACAAATCGCTGCGATGTTCTGGGCATTAATCCATGTACTCGATTTTGCAGTTTTGTATATTTTTTGTATTTCCTTTTCTGCGTCTTTTAACAATCCAATACCCATGTATCCATCTGCTAGATTCACACAAGATAACATATGATTATAACGATCATGAAAACCAAAGTAAGTTGTCTTGCAAACCGTCGTTCGATCGATGACTTGCTGGTTTAAGTCGACATTATGACAGAGCAGAGCGACATTGTGATAATAGGAAGCTTTTGTCCGTTTGTTGTCTTCGAGAAAGCGAACGAATTCTTGCTCCATCTTTTCAATAATTGCGAATCCTTTTTGGTTTAATCCAGCATAAAAATATGCATTGACCAACTGTTCGTAACATTTATAAGCTTGGTAGTCATAAGTAGAAGGGAGTTTGCTCACTGCCTTTTCGGCAAGTGTTATCGCTTTTTCTGTATGAAAACGGCGTTGGTGATATTTCGATTTATACAACAGACCGAGTAAATCGTGATCTTTCTCATTGTTTACTATCGTATTTTCGGAGTATAGTTTGATATATTTTTCCTCTAATACCACATCTCCCACATCAAAAGCAGCTTTGATCAGGATGCTGAGTACATATTTGTAATTTTCTTGAGAGAGAGTCGACTTTGTTATTAAACTATCCCCAATTTCAATACAACTTGTAAAAAATCCATTTTGCAAACATAGTTCTAAGAGCTTAATACCTGATGCAGTATACAGCTCATGGAGGGTATCTTGTTTGTGATTTTTCTCCACCTGATATCGAAACTCTTCATAGATCGTAATGCGTTCATAGCTGTCTAATTCATCGATCATTCCACTGGTGATCAGTTCTTTATAAAATGCTAGTAACATCGCTTCGATGATAGATCGTTGAGGCAAATCTTCTAATATTTCTCTTGCTATTTCATAATATAAACGCCGATTGAAGGAGAAAACTTCTTCAAACAAGGGGTGTTTTTTTATTTTAATAATATTATGTGGAGTTTCTAATGGATAGAAATCTTTCACATTAATCTTGTCATAGGTGAATTTGTGCAGACACTGCTCTACAAATGGTTTATAAAACTTAATCCCTTGGGAACTGCCCCATGCCAGCAATAAAACTTTTTCGATTCCAAGCTCTAGTATTTTTTCACGAGCGATTTCTTTTTTTCGATTGGAATTGAAGTTTAATCGAGACAAAGGAACCAGCAGTTTTCCGTTCTCATCTAAGTATCCAGGGGTATGTTTCAGCCTTTTCATCGAGTCCCATAAAACTTCCAGATCTCCACTACAGTTAAGAGCTAACTTCTTTTTTGCAAATCGATTTAGATTTTGCAGCTCCATGCTAATGATCTGTTCAATCTCTACATTGCGTAACTTTTTCATCCTTAACAGGTGTGTATAAGTTGTTTGCTCTAGTTTTTTTAACAATGTCCAGAAATTTATTAAATCATCTGGATCAGTTTCTGTTGCTTGTTCTTTCATACTTGATTCCCAACATGTACATAAAATTAAAATCGGCCAATTTTCTTCTTTAGCCGTTTCTACTAATTTATTTATAAATTCTAATGTGAGCTTATCTGCCCACTGGGCATCATCGATGACGAGAATTAGTGGAAGTTTGGAGTGATTTTTATTATTGGTAAAAATAGTTGTAAAGATATCCAGCGTTTGATCGATAAACGAGGTATACTCTTGATGGGCAAGAATGGTATTTCGATCATTTTTACTCTCTTTGTTTTTGCGCCAATTGTCCCATAAATTTCTAATGGATTCATATGTATTTAAGCCATTGTCGATCCCGGATAATATCCCGGATATCAGTCCAAAAGCAGCGCCGCTTCCGGGGAAAGCATAATTAATAAAGAGCGAGATGCCATTTCGCAATGCTTTGATATTTTCGGCGTTTTGTCGTTTACGTTCGATCAATCCCCCGAGGTGCAGCTTTATCTGTTTTCGAATCTGATTAAGCGCTGTTGTATGAAAATGACTATTGCGTTCATCTTGATTTTGACATCGCATCGCAACCCACAGCCATGGCATTTGGAGTTCTCTGTTGTTTTCCAGTACATCAAATTCGGGCACAATCGTCATCGTATGTTTTGTATCTTCGAGGTTATCCGGCCAGTAATCATTCACATCATCATGGATGGTTAAGTAGTGATACAGCTCTTGAATCAAACGCGTCTTCCCAATCCCCGTATCCGCTTCGATAATGACAACATTTGTATTTCCTTGCTTTGTCTTCTCATATATATCAAGCAGCCTCGTTAGTTCTTGGTCTCTGCCAATAAAATCATTTGATTTAAACCCAAGCTTCACATTATCACCTCATACTTTATGTAATTATTTGGGTAATCAAAATTATAGCACAATAATTCGAGGTTCAAAGTAATGAATGCAAGAGAAGATGTTTTTCTTCTTATATTTCCAATAATCTGTCATTATTAAATATTATCTCATACATAAATTTGGTAATTTACTAGAAAAGTTGGTTATCACCTTGTATAATCCTAGTCGGATCAGGAGGATGGCTTTCTATAATTTAATCAGTTAAGAAAAAGGAACAGAAGGCATTTTTTTCATAACTAATAGTGCAAAGTAATAGCGAAAAACGCTATTTCTCGTTTTTGAGAGATAGCGTTTGTTTTTATATGAACATTATCGATCGAGAACTTGCTCGGAATGTTTTGCAGGCTTTTCGGGAGATTTTTGTGCTATTCCTACTTCAATCGCAGAGATCAATTTTTCGATCTCCTTATGGCTCTCATATTGTTTGAAACCGACCCATTTTCCTTTATAAAACATATACTCTTCATGAAACTTCCCATTCTTATCCAAATATCCAATACAAGTTTGTTCTTCGACTAAGGGGATCGAACGGCTAAAAACAGCTTCAAATTCGGGGATGATGATTGGTTCCCGAGTAGCCGTACATCCATTGCCTGTAAACGGATTACCGGGCGTATTACTGGAAATTTTCCCTTTTTTTTCATCGAAGAGTTTGATGCGGTTCAAAAAGGGAATCTGGCCTTCTACTTTTACATGTTTGGGCGAAAAGCGAATCGTATATAACTTGTCTAGATTCGAATGATATTGAGAATCTGGATAATCGAGGCGAAGGAGATCATAGATCAGTTTGTCATGCGGCTGGCCTTCATAATGCACGGCATCCGCCCAAAATCCACAGATTGAATTGAATTCTCCAGTCAAATACCGACCCACATCTTGCTGCCCCATAATCCGATAAGCTGTATCTGGTACTGGGCAGTCCATCCGCATTTTCCACAATCGTTTGTATTCTTGATCCGTGAGACAGACAGCAGGGAGTGCCGCTAAAGCCATACATTCTTTTAAGTCTTTATCGGTGTAACCAAGCTGTTTTAAATGTTTGGTTACATGGTTTGGAAGGGGACCTGATTTGCGGAAAGCAAAGGATCGTGCAAATTTGAAAACTGTTTCCGGTGTTTGCAGAGTTTCTAGGTATTTCATTTGTAAGAAACTTTCATCTGGAGATTGCTTTGCTAACTTCATATAAAAGATTTTCAATCTCTTATTTATTTCTTCGAAGTTTTCTTCATTGAATTTGGAAGTTAATTTTAGATCTTCTGAAAGATATTTTATAGTAGAGGGATCTCTTTTTAATTGATCTTTTAGATGGTTTGAAAAGTCAATTCCACCACTGATGTCATCTAGATTTTCTAATCCCTTTATCGTTGATGAATCTTTAATCAGAGGAGAAATCTCTGGACACTTTTTTATTATATTTTTGGCAAATTGAAATGAACTCAAAGAAATAGCAAATACATTAGTATGATTTTTCTTTTTAAATAACCCTTCTTTATTCATTTTCGTTAATTTGTAATTTTTGAAATTAGGAAATGAAAATTTTTTTATCGTAGCAGGGCAAACTTGAAAACACTCTATCCTATGATACTTGCTATATTTCAAGTTAAACTTACTCATCAACTTCCATAACTTCCTCTATTAAATTAGAATCGATCACAATATCTGAATTATCATAGTGAATATGTATTTTTATATAGGCTTTACCGTTTTCTTTCTTACCATATTTCTGTATATAACCATTATCAGATTTAATTGCTGATCCTATGGGTTCGAGAAATAACATATCTAGATTAAATTCCACTTTTTTCTTTTCACGACCAATCTTTGAAACACTTTTTAAATGTGATTCCATTTTTTCTTTTGCTATTATTTCTACAATTTCATTATGAATTTTGCTATCAATTACTATATCTCCAGCATAAACTATTTCAAAAAAACCCATTCTATCTCCTACATGACCATAAAAACAACGAGTACCTCCCCTAATCTCTTCCTCTTTTTTGAGTACCAAATTATGTGTCCTTCCAAGATACTGTTCTACATTGGAACGTCTTTCTCCAGCTTCGATGTTATACATGTCATCACACCTTTTAGTTTTATGCTTTTGATTATTTCGACAAATACTTACACAAAACCTTTAGTGTAAGAGGTATGTGCATCATTTATGGCAAGTAAAAAAGCGACCAATAGCCGTTCGGTTATATGTTTTCGAAATTTGGTGTAATTAGGATATGATTTATGGTCCGGTGTTGTTTTTTGAAGATTTATGTAAATTTTCTCTTAATCTATGTATCAACAAAAGGTATAATTAATTTTGCTAGTGAAAGGAGCAAGAATATGATAACCGGTGAATTACGAAACAAAGTAGATAAGATATGGGAGATTTTTTGGACTGGCGGGATTACCAATCCGCTTACCGTTATTGAACAATTTACATATCTATTATTTATAAAAGGATTAGACGAAGCAGAAACATTAAAAGAAAAAGATGCAAATTTTATTGGTATCGCTTACGATGGTATCTTTCCCAAAGATGCTGAAGGGCAAAAAGTACGTTGGAGTGTTTTTAAAAACTTAGGTCCAGAGGAAATGTTTGATGTTTTTTCCAAAAAGGTTTTTCCATTTATAAAAAATATGCATGGCAACAAAGACTCTGCGTTCGCCAAATATATGGACGATGCTCTGTTTTTAATACCAACTCCGCAGATGCTTTCCAGAATCGTTGATGCGATCGATAAACTTCCATTAAATAACGAAGAAGATAACAAAGGAGATCTCTATGAGTATCTTCTATCCAAAGTAGCTACATCTGGTACCAACGGTCAGTTTCGTACTCCTCGTCACATCATCAAAATGATGGTAGAACTCATGAAACCAACACCAGAAGATATTATTCTCGACCCGGCAGCAGGCTCCGCTGGTTTTTTAGTCGCAGCAGGAGAATATCTACGCAACAATCGCAGTGATCTATTTTTAGTAGAAGGATTAAAAGATCACTTTAACAATCATATGTTTCATGGTTTTGATATGGATCGAACGATGCTGCGTATCGGCGCCATGAATATGGTATTGCATGGTGTAGATAATCCTAACATTCAATACAAAGATTCTTTATCCGAGCAAAATAAAGAGAAAGATAAATTTACCTTAGTGTTAGCAAATCCTCCGTTTAAAGGTTCTCTGGATTATGATTCGGTGTCACCAGATCTATTGAGCATTGCGAAAACGAAGAAGACAGAGCTTCTCTTTTTATCATTATTCTTACGTATGTTAAAAGTAGGAGGACGTTGTGCCGTTATTGTTCCCGATGGAGTCTTATTTGGCAGTTCCAAAGCGCATAAAAGTCTTCGTCAAGAGATCGTTGACCGTCATAAACTAGAAGCTATTATATCCATGCCAAGCGGAGTATTTAAACCATATGCTGGGGTATCTACAGCGATCATTATTTTCACCAAAACAGGTGCAGGTGGTACGGACAACGTTTGGTTTTATGATATGAAAGCAGATGGATATTCGCTGGATGATAAACGCAATGTGATTGATCAAAACGATGTTCCAGATATTATCAAGCGTTTTCATAGTTTGGAGATGGAAAAAGAAAGAAAGCGTACCGAGCAGTCTTTCTTTGTACCAGTGGATGAGATTCGCGAAAATGAGTTTGATTTGTCGATTAATAAGTATAAAGAGATTGAATATGCGGAAGTCGAGTATGATCATCCAAGTGTGATTATGGAACGGATTCAGGAGTTGGAGGAGCAGATACTAGAAGATATAAAAGAATTGGAGGTACTATTAAGATAATGAAGCAGTCAATGACCATCGTGGGGAATTATTGTGAGTTTCAGGGTGGAAGTCAGCCTCCTAAGAGTGAACATATCTATGAACAAAAATCTGGATACATACGCTTTATTCAAATAAGGGATTTTGGAAATACAAACTATCTTACGTATATACCAATCTCCAACAAAAATAAAACTTGTGAAGCAGATGATATTTTGATTGCGAGATATGGTGCTTCAATAGGAAAAATTCTCACTGGATTAAAAGGTGCTTATAATGTTGCTTTAATAAAATGTATCCCTAATGAAAGCAGATTATTAAAAGAGTATTTATATTATTTTCTTTTAACAACGAGAATACAAAACTTTATAAAATTAAGATCCAAAAGATCTGCACAAGAGGGAGTAGATCCAAAGGATTTAAAAAAACAATTTATTTATCTCCCATCTATCAATATTCAAAAAACAATAGTGAAAGTACTGAAATCATCCCAAGAGCTTATCAACAAACGAAAAGCACAAATTGAAGATTTGGATCAACTTGCACAAAGTGTTTTTTTGGAGATGTTTGGTGATCCTTTATCTAATAGTAGACAATGGGAAAAAGGAATGTTAAGGAATTATTTATCAAATATAGATAGCGGATGGAGCCCTAAGTGTAATGCTTATCCAGCTGAAAAAGGTAATTGGGGAGTATTGAAATTAAGTTCAATCACTAAATGTGTATATATATCAGGGGAAAATAAGGCATTGCCAGAGAATGAGAAACCAAAGCCGCAACTAGAGGTGAAGAATGAAGATTTTCTGTTTGTAAGAAAGAATACTATTGATTTAGTTGGTTCATGTGCATATGTTTTTGATACACCAACTCGCTTAATGATACCTGATACTATTTTTAGATTTGTTTTAAAAAATAATAATCAAGTAAACAAAATATTCCTTTGGAAATTATTAAATGAGAAAAAGTTTAAAACTGAAATACAGAAATTAGCTAGTGGTAGTGCGGGATCTATGCCGAACATTTCCAAAGAGAAAATCAGAAATTTAGAAATTATAACTCCATCAATAGAACTACAAAACAAATTCGCAAACATTGTCCAAAAAATAGAAGCACAAAAATCCCTACTCCAAAAAAGTCTAATTGAACTTGAAAACAACTTCCAATCCTTGATGCAAAGAGCATTTCGTGGAGAGCTTTTCCTAGAAGAAGAATCCACTGTCGATTCACCGCCAGAAGAAAATTATGACTCCACTCAAGGAACCTTATCCTTCACATAAATCATCAAAAGGAGAGACTGTTTTTGTTGTCTAACTTTGAATTTATACAAGAAAAGAAGTTGTTTGCTAGTTTTGCAGGAGCTTGTTCGGAAGCAGAGCAGAGTATGCTTATCAGTCCTTCAACTTGTGCGATTTTGTCACGCCGAGCTTTGGAGTTAGCTGTAAAATGGCTATATCAACATGATAGTGATCTTAAGTTGCCTTATCGCGATAATCTTACTTCTTTAATCAATGAGCCTACGTTTAGGGCGATTTTAGATAAAAATGTTATTCCACTCCTTCCTTATGTGGTGAAGCTTGGAAATTCTGCTGTTCATACCAATACAAAAGTAAAACGAGAAGAAGCGATGGTGTCTCTGCACCATCTCTATCAATTTATCTCTTGGATAGATTATTGTTATGCAGATAGTCATACTGCGCAAGTATTTGACGAAGCACTTGTTCCTGTTGGTGATGAGCAGCGAGTTACCAAAAGAGAACTGCAAGATTTATTTGATCGACTAAGTGCCAAAGATAGCAAATTAGAAGAAGTAATTAAGGAGAATGCGGAACTTCGAAAGCAGTTTACTACGAAAAGGAAAGAGCACATACAAGACTATGACTTCCAAGTGGACGAATTGGATGAACAGGAAACAAGAAAACGCTATGTTGATTTGGAATTAAAACTGGCGGGCTGGGACTTTGAAGAAGATGTCCGCGAGGAAGTACCTGTAACTGGAATGCCGAGTAGATCCGGAAAAGGTGCTGTCGACTATGTTTTGTTCGGGGATAATGGGAAACCGCTTGCAGTTGTAGAAACAAAGCGTACGGCACATGATCCGATCAAAGGACAGCATCAAGCAAAATTGTATGCTGACTGTATTGAAAAGCAATTTGGACAAAGACCGGTTATTTTCTATACAAATGGCTTTGAAACGTATATTTGGGATTACCCCTATTATCCAGAACGCCGTATAAGTGGCTTTTACAGCAAAGGTGAATTGGAATGGCTGATTCAACGTCGAGATTACCGCAAATCATTGGACAATGTCGAGATTAATACTGAAATAACCGATCGCTATTATTCCAAAGAAGCAATTCTGAGTGTATGTGATGCATTAGAGAAAAAACAGCGCAGTGCATTAGTTGTGATGGCAACTGGCAGTGGAAAAACACGGATGGCAGCAGCGCTTGTCGATGTATTGGTCAAAAATAGATGGGTAAAAAATGTATTGTTTTTAGCGGATCGCAGGGAACTAGTAAAACAAGCAAAGAATACTTTTTTGCAGCATTTACCCAATCTAGCCGGTTTTAATCTAGTTGATAAATTGCAAAAAAAGCAAGCAGATGAAGAAAAAAATAAAAATGAAGCCCAAGACGCAGAGTCAGCTAGGATGATATTTTCTACCTATGGCACGTTGCTCAACAAGATTGATGAAGCAAAACGGAAAAATGGGAAAAAACTTTTTACCGTAGGGCATTTTGATCTGATTATTGTGGATGAATCGCATCGCAGTATTTATAAGAAATATGGCGCGATTTTTGATTACTTTGATAGTATACTCCTTGGTTTAACTGCAACACCAAAAGCAGAAGTGGATTACAATACGTATGAAGTTTTTGAACTGGAATCAGGAGTACCAACGTATGCATATGAATTAGACCGAGCGGTAAAAGACAAGCATCTTGTGTTTTTTCATCCGATAGAAACAAAGTTGAAGTTTTTAGAAGAAGGCATTTGTTACGATGATCTTTCTGATGAAGAAAAAGAACAGTATGAAGATACATTTGGATCAAGTGATGATATTCCTGATCGTGCATTGAATGATTGGCTGTTTAATGATAATACGATTGATAAAGTAATTGTTGATTTAATGGAGCAAGGGTTGAAAATCGAAGGTGGAGAAAAACTTGGCAAGTCGATTATTTTTGCGAAAAACAAAAACCATGCTGTGCGAATTGTCAATCGTTTTAACCGATTATATCCACAATACGCAGGTGAATTTGCTAAGGTTATCGCCCATAAGATCGATTACGTAGACAATATTTTAGAAGATTTTAAGAACCCTAAAAAAATGCCGCAAATTGCAGTTTCTGTTGATATGTTGGATACAGGCATTGATATTCCAGAGATATTAAACCTAGTTTTCTTTAAAAAAGTGCGTTCCAAAGCAAAGTTTTGGCAAATGGTCGGCAGAGGAACGCGGACATGTGAAGACTTATTTGGAGTAGGATTGGATAAAGAGTATTTTCAGATTTTTGATTACTGTGGCAATATTGAATTCTTTCGTGTAAATGAAAAAGGCATGGAAGGAAAAATTGCTGAAAGCCTTAGTGAGAAATTGTTCACATTAAAAGTTGATATGGTTAAAGAGTTGCAGCTATTGGATTACCAAGAACCGGATTATATTGGGTATCGAAATGAATTGATTGGCGAATTAATGCAAGATATCAGCGAATTAAATGAGGATCATTTTCGTGTCCGCCAATACTTGAAATACATTCATCACTTTAAAAACCGAGAAAACTGGAATGCGTTATCATCTATCGATGTCTATAATCTTAAGAAGTCTGTAGCTCCATTGATTCTTACCTATAAAGGGGAAGAATTAGCCAAGCGTTTTGACTTAATGGTACATGGGTTGAAACTAGCTAGGTTAAAAGGGGTAAAAAACTTACGTGCTCACCGTGTGATTGAGATTGCAGAAGACTTATCCAAACTTGGCAGTATTCCTCAAGTAGTAGAACAAAAGGAGATTATCAAAGAAGTACAAACTCCCGAGTTTTGGGAAAAAGCAGATGTATTCTCATTAGAAATTGTTCGTTTATCGATCCGTGAACTGGTGCAATTTCTAGAAAGAGAATCACAGCAAGTTTTTTATACCAATTTCAAAGATACGGTGTTAGAAGTACATGAAGGAAAAGAAATTCCTGGTAGTTTTCAATTTAAAGCATATCATCAAAAAGTGAATGAATACCTGCGAGAACATGAGGATCTGCTTCCAATCTACAAAATCCATCATAACAAATCTTTGACAAAGCAAGATGTGGAGACACTTGAAAAACTCTTATGGGAAGAACTAGGTTCGAGAAAAGATTATGAACGAAACTTTGGACAAACTCCAATTACACGATTGGTAAGAAAGACAATTGGTTTAAATCGATTAGCTGCTAATGAAGTATTTTCAGAGTTTTTGAGTGATGAACAGCTGAATGCGAGCCAAGCTAAGTTTGTCAGTTTAATTATTGATTATGTTGTGAAAAATGGTTGTCTAGAGAAACAAGTTTTGCAGGAAGAGCCATTTCGAACAATAGGAAGCATCTCTGAGTTATTCAAAGAGAATGAAGAAAAAGCAAAAAGAATTATCTCCTATATTGATTTAATTAATGGAGATAGTGAAGGTGCATAGGATGTAAACAGTATCAAATGACCCTCTTAAGATTTTTGGGAGGGTTATTTTGTTATTTTTAGATGAAATCCAAATCTAATCTAGTGACAAATGGAATAGATATAACTGAAATATACTGAAGAAAAGGGTGTAATTTGAATACTTTATTATATAGTAGTAGATGTCTAAAATGGATTTATAACCAACAAGACAGAATACATTCTAGATAGAATAACTAACTTACTAGAGTAAGATAATGGTTATTTTTGCATTCTTTCTTCTAAATAAGAGCTTCATATTATTCGTTTAACAAATTATAGTATAATCAATTTGAGTCTGTTTTGTTTATCCCAAAAGGAGAAAAAGGGTGGCTTGGAAGAATGGTCCTCGGACGGAGGCAGAGACACGAGTTACATCTATTGTTGGTGGGAACACCAGTCAACTGAGAGTGCATCGTGGATTGTCTCAAAAACAGCTTGCAGAAAAAGCAGGATGCAGTCTGTCTGTTCTTTCCCATATTGAGAGAGGTGTACGTAATCCCCATGGCAGTCTATCATCTGTGTCTGTAGATCTACTCGTGGGATTCGCAGAGGAACTCGAAACAACTCCTCAGTGGCTACTAACTGAGCATAAAAATTTAATCGACTCCCTTCAAAGAGATAAGGAAACCTTCCGCTTTGAGAAGTCTCGTTCAAAAAACTTCTATGCAAGTGTGGTAGGGAAAAAGGTCCGGCAATGGAGAGAGAGTCAAAAAATGACGTTGACTCAACTAGTGGAAATGATGACAGCAAAGGGAGTACGGATTGACAATAGTGGTCTTGCCCAAATCGAGAGAAATCACAAAAATCGCTCTGTTTCTGTAGATATGTTTACTGTATTTGTAGAACTTATGGGAACAACTGCCCATAAATTGCTCCAAAGCTAGATAAGGGATAAACGAAGCTCTAAGATCATTCTCTGATCTTAGAGCTTCTCACTTAGAGGCGAGAAGCAGACGAGCGAGCCATTTTGTTGAATCGCCTGAATCTGCAATCATTTTTTTGGTGAAAAGTCAAAAGATAAACAAAAATAAAAAATAATATCTTACTATGGAGTTAGAAGAAAATCTTTAATTGAACGATTTAAAAATCATTTGAGGAAAATAAATTAGGAAGTTGGCAGATCATCTGGAAATGACAGCTAACAAAATGTCCAATTGCTGCCTTGTTGTAACTACATGTTATATCTAAAAGTAACACTGATGAAAGGATGTACCATGAATACACTATTACTGGTAGTAGATGTCCAAAACGGATTTGTAAGCAGCAAGACAGAATACATTCTAGAAAGAATAACTAACTTACTAGATCAAGATTTATTTGATTATGTTGCATTCACTCAATTTATCAATGAAAATCCCAGTCCTTATCGCGAATATTTGCATTGGAATAAGCTTTCTTCTCCAACAGAACAAGAGATACACCTCAAAATTAAACCATTCACCAAGAGTGTATTTAAAAAAGGGATTTATTCAGCAATTAATGAAGAAACTATCAAATTTATACTAGAAAACAGCATTTATAAGGTGTTTATTCTTGGTATTGATACGGATTGTTGTGTGTTAAAGACAGCAGTTGATTTATTTGAAAAACACATTCATCCGATTGTTTTGGCTTATTATTCGGCGTCCAATGGCGGGAAAGTCAGCCATGATGCAGGAGTAAAAGTGTTAGAGCGGTTAATTGGAAAGTATAATATTATTCATACAGAAATAGATGCAGATATAATTGCAAATTTAAAAAATGCCAAGTGAGGAACAGTAAGAGACCTTTTTTTTCAAAAAGAAGGGTCTTTTTGGTCAAGATGGTTCAGTATCCAATGTTTTCTCCTCCAACTCCTAATTAACTGGTTTTGAGTAAGAAGAAATTCGAAATTCAATTAATTACAGGTAAACATATAAACTAGAATATGCAATTCAAGGTGGTTCGCCATCCATCATATACTTTCATCCCCTTTGCGCAATAATAGTTTTTGTACTTCTTCTAATGAATCAATATATCTATCTTGATAACCTGCTTTTTTCCAACAGTTGGCTAAGTTGACTAAAATGATTTCTAACTGATTATCTAGTAGATATTCCATAGCTAGTTCCTTTGCCTCATTAAAGTAGATGATGGCGCTTGGATAAGCACGTTGGCTAACTTCAAAATTCGCTAGTGACATCAATGCAAAACAGTATCTTGGAATGTCCTTTGAAGATTTTCCAATTTCTACAGCCTTTTTTAGATATATTTTTGCATTTTCTATATCTTTTAGTTCCTTATATAGCAGACCTAGGTAAGTGTAGGTAGTAACAAATAAATTATTTCCTTGTATTTTCTTCTTCTCCTTAAATTCTAAAGCAAGAAGATACATGGATTTCGCATTTTCATATTCGTTTAAGTTGGTTAGGATATTTCCCCATGCAGTAAGGAGTTCTACGGCTCGTCTATGTTTGTTATTGGTGCTTGCTAATTTATAACCTTCTTCTACATAATGAAGTGCTTTTTTGTACTCTCTTTTTTTGTTTAAAAGAGTAGCATTACTTTCATACATATTTAATTGAATTTCCGTGCTGGATATTTTATGGTATTCCGACCACAAAGTATCTAAAGTAAAGAGCGCTTCATCTACACGGTTTAACTTTTCTAAATATAAAACCTTCCCAATTATGAGATAAAACTTAATCTCATCTCTTTTTCCATTTGAATCATAGTGATCTAAACCCAAATGAACATATTGAAGAGCCGATTTGAGATCATTCTTCTGAAAAAAACTAATCCTTGCAAGCTCTTTATAAGCAGAGGGGATGAGGTTCGAAGTGAAGTCTTTTTGCTTTGTCGCCGTCTCGATAACTCGATCAAAATATTTTCGTGCTTGCTCCCATTTTTTGCGGTTGAAGTAGTAGAGACCTTTGAGAAAGGCGACAGTACTCAGCATGTCTCCTTGATTCTCTAATTTCCGCAGTTCAGCGAGCAGTGCGCCGTCTTCGAGATGGAGCTGGATTTTTGATTCGAGTAAAGCTAAGTGCATTTGGAGTTGAGTATGGGAAAATTGCTGCTGCTCTACTAATTGATTGAACTGTGTCTCTTGGATACCGAGTTTTTCGCAGTAGCGTTTGAATTTACTCTCTTTTACTGCTTTGCCTTGTTCAATAAAACTAATGGTGGCAGATGATAAGCCTTTTTCTACTAAATCGGCGATCCGCAGCCTCTTTTGCTTGCGAATGGAACGTAAGGCATGTCCCATTTCTTTTGTCATACAGAACCCTCCTACGCTCGGTTCTACACCTATTGTAATTTTTTTTAGAAAATTTCGCCACCTGTTATTTAAATCCTGCTTTTTTTACCGTTTTTTAGAATTTTCTACTTGTGTTTTGTGTTTAATCGGTCGCTTATCGATGAAATGAACGGCTTTTTAGAAAGGAAAGAGTATATTTTCTCTAAAAAAGCCATATTTGCCAATAATTTTCTGAATATTGTACAATGCAAACACAATAGTAAACATGCCTATGATGGCGATGTATATCGAATAGAAATGCGGAAGGATGAGGCAGAATGGCATTAAAACTAATCGTAGAAGGATGCAAAGAAAAGGTGAGGGATTTTGTGGATTTCCTTAAAATAAATTCGCACTGGAGATTGTACAGCGGATCGAAGTTATCGCTGGGAAAAGAAGAGATGCGGATCGATTACTATTTTGATCAGAAACCACAGTACTTACTTTCACTGACAAATAGAGAAATAAGCAAATTAATTTTGCAATCCCAAGATGGTCAGACGATCGAGATTACCTTATTAGATGCAAAGATAGTGGAGATGGGTGAAGGAGTGACTTATGTTTATGGGAAGAACTATGATGTATTTGCAAGTAGACATGATCAGGAAGGGGACAAGAGCATTACCTGATGATATGTAGAGATGATTATCGTGAGTGAATGAAGTATTGGAAATTCTTACTGTTTTTAAGGTTACGGGATAATTGGGTTAAGTTCGGTAGAGAAACCCATTTGTATGTGTCAAAATATTAATATTTTTTGTACAGTATATCCTCGTCAGTTCTGTGATCCCTAATAGACGAGCGATATGATTCTTTCTTGAATCACAAAACAAGCCAAATGGTGTATAATATTTTTAAGTGTTGGCATTAGCCATCTTACCAATTGTTTCGTATAAGCGGAGGTTCTGGTTATGCATTCCAACGAAGAGCTCCTGAACTCGCTGATGTCTCTGTCCCGTGAGCAGGTAGCTGCGATCGATCCCAATTACGACGAGTACGTCAAAATCTGGGATCTCGCTAAGACCGACCGTGGGCGGGCGCTGGAGAAGCTGAAGGGGATCCATCCTGCCGCCGTTATGTCGCTGGAAATCAGCATCGCGATTCTGACCCAGTAAACAAAAGAGAAATCTCAAAGCCTGATGACACGATAAGGCATTGAGGCAGCGAAACAATAGGTGAGCAATATTCTATCAGGATTTGCTCACCTGCTGAAAAAAATTACATTTGTATATAAAAACAGCTTGCAAAATAATTAAATTTGCAAGCTGTTTATGTGTATGGAAAAAATATGATGTGATTGCAAGTAAAATCAGCAAAGATGAGGAATCAAAGTATTAGTAAAGTCTATATGGACAGACAATATCTACTTAAAACACAAACAAAACGGGCTGCATAGCATATGCCCGTCTCCTATTAACTCACATCATAAGATCGATCAATCAAATGCTTTGCCCTATCCATATCGTTTTTATTCGAAATCGTCACTTCTAAATCACCTGTACCATAATGCCCAATACCGCGCATATCGCGGGTAAAGCCGGGTTCTAATGGTAATGTATCAGGATCTATTTTTAAATAAACCAATATTTTATTGCTCTGTGGAAATACTTTCACACAAGCAAAGTTTTTAATGCGTTTAAAGGCGATGTAATGCTTCATTGCTGGCGGTTTGGACATCATCTCCAAGCGCCAGCAGATAGGCTTTTAGTGTTTCGTATGTATCGTTTAAATCAGTAGATACTTGGGACAAAGATTCGGTTACTGTTTTGTTTTTTGCGGCTTTACTAGTGGCAGGGCTATTCGTTTTAGTTTGCTGTTCGACTTGTGCCGTGTTGGCATTTACTAATTCTAGTAATAATAAGCCGTCGTTGTAATGTTTGTATTGATACAGCTCGATATTGCGATTGATTTGCTGTACCGCATGGACATCGTATTTAGTAAAACTGCCAGCAATACATAACAAACGGGGATTACTCCAGTCAATTGACTCTGAAACTTCTTGTCCATACTTCCGCATGACCATTAGTTCAAAATCTGCCTTATGATCAAGGAGCCAGTTTAGATAATATAAGCCTTGGCTGATCACATTCTCGTTCATAGACCTTTTGTATTCAATGATGACGGGTGAGTTGTTTTCATCCATTCCTAGTGTATCTATTCGTCCATTATGGTGTTTTCCTGTACTCTGTTCCGATGCTAAAAACCGTACACCTAAGAAGGTTTCTAGGTTATTTTCTAACATGTTTTGTAATGATTTTTCTAAGGCCATCGACTGTCCTGCTAATTCGACTACGGTATCCCCGTGTAATTGAAAGAGTTTTATATCTCCCACGCTGATTCTCTTCTTAATCTGTTCACTCCATGGTAAAAAGTTTATGTTATTTGGTTTCCCTTTTCCAACTATATTTGGCAGGATGTTTGCGGATAGGTAGGTATAGGGAGGCTGGAACGTTTTTTTCGCTTTAAATGGTTACCTTCATTTTTCTGTCATTTCGTATTATAATTTTTATAGGTTATGTTTGCGTCCTCACAGGGAGAGCATATGCACACCGGTTTTTTCATCATCAACAAGCAGCCTGTCGTCATCGCGAAGCGTCGTGGGAAGCGAGCGTATTCCTTTCGGCTGGCACTGACTGAGTCCGTAGCAATGCGCCAAGTGTTCGATCTCCTGCCCTCGTTGAAGGATTTGGAGAAGCTTCCTAATTCATTCGAATGGCGTGCAGTGTACTGGAATTGTGAGCACTTGCTGACTCTTCAGCAAGTCATGAAGAATCAGCCTGAGTTGGAGGTTACCCAGCAGGAGCTCAGGTCGATCGAGAAGCTTGCTTCCGATCCTAACTCGATGAACTGGGACTATCTCTACCGCAAGGTGGGGGAATATTTCCCGAGGAACAGGCAGCTCGAGGTGACATCCTTCCTGTGTATGTATGTTGAGTCCAATCGCGATTCAAGCCGTCGTACCAGCGAGGTTCGAGCGCATATCTGTAACCTGAAGGGTTACGTCGCGGGTAAGGCTCTGGTGTCGGCTCTCGATAGGCTCCATCCTTCACGGTAGGTGGAGACTAGGGGCGTGAGCACCCGTGTGAGTGAGTGGATCTTTGCATTCGCTCCTCACACGGGACCCCTAATAGAGAAAACGTATTGATATAAAATGGTACTCGACTTGCATCCATCGCATTTGCCCAAGTCACTTGTCGATAGAGACGGTTACATATATCAACCGCTGAAGTTTCCCCTTATTTCTTTTTCCATTGATCTTTTATTTTCCATTCGTCTCCTTTAAAGTCGTCTATCATTTCCTGGAAGAGACTGTCTTCTATTTCTAAGTCTTCAAACTCTAGAAAAAAGTATCTGTTAGTTCGTCATAATCAACCGATTTTACCGTTACTATCTTTAACCCGTAATGGAATCCCATCCCGCATGCGGGACAAATTGAAGATTTGTAACTTTTTTGAGATTTGTTTCTCTATGATCCGATTCTATCTTTATAGACATATAAAATTTCATTTCTATTTCTCCTCATTATGATGGTTTTACCCTCAGGTTAAGAACTACGCTTATACAAAATCATTTTTTCTAAATAACTTTTTTCCTATCTCTTAAAGATGTTGTAAAAGGAAGTACCATCAATAAACCCTATCAGGTTTTTTTAACTACGCTGTCGGATAAGTAAAAGTGGTATAATCATAAACAACACCCAATAATTTAAGATCTTTTTTTCTCTTATAGCGGTGGGTGCTTCTTCTCGCATGTGATACGATGTTGTAACTATTCATTTTATTTTTAGTCGTTACATATTTTCAATTCAGGAGGTATCGTATGGACAAGAAAGCATTTTTATTGCACGGATGGGACATTGGTTATGACAAACAAGACTGGTATCCGCCATTGGCTGATGCGCTCAAAGGCGTTACGGCGGAGCAAGCGAATTGGAAGCCTGCAGGCACTTCGATTAATACAATCTGGGAGAATGTTCATCATTTGACGTTTTACAGGGAACGGTTCCTGAAGCGTCTAACAGGTGAAGAAACCGAGAATCCTTCAGGTCTGACAAACGACGACACATTTGCCGTGACTTCCGTGGAACCGTCTGCTTGGGAAGAATCTGTTAAGAAATTGGATGACCTACATCAAGCGATTCGCAGCATCATTGCTGGGTACAGCGATGAAGACTTTGAGCGCGAAGTTCCAGACCCTGTCGGCACATGGTTATACAGTCTCATTCTTCACGATGCGTATCACACCGGACAAATTATACAAATCCTCAAACTTCAAGGATCGTGGCCGGCTAAGCGGTCATTCGATTGAAATAAATTTACGGCTATAAAAAAACAGTTTTCGATATTTTTGGTGTCCTATATCCTAAAAAAACCAGTAAAGCTGCTTGATTAAAAAGCAAAATACCATCCGGTTTCGCAACCACTATATAAATTAAACTTTTATAAAAGTAATATTCATTCATCTTCTTTTGCTTCAGCTTAACTTGATGGATATAAATAACCATCTTTCATCTTTTGAAAAACTTCTTAAAAAAAGAACTGTACCTAGTCGAGCGGCAAAATGAATCTGCTCAGAGGGTACAGTTTTTGTTTTTATTTGTTTTCAAGTTATAATTCTACAACCGAACAATTACCCCATTTCCATCCTTGTCCTCCACATCAACGATTGTTAACCCCTTGTATTTCTTTAGTTCGGAGAGGACAGGCTGCAAGGTTTGCTTGTCCACCAAGGGAGTAGGGAAGGTGATGTTTTTTGTGCCTTTGTTTATCGATCTCCAAAGCCATTTGCTGCAAATGACCGAACTTAGTATATGCAGTACGGAATATGGAAGGGGGATGGTATAGCGTTTCTTTTCCGCTCGAATGGTCACTTTTATCATTATTCGATGACGACTAGTACGGTATCTTTATTGGCAGAGGTAATATCTACAATCTGTCCTTCTGCTTCATTTTCTATCGCGTCAAGTAATAAATCCATATCAATATCTTTTACATATTTTTCGGATTCGGGGAATTTTTCTGCGATATGATGACCAGCTTTTAGTATGGTTTTTACAAGGTTAAGCGGTAGGTTGACATTCACTTTGTCTCCCTCAGAAGAATTCACTCTGATTCTCAGCATTTTCTTCAAGTAGTTTTTATCAGAGGAAAGGGGTGAAGGCTTTTCATCTTTCAGTAATTCGATCAGTTCTGCTCCTTTTTCTGCTGTGATTTTTTCCTCTTGTACCATCGTTAAGATTTTTGCGATCTCTTCTTTCAATTGATACACTCCTATTCTTTTTTTAGCATTTCTACTGCTTCTTCAGGGCTGATTTCTCCTTTTTCCAGCAGCGAAATGACCTCTTTTTTGTTTACTTCCTCTTGTTTCTTTTGTGGGGAATGCCCCAAAGCCATTATTATTTCATCTAATTTGCCTCGAACGGTCGGATAAGAAATTCCTAGCGCTTTTTCCACTTCTTTGATATTGCCTCTGCAAGTTAAAAAGGTTTCAATAAAATGAAGCTGTTCTTTTGTTAATGAGGCTAATTTGGAAAGCTGAAATTCATTTTCGATCGTAGTGTGACAATGTTTGCATTTTAATCGTGTGATTTGTAGCTCCTTACTACAAACCGGACAAGTAGTAATCAATGGAAATGACATATGCGGCTCCTTTCTTAATCACATTATATAACGATATATTAATATTATCAATATATAAATTGATATATTTAATTATTAAGTTCATATTTTTTGTTAATATTGATTTTATATTTGATAAAATCAATATCGATATGATACAATGACACAAAAATCGATACAAAACAAAATAAACCCACCTGGTATCTAATGATGATCAGAATGGCTTCGTTTGCTTGTTTCCATTTAGGCATGTAAGTTCGTATTCGCACTCGTAATTAGAAAATAACGTACATACTTATGACTATTTTCTTACCAAGCTAACACCGTGCGCCCCACGATTATGTTTGTTGATTTTTTCTTTGCCGCGACTATACATATATCACTATGGAAATGTTTGTTTGTGATTTGCTTTTTCAAAGGTTGAGCTGGTTAAGGGAAATTTCTTATCTTCTGGTTCAACGCTAGCTTTCATCTCACGATTTAAACGTGAGTTTTCTCGTTTGCAATGCTATAATATTAGAAACTTTCGTTCAATTTCGATAGATTGAGAGGAGTATAATTGGCTAGAAAAAAAGCGTCACAAACAAGGAAACAAAAAGCGTCCATCCAAAAAAAGCAAACTACATCTAGTGAGATGCAGACAAGTGAAGCTAAGGAGACAACACCCAGTGCGGGAAAACAAGAACCTGTTAATGTGAAACGTAGTTTTGCCTCACTGCTGATCACATATGAGGTTATGCTAGGACTTATTTTATTTTATATTTATTTATATGAATTTAATGCAAAAGCGGCTTACCTTAGTTATTACGGAATTCCGCCTTTTTATGTGGAGATATATGTAATGAACTATTACAAAACAGTTGGTTGTTAGTATCATTGATTGAGATGTCTTTGGGGAGATGACCATCCCATTTTGTGGTTATCTTATTTCCGAAAAAGGCAAACCTTTGGAAAATGCCAGAATCGACAATTATTTATATTGGAGAGATGTTACTTCTTCTATGCTTCCAGCTAAGTTTAAAAAGGAAATAATTTTCATCCCATTAAAAGACTTTCCTTCTCCAAAATACCCGATGGACTTTAGTGGTGCAACAGATATTATCCTGAGAACTAGCTTGATAATGAACAAAGATAATTTTGATACAGTAACGGAAGAAAAAAATGTTCCTTTGAAATTTAAATAGCCTAAGAAAAACCTTATTTCATCGGGAGGTTAAGCAAAGAACGACCTAATTCTTTAGGTCGTTCTCTGCATGTTATTTATGCAAAAAATTAATTCTCATCGTTATCGGTTTTAAAGTCTACCTGAACTTTTTTCATGCCAAGTGCCTGCAAAACTTTGTCATACGTATCACTTGTGATACCAGGTGTTCCACCCTCGATTCTAGAAATAGTCGTCTGGGTAATCGGATGGCCGGTTATTTTTTTTACCTGCTCCGCCAGTTCATTTTGTGTCCAGCCTAATTGGATACGGCGGTCAAAGATTAGATTTCTCATCTGAACGGGGAAACTTTCCATAAATTCGTTCGTCTTTGTCGTGTTGTCAATAAAATCCATCAATTCTTGATGATTGCTTGGCTTTTTCATCATCTTTTCACCTTTCTATAAACTTAACAGGATTACGAATAAAATTAGCATGTAATTGAAGTGATTGCGCTATCATTTTGTTAAATGTAATGTTAGATTTTGTTTTCAAAATCATGCTGTCTGTACAGCAGATATATTGAATGCCATTATGAAAATGAGTAAAAAACAACATGCGAAAAGCGTATTTTTCTTTTTGGCGGTCCGTTGGAAAATGATCTGCATTTACTTGAAGTTCCAAAAGTGGTGGACTGTGATCCAATCGTTTCACTACATTAAGCGTTACTAAAAATAGATTCGCTCCGGTTGTGACAAATTGATAATCTTGAAAAGCTTCCCATTCAGGAATCCCGTGTTTCTCCATATCCCGTAAACCCAAACGAATTAAAGGCAAAAGGCGATTACATAATGTATCGCCAGCGTTTGCTTTCTGAGCCATCGCAAAAATGGTATCTAAAGCGGGCCGGTCTCCGTTATCGTTTTGCAAATAAATTATTTTAGCTTTATTCATATTATATGATACAGGATATAATTTGTCAGAAAATAAATCCTGTTTGATCTATCTCCCTTCTTTATCGATTTTCTTACTGTATGTGCTGGAGTATAGTGCAAATGAATAGATTATGCAATATTTTGAATTAACGGAGATTATTTATTTACAATCAATTAGAATCGTTTCTCTAAAATATTGTTAGCTAAGTTGTTCAATGTTAGGACAGTAGGAGTTCATTCTGATACTAATTCTATAACAATTATTATATAATATAATTCGAAAATTCAATTTAACTGTACATTTACATAATAACGATCAGAAATAGGAATTGAGGAAGTAGAATCATGGCAATACCAAAAATGGAAGATATTTTTCTCCCTTTTCTCCGAGTGGTCTCCAATCAAAAAGTATATCAGCTAAAAGATGTAGTGGAATCACTTGCGAAGCGATTTCGCCTTACGATAGAGGAAAGAGAAGAGAGAGTATCCAGTGGCAATAGACGGTTTCACAATCGAGTCGCATGGACAAAATCACATCTTATCAAAGCAGAATTGGTTGTAAGTCCAGAACGAGGGAAAATATGTATCACCAAGAGAGGAATTCAGCTTTTAGCAGAAAAGCCTCGTAAGTTAAACATGAAGATGCTAAAAGAACGCTATCTGGAGTATGCAGAGTATCGCAGACAGATTCGTACGATTACAGAAGACGATGCCCAAACCGAAGAAGACGCCGAATCCAATACACCAGAAGAAGTATTAGAGACCGGGTACAAGCAGCTTCGCAAAGCATTACAGCAAGATCTTCTCGACAAAATTAAAGAATGCAGTCCTTACTTCTTTGAAAAACTAGTGGTAAATCTATTAGTTGCGATGGGTTATGGCGGGGCGCATGAGGAGAAGTTGGGTTTGAGCCGGGATGGCGGGATTGATGGGATGATCAAGGAAGACAAGCTAGGACTTGATGTGATTTATATTCAAGCAAAGCGCTGGAACAATGCAGTAGGCCGCCCAGAGCTGCAAGCGTTTGCGGGGAGCATTCTCGGTCGTTCGGCACAAAAAGGGGTGTTTATCACTACTTCGCGGTTTACAAAAGATGCAGTGGAGTATGTGAAACATCTCAATCAAAAAATCATTTTGGTTGATGGGGATCAATTGACGGATTATATGATAGATTTTAATGTTGGGGTGCATGAGACAGCGCGGTATGTAGTGAAAAAGATTGATACAGATTATTTTTTGGATGAGTAGTGACAATTTCCTCAGTAGAAGCAATTCTATTGAGGGTTTTTTATTTCATGAATTTGTAATTGATTTTCTGTTAGGATAGTAATTTCTCTTTTCCATTTTCGTTTTGGAAATATGCTATTTTCACCATTAAAAATTATTTCTATTACGAAATTGAATTTTCAAAGGGTTTTATGTATTTTTCTTCACTTACAAAAATGTTGAAATTAATTAGTTTTTCGTCCACTCTTCTATTCTTCCATTTACATATATTGTTATAAAAAAGAAAAGAGGAATCGACTTGTCTCATAAAGATGAAAAATATAAAAAAAAATATAAAAAATGCAAAGAGTGTCTTAAAAAGTGTAAAGAATCACATAGGGGAGCAACTGGTCCTCGAGGAGCAACAGGAGCTACCGGATCGCAAGGTCTTCCAGGAGTTACAGGAGCCACCGGATCACAAGGCCTTCGAGGAGTTACAGGAGCCACCGGATCACAGGGACTTCAAGGTGTAACAGGAGCCGCCGGATCACAGGGACTTCAAGGTGTAACAGGAGCCACCGGATCACAGGGACTTCAAGGAGTTACAGGAGCCACCGGATCACAGGGACTTCAAGGTGTAACAGGAGCCACCGGATCACAGGGACTTCAAGGTGTAACAGGTCCAACTGGTCCCAGAGGTCCAGGCAGATATTTTGGAGTGCAGAACAGTATACCAACTGCAATTGCTGTCTGTCCAGCAATCCCACCGTCACCAGCTCTCATCACTTTAACTGTTCCGGCAGCACCTGCAGGGACACAAATTAAAGTAGACTCCATGGCTAAGGTTCAAGTTACAGTATCATCGGGATCAGGAGCGAACAATGATGCATTTCAATATGTGATCAGGTATGAATTAAGGAAGGATAATGCTTTATTACCTGCTCCAGACGAAACACAACTGCAACTAATGGAAAGAAAAGGCAGTGTGAAAAATGATTCTAATATCGAAACTTTTGTTCCTAATTTAACTTTTACCGATACAGCCACAGGTTCTCCAATCACATATACCATACACGTTTGTGTTATTCCTGTTATTGGGACAGTAAGTTTTGCTATTGCCGATACCAATGTTGGTTATAGAGCAATAAATGCTATTGTGTTTGATTGATAAAAAAGTTGGTATACCTAAGAGGGTTTCTAATCGCATGTACGTTAGGAATAATAAATGTGTAATAAAAAGCGACAACCAATGATGTTGTCGCTTTTTTTGTCTCTTATTTTGCAATCATTTCATATTCCAGATTAAGAACTTTTACGCCAAGAAACCAAAAACGGTGGGTCATTTGCAATCTTCCATATTCGTCAACCCAAATGATGAGATTCTCATTGAATGGAACACGGAAAGAAAAGTTTTTAGTCATGAGATAGTGGCCTTCTTCACCATTTCCACCTCGTCTTGGGACGGAAGTTATTTGAAGGGATCCATCTATACCATGCTCTAGTCGATAGAATGTTGTTCGATTGTATTTTGGTACTGGCATTGTAAAGTGAATATAACGTTCGCCGTCATATTCATGATCCGAATAGATTCCACAGATATAAGTCTCATTAGAGTCCTTAAAGGAACAAATCCAAGCATTTAATTTTCGATTCCAATATTGTTGGTGATTTGTAATACTGACAATTTTACTGTCTAACTCTCTTGTTCCTTCGTGAGGAGAAGGGATATTTGCTTGTTGTATTTTATTCGATAACGCTTTATGAAATTTTTCAAAGAGCCAAGAGATCTTTGTCCAATGAGCATGAAGGGAAATATCATATAAAGATGTATTTTCCATAAAAGATATTACTTTTGGATGCAACAGATCAACAATCAGGTCACTTCTCCTGAATTTTTCTAGCTTCGTTAGAATACCGGCATGGGAAACGATTTCATCTTCATATCCATTTTCTTGTAAGAAATTTTTACCGATAAACCATGATCCATTGATATTGGTTTGAGGAAGCTGGTATAAATTTCTTTTCTCTAATGGTTTTGTGTAAAACCATCCAAAGAGTCCTAAGGCAAAACCAAGAACAATAGGGATGTCATGATACCATATCCATTGAGTGTCAGTAAGCCATTTATATCCTTGTAACTGGAATACTCCATAAACAATAGACAATATGGAGGTTATGACTAATATAGCTGCAGATAGTTGAATAAAAAGACCAGTAATGAAATTCTTTTTTTCCATATGTAAAATGACAAAATAACAATAGGAGATCATACATAAAGTATAAATCCACAATCCTATGTTTTGGGTCCAAAAGTCAGTGAACATCCCAATTCCCATGAGAAGAGGGCTTACTATTAATCCAATAACAGTCAAGCGGTATAACTTGCTAAGCTTGTGATCGACTGGCAGAACTCTTCCTGTCCAGCCAATAAACAGGGGAGATAAGAAGGCAGTATACTGAAAATGGATAGTAGGGCTTAAATAATGGTATGCAGTGGTTTCACTGGTTGAAAAGCAATAGATGCTGAGTGTAATTCCACTCAAGAGTGCATACAAGAAGCCTGCGTCAACCGCATTTTCTTCCATAAGATAATAGCCGCGCTCGATAAGACGTCTGATTCCATAACCAAATAGAGCAAAAGTATAGATCAACCATACGATTGACAATATTTTAGAGAAAACGCTTCCTACAGGGAATAATAATGCAATTCCCATAATTGCGGCAAAGTAAAGCTGACATTTTACCAATAGAGTATGGTATCTGGAACTATCTCCACTCATTCTTTTTATAGTAGGAACTAGTACCAAAGAGGTAGGCATCAAAAGAAAAATGGATAATAGCAGCAGCTTTTCATAACCAGACACCATAATTAAGAAGAATAAGCATAGAAGAACGGAAATTAATGAACTTTTCAATAAGTAATTTTTCATGTAGACAAATTTCCTTACCTTTTTTCTGAATAGTCTACCATAAATAAAAGGAAGTGGAAACGTTATAAAGTAAAAAATTTTTGAGAATTTCTGCTCGATTTATAGAATTTATGAGAAAATAAGAGTTATCTTTTTTTAAAATATAAAACTCTTTTGATAGTGAGGGGGTATATAATTTCATAAAGTATCGAAAGGTAAAATTTGCTGATACTCCGAAACAGAAGCTAGCAGAGGATAGTGTATTATATAGAATCAACCAATTGATTATTTTAGAGATGGTTTTTTCATCTTTACTATGCTACATATGCACCAGTTGAACCTGATTTGGCGTTTGCAAAAAGAGAGATCTTAGCAACGGGATACTGGATTGATGCCTACAGCAGTTACAGCAAAAAGGTTGATCTTCGCTTTGAAAAGCAGTCTAGTAAGCTGAGACTAACTTGAAATACTTGGGTTAAGATGTTTGAGCCGGCTAGCTTCCATAGAATTCGGATGTATGAATAAGTCAAGGTGGACTCCTGACTAGATGTGGAAGTGTAACTTTGTAAAAATAATAGTATCAGAGTGTAATTATTTTATGTATTATTTTGAATATAATTTTAATTGGAGTGCAATTAGGTTTCAGAATAACACTTTTGGTATTTTTGTAAATATCATTTATCAATAACAGGAATATATTTTTGAATTAATATCTATTCTCTGAGATCACTAGACAAAACAGCAAAATGATGATTTTATGGAAATAGTAATGATAAAGGAGTATGGAAATTTGATGGGGAAAACTAGTAAATTACCAGGTAAAGCAGTGCAGAGTGCTGCAAATGGAATGATATTTATGACTTTTTTTGGAGCGGTTTGGGCTTCCATCGGTATCACTGGTTCGAATGGGTTCGACAGTCTATTGCTGCTTATAATTTGTGGTCTCGTAACACTTATATTATTGTTTGGCTCCTTAAATTTATTTGGAAAAGGTCGTCAATTAAGCAATGATGATATAACATTAGAGGAGCAAGTTCATTGGAAAAAAGTGAGTAAATGGTTTGGGATTGTTTTCGGTTTGGAAGGTGTTGCAATTGCGATTGCTAGTGTAATTTGTAATATGACGAATCATTTTGAACTATTCTTTCCAATTATGGCAATTATCGTAGGAGTACATTTTTTCCCATTAGCAAATCTATTTCGAGTAAATACCCATTATGTAACTGGTGCTGTTCTTTGTATTTTAGGAATTATAGCCTTTTTTATCCCTTTGCAAGCAAATCTTTCAGGAAACTCAGTGGTTCCCAGATCGATGTTCATTGGATTTGGCACCGCAATAACTTTATGGGCAACTGGCTTTAGTATTTGGATGTCGACGTTGAAAAAAATAAAATAAATTTAGTGAGAAAAAACGCAATTGTATAATTGCGTTTTTTTGGTATGTCAAGTTAAGTCCGAATATTTGATATTTATATTTCGTCATATCTTAAGAGTTTGAGAAGAAAAGATTTTTTGACACCTCCATACCTGCCGCAAGTGATTGCGCAGATGAATCCGTGCAGGAAAGACATCATGCGGTTTTGAGGGAACATTTTTCCTCCTATAAATCAAAACAAAAGACACCATTATTTATAACATGAAATCTTTGATTTTTATTTATTTCATCTCAAAATAGGGAATATTCAATTTTTTAATTATACAAAGAATATACAAGAAAAATATATAAAATTTGGAAGGAAATCGATAATTCCAAATGGAATACAACTAGAAGATAGACTCTGAAAGGAGTTGATTACAATTTCAACGAAGTTGCTAACCAATTGGAATAATAATATAAATAATGACACGGATCAGTGTACAGATGATGATTTTATCACACCAGTACATATTATGAGCAGAACAGAATTAATGGAGGCAAGAATACAAGATAAGGCATTTTTAAACCGAATGAAAGAGCAGTCCAAGGAGTTTTATATTTGCCCATATGTCTTTCAAAAAAGAATAGGTGAAGGGTCTCCCATCCGCATTTGGATCATTCTTCGTGTGGAGATATTCAAGGATGGCAAGATTTGCTCACTAGATACAAAGCCTTTTGTCGCTTACCAATTGTTTGGTGACCGTCAAGTTAGGATTGTCTCTCTTCATCTTATTGAGGGATTGTCATTGGAACAATTACTTTCCACAACGGATAGATTTGTCCAATCAGTTGTTCAATGGCAAATGAAAAGAAATTATTCTTCTGATTATCAACAAGCGATGGTGACCAATACATCCAATTTCCTTCGAGATAATACAACACAAGATATGATGCAGTATGAATTAGAATGTTTTTCTAATAAACTTATACAATTAGAGAAACCTGGAGTTTCCATTTCTGTCGATCATCAAAAATACTCATTGGAACATTTGGGGCAAATGAATCCAGAAGAAAGTCTTAGTACTTTACAAAGGAAAGCAGTGCATCATTATTTGTCATTAGAAGAAGGAGAGTGTTTTCGTTTAGAAGGTCACCCTGGAATGGAGAAAGAAAAGTTGATGCAGAGTGTGATCGCTTCTTTGTGGGTGAATCGTGCATATAAAGAGAGCAGTCAAGCACCTATTGTTTTAGCATTGGGTACAACCGAACCAATTATAAAAAATATGTTGGATATGTTCGTGGGAATGCCTATGAAAAATCGTGATGAGTTCCCACCTGTCTCTGAATTTGATCATGTAGAAATGCTTTCGAAACGGTGGATTTCCGGTGTGAATAGCCTAGGGGTATTTTGTGAACTTGAATCGCATCCAAAGCAATACGAAACCTATCAACTAATGAGGAAAAAGGACACTCAGTTTGAGAGTAACTGGATAAATATTCAACAAATTGATCATAGTTTGCTAAAGGAAATGGAAACAAAATTTCTTGCTCACTGTGCTGCATATTTGCAAATAAGAGTAGATAATGTAGAACATGCAAAATTATGTTTACATGATAAATTGAAGAAAATAATCGAGAAAATGCAAGCACCATTGCACAATTTCGTGGAAAAAAAATTACTGATGCTGGAACATGGAAGATTACAGGAGAAATATCATATTAATTCCTTTGCTGAAGGATTAGAACTATTTAAGAGCCGTTTAATGGAATCAAAACATGAATTAGAGAAAATAAAGAGTCAAAGGTTGGATTGGAACCATTATCAACAGAATCGGAAAATATGGCGCTGGATTAACAACATCCCATTTATGAGTGCATGGCACAATAAATATCAGCAGTTGATTAATCAAACATATATCAAACACCATATGCCAAACATCTCTTTTGCCGGCTATACGGACAATCTCATTGAACAAGGATTAGATTTAGAAGAACAAACACGAAACAAACAAATATTTTCCTTCGATCAGCTACTGCAACAGCAAAAAACATTTGATGAACGTCTGCATGAAATGTTGAAGGAGAGAAAACGAGACGCAGGAATCTGGCAGAGAAAAGGCATTCCTCTGGATATGGAAAATGCAGAAGACCATTTTGATCGAAATTATCGCTATGTGGCTTTTTGGTTAGCAACGCATTATTGGGAAGCCCGGTTTTTGCTTCAAGTGAAACAACGTTTACAAGGAGATAATCCATCATTCCAAAAACTGGACGCTTTTTATCAAGAGGTAGCTATGCTGACTCCTTGTCTTATCACGACTATTGACACAGCTCCAAAGTTTTTTGAGTATACATTTGGTTTTTTTCATCTCTCAGCAGATTTACTCATCTTAGATGAGATTGGCCAGTTGCTTCCGCAGTTGACACTGCCTATTTTAACTTTTGCTAAAAAGGCAATTTTTGTCGGCAATCCAAAACAATTATCTTCGGTGTTTTCAACCATCATTGAATAACAATACGATATAAGCTGTAATCTTGTTAGTATCAAGGTTTTTCGATAAAATCAGAGGTATCAGCAGATAAACAATCGGAAAAGAGTACACAATGTTTCTTCTCTTTCTTCTCTTCTGTCTGATGATCGTGGACATTTGGTGGATTATTTCATCTGCTAGAGTGTGTAAACGAGGTCGAGATGTTTTGCCTGTACTGTTGTATGGGATGTTTCTTGTTCTGAGTTTGGATTATTTCCAAATGCTGCTTGCATTCAAAATGTACTAGCTGAGTACAAGAAACTATCGATAATCCCCTAAGTTGCCGGTTAAAGTCAGCTTAGGGGGTCTGTTTATGTGACAATATATTTTCTCATCTAACAATATACTGTTCAATATACTCTCTATTCTCTGAAAAGATGGGGATTTCCGAGTCTACTTCCCACCGGTTTCGTTCCACTCCATCTTTGATATAGGTATGTTTCGTGATACATGCCCCTCTTTGCTGCCAGATCGGCAGATCATTCCAATCTATATTTTTTTGTGTCCACAATATTTCTTTTAGTTGGTGTGCACTCAGTCCATGCAGCTGTTTTGCTGAGAAATGAGCCTGTGCAACCATCGAGATGCTATTTTTTGAAGCATCCAGTTGTCTCCATAAAAAATAATTTGCTACTTCATCAGGTGGCAATACCCACACTCGGCTATCAAATGTAGCTAACTGATTGTGATTAGGCAGCAGATGATTCATCATGTTGTTAAATTTTGCTGCAGCAAGGGATGCCGAAACAGAAGCGATTTTTTGGATATTATTATCAAACCAAGCTTCTGTGGTCAATTTATCATTGTTTGTGAGTAAAATGGAAATTTCATCGCTTTGGTGGTAGACGAGTTTACATCCCATCAGTTCGCTGGCCAAGTATTTTCCGGTTTCCCAAAATGCATTTACCAAATGTTCATCATATGGTTTTTTTAGTTTTTTGGTATAACTATGAAAATGGCATCCATCGATACGGATGAGTACAGGCAAACGTTTGGGCAAGTAGTTTCGATAAGCATGTTCATAGGTTTTCATTCGGTTTCCGAATTGGTCGGTTTTTTTCATTTGTTTTCACTCTTTTGTTCATAAATGTTATGTATTTCAATAATGTATTTGGTATTTGATATTTTAACATGCATTTTACAAACATAACTTCATTTTTTACTTAAGTTATAAAAAACTTAGAAAGTAATATCCATTTTATGATGGTATGATTTAATATAATTCTTATAATTACGAAGAAAAGAGGATGTTGTTTGCGAATACCTATTAGTCTATTAATTTTATACCATCCATCTCAAGCGGCGGAGAAAATAAAAGAAAGTCCTGCCTATCGAAAACCATTGCTTGTGTATTGCTTTATTTCGCTGCTCATCGGAGCAGTATTCGGCTTTATTTCACCATATTTCGATTCTACGTTAGCAGAACCTGGAGCTTCAATTCGTTTTACCTCCATTCAAGGAGCCGTTATTTCTGGTATTTTTGGTATCATACTAGCTGTTCCGTTTATTTTGCTAGAGGTAGTTATATTGTATTTGGTGTTAACATGCATGAAAGTACCTTCGTCTTTTTCTTTGCTATTGACGACGATGTTTTATATGTCGATCATATTTGACCCTCTAGTATTTTGCCTTCAATTTTGTTTACAACCGACATTAGACGTCCCCATGATTACAGGGTTAGCATATTGGATTCCTTCCTCTGGTTGGATGGCAGCATTTTTAGACCAAATCGACTTAATCAATATATGGCAGTGCCTCTTAGTATTTTTTGCTATACGAAAACTAGTGAATCTTTCTACACGAGAGGCTGTTCTAGTGACATGTATTTTCGCTCTATGTATGATCTTTGTTGGTATGGTACTCTATGAATGAGGATGGTGAGTAACATGTGTGGGAGATTCACTTTACTATCTGAGGAAAAACTAATAGAGGAACGCTTCCAATTGGAATTGAGTCTTTCATTAGACAAACAATACAATATCGCACCAAGCCAGCAAATTTTGACGATCACTGAGAATAATGGTGTTAGACAAGCCAATTGGTTTCGATGGGGATTGATTCCGTTTTGGTCAAAAGATAAAAAAATTGGCAATAAATTGATCAACGCAAGAGCGGAAACATTGGATGAGAAGCCTAGTTTTAAGTCTCTAATCAAACGAAAGCGCTGCTTGATTGTTGCAGATGGCTTTTTTGAGTGGAAAAAAGATGGGGACCAAAAAATACCTCATTATATTCATCAGAAGGATCATACTCCGTTTGCTTTCGCGGGACTGTGGGATACATGGAAAGATGGAGACGATAACATTCATTCTTGTACCATTATAACAACAGAGCCAAATGAGTTGATGAAGCAGCTGCATCATCGCATGCCTGTTATTTTTGATCAAGAAAGAGAAAATGTTTGGCTTGATTCGCAGATAACAGACGCTTCCTACTTGAAATCCATACTTATTCCCTATGTAGATGGAAATTTGCAAGCTTATCCAGTGTCCTACTCCGTAAATAACCCAAGGAATAATACAGAACAAAATATTGTATCCTTATAAGGCCTCGAAGAGGCTTTTTTTATTTGATTTCCTGTAATTGTCTGTTTCCATTTTATTTATCGCTGGGTATAATCAGGAAAATACATGTTTAATATAAATATTTTTATGTAAATATGATAGTTTTCTTCCATCCACATTCACCAGCAAAGAGGTGTTTTTCGAGTGATGATTGAACGATTATATGATCTGTGTTTTGGTGAAATATTCGAAGTTGATACTTTTCAAATCACGAGAATTTTACTTGGGGAAACATTAGGCTGGGCGGTTTATGAACGTGGGAAGTTGGTAGCTATTTATCGTGATGTACGGAAATTGGAGGATTATTTGACGGTGCATGATTTAGGGTGCTATTGATAGCTTTTTAGATATACATAATTAATAAGCAGAGAAAGAGAAAATTGATTGGTTTGATATAAATTTATGTGTAATGGTTATATAATAATGATTACTAGAGAATCTTTTCTTTTTACACTGAGGAGACCGAAGTGGGAATTCCTAAAAAGAAGCTTTGCTGCCATCCGAAAGGAAAGACAGCTTGGGCTAGAAAGAAAGAAGAAATGAAGCTTCTAGCAGCCTATGGACCCAGAATCTATCCCTATAATAAACCTAATCTGATCAAAAAGATTCTCAAAGATTCAGGCTATCGAGGTGAGGTGCTTGTAATGTTGCGTGAGCGACTAGAGTCGCTTCCCGAATGCCATGGATGCAGTGAGTAACTCCCAGTGATAAGCACCTCATTTATTGTCTTTACAGTAATAAATGGGGTGTCCAACTTTTAATAGAAGTAATTTTAAAATTGGCAATTTACTGTGTTACAATAAAATTATTATTAAGAAATGAAAAAGATTCGCTCATACAAAAGGAGTTGCTGTGATGGCATTGATTTTGTTTTTGATCGTCCTTTTTTGTATATTTCTTTTTACTTCGTTTCGAGTTATTCAACAGTTTGAAGAAGGGGTTGTGATTCGCCTAGGAAGGTATGCACGTTCCTTAAAACCAGGAGTGCGTTTTGTTTTGCCTTTATTAGAATCGATTCGAAAAGTGGATATGCGGATTCGTGTAGAGAATGTAGAAAACCAAGATATTATTACAAAAGATAGTGTACCTGTAACCATCAATGCTGTTGTTTATTATCAAGTCGTCCATGCCCAAAAGGCATTGCACGGAGTCGAAAATTATAAAAAAGCAACTTCTACTGTTGCCCAAACTGTTTTGCGTTCCAATTTAGGAGCGCATACGATGCAAGAAATGCTGACAGAACAGCGCAAACTCGATGACTTATTGCGCAAAACATTGGATGAAGCAACTGAGCCTTGGGGAATTAAAGTAACTGGGGTGGAAATTCGTTCGATGGATTTACCAGAGGGATTGCGGCGTGCGATGGCAAAAGAGGCGGAAGCAGAACGAGAGAGAGTAGCAAAGGTCATCGTAGCGAAAGGGGAGTATGAAGCAGCAGAAAAACTCGCTGATGCTGCGAAAGTGATCAGCCGACATCCAGTAGCAATGCAACTGCGAACGCTGCAAACGATGACGGAGATTGCGGCGGAGAAGAGCAGTACGATTTTATTTCCATATGAGATAGCAAATCTAGCAAGTTTGTTTCAATCATCGGATAAACCTTATGTTCCTTTCAAAGCTGACCAGGAAGATTAACTTAGAAAAAGCATATAATTTGCAGATAAAAACTCTTTGGAAAACAAAGAGTTTTTAGTCTTCTTCACTTTTGAACATAACCAAAAATCCAAAAATAGTGGTGACAATAACTCCAACTAGTGTCCAGTAAGAAATCGCTATCCTTGGGTCGGACAATTGAAACAGGAATGTAAAACATGGTCCTAATGAACTAATTATTAATGCGATAAATGGACTGGTAAATTTCATGCTGATTGTCATTAAATACATGGGTAGGATGGTGCCCAGAAATGTGATAACGATAAGCCAAATCAAATCTGTGAACAAAATGGACTGATAATAGCTTTTATACCAAACAATAAACCCGGAGATGAGAATAATAAAATAGAATCGATGAGCTAAAATTTTGGAAGTGTTCCAACCTTGATCAGTTAATTTCTTTAGATAGTACGTGACAACGACATTTCCTATACCGGAAAGAAAGGTGAATAGTAATCCATAAAACAAAATCGATGTGGACCCGACAATAACTCCAGTTTGTCCACTCATCGTGGCCCAAGCTAAGAAAAAGCTTCCTGTAAGTACACCTGTAGCTGCTACGAATTGAAGCGGAGACATTCGGTTCATAGGTTTTAGCCATTTGTTGATAAATAGAGCAATTACTGGACCGATTCCCCATTCAATGGATCCTACCACTGCTGGCTCGATATATTTTAGGGCGACATAATATGCAATAAATGTCAGTGCAGTGATGATATTCATGATGAGAATGTCTATCCAGCCTTTTTTCGATTTCTCACTTTGTATAGGGACACTTGATTTTTTTACTGCGAATAGTTCCATAAAAAGAAAAAATAGAAAAGTGATAATAAAACTAACAAATACAAAAAAGTATGGATCAAAATGCTGTACAAACATCCCATAATAAACTTGGCTGCTAGAAACGAAAAGAATTCCGCACAATAATAGTATGGTGCCAATGATTTGCTTAGGAATTCGACTAAGTATTGATTTCATAATGAACAATCCTTCTTATCAAGATTAATTACTTCAATTGTTATAAATTTCGCATAATTAATTAATTTATACTTTCATTTTATATGCATTTTTACAATGATTCAATTGACAGGATTGTGTATCTTGTTGATTTTTTTGTAGAAAAATTTAACAAAACAAAAAAGCCTCCTTTCAGTGGAGGCTTTACAATTTTTTTACAGAAGTTCAAAATCAAATGATGTTTTTGCTATACCATTAACAACTAACGTGAGTGTATGCCTTCCTTTGTAATGTTTTCTTGTGGTGAGATCGCGGAATGACTGTGATCGAGTATACATTTTGGTTTTCCCTGCTAGTATCGTTGTTTCACCGATTTTAAACACTTTTTTGGTTCGATTTCCATTGGCTTTTACATAATCAATTGCATAATCTACACGGACTTTCGTGTCGCCTTGTGCATGGATTGAAAAAGAAAAGGTGAGATTTTCGCCGATTTTTATTGAATGGATGTCACAGCTCAAATCAATGATTTCCAAGGAATCGGCATTTGGATATCCAAAAAGACTCAGGGCTCGTTTGTCACCTTTTTTTAGTAATGTACGACAAGCATGCTTGATGATCCAATCCGTGTGCTTGTTTATGCCATACCATTCTTCTGCTAGTTTCATCAGCAATTCCGGATGAGTTTTGGAGATATCGTTTAAGTTGTTCGCCACACTTTTTCGGACATACAGCGATTCATCTGCCTTTAACTGTTCCAATATAGGAATAATAGGCATAGGGTTTTGTTTTAAAGAAGGGATGGATTGTGCCCATGGCAAGCGGGGTCTGCATCCTTCACTCGCAAGTCTGCGAACGTGTTCGTTTTCATTTGTGGACCATTTCATCATCTGGTGAAGCATTTTTTCTTGATTTATTAGTAAGAAAGGACGAACAGCAAACTCAGAAGTAGAGTAGATGGTGAAAGTTTCTAGTGCTGCGATGGATTTATCCCAATGGTTTAGTCCGTACTGCTCCACATAATCAGGAAAAATCATGGCGCTTAATCCTGTAAAATCAGGTGCAATCTCATTTAAGATCACAAGAGCCTGGTCATAATCTTTTGGTAATGTTTCATAAAGGGAGGCAGTAATCCGATGCATTCGTTCTTTTAGTGCCAGTGTCTCCCAATCGGGCTGGAAGATGAGATGTTGAAAGCTTTCCTTTTGGAAAGATGGGTATATGTTTTGTATAGCTGATGAAAGTTTATCTGCAAAACTTTGATTATAAATGTTTTTTAATTGCTTCATTTTACACGCTGCCTTATTTTTATTTTTTATTATAGTCGATCAGTGAGAATCTAGGTATTTTCTCATAAAAAAGAAAAGGGTATCCCCATCGGAATCGAAAGTTTGCTAAAATCGAAAATAGAAGCACTTCTGAAAAAGAAGTGAAGACAATACCATTGGAGGAAAAATGAGCACCAATCGGGTAAAGAAACCCAAATTCACACCACCGAAAAACTTACTCCATCTTCGAATGATCTTCCATGATTATTTGGAGGATGGTACATATGCGATTCGATTCGCATATGAAGAGCAGGCAAGTGGATTCTCGTATTTTGGAGCTGGTGAGCGGACAGGTCGTGATAGAGGATACTATCGCCAGAAGGTAGTAGTAAGTTTGCATCTGCTCCATGATAAGTCGCAGACTCGTACAACTTACCGGTTTAAGGATACGGCGTGGGAGGTAACTTTCGAGCACTTCGACAAGAATAAGAAGCTTATAGGAGCAGCGAAGAAAGAATGGATTCGGGAACTTCCTCCTGAACTCGAAGGGTGAAATTTCTTTTAATGGCAGGGTGCAGTCACAGTAGAGAAGTTTGTGACTGCACAACAAAAAATAGACGAAGTGCGAGGCAGCACTCCGTCCAAACCAATGGTACTAATGATTTGCTAGTTCTTCTTTGATGGCTTGATTTAGCTGAGTTAAATCCGGTGATTGGATTTGCTCATCTGTTAATTTGTATTTTTCTTTTAACATCAAAATCCGTAAAACACTTTCGTCGATCCGTTTTTCAGTTAATGTACCTTCGTTGATACTGTTTTTAAGCGATTGGATGACAGTTGTGATATTGGAATATCCATGTGCAACAAGTAAAATATCACTCCCAGCTTGCAATGCTTGTACCGCAGCTTTTCCGATTCCATAGTGTTTGGAAATTGCCCCCATGGTTAGATCGTCTGTGAAGACAACCCCTTGATAACCGATTTTGTTCCGCAATTGATCAGTAATGATAGTAGAAGATAGAGAAGCAGGATATTTCTCATCAATTTTTGGAAATAAAATATGGGCGATCATCACTGCATCTGTCCCATCCTTGATCGCATCGACAAATGGCTTCCATTCGAACGATTGCAATTGACTCAAATTTTTATGTACGACTGGAAGGGCTAAATGAGAATCAACCGATGTATCACCATGTCCAGGGAAGTGTTTGACCACTGATATGGTACTTGTGGATTGAATGCCTTTCATCACTTGCCTTCCCATTGTTGATACTGTTTCAGCATCTGTCCCATACGAGCGGTTTCCAATAACAGGATTATTGGGGTTGCTGTTAATGTCCAGCACTGGAGCATAGTCTACATTCATCCCCATCGTTTTTGATGCGTTTCCTAGAAATTGTCCTATCTTATTGGCATAGGTTGTATCTCCTGTATTGCCGATACTGCGTGCAGTAGGAATTTTTGGGATGCTTGGCAGTCTGCTCACTTTTCCCCCTTCTTCATCAATGGAAGTAAAAAGTGCCGAAGGGTTTGCTTTGTTCCATGTTTTTAACTTGTTAACATAAGAAACCAAATTTTCAGGGGTAGTGACGTTGTTTTTATAAAAAATAACTCCACCAACATGCTGATTTTTTATCATGTTTTTGGTCTTCTCTGTTGGTGCGGTGCCTTCTAAACCAGCAATAATCAATGATCCTAGCTTTTCATCTAACGTCATTTTACTCAATGTCTCTTGGGCGCGGTTTTGGATATCGATATTTTTATTCGTTGGTGTATTGGTGTCACTGGATGAATTGGTATTTTGTTTTTGTCCATTTCCTGTGTTGGAGCATCCTGTGACTGCGATGCAAAGCAGCAGACTAAAAATCAATACTATTCTATGTATACGGATATGCGTCACTCCTATCAAATCGTTATTCATTTATTATATAGAATATACTAATGCTGGAATTGTATGAATCTGTGAAAATCAAATAGGAGAGAATGATAAAGTAATTTGTTACAATATGATGAACAATCAGGTCAGGTATGGTACGATTGAGGTATGTCATAAGATATAGGTTTATCTAAAATTCATCGAATATTTTGTATTGGAAAAGATATAGGAGTTGTTTGATCGTTGTTGAAGTATTTGAAGATATTTAAAATATTGCTAGTCGTTCAGTCTGTATTTTTGCTTTTTTATTTATCATGGAAATATTATTTTCATATGCCAGAGATTCAATTGTTAAATATATTGACAGACATATGTATCGTTTCGAACATATTATGCGGTTATCTCGTTAATAAGTTTCAATATAGAACGGAAAAATCTTCAAACAGCTCTTCCTAAGTGTGATCCCCTTGTTTCGCATGAAAACAATGGGATCATAGCTAAAGACCAATTTTTTAAGGTTCTAAAGCCATTAAGAAAGAGTCTCTTTGAGATCACACAAGAGGTCTGCGTCCAATTTTTTGAGGAGTTTGGTCAATTGCCGCATATCATGCTGGTAATCAGGGTTCGTTTTATAGTTATTCTTCAGCTCTTCACTACGGATCGTGAACAAGATGAGAAGGGAGTAGTGAACAACCGCTTTTCCTAGGGCGTTAAACTCACGGAACAGATCGTTGTAATACTGCCTGATGTTGGCAAATTCTTTATTTGCTTCCACATAAGTTTTTGTACCAAGGGATCGCAGCCATTTCTCCAGATCTCTGCGGGGAACAGCATGGATTTTTTGCAGTTCATCATCCAGCTGCTTACGGAGTTCACTCTCTTTCTTGATGAGGAAAGATGTCAGGTCCTTTGTCAGGTTTTTTGGAAAATCGTAACTCATGGAAACTCCCAAGTGTAGTGGTTGATTCCTTTCCAGTATAGCCTATTATTGTTCCTTAAAAAATAAATGCAGTTCAGCATAATTTTGACCCCTTTGCCTAATAGACAAAGGGGTTGTTAAGGTTTGAGCCTTAACGGAACATTTTCTTGAGATCATTCAAACAACTAGTATCTGACCGCCTGAGGAGTTCCGTCATCATCCGCATATCTGTCTGGAGTGCAGAATCAGTTTTTAGAGCTTCTCTATTCTCCAAATGAACGATGATATAACCGAAAAGAAGTGAATACTTTTCTAGTGCAGTCATAAACGGTTCGTTTGACTGGTACAAATCCTTGATCTTTTTAAGAAGATCATCAAACTGTTTATTGGCTTTCACGAGATCATTTTTATCTTCAAAAACAAAACGATCCACCCAATTCAGCCAACGATCAATTGCTGTGCGATGATTCCCGCTTATCTTCTTCCGCTCAGTATCGAGACTTTTTCGAAGTTCTGTTTCTTTGGTTGTAATATACTTCTTCAAGTCATCAAAGAGAGTATTGGTGAGCGCAGAAATATTCATGATTTCTCCTAAGTGGACAGCATCTGCAACTTTTATTATAAGGAAATTTAGGAGGGATAGATAGTATTTAAAGAAGATTCAATCGTAAAAAATTCGATAAAATTTCCAAAAACTTTGCATCGAGTGCATCCTCTTCTCGTGAATTCAAATGATCAATCATCAAGCGGAAAAGAAAGTAATATTCGGAAAAGGCATTAGAAATTGGATTATCTTGGCGCAAGTCGTTGATTTGAACAATGAGTTCATCAATACTTTCTATTTAGTTCAACAAGCGTATGCTCAGATTTGTTAACGATAAGTAGATAATTATGGATTTTAATTATACTACGATGTTTTCTTTCATTCGTATTTAAAATGTTGCTCCCCTTGCTCTTGTGAACAAGGGGAGGTGTAAAAGCATATCGCCTTAACGATAGATCTTCTTGATATCTCTCAGAAACTCTGTATCCTTTTGCGTAAGCTTCTTCGAATCATTCTTGTAATTATGCCTGTTTGTCAGATGATCGATAACCAGTCCGTAAAATTCCCTATACTTATTGATCGCAGTTGTAAGTGGGCTGCTACGAGGCGGATCGCCAATGACTCGAACAAGAGCTTCATAGTACTTGATTCTATCCTTGAGATTGTTTTTTCCACGAAACTCAAATGTATTCAGGGAATTCATCCACTTGTTGACAGCCTCACGCTTTTCTGCATTTACCTTATCACTGGCAATCTCAGTTTGGAGGTCAGCTCGGAATTCGGCTTCTTTCATTGCGAGGAATGTTGTCAGTGGATCCGGCAGATCCTGAATGAGCTTGGCAAAACTCATGATCACTCCTATTAGTACAGGGATGCTTAGCTCTTATATTATAGACCAAGAAAGAAGGAAAATGAATGACATTAATCTATGGATTTATTTAATAATGAAATTATCTTGCGAGTGAGAAAATCCACGGTTTGAATCGTGGGATGTTAGCGAGTATCACTACAATGGGAACACAAGTTTCGCCAATTCACTAAAGTGGCAAGTCTCACTTTGTAGACGAGGGAGGTTTCTACCTCTCGCGAATTTGACAAATTTTTCAAAAAACACTTTACAAACATACATTCTGTTGTTAAACTATCGACAGTTGCTCTTTGAAAAGTGGATAGTATATAGGGTTGTGCAAATCAATCGTTTTGCATGTAAAATGCTATGCGTACCGAAAAATGGCTAGACTGAAATGCGAAAACCAAGCAGTAAGTCTTTGCTATGACGTAGCAACAAAAACTCTGTTCAACCGTGAGGCTCACGGAGTTAGCTTGGTAATGAAGTAGTCAGAAGGCTACCGTCCCAAGAATCCCATGGCTTCAGCCATGTGGAGTGTCAAATTTCTTCTTTACGAATGCATCGAGCAAAGGAACTATTACTTCATACCAATTATCCGATCCGTGATATAAGTTTAGAGGTAGGGCAACAAAGTTTAGGCACATTTACTACACAGTTTACAAAACGAATTGGCCTGACCCCATCTGCATTTCGCAAATCGTCTCTCTCTGCACAAGATTCTTTTCAATCATTAAAAGAAATACAAACATGGTCTATGTATCGACTCAATAAACTAGGACTGAATAAAGTGGAGGGGTATATTCACTCCGAAGAGGAAATAAACGGATTTGTTTTGATTGGATTATTTGCCAAACCGGTTCCGGAAGGAGTGCCGTTGTATGGCACAGTAATACCTTCAACTGGAAGATTTTGTTTTGAGAATGTCAAAGCAGGTGTATACTACTTAATGGCAACATCGGTATCATGGGGAATGGACGTAAAGGATTTTTTGTTGCCGCAACGTACACTGCGGTGTCGTTCCAAAGGTCCGATTATGGTGATGGAAGGTCTGCCAATTCCTTTGCAGAAAATTCATCTTCGTCCACCTTCAATCGATGATCCACCGATTTTGGTTTCCATTCCGATGTTGATGAAAATTTTTCTAAATGGATATTACCGCAATCGATAAGAAATTTTCATCTTAAATAACTGTTAAGATAAAACTATCAACAGGAAAGCGAGAGCTTCCATAAAAGAAAAAGGGGTAGATAAAATGATATTAGGACTTCATCCATACATTGTTACCGAGGGACGCGGCAAAGAGGCAGTAGATTTTTATGAAAAAGCAATGGATGCGCAAGTGCTCCAAGTACAAACATTTGCAGATATGCCAGAGAATCCAGAATTTCCAGTACCGCCGGAAGCAAAAGGACTTGTAATTAATGCACATTTGAAAGTAGGTAATACCGATTTAATGATTTCTGATACATTTCCAGGCCAGCCATTACCACTCGGAGATCAAGTTACTATTGCATTGATAACCAATAATGTAGAGAATTCAAAAGAAGTGTTTGCTAACTTGAAGGAAGATGGAGAAGTACTGATGGAGCTGCAAGAAACGTTTTGGAGTCCATTATACGGACAAGTCAAAGATAAATTTGGTGTGACTTGGCAAATTAGCACTTTTGTAGAAAATAAATAAGTAAGAAAAACAGGCATGATTAGTCGGTTACCATTCAACTAATGATGCTTGTTTTATTTATCGTTTTAAAATCGATATTGACTAATTATTCTTAAAATGATTTGTTTAACAGGAGACATAATAGATTCCAGGAAAGGAATACCATGACTGCTACAAAAAATACGATTGTTGTCGTGGATAATGTTGATATCGACAACTTGCTTGCAGCACTGGCTGCATGCCATCCTGCTCTAGCCATGAATGTAAAGGCAGTGATTGTTACTGGACGACCTGCACACCCGAATCATTCAGCCCCAATCCATGCATACTCAAAAGAGTACTCCAAACAAGTTCGAAAACGAAATGCATGCCGGATGAAGGGAACACTCATTCGCCACGGATATGAATCTGTTCCTGTCTATGAAGGTCTGATTGCTCCTCGTACGCTTGTTCCTCACCGTGTTCATATTGATGAACGGTTGCTGGATCCTTACTATGATGAAGAGTTTGTGAAGGCAGACGGCTCCTTCGTTGACGCTTTGAAATTGCTTCGTTCTCTCAAAGGAACGATCGATTTTATCGTAGGAGGTCCTCTTACAGAGATCGCAGCGATAAAGGACGATCCATATCTGCGCGGGAAATTGGGAACGATTACGTGTCAGTTGGGAATGTTTGGATTCAGCGATGTACAGGTAATGGGCGGTGGTCGCAAGCAATTTAATGCAGCATGTGATCCACAGGCTGTTTCCCAGGTCCTTACAAACTATCCGGGAAAGGTGATCATGGTCCCAACAGATGTAACAAAGGAACGTCGAGTAGGCTTTTCCCATCCGCTTGATCTTAGGGACATAGGAATTTCTGAAGAACTCCTTGTACAGTATATTACTTTCTGGTCGCGTGCTCTCAAACCGCGTGGAGAAGGAGTTTATCCTCATGATGTTCACCCTGTTTTTGCGATGGCACAAGCAAGGAAAACCATCTCTCGGCCTATGCATACATTTGTAGATGTAACAGTTACTGGAGTAGGAAAAGATGGGGAAATCGATTTAACCATTGGCAATGTCATAGATAAGCACCCTGCACGCCTCGTCGCAAGGTCTGTAAATTCAAGCAGTTTTCTGGACATGCTGCAGAAGTATAGTCATGGTAATTCGTAATAGGAATCTTCCCTTATTTCATTAAGGGAAATAAACAGAGGCTGGATGCTCTTTAGTAAAGGGTATCCAGCCTCTGAATGTATTTTGTAGATAATAGCTCTATTAAAAAATTATTTAGCATAAGTAACCGTTTGTTTGGCGTTGACTTTTGGAAATTTCTCTTTGCTGGATTTTGAAGAAGCAGGGATCCAATTGACCAAAAAGATTCCCATCCCAATGAAGATTGCTCCAAAACCTACATACCAGTGTAGTGTTTCTTGTAAAATCAACCAGCCTCCAAGTGTGCCAAACAAAGGCACAAGGAAAAGAAAGGAGCTCACTTTTGCTGGATCATTATTTTCGACTAAATAAAACCAAGTAGCGAATTGGACAATGGAACTCATGATAATCAAATAGAGTAAAATAAATACAATCATTGTTGGTGATACAGCATGTATGTCAAATTTAGCTGTTTCTAAGAATAGGCTTGCGATGAATAGAAAAACTCCGCCAAACCCCATCTGATATGTGACAAGAACCCATGTATTGATCGCTTTTCCCCAATGTTTGGTCAGCAAAGTGGCGATTGCCCAGCAAACTCCTGCTATTATCGCTATTACAGCACCAGATTCCATTTGGAATTGAAATCCTTGTGTGAAGATAACGCCGATAAATCCCAAAAATACTCCAAACCATTGAACCAAACGATAGCGAATTCGAAGAATGAAAAACTGAATCACTACTAGCCAAATCGGATTGGTTGAAGACAAGATGGAGGCATTTCCTGATGTGATTGTTCGCATACTGTAATAAATGAGCCCAAGTACCAAAGTACTTTGGAATAAACCAATGATAGCGATTTTCCCCCAAGCAATTTTTGATTTTGGATGAGGTAATTTCCATATAAATGGCAATAACAGGACAAAAGCCCCCAGAAATCGGATTGCTAGCAGCAAATACGGAGAAGCAAACTGTAAACTCAATTTTCCAATTGGGAAATTTAGTCCGGCGACCAGCGTACTCAGCAAAATAATAGTAATAAACCAACTTCGTTTCATTGTATTCCCTCATTCCATTTCTTTATGGTATGATTTTATAATTGAATTAGCATCATGTAAAATGATTATAAATGATCATTATCATCATAAATAATGATAATAAGAAACGGAGAGAGGCATTTGGACAGCAAAGATCTGCGTATTTTTCATGCGGTAGCAACACTGGGAAGTATAACAAAAGCTGCTGAATCATTAGGATATGTCCAATCAAATGTGACAGCACGGATCAGACACTTGGAGCATGAATTGAATACGCCTTTATTTTATCGCAGCAGAAAAGGGATGATTTTGACGCAAGCAGGCAGAAATTTACTTGATTATGCTGAGAAAATTATTCACCTTTTAGAAGAAGCATTAAAATCGGTGCAGTATACCGAAACACCCTCTGGACCGCTTTCGATAGGGTCATTGGAGACGACAGCGGCTGTTCATATGCCAACATTGTTAAAAGCATACTTAAGTAAATACCCTCAAGTAAAAGTTTCCCTGACAACAGGACATACCAGTGATTTACTGCAAAAAGTAATTGATTACGAACTGGATGGAGCGTTTATCAATGGAAAATCCAATCATCCTGATATCAAACAGTTTTTGGTGTTTGAAGAGGAACTGGTTTTGATATCTGAAAAATCGGAGGGAAGGCTAACTGATTTGATCCAAAAACCGATGTTATTTTTGGGAACAGGCTGTTCGATGCGGTCTCGATTGGAACAGTGGTTAAAAGAAGAAGGAGTTGAAGCAACCAATATCATGGAATTTGGTACATTGGAAGCGATTCTAGGAGGGACTTCTGCTGGACTAGGGGTTTCATTATTGCCAAAATCGGCGGCACAGCGGATGGCGGATCAAGGTTTGATTTGTATGCATGTCATGCCGAAAAAATATCGGACATCGCAAATTTATTTTGCATATCGCAAAGATTTGTTTCAAACGCGCGCATTTGAAAGCTTTTTGGAACATATTGTACAAGATTGATTTTTTTGTTGATTCATTCCCTTTGTTTCATAACCTCTTGTCATGTTATATTTTAAATTGTAAACAGAACAATGCCTATCTAGGGAGTGACATGTCTGCTTTTAAGAACAAGGTGAAGCAGGAACTTGAAGCTGTGATCAAAGCAGCTCTTCAGCAGGCGATGAATAAAGCAGGTGAACATGCAGACTCGATTCTTGAAGCTCATGACATCAAGACTCCGGCTGACTTTGCAGCTAAAAAGGATAAGATTGTCGCGAGCTTTTCTAAGAGTCTGATGGAGCATGTGGAATATGAAGCTGATACTCCTGGAATTCGGAAGAGGCTCCGTGAAGCTGTGGCGAGGATTCTCCAATAGGTAATAGAGATATCTAAAAATCAGGTTGTCCTCTAGTAGGGCAACCTGATCTGCGTTTGATAAAGGATCTTATGAATTTGGTACAAAACAAGTGAAAAAAGTGAGCAAAATAATTACGGCAGATGATAATATAATACCTTGCACCCGTTCTTTTACTTTTAGATTGATAATGACATAGATAAACACAAGAAATAGATTAACAACAGAGGATATCCCCAGACTGATGAAGATAGACTCTTTTTGTGCTCCAAAAACAAAATATAAGATGATCGCAATAGCCACATAGGAAATGATAGGGATAAAAAACCACTTCTTAAATTCTTTTTTGCGATATTCGGACATTTTCTCCCTCCTCTAGAGTTGTTGCAACGCTTTGAGTTTTTCTTCTTTTTCATCGCGATAAAACAAATTAAACGTATCAAAAGGGATAATACGGCCGTCAGGATGAGCAATGTGTACACAAGATTTTTTTACTGAACGAACATCCAGATCATATGCATCCATAAACTGCATGATAATCACTCGAAACACATTGTCATAGGCAATTTCTTCTGGTGCACTCACTAATGGCAGGCAGCAGAGCAATTGTTTTAGTGATAATGCAGAGGTATGTGGTGAGTGATTGGTTGAGAATAATTCAAAAATGCGGGTTTTTAATTCTTCATCCCGTTCAAATACGATCGTATTTCTTCCGCCTTGTAATAAGATGTCTGGATCGATCAATCTGGTGAGTGGGATTGGTCCGTCTTCTGTTTTTAGGGCATAACCCATCGCTAAACAATCAGGATGACAAGGAACTGGTAACATATCTTCGTTTTGGAATATTTCAGACTGGTCAATAATCATTTGTCGAACTTCGCTCAATGTCAGGCGGTCGGTTGCTGGATCATAGTCTTTGAGCCTTCCAGCTGCTTGTATCGGTTGAAAGGTAACCCCACGAACAGCTTTCTGTTTTAGCCCATATTGAATGATTTTACCAATCTCGCTATCATTTAGACCTTTCTTTAAAGTGACAACCAATGTTGTTGATAAGTTAAATTCATTGAGATGATCAATTGCTTTTTTGCGTATATCCCGTAAATCGACACCACGCAGTTCCTTTAATGCTTTTGCTTCAAAGCTGTCAAATTGCAAGTAAATTTCAAAACCCGGCAGATAAGTAGCAAGCCGTTCTACAAATTTGCGATCAGAGGCTATTTTTAGTCCATTTGTATTCACCATGATGTGTTTGATCGGACGTGATTTCACCATATCTAGAATTTCAAAAAAATGAGGATGTGTAGTTGGTTCGCCTCCACTTATCTGTACGATATCAGGTTCGCCTTCATTGGCAACGATAGCATCAAGCATCTTTTCGATTTGTTCCATGGAACGCCACGTTTGTCGCTTGGGAGAAGATTCTGCATAGCAGATCGGGCATTCTAAGTTACATTGATCTGTCACTTCCAATAATGTCAGACAACTGTGTTGTTCATGATCAGGACAAAGCCCGCAGTCATAGGGACATCCATACTTAATAGGGGTATTCCAACGCCTAGGCATTTCTGAAGGTTTGATAAATTCGCGACAGCGTTTGTAGTATTCGATATCTGTAGAGATAAGTACTTTTTCTGGTCCATGTTCCATACATCGTTTCAGTAAATATACATTTTCATCTTGAAATATCACTTTTGCTTCGACTTTTTGCAGGCATGTACTGCATATGCTGTTGGTTAATTCATAAAACAGATAAGGTCGGTTTTTCGGCATTTGTGAGCTCCTTCTGTGGGATTGGTTTTCGCCATTGCCAAAGTTTGTAACCATAATAAATGAGACCCATGATACAGGCAATTTGAATATTATTCATCCCCAAATATGGATGAGGTGTTGGTTTAATAAAATCGACGGCTAATCTCCAAAATAGATAACCAGTCATAAACAATTGAAACAAAGCACCATTTGGCAGCAGTTTTCTTTTTTTTAAGTAAAGAAAGATAAGAGACAATGTGAGCAGATAAGCAATTTCATAGAGTTGGGTTGGATGGCGGAGGACACCATCTCCAAAATCAATGCCGGTCCACCAAGTAGTAGGTATTCCATACGTATGATCAGATAATCCAGTCAAAAAACATCCGATGCGTCCGATAGACATCCCAATAAGTAAGGAGAAAACCATATCATCACCGGTAGACTGTGTGATGCCAACTCTTTTTTTCGTCCATTCTACTCCGATAAGTCCTCCCAAAAGTCCGCCAACGATCGTTTTCCCTTCCATTAGATAGTGAAATTGATACCATTGATGCACGAATTTATCAGGGTCTTCAAACCAACAGAGTACTTTAGATCCGATGACAGCACCAGCTGCTGCACCTACGACAACCCACATGGCTTGCAGCATGGTAAGCTGTTCTTTCTTACGTGTATATACATAAATGCGAAACCCAATAAAATAAGCCAATGATTCAAATAGTAAATGTGGAGGGATGGAGAGTGGACCAATTGGAATTATTACAGGAAAATGCATTTGGAAACTCCTTTGATATTTGTGATTCTAAAAAATTATATCATGATGGGTAATGAGATTCTATTCGGACTCAAATCGATGGGGATTTTCGCAAAATAGAGGTACTTGATTAATGGGTGCAAGTTGCGAGATTGCAACCTGCACTCTCTTTATCTACAAAAGATTTTCACTATTGTTTCGTAGCTTTGTTAATAAATTTGATATCAGCGACAATACATTCTTCACCTGGTCCCGCAAAGCCAGCTCGGATCAGTCCGCTATGGATTGGACTGGAAATGTAGACAGTTAGTTTGTATTCTCCACTGCTCTTACTGGCGAGATATTTAATCATTGTCTTCTCTTTATCTCTTTTAACTTCAATCATTTGGTCTCGGAAATCTTTTGGATAAAGTGTAATCGTACGCATGAAAAATCCATTTCTGATTGCCCGATCATCACTTTTATTATAAGGAATAGTGATAGCTGGAGAATAGTGATAAAATAAAAAAGTACCATAATCGATTGAAGGAGAGAGAATGGATTACAAGCTTCAAGGAAAATCATCCAAAAATCCATTGAAGATTTACCATCTTAGTGAATCTCTACAGCTCGAAGTAAGAGGAAATCACAAATATATAGTTACAACAGAAAAATGTATTTACTCCAAAAAATTTTACCAAGATATGTGTAATAAATGTGTTCATTTTCCACATGGAATCCTCTACTTGAATCGAGGAAAAGGGCTGGAACAAGTGCATAAAACTGCTGGATTTGCCTTGTCCAAGTGGAAGGATGGCAGAGTTATTCTGCTGACAAACCAAAATAAACAGCAAACATGCCTTATTAAATGGTATGTTTACGGAAGTCTGCTGGGAACCATGTAGGAAAACGGAACAGGCTAGGGACAAAATATCTCTAGCCTGTATGACATTCGAAGAGCATGTATTATAGTGAATAGATCAATAGTATTTTGAATTTCCATCTAACGATTGGAAGGGGGTTAGAGACTCAAAGTTTCTAGCCCGCTAATAATATAATAATAAAACGATAATCATTGACTAGAATTGTCCATTCGTGGTATCATGTTGTCTGTTACCGCACAAAGAAGGGCTTAAAATGGAGAAAATCCTCCCTCCCTTTGGCGAGTCTTCATGATAGAGGAGGTTAAAAGATGTACGCATTGATCGAAACAGGCGGCAAACAATACCGTGTGGAAAAAGATAGTGTGCTCTTTATTGAAAAATTGGATGCAGCTGAAGGAGATACTGTTACCTTTGAAAAGGTACTGCTCGTTTCTAACGATGGAGGAGTACAAGTCGGGGATCCTTTAGTAGCAAATGCAAAAGTGACCGGTACAGTGTTGAAACAAGGACGGTCCAAAAAGATTACCGTCTTTAAATATAAGCCGAAAAAGAACTACAAGAAAAAACAAGGTCATCGTCAACCATTCACTCGTGTAGTCATCGATTCTATCGAAGCTTAAGATGATTCGCATTCGAGTAAAACGAAATCAAGCTGAACTTGTAGAGCAAATTCAGGTTACCGGGCACGCTAACTTTGCAGAACATGGGATGGATATTGTTTGTGCTGCTGTTTCAGCCGTCACCATTGGCTTAGTGAATGCAATGGAACAGCTCACTGGTGTGGTTGTTCACCAGCCAGATGATGGCGAGGGCAAAGTAGACTGCCGGATACCAGAAGACTTGCCTTCAGAAGTTCGTACAAAGCTTGAACTCCTGATGGAAGCGATGGATTTATCGCTAAAGGGTATTGCAGATGCATACCCAGATTATGTGCAATACAAACGAAAATAGGAAAGAGGTGTGAATCGATGCTACAACTTAATCTACAGTTGTTTGCTTCTAAAAAAGGGGTAGGTTCTACAAAGAACGGACGTGACAGTAGATCCAAACGCCTTGGTGTGAAACGTGGAGATGGTCAATTTGTGCTTGCAGGTAATATCTTAGTCCGCCAACGTGGAACGAAGATTTATCCTGGAACTAATGTTGGTCGTGGTGGAGATGACACATTGTTTGCAAAAGCGGATGGTATTGTTCGTTTTGAACGTTTTGGTAAAGACCGCAAACGTGTATGCATCTATCCAGTTGTCACCGAAGAAGTAGCAGCAACACAAGCGTAAACACACATTTTATGAAAGAGTGGCACTCTGGTCTTGATAGTGTCACTCTTTTTTTTATCTCAACCGTGTAAAGGAGCGATCTATTTTGCCGCGTTCTTTGTTTTATTTGATACCGCCCATTTTGGCATTGGTTGTATGGGCCTTGACTACTGGGGAATACATATGGTTTCTCACGATTGGTATCATCTTTGTACTTAGTATATTTTTTTATATTCGAGCAAACCAAAAAGAACAACGACAACAAGAAGCGGCAGAAACCAAACGATTGCTCGGTAAAGTCAGGCATGATTTGATGAATCATGTTCAAGTATTGATGGGTTATCAAATGATGAAACGCGAAGAGAAGATAACAGAATATTTGCAGGGATTAGCAGATCAAGCTACAAAAGAGAGAGAACTGGCAGAGTTACAAGATGTAGAATTGGCGGTATTTCTCCTGTTGTTGTCTTATCGATATCCACAATGGGAATGGGAAGTACAAAAATTACCTACCTACATCGAACCAATAGCAAAGACGAATGAACCAATAGCTCAGTGGTTAGCAGCCTGTATTGATGTATTAGCCAAGATAGGGGACGAAAAATATAATTGGCAAAAGGTAATTTTGCAACTTTCTGGAGATGATCAGACGAATTTCTTTTCGTTCCAAGTATATGATAGCGAAAATAATATCATCCATCTTCATGTTCCAGAGGGAGAATGGACAAACTTAAAAGATCAATTTAAACAATTACAGATGGAGATTGTAAATGAGCAGCGTTTAACATTACGTTCCGGCATAAGTAGGTGAGAATGTGTTTGTTGATAAAGTAAAGATTTTTGTCAAAGGCGGCGATGGAGGCAATGGAATGGTTGCTTTTCGCCGCGAAAAATATGTTGCAGAAGGCGGTCCTTGGGGTGGTGATGGCGGCCGTGGAGGCAATGTAATATTTGAAGTAGATGAAGGTTTACGGACATTGATCGATTTTCGTTACAAAAAACATTTTAAAGCTGATCGTGGAGAACATGGTCGTAAAAAAAACCAGCATGGCGCTAGTGCAGAAGATATGATTATCAAAGTCCCGCCAGGTACCACTGTTCGTGATGCAGAAACAGGAGCATTACTTGCGGACTTAACAAAACATAACCAACGAGAAATTATTGCCAAAGGCGGCCGAGGCGGCCGAGGAAATGTCCGGTTTGCAACCTCTGTTAACCCAGCGCCGCAAATTGCTGAAAATGGAGAACCAGGCACAGAACATTGGGTAGAGTTAGAATTAAAGCTGTTAGCAGATGTTGGTTTAGTAGGGTATCCCAGTGTAGGCAAATCAACTTTCTTATCGACTGTATCTGCGGCAAAGCCTAAAATTGGAGCATACCATTTTACCACAATCGTGCCAAATTTAGGGGTAGTCCGTGTCGATGATGGACGCAGTTTTGTTATGGCAGATTTACCTGGTTTGATTGAAGGGGCACACCAAGGAATAGGACTTGGTCACCAGTTTCTTCGTCATGTGGAGCGAACCAAAGTAATTGTACATGTGATTGATATGGCAGGTTCTGAAGGCCGTGATCCATATCAAGATTATTTACAGATCAATGAAGAGATCCGGTTATATAAACAAAACTTAGAAAATCGTCCGCAAATTATTGTTGCCAATAAAATGGATTTACCAGAGGCAACTGAACAACTGGAGCTTTTTCAAGAGCAAATCGGCGAAGATGTACCTGTTTATCCGATTTCTGCTGTAAGTCATGAAGGGATAAAAAACGTATTATTTGCAGTGGCAAATGTTTTGGATAAAGTAGAAGCAGCAGAAGAAGAAGAGCAAACGGAATCGATGGAAACTGAAACGGTAGTTTATAAGAGTGAAGCAGAGGAACCAGCGTTTACCATACGCAGAGAAAATGAAATTTATGTTGTAGAAGGACACCGCATCGAAAAATTGATTAAAATGACCAATTTTCGCTTTCAAGATAGTCTGATGCGATTTGCTAATACGATTAAACAAATGGGTGTCGAAGATGCACTGCGCAAACGAGGTGCCAAAGAAGGAGATACTGTTCGTATCGGTGAGATGGAATTTGAGTTATCCGATAGCTTGGATATGGAAGATTAGATTGAAATCGGGCGGCTGGACAATCCCATCTGGAGGATGGATGTCCAGCCGTTTTTCTGATCAGGTGAAGTCGGCTTGGAGCTGATCGACTTGTGTTTTATGGATGCGTCCCCGTGCCTTGTCCGCATAGTATGCAGTCTCTTCCTCAGGGCTGACCCTGTGGAAGGCGATATCCGGAGGGATTACCGTAGGAGGGGTCTTTCCATTTACAGCTTCAGTGATTCTGTCCCATTCCTGACTCATGTGGTGCTCCTTTGATCAGAGGTATCTTCATGATAGCGGAAAATAATCCCTTTTTCCAGACCGAATTCACAATTAAACAAATATTATTTCTGTTTTAGAACAGAAATCGTCTCTATCGCATCTACTGTTGTTAGCATGTTTTTTCGTAGAAGATAATAAAAAACAAAAGTGGAAACTGATTCCACTTTTGTTTTTACATTAGTTGATGATGATATTGTGTTTTGATTCGGTCAAGTAATTCATGACAACCTTCAGAGATCAATGAAAATGTTTCATCAAAATCTCCCGTAAAATAAGGGTCAGGAATCTCACCATAGTCTGTATGTGGGATAAAATCTACAAAACGGTGTAGATGAGAGCAAGGTCGTCCAGATAGCCGTGTCAAATTTTTAAAATTGCTATTATCCATTGCGATGATAAAATTAAAATAGGTAAAATCAGATGGAGCAACTTGTCTCGCTTCCATACCAGCATAAGATATTCCAGCTTGATCCAGTTTGGTACGTGTGCCGACATGAGGAGTATTTCCTACATGCCAATCTCCTGTCCCTGCTGAATCGATGTGTATTTTGTCTTGCAGACCTGCTTCTTTTACGTAATGACGAAAAACTGCTTCGGCCATCGGAGAGCGACAGATGTTACCCAGACAGACAAATAATACGGATATCATGCTATTACTCCTTAAATAAAATGATTTCATGTTTAGTTTAACATAGTTATCTAGGAATGGACAGCCAACATGTATAATGCTTGCCAATCGGAAAAAATTAATGAGTCAGGGGAAACAGAAATGGTAAAAAAAGTAGGTTATTTAGGACCAATCGGCTCCTTTAGCCATGAAGCAACAGGAGCAATGTTCCGACAAGATCACTATCAACAACATCCGCTAGCTAGTATTCCTGATGTAATTAGTGCAGTGGATAAAGGACAAATAGAACTAGGAGTAGTTCCAGTAGAAAACGCGATAGAAGGTTCTGTTACTGCTACATTGGATTGGCTTGTTCATCAAGTAGATTTGCCAATCATTGCGGAGTTTCTCTATCCCATTTCGCAATGTATTTTAGCACACAAAGCTCAAAAAAATACTCCTTCTAATAAAATTAAAAAAATAATGTCTCATCCACAAGCGATCGCCCAATGCCGTGTATACTTAAAAGAGCGTTATCCGCACGCGGAGTGGGTTTTTACCGATAGTACTTCACAAGCAGCCAGTATTGTTGCAGATACTCCTGACGAGCCCTGGCTTGCAATTGGAGCAAAACAAGTAGCTTTGATTCATGATCTCTCGATTATGGAGTCCCATGCTGAGGATCATGAAAACAATGTCACAAGATTTATTGTTGTTAGTAAAGACAAGAATGAGTGGAACAAAGATTCGAAGTTATTTAAAACAAGTTTACAAATTACCCTTCCAAAAGACTATCCAGGTGCACTATATCAAGTGTTAGCAAGTTTTTCTTGGCGTAAAATTAACTTAACACATATCGAATCCCGCCCAACAAAAACAGGCATTGGAAATTATTTTTTCTTGATTGATGCAGAATTGCCTGTGAATCATGTTTTGTTGCAAGGCTGCATGGAAGAAATAAAAGCAATTGGATGTCAAGTGCGTGTTCTTGGTTCTTATCCATGTTTCTCGTTTATTGAGAAAGCAATTCATTGACAAGCTTTTTTACGAGGCTTATACTTACAGAAATCTAAAAAATCATTAAAAATTATGGGAGGATTAGAAATGGAAAGCGAACGTTGGGTTTTTATAAACGGAGAGTATAAAAAGAAATCAGAGGCCGTGGTTTCTGTATTTGATCATGGTTTTTTATATGGTGACGGAATCTTTGAAGGAATTCGTGTATATAATGGAAATGTTTTCCGTCTACATGAACATATGATTCGTTTATATGAATCCGCAAAGTCGATCCTGTTGGATATTCCATACTCATTAGATGAACTAGAAGCACATGTAGTAGAAACCGTTCGCAAAAACCAGTTGCTAGATGCATATATAAGACTTGTTGTTTCTCGTGGCAATGGTCCATTAGGCCTTGATCCATCCGAATGTGAAATGGCTAATGTGATCATTATTGTTGATACGATCCGCCTGTATTCTCAGGAGCGTTATGACAAAGGACTAACAGTTGTTACTGTACCTACAAGAAGAAACATTCCCGATGCTCTAAATCCACGTGTTAAATCGCTTAACTATTTAAACAATATTTTAGCCAAAACGGAAGCAAAACAAGCTGGGGCTGGAGAAGCAATTATTTTATCTGCAGATGGATACGTAACAGAAGGTTCGAGCGACAATATTTTTATGGTTAAAGAAAATGTACTTTATACCCCGCCATGTTATTTGGGAGCACTAAAAGGCATTACAAGACAATCCATCATCGATATTGCTGGAGAGTTAGGTTATCAAGTAAAAGAAGAACCGTTCACTCGTCATGATTTGTTCAATGCAGATGAAGTATTGTTGACAGGAACTGGCGCAGAGGTAATTTCAGTGGTACAAGTGGATGGGCGTCCTGTTGGAAATGGCACACCAGGCCCAGTTTCAAAAGAATTAATTACCCAATTCAGAAAATTGGTTACAGTCGATGGAGTATCCGCTTTTCCTTCTGAAGTTATCCTTTAGCTGAGGCTGAGTAAATAAAAGTTATACAAGAAAAAGAGAGTTGATGGGAACTGCCGTCATCTCTCTTTTTTAATATCATTATCCCTAGTTTAAAACATCCCGTTTGATAAAAACCCAGAAAGCGATAATTATCGCTGCAATTGACCAGATAGCAAGCATACTTAATGAAAATGGTAAACTCATACCAGATATAAGCACGGGTTTGCCTGCTAAGTAATCAGTAAGACGAAGATTGATAAAAACAAAATAACGCAAGCTCTGCCATGTTGGTGCTAGTTGAGTGAGTAAACTACCAGAAATAACAGCTGCCAGCATCACACCCATACTCGTAGCAGTATTTCGAACTAACACAGAAACCATAAAAGAGATTGTTCCGACCGCTATAGCGGAAAACCATGCTAATCCATATGCAAGGAATATATACTTCCATTGAGGAATGAGATGTACTTGCGTAGTGATCAGCTGATTGCCTTGTTGGATAAAACCTGTTAAAACAGGGAGACTCCAACCCTTGTAACCAAATATGATTCCAGATATGAGATAACTCAATAAACCTGTGATGATTACAATAAGTGAGATGCTCAGTATTAAAGCTAAGTATTTACTGAGCAGTACCTTCCATCGTGAAACGGGTCTTGTTAATAAAATTTTGATTGTCCCATTTGCATATTCGGAAGACACTAGATCAGCAGCCAGAATAACGACAATTAACGGTAAAAACAATGCTACTGCTTCTTCCATAAACTTTCTGACAAAAGTAGGTGCACCGGGTGCGGTTGGGTTTATATTATTTTTAAGGTAATACTTTTCTTGGTCGATCGTTAACCTTGTCCATTTTTTCCATTCATCAGGTATCCTGCTTGAGGTAAGCTGGTTTTCTCGATCGACGATTTGTTGCTGTAAAATAGCTTTCCAATCGGATGTCCCAATTTGTTTTATTGTTGTTTGCACTGTTACATATTGCGCATAGGTAAATATAGGGATCAAAACAGCTAAAATGATTACTACTACTAAAAATCTTTTCTTGCGAAACATTTTTAGCAGCTCATTGTATACTAATTTAGCCAATGCTTTCACCACCTGTAAGTTCTAAAAAGATATCTTCTAATGTTTGATTCATGGGACGAATAGCACTGACTCGGATATGAGCTGATAATAGCAGCTGATTTGTTTCTGCAATTTTTTCAACAGGCATATATACCATTATGCGTTCTTTTCCTAAAGGTTCAATATTTTTTATGTAAGGAAGCATCTCTAACTGAGAAATGGCTGTCTGTATTTCATCAACAGACCACTCTACTTTACTTTCTTCACCAACTAACTGCGCGACTGGAGCAGTTTTTAAAACTTTGCCTTGATGGATAATGGCTACACGATCACAAAGTAATTGAATTTCGTATAGGATATGGCTTGATATAAAGATACTGATGGATTTTTCTTTTGCCAGCTGCCGGATAAACGCTCGAAGTTCGCGAATTCCCGCTGGATCTAATCCATTTGTCGGCTCGTCCAAAATCAGTAATTGTGGATCTCCGAGAAGTGCCTGAGCAATCCCTAAACGTTGTCGCATGCCAAGAGAATATGTTTTCACGGTTTCATCGATGCGCTTATCCAGCTCTACTAATTTGACTACTTCGTCGATTTTTTCTTTATTTACCCCTTCCATCATCCGCGCAAAATGTTCTAAGTTTTCGCGACCTGTCAAATAAGGGTAAAGTTCTGGATTTTCTACAATACATCCAATTTGTTTAATAGCATTCAGGAAATTCGATTGTAGATTAAATCCGCCGATTTTAATTGTTCCAAATGATGGTTTGATCAGTCCGACTAACATACGGATCGTAGTCGTTTTTCCTGCGCCATTGGGACCAAGAAAGCCAAATATTTCACCAGACTTCACTTCAAAGGAAATATCATCTACGATCGTACGATTTCCAATTGTTTTGGATAGATGCTCTACTTCTAAAACAGATTGCATAAGATACCTCCTTATTCCTCCATTGCTTGAAATACACGATCTGCCATACGTTGATATCCATTGTCATTTGGATGAAAATTGTCACTGGATAAATATTGTTTGTTGTTCACTTGAAATAAGTCGAAAGCAGGTACGACGATGACTTTTGGATAATTCGCCGTAATTTCAAGTATTGTGTTGTTCCATTCATGCACCAATTTTGAAGTTGATTTTTCGTTTTCTAATCCAGCAAATGGATTGTATATGCCAAGAAACACAATTTTGGCATTTGGATTCCATTTTCGTAATGTCGATGTGATAGTGGTCAAGTTTTTCTTATATGTTTCTAAGCTTTTTTGAGCTCCATTGATATCGATATTTTCGAGTTGACCGCTTCCTCGAAATAAATCGTTACTACCAATTGTGATAGTAATCCATTTTGCTTGTTTTACCAATGTTTTGGTTTGTGAATCTTCTAGTTGTTTTACTAATTGGGAGGAAACAGATCCACTAACAGCCAAATTCATCAAACTAAGTTGCGACTTACTTGTTGTTTCCATTTTCTTTTTTAAACGACCAATGTAACCTTGTCCAGATGAATCACCTACACCTCTTGTTAAAGAATCACCTAAACCTAATAACAAACCTTCTTTACTAACAGTAACATTCTCTTCTTGTGTTTTTGTTTGACTGGATTGGATTTGTGGCAGCATGATTTCTTTTATGCCTAACCCAAAGCCAGTGATGAACAATAAAGTGGAAAGTACAGCTACCAAATAAATAAATATCATGGTTTTTTTTCGCATATTTCTACTCCTTATGATTAGGCTCCAACGACTATTTTACCGCTTATATTTCCCAGAAGATATCCTTCTTAAGTCCTATTTCAAAAACGAAAGACAAAATTGCCCTCTTACCTGCATAGGATGAATATATACGTTTTTATTCATAGGAGGATGGTCATGAAAATTCATATTGTGCGGCCTGGAGAAGTTTTTGAACAAATTGTCCAAAAGTATAATGTACCTTTTGAGCGATTATTAGAAGCGAATCCTGATTTAGATAGCGAAAACACATTAGAGACAGGCAGCAAAATACGTATTCCTACTGGAAAAGTACCTTTAATGGTACCAGATACAAAAAAAGAGGAAGCTCTTGTAGAAGAAATAACACCCATTTTTTTAGAACCAGTTCCATTTGATGAGACAGAATTAAGCTGGGATTGGCAAGAAGAGGAGTGGGATGAAGATCTGGAAAGTGAATTGGAGGAAGAAGACTTTTCCAGCGTTGCAGCGCCATTTGCGCCAGTATTTCCTACACGACCGGATTTTCAACCTTATTTTTCGACATCCGGATACAATCCAATGCCAATGATGCCTGTTCCCGTATACCCGCCTCCGATGTATTCACCAACTACATATCAGCGAACATGGAAAGCAAAAAAAGAAAGTTCTTCCACTGTGTACCAATGAGCAGTTATCCAGATCGAAAACTGTTGTCTTTAGGGTTAGGAATGGAAATTTTGGATATTCAGCCGTATCAGAAATATTGGTTGGTAGTGAGTAAAGACAGCAAGTGGATTGCCAAACCGATAGAAGACAAAAGACAAATGGTGTGGTGGCAAGATGTTGCAGCAGAGTTAACAAAAAAAGGGTTTCGTTCGTTCCCAGAGTCAAAACAAGTAGGTAACTGGCTCTTATCCATTCTTATAGAAGGATCCATTGTTTCTTATCGAGAAAAAAATAACTTATCCGTATTGATGCATACACTAGCAAATTTCCATCAAAAAGGGAGAAATTTAGAAACGCCGCCAAATACAAAGGTGGCGTATCTTCTATTTGACCGTCTGTATGATCGGTTGCATCAGTTTTACAAAGTTTTGACATCATATAGAAGCCATTCCACTCGTCAAATGAATCGATTGCTTACTTACATCGGTCCTAGTTTTTATCAACATGCCTATACTGCATATGACATATTATGTCGTACTGACTTTATTTCTTGTGTACAACAGGCTTATTTTGACCATATGCTGTGTCATCGAGATTTGGCAAGTCATAACTGGATCGTAGATAAATCTAAAAAAGCGTGGATGATAGATTTTGAGACAGCTTATTATGACTTGCAAGTAGGAGATCTATGGCAAATAACATCACGAATTCTTACCGAACATCAGTGGGATTTTGCCCTTTGCAAGCAACTTATCTCTGCTTATGAACAAGTGAAGCCGTTGCATCGTTGGGAAAGTGAAATATTACGTACATTATTTCTTTTTCCTAATGAGTTTCTACGTGAGACAATTGGTATACTAGAGAGGAAATCAGGATATAAAGAGGAACAAACGATTCCTTATTTAGAAAAAATAGCCTTCGATTATCCCATTTGGCTCCAGCGTATTCAACAAATTCGTACCTGGTTAGGAAATCGATAATCCTTTTTTATGTTCTCTTTTTCTATCGAGTAATTGATTATGTTATGATGGATTGTGACAAGCTGTCGAGGAGGCACAAATATACACTATGAGAGTCGGACTAGCTCAGATGCGCCCTATTTTGGGTGATATACAACGCAATTATACTCTTCACTTGGATTGGTTAGAAAAAGCCAAACAGAACCAAGTGGAGTTACTTTTGTATCCAGAACTTAGTTTAACAGGATATAATTTATTGGATTTAACTTATGATGTAGGCAGATCCATAAATTCAGAAGAAATAAGACAGTTAGTGGCTCATTCCAAAGTGATGGACATTGTTTTTGGATTTGTAGAAGCAAGTGACGATCATATTTTATACAATTCCACCTTATACGCCAGCAAAGGGGAAATTGTTCATATTCATAGAAAAGTTTATCTTCCTACATATGGGATGTTTGATGAAGGCAGGTACTTTGGACGCGGAGAAGTCATTCGGAGTTTTCCTACACGGTTTGGGCAAGTAGGGATTTTGATCTGTGAAGATATGTGGCATGCATCTGCACCATTTATACTTGCGCAAGATAAAGCCCAGATTGTGTTAATTCCAGCTAATTCTCCTGCGCGATCCTTGGATCAATCAGAAATCGGCTCGCAATCTTTTTGGTATGCGAATTTGGAAAATCAAGCTTCGGTAAATGGTGTCTTTTTTCTTTTTTGTAATCGGGTTGGAACAGAAGATGGAATAAGTTTCTTTGGCGGTTCTTCGATTGTTAACCCATATGGTGATGAAATTGCTAGAGCAAATATGTTACAAGAACAATTACTGACGGTGGATATCGATCTAGATGAAGTGCGTAGATCGAGATTTGAAACACCATTACTACGTGATGAAAATTTGGATTTGACCATAAGAGAATTAAGTCGAATTCGCCAAAATCGGTTGACTCAAAAGAGGTGGACCTAAGATGTCTGTACAGTTAGAAGAACAATTAAAAATGGCACCATATTTAGCACTTGATGCACCTTTGGCTGTCGATATTCTGACCTCTGCACTGAAAGAAGAAGTAGAAAAAGCTGGATTTCGAAAAGTTGTTTTAGGGCTTTCTGGCGGTATTGACTCTGCGCTGTCTCTATATTTAGCTGTTAAAGCATTTGGAAAGAATAACGTCATTGCGATATGTATGCCTTACCGCACAAGTAGTTCCGCTAGTTTAACGGATGCTGAAGCAGCTATCCAAGATACAGGAGTTGAATCTTTGACTATCGATATCAGCCCTCAAATCGATACATATTTTGAGTTAATGCCTGATGCTTCGCCACTCCGAAAAGGAAACAAAATGGCTAGAGAACGGATGACTATTTTATATGATCTATCGGCTCATTATAATGCACTTGTCATTGGAACAAGTAATCGGACAGAGTTACTTTTAGGATATGGCACCCAGTTTGGTGATTCTGCATCTGCTGTAAATCCTCTGGGAGATTTATATAAAACGCAAGTGCGTCAGCTATCCAAGTACATAGGTGTACCGAAAACGATCATTGAAAAAGCTCCAAGTGCAGATCTATGGGAAGATCAGACGGATGAGAAAGAATTAGGTTTTTCTTATTTTGATGTTGATCAACTATTATATCATTTATTAGATAAAAGGTTATCTCGAGGACAACTTGCCCAGCAAGGTTTTTCCGATACACTTATTGAACAAGTTACGAAAAGAATTACCCGTAATCAGTACAAACGAAGAATGCCCCTGATCTTAAAAATTAGCAATCGAACAGTCGGTGTTGATTTTCGCTACTTACGTGATTGGGGTTTATAGAAAAGAAGGCCAGAGAGAGGGGAAATTATGGCAGGTCATTCCAAGTGGAAAAATATTCAGCATCGAAAAGGTAGACAAGATGCAATTAAAGGAAAAGTTTTTGCAAAATTGGGCCGGGAAATTTATGTAGCCGCAAGAAGAGGGGACAAAGACCCAGCAAATAACAATCAATTGCGATTAGCAATCGCAAAAGCGAAATCACAAAATATGCCAAATGAAAATATTGATCGAGCAATTAAAAAGGCTGCAGGTGAAGGTGATGGAAGTAATTATGAATCCATTACTTATGAAGGCTATGGACCAGAAGGAATTGCTGTATTAGTGGAAGCTCTTACCGATAACCGAAATCGAACAGCAGCAGATGTGCGTTTTGCATTTACGAAAAGAGGAGGAAATTTAGGAGAGACTGGCTGTGTGTCTTGGATGTTTACTCGCTTTGGTATCATAGAGATGGAAAAAGAAAAAGTTTCACTTGATGAAGAGGAAATGGAACTTTTTTTGCTGGAATTAGATCCTGAGGATATACATATCTTTGAAGAAACATATGAAATCTATGTTCAAGCAGATCATTTAGAAGAAGTGCAGAAACAATTGGAAAGTCAAGGTATTACAGTATCTCATGCCGAAATCTCTATGGTGCCAGAAAATAAAGTGACAATACATGGAGAAACCATTAAAAAAGTTTTAGATTTAATTGAAACATTAGAAGATCATGATGATATACAAGCTGTTTACACAAATTTTGATGCGGATGAAGAAGAAATAGAACAATATAGTTAAGCAGTATAGGGAAGGCTAAAGCTCACTGGTTGTAGTGAGCTTTTATTTTTGTCGACAAATAGGGTAGAAAAATCGTATGATAAAAATCAAAACCGGATTATCCGATAGGATTAATCCAGAATCGGATAGAAAGCTGTCGAGGTGGTCGAAATGAATCTACACAGAAGAAATGATAAAATAAACTTTTTTTATTCATTTATACAATCTCCAAAGCGCATTGGAAGTGTTATTCCCAGCTCCTCTTATCTCGCTAAAGAAATGTTTCAAACCATCGATTTTTCTAAAGTAAAAACTATTATCGAGTTAGGTGCTGGGACAGGAGTTTTTACAAAGTATATTGCAGAGAAATTAGCACCTACTGCAAATGGACTTATATTTGAGCAAAATAAATTTATGAAACAAAAGCTAATGGAAACATATACCAATTTAAAGTTTTATTCCAATGCACTAGAGATGAAAGAAGTGGTGAAATCCTATCGTAATGAAGGTGTGGATGCTGTCATCTCTAGTTTGCCATTTGCAAACTTTTCCCAGGAAATAAGATCACAAATAGCGCATGATATATATAATGTATTAAAACCAAATGGAAAATTAGTAGCTTTCCAATACTCCAAACAAATGAAACAGACTTTTGAACAATTATTTCAAGATGTGAAGATAACTTTCGTCCCATTTAACATCCCGCCGGCATTTGTCTTTAATTGTAACAAATTCGCCCAATGAATAGAGAATTTTGCTGTCGTAAAAAATCGTTTGTGGTAAAATAGCTTTGTTCGAGGATTGATTTGATTTTGTAATTTGATTTCCTCACGCAAGTGGTTTTGAGGAGTGATTGGAATTGTCTTTAATCAGCAGATTAGCATGTCTAACTGCATCAATCGCTATTGTTTTGACGGGTTGTTCAAATGATCAGCCTGTAAAAGCTCAAAGCGACACGAAATCTGTGAAGTACACAAACACAGATGAATTCACACCGTCGATGAAATTGACACAAGCAAAAGCTTTACCTGCTCCAAAAATTGATATGACCACGATACAGCAAAAGCAGGCACTAGAAGCAATGAAAATGCAACATGATACGTCTTTTTATCGAGGATCCCGTTATAAGAAACAGGTTGCACTTACTTTTGATGATGGACCTGATAATAACTATACGATACAAGTCCTAGATATATTAAAGAAAGAACATGTAAAAGCGACCTTCTTTGTTGTTGGGACCATGGTAAAGCGATACCCAGACTCGTTAAAAAGGATTTATCAAGAAGGACATGTGGTGGCAAACCATTCTTGGAATCATCCAGTTTTGTCTAAAATGTCCGAAGCAGGTGTTATGAAACAAATTGAAGATACAAACAATGTGGTCACAAGTGTTATTGGAAAAACACCACTGTTGGTTCGACCTCCCTATGGTGCATTGAATAAGAAGTTAACAGAAGCAGTAGGAAAAAAAGGATATAAGTTGATTTACTGGGATGTAGATACACTCGATTGGGATAATCATACACCCGATCAGATTTTAGCTACTGTAAAAAAAGAGCTGAAAACAGGGAGTATCATATTAGAACACAGTGCAGGTTCGAAAAGTATCCAAGCAACGGTGAAAGCATTGCCAAACATTATCTCTTATTTACGCAGCCAGGGTTATGAATTTGTAACGATCGATGATATGTTAAATACCCCTGCTTACAGTAAAACGCCGATTTTAGATCCCAAAAAACCAGTGGTGAAAATGGAAAAAAAATCTTCTTCCACATCTCACCATGAGAAATCACAGTTCGATCAAAAGTCAAAGCAGTCAAATGGAGATAAGCAAAAAGAAAATTTTGGAAGCCAAGATAATAATCAGCAAGTAACCCCACTTCATTAGGGGTTATTTTTTTGTTGATTTTTCTTTTTTGGGTAGGATACATAGAAAGGAGGATCTTATATTGGAGACGACTGTACATAAAAAAACTGCTTGGTCCCTGGTTATTAAACGAATTATTTTTATTATACTTGGAGCAGTCCTCGTTGCTTTTAGTTTGGAATTATTAATGGTTCCAAACAAAGTAATTGATGGTGGCGTAGTTGGAATTTCGATCATGTTATCGTATCTTACGAATATTAGCCTTGGTATATATTTGTTTCTCTTAAATCTGCCGTTTTTTATATTTGGCTATAAACAAATAGGAAAAACATTTGCTGTTGCTACGTTACTCGGGGTTGGAGTAATGTCGATTGGAACTGTCCTTTTTGCTCATCGCGAACCAATTACAAACGATCCTCTGCTTGCAGCAATATTTGGTGGCATTTTATTGGGGATTGGTGTAGGTCTTGTGCTGCGCTATGGAGGTTCCTTAGATGGTACAGAAATTTTAGCTATTTGGATAACGAGAAGATCACCTTTTTCAATTGGACAAATAGTTATGTTTTTTAATCTGTTTATTTTAGGAAGCGCAGGTTTTGTGTTTGGTAGTTGGGATCGTGCTATGTATTCACTTATTGCGTATTACATTGCTTTTAAGATTATTGACATAACAATTGAAGGATTTGATGAAACCAAGTCTGTATGGATTATCAGTGATCGGCATGATGAGATCTCTTCTGCTCTATTACATCGCTTGGGAAGAGGAGTTACTTTTTTGCACGGTCAAGGCGCATATACGAATGATCCAAAAAAAGTGATTTTCTGCGTTGTTACACGTTTGGAAGAAGCAGAACTAAAAAATATTGTAGAAGAGATAGACCCCGATGCATTTTTAGCAATTGGAAAAATACATGATGTACGTGGAAAACAATTCGCAAATGGGAATGGAATTCACTGACTGCGGCTCAATAGACAGGTTGGGTAGGAATGGTCTAAAATGGGAAAGAGGCCAACAGCTAGATAGAAAGGTAGGCTGACTATGACTACCCAACAACCTTTTTTGCAACAATTACATAAATTATTGCTTCGCTATCATCGAAGATTAGGTTTAAATCAACAGCAGTATGTGCTGTTACATAGTTGCATTCATTTTGACGATATGGAAATCGTTGAAGAAGTTACTGGATTAGAAGAAGACGAAATCATGAAAACATTAATGGAATTAGTGAATCGCAAAGTAATTGCTTTTACTGCTAATAAAAGCATTGATTTGAATCATCTATATCAGCTGTTAGTCATGGTTGCACAAGATGATGTACCTTTTCGTGATATCTTGGTACAAGAATATGCAAAGGAAAATAAAAAAAATGGAAAACATATTGGTCATGTAGAACTTGTTCCGATGAACCGTGGAGTTGCTGTCAGATTGAGAAATGGTACATTTCTCTCTATTTCCAGATTGAAGGAATTAGCAGAAGAATTTGGATTGTTTGCCGAATCGATACGAGCAGAAGAGATATGGAGAGTAAATTTGCATCTCTTGTCTCAAAATCCAGATAAAGAAGACGATATAGAAAAAATCATTCGATCCGGTTAGCGAAGGAGATTTTTGTGAAGATAATTGGAATAGATCCTGGAATAGCCATTGTTGGTTATTCTGTTTTAACTCGAAGAGGCAATAAACTTCATCCAATTGATTATGGAAGCATCGAAACACTTGCTGGAACGCCTACCCCGCGTCGGTTAAAAGAGGTTTATGACGCATCAAAGCACTTGTTTCAGTTGCATCAACCAGATGTGGTTGCGATTGAAAAGCTGTTTTTTAATCGGAATGTTACCAATGCTTTTACAGTAAGTGCTGCACGTGGAGTGATCATGTTAGCAGCAGAAGAAGAGAATATCAAGATAACAGAGTATACGCCGCTACAAGTGAAAATGGCCGTTACAGGTTTTGGCAAAGCGGAAAAAAGTCAAGTTCAAAAAATGGTCCAACGACTTTTGCATCTTCCAAAAGTGCCTAAACCAGATGATGTTGCTGATGCATTAGCAATCGCTATATGCGAAGTCCACGCAGGCGCGAGATGAGTAAGGAGCAAAGAAATGATTGAAAGATTACAAGGCGAAGTTTTTCTGGTTGACAATGATTATATTGGAATAGATGTGCATGGTGTCGGATATCAAGTTTATGTAGTTAATCCATATCAATTTCAAGAAGAGAGTGAAGTTACCATCTATACACACCATGTAGTTAGAGAAGATGCCGCATTACTATATGGTTTTGGGATGCAAGAGGAACGAAATTTATTTCGTTCCTTGTTAGCTGTTTCAGGTGTAGGTCCAAAAGCAGCCTTAGGTATTCTGTCTGCAGGCACTCCTGCACAGATTGTAAATGCAATTCAATCTGAAAACATTACTTTTTTAACGAAACTTCCAGGAATCGGGAAGAAAACTGCTGCACGATTAGTTCTGGATTTAAAAGATAAACTGTCTCATTGGCTTCCTGCAGCAGAAAGCAATGTACCAAAAGTGGAAAAACAACATGATCGGCAAATCGTGATCGACGCACTTATGGGGCTAGGGTATGATGAGAAGGAAGCAGATCAATTAGCAGAGCATAGTTTTCAAGAAAATCAATCTGTTGAAGCTTGGATTCGTGCTGCACTTCGTCAAAGAGGAGTGAGATAAGTGGAGGAGCGGATTATTTCCGCGAAGGTAGCCTTGGAAGAAGAGCAAGCAGAGTTCAGCCTTCGACCGAGGTTTTTACGCGAATATATAGGACAATCTCATGCAAAAGAAAATTTAAAAATATTTATTGAAGCTGCAAAGCAAAGAGGAGAATCATTGGATCATGTTTTGTTATATGGTCCGCCAGGACTAGGAAAAACGACATTATCTCATATTATTGCAAATGAAATGGATGCAAATCTTCGTACAACTTCTGGACCAGCTATTGAACGTCCTGGAGATTTAGCTGCGATTTTAACCAACTTAGAAGAAAATGACGTCTTGTTTATCGATGAGATACATCGACTAAATCGATCGGTTGAAGAAGTACTATATCCAGCAATGGAAGATTTTGCGCTTGATATTATTATTGGCAAAGGTCCAAGTGCTAGAACCGTTCGTCTCGATCTTCCTCCATTTACACTGGTTGGAGCAACTACGCGTGCAGGATCGCTTTCTTCCCCACTACGAGATCGTTTTGGAGTAGTTAGCAGACTGGAGTTTTATTCTGAAGAGGAATTGTGTCACATTTTGCTGCGTACCGCGGATTTATTGCAAGTAGGCATGAATCCGGAAGGAGCAAGAGAACTGGCAACACGTGCAAGAGGAACCCCAAGAGTAGCAAATCGATTATTAAAACGGGTTCGTGATTTTGTTCAAGTAGAGGGAGACGGTTTTATCAGCAAAGATGCAGCTATCGCTGCATTGGATCGAATGCAAGTGGATAAAATGGGATTAGATCAACTGGATCATCGATTACTAAAGTCGATTTTGACTCACTTTCGAGGCGGTCCTGTTGGATTAGAAACGATTGCAGCGACAATAGGAGAAGAAGCACATACTGTAGAAGATGTAGTTGAACCGTATCTGATGCAGTTAGGTTTTTTAGAACGTACACCTCGTGGTAGAATGGTCACAAAACAATGCGCAGACTACTTAGGGATGAAATGGCCTAAGTCAACATAAAAACAGGGGCATATGCCTCTTTTCTTTTTGGAGTGATAGTGATGGATATATCTTTATTTGATTATGATTTACCAAGTGAATTAATTGCGCAGACACCGATTAAAGATCGGACTGCATCTCGATTGATGGTTGTTGACAAAAAAACAGGAGAACTGCAGGATGCAACATTTGCAGATTTACCTTCTTTTTTACAAAAAGGGGATTTATTAATTTTAAATAATAGCAGAGTCAGACATGCCAGGCTGCTCGGTGTAAAAGAAGACACAGGGGCAAAAATTGAACTTTTACTTTTAAAACCTCTTGGATCAGATCGATGGGAAGCGCTGGTAAAACCAGCGAAACGAATGAAGGAGAATTCTGTCGTTTCTTTTGGGGAAGGAAAATTAAAAGCAATTGCACAAAAACAAACAGAAGTTGCTGGAGGTTGGGAATTCCGTTTAGAGTACGAGGGAGAGGTGGAAGAACTTTTTCAACAACTCGGTCAAATGCCGCTTCCGCCATATATACGGGAGCGATTAGCAGATGAGGAACGGTACCAAACGGTGTATTCTCAAGAAATTGGTTCTGCAGCAGCTCCTACCGCTGGATTGCATTTCACTGAGGAATTGCTTCATAAATGCAGTGTAAAAGGAGTAGAAATTGGTTACGTGACTCTGCACGTAGGATTAGGTACATTTCGACCAGTATCGGTTGAAAAAATAGAAAATCACACGATGCATGCAGAATACTATGATTTATCGGCAAAAGTGGCAGAACAATTGAAAAGAGCAAGAGCAGATGGAAGAAGAATTATCGCTGTTGGCACTACTTCTGTACGGACTTTGGAGACCATTGCAAACCAAAGTGAAGGTTTTCGCGAAACAAGTGGATGGACAGATATTTTTATTTATCCTGGATATCAATTTAAAGCAGTAGATGCGATGATCACAAATTTTCATTTACCAAAATCAACCTTGCTGATGCTGGTGAGTGCATTTAGTTCCCGCAATATCATGCTTCAGTCTTATGAGACTGCTGTACGCAAGGAATATCGATTTTTCAGTTTTGGGGATGCAATGTTTATCAAGTGAATTCACGGTTGAGTGAGTCATCCTTTGGTGTATAATGGATATTGTGTATTTCATCATGAGCTATTAGAAAGGAACAGGAACATTGGCTGTTCGATACGAATTATTGAAAGTATGTAAACAATCTGGTGCGAGATTGGGAAAACTACATACTCCACATGGAACCATTGAAACGCCTATATTCATGCCTGTTGGTACTCAGGCCACCGTAAAGACGATGAGTCCTGAAGAACTAAAAGACATGGAAGCACAGATTATTTTAAGTAATACATATCATCTTTTTTTACGCCCTGGACATGAACTTGTAAAAGAAGCAGGCGGACTACATTCTTTTATGAATTGGGATCGTCCTATACTGACAGACAGTGGAGGATTTCAAGTCTTTAGTTTGAGCAATTTGCGTAAAATTTCTGAGGAGGGAGTAGAGTTTCGCTCTCACTTGAATGGAGAAAAACTCTTTTTATCTCCTGAGAAAGTGATGGAAATTGAGAATGCACTTGGTGCTGATATCATGATGGCATTTGATGAATGTGCCCCTTATCCAGCTGATCGCAAATATGTAGAAGAATCAGTAGCGCTGACGCACCGTTGGGCAAAACGCTGCAAAGAAGCTCACAAACGCCAAGAAGATCAAGCGCTGTTTGGTATTGTTCAGGGTGGGATGTATGCAGATTTACGAAAGCAGAGTGCAGAGCAACTGGTAGAACTCGATTTTCCTGGATATGGGATTGGCGGATTGAGTGTTGGAGAATCCAAAGAATTGATGTATGAAACACTGGAAATCACAACTCCATTATTACCTATCAACAAACCGCGATATCTCATGGGTGTCGGCTCTCCGGATGCGCTTATTCAAGGAGCTATCCTTGGAGTAGACATGTTTGATTGTGTCTTGCCAACTCGTATCGCTAGAAATGGGACGACCATGACAAGTGAAGGACGTTTGGTCATCCGAAATGCAAAATTTGCTCGTGATTTTGGTCCATTGGATCCTGAATGTGACTGCTATACTTGTCGGAATTACTCACGAGCGTACTTGCGTCATTTGATTAAAGCAGATGAGACATTTGGTTTACGACTAACCACATATCACAATTTATACTTTTTGCTTAACCTTATGAAGCAGGTTCGACAAGCAATTCAAGAAGATCGATTACTCGATTTTCAAAAAACATTTATGAACCAATACTATGGTTCATTAAATCCAACAAAAGCATTCTAAGGGGGAAATATAATGGGTGGAAACAGTACGATGACAATTTTATATATTGTAGTAATGTTCGGGCTTCTCTATTTTGTATTAATTCGTCCACAAAACAAACAGCGCAAACAGCAAACACAATTGATGTCTTCTTTGAAGAAAGGAGATAAAGTTGTAACGATCGGTGGACTTCATGGTTCGATAGTCGATCTGGATGAAAATCGAGTGACCTTAAAGGTTAGTGATACTACCCGCGTCGTATTTGAACGTGGTGCAATCAAAGCAAAAGTTTCAGATAAAGGGGAAGTAATTGAAACTCCAGTCGTTAAAGAGGAACCAAAAGGAAAAGAAGAAAGATATTTGGAAGGATCAAAAGAAGATCAAAAAGTAGAAGAAGAGAAAGCAGAGCAGGAAAAAGTAGAAACGAAATAATTTTTGTTTGAGAACTAGGTAATGGTACCTAGTTCTTTTTTTATAGACGATGGCTACGGTTAGCTCGATTTAAAAAATGACCGATGTCGAATTATAACATTGCGAGCGAGAAAACCCACGGTTTAAATCGTGGGATGAAAGCGAGCGTTGAACGAGGGTAAGGAATTTTCCTTCACTAGTTCAACCTTTGGAAAAAGCAAATTTACAAACAAACATTCCCATGTCAATATATGTATAGTCGTGACAGACGAAAACCAAGTTTGCTCGCGGCAAAGAAGAAATCAACAAACATAAACCGTGGGGCGCACGGGGTTAGTTTGGTAATGAAATAGTCATGAGGCTATCGTCCCAAGAATCTAACGACTTTAACCGTATGGAGTTGTCAAAAAAGCCTGATATTTATCAAAAAATAGCTATGCAATCGAAGTCATATCTCGGATGGATTCATGCTACATCAAACATATTTAAAAAATGCAAAAAAGGAGCTAGGTTAACCTAGCTCCTTTTATCTTGCCGTATTTACCCCAAATATCCCGCCCAAAGCTGCGATTCCAAATGCAAATATCCCAAATACTAAGGGGTCGACTCTCATTCCTGTGTCAAATGCGAGAAAGGCAATGAGCCAAATGAATAAAGTGTATACAACCCCTTGCAGCCCTCCATAGTACCATCCTTTTTTTCCCGATCGTTTTCCAGCGATAAAACCACTAGATATAAGTGAAATAGCATTGATGCAAAAGGTAATGGTAGGAAGACTACTTGTTTCCATACTGCTAAATCGAAGAAAGAGGGCAGTGATTAAAGACAAACCAATAATAAAAGCCCATAAGATCATTTGACCAGCTATCATAGGTGATTTCCATCCCATACGGAGTACTTCTTTCAATATGGCCAACCTCCTAGGTATACTTGGTACAACCTATGTCAGCAGTTTGTTATTTATGCTTTTTCCGTCCAAAATTTACTGGGGCTCTTCGGTGTGATTCATTCCTATAAGTTGCCTGATCTCGGAGAGAATAACAAGGTTCTAAGCAGTAATTTTTTTGCGAATAGCAAGCATTCTTCAAAATAAATGAACATAACGGAAGGGTTCAGTTATCTTATTGGTTTTTTTCGACCCAATACATAGAATTTTTGTTTGCGATCAAAATAGATAGGGAACAGGGCAGAAGGGAGTTCCCTAACATGGTAACGTTGTTACTACGAACCATTTTTATTTACTTTTTTGTTTTAATGATGATGCGTTTGATGGGTAAGAGAGAAATAGGGAAGTTATCTGTTTTCGATTTGATTGTATCGTTTATGATCGCAGACCTTTCTGCTATGGCATTAGAAAATAAAGAACAACCTTTAGTCATAGGGATTCTTCCAATTATCGCTATTGTTCTGCTTCAGATTGTACTGTCTTACATGATGCTAAAGAGCAAACGAATTCGTCATCTAGTTGATGGAGAGCCGACTGTGATTGTACAGCATGGAAAAATACTTGATCACGTTATGGCTAAAAGCAGATACAATATGGATGATTTGATGATGCAACTGCGAGAAAAAAATATTGCGAGTGTATCTGATGTTGAATTTGCGATATTAGAGACATCTGGAAAATTAAGCGTTTTTCCAAAAATGAATAAAGCACCTGTAACAAAAGAAGATCTGCACATTAGCCATTTAAAAACATTTCATCCGCCTATTCCTGTTGTGTTAGAAGGCAAAATACTAGAGGATGGATTAGAACAGCTTGGTCAAAATCGTTTTTGGTTAAAAAAAGAACTTCGTAAGAAAGGCTATAAAGAACTCCGAGATATTTTTTATGTTAGTGTGAATTATGAAGGGAAACTTTTTATCGATGCAAAAGACAAAAAGCATTAATTTGGTAACACAATTGCAATCCATCTTCCGATATAAGGAATTCGATTGACATCTCCTTTACGTATCAGGCTAAAAAGAAGCAGACAGATGAAATAAATACCAAAACTGCAAGTACTAGTGAAAAATACTTTTTGGAGTAAAGGGAGTCCATTTTGGTGGATCAAATAATAGGCAACTGCACCCATTATGAGCACGGATAAAGTCAATTTTGTCATCGGTTTTATATGCAAAGAAATAGGTACATATTTTAATATGCTGATAAAATGCAACCCAGTAACAAGAATAATGCCGATATTTACCGAGATAGCAACTCCATCAATCCCTAATGAAGGCTGAGATGCGAGTAAAAAAATCAAAGGAATTTTCAATACAGCGCCGATGATAGAGTTCCGCATGGCGATATTAGCTTTGTCTAAACCTTGTAGAACAGATGCAAAAGGACCTTGCAAATAATGAATAAAAGAAACGGGAGCAATTAAATAAATCATATGAGCGATTTCTTTTTTATGATAAAGTAGGACAGATAAAGGTTCAGCTAATATGAGAATAAATACAGTACAAGGAGCGCCAATTAAAAGAGACAAACGAATTGCTTGCTGTAGACGATGTTCAACTAGCTTGGTTTGGTTTTGTGCTGCTGCTTCACTAATTGCAGGGACTAAGGAAACGGTCAAGGCATAGGTAATAAACGTTGGGAAAAATATAAGAGGCATCGCCATTCCTTCTAACCGACCATATAACGCAGTGGCAACAGAAGTAGTGATTCCTGCTAACGCCAAACTCTGAGCTACTACGATCGGTTCTAATGCATACGAAAAGGAACCAATCATTCGACTGAGTGTGACTGGGACAGATACACGAAGTACTTCGGCGATACTTCGGCGTAAGTGTTTCGGTTTTCGAAAAAGATACAAGGGAGTATATTTTTCATCTCTTCGATAACTGATATAAATATAAATCATCCCTACAAATTCTCCCACTACCATTCCTAGCATTGCTCCGGCCGCTGCGTAAGCAATTCCAAATGGAAGCAAGTATTGGGCAAGGAATATTACAGTAAAGATACGTACCATTTGTTCCAAAATTTGTGCAATTGCATAGGGGCTCATATTTTGTCGGCCTTGAAAATACCCTCGAAAAATAGATGAGATAGCGATTATTGGTATTACAGGAGTGATGGCTAGCAATGTATATATTGTTCTCCCATCGGTCAGTAGCATATGTGCTATTTTGGATGCCCCAAAATAGATAGAAATGGCAATGATTACACTGGTGAAGATTACAATAAAGATTGATACAATAAGGATTGCAGGGATACGTTCTTCTTCATTACGTGCTTCTGCCTCTGATACCAATTTGGATATAGCCACTGGAATACCTGCGGTTGTTATCACTACTGCAAAAATAAGGATGGGGAAAACCATTTGGAACAGTCCCATTCCCTCGTCACCAATAATGCGTGACAAGGCAATGCGATAAACAAATCCCAATATTTTGGTGATAAATCCAGCGCCTACCAGGATAATTGTGCCATATAGAAAGCCTTGTTTGGACATATTGCCTCTCCTTCTCGTTCACTTAAGTCCTTTATAGAACTGTATGCCTTGTCCGGCTAATCCATGTCAGGAAGTTGATGTTTAGCAGGAAGCGACATGATCTGTGTCGAATTTTTGCCATACTAGCAACTTATAGAAAGGAAAGATCGAAAATGGCAAAATCTTTACGAGCTGTAAGTAGTATTACAAATCGACAAGATGTCGAATTATTGACAGAAGAAGAATTGCGAGGTTGTATTGAAGATTTATGTGATAGCAAAGCTGCAGAATTTCGTATGTATGGGTATGAAGATGTTACAGGAGAACAGATCTGGGCATGTGTATCAGAAGGGTATCGAAGAGGATGGCCGAGATTAAATCGTTTAGTAAACGATATTATGTCGTTAAAAGCAAATCGATTTATGAACTGGTTAATGCTCAGTGTCTATAAAACCGACTGATAAGGTAAGCGACCCGACAGGTCGCTATTTTTCGCAATAATGTACTGGCTATAAATAGTCGAAAATATTTGCTTGTCCCATTTGACAACGTTTGTCCGCTGCTGGGATAATGAGTATGTATTTTTTAGCGAAAGATTTTTAAGTGCAGATAAGGGAGTATGAAGAATGAAAGTAAAGCGTGGTAAAATTGTAATATTCATCATCCTTACTGTAATAATTCTTGGAACGGTTTTGTCTACAACAGAAACGATCTGGGGGAGAATTACAAAAGGATTAGATTTGCAAGGTGGTTTTGAGGTGCTCTATCAAGCCGCTCCCAACCAAAAAGTGGATACAGATATATTGAATCAAACTGCAAGTGCTATTCGAAACCGGATAGATATTCTTGGCGTGACAGAACCAGATATAACGATCGAACCTCCTAATCGTATTCGTGTACAGATTGCTGGTGTAAAAGATCAAAAAAAAGCTCGTGATATCATAGGAAAGCCAGCACAATTAACTTTTCGTGATCCAACTGGTAAAAAAATCCTGCTCAAAGGAACCGATTTAAAACCAGGTAGCGCAAAAGTAGGTTATGATCAAAACAATCAACCAGTGGTAGAAATCCAATTGTCTGATGCCAAAAAATTTGAAAATATTACCAGGAAATACATAGGGCAGCCAATGCCAATTTATTTAGATGAAAATCAATTGAGCGCACCTACAATTGTGCAAGCGATTCCAGGCGGTCGTGCTCAAATAAGTGGACAAGAATCTCCTGAAGCAGCACAAGATCTAGCTAGTCTGCTCAATGCTGGTGCGCTTCCGATCAAACTGACAGAAGTACAGAGCTATGCAGTAGACGCTAGTCTTGGAGAAGAAGCGTTAAAAGATAGCTTAAAAGCAGGTGCGTATGCAGTCTTGGCTATTTTCATCTTTGTGATTGGTTATTACCGTTTGCCTGGGTTTGTTGCGGTTCTTACACTTATTGCATATGGATATCTCGTCTTGCTCGTTTTTGATGCATTAAATATGACCCTCACCCTACCAGGATTAGCTGCGTTTATTTTAGGAATTGGGATAGCCGTGGATGCCAATATCATTATGAATGAACGGATACGAGAAGAATTAAGGCACGGAAAAAGTGTCAAATCTGCTGTGAAAACTGGTTCCAAGCGATCTTTTCTCACTATTATTGACGCTCACGTGACAACAATTGTTGCTTCCTTATTATTATTTTATTTCGGGACAGCAGCAGTAAAAGGGTTTTCTGTGTCTTTGATCGCGGGTATTATTGTTAGTTTGATAACGGCAGTAGCCTTATCTCGTATTATGGTAAATCTCTTGGTTCACTCCAATTTGCTGAATAAACCAAGATGGTTTAATGTGAAAGAGGATGAGATTAGTGACTTATAGTATAGATTTTGTCGGGAAGCGAAAATTGTTTTTTGGGATATCCATCTTACTTATCATTGCAGGCGTAGTCTCTTTATTTGTGCAGCAATTGAATTTAGGAATTGATTTCGTCAGTGGAACGAGGTTGGATATATCGATAGGAAAAAAGGTGGATATTGATAAATCAAAAGATCTCCTAACAAACCTTGGATACAAAGAGCCGAATGCTCGAGTGGGAGGTAAGAAATCAGATGTGCTCATTTTTCGAACCTCCAAAACCATTACTCCCGCAAAAGTTACTGAGATTGAAAATGCATTTAATAAGCAGTTTGCAACAAAAGTTAGTATTCAATCACAGGTAGTAGATCCAATTATTGGCCGTGAACTGGCAAGAAATGCAATTATTGCTACCTTGTTGTCTTGTGTGGCAATTGTGATTTATGTTTCTATCCGATTTGAATATCGCTTTGCTGTCGCTGCTGTTATTACCTTGTTATATGATGCAATATTTACGATTGGGATATTTTCTATTTTTCAAATAGAAGTAGATGTTGTTTTTATCGCTGCGATATTGACAATCATCGGTTATTCGATCAATGATACCATCGTTATTTTTGACCGTATCCGCGAGAATTTCCAAAAACTTCAACCGAAGAGATGGGAAGAATTATCACAGATGGTTAATGAGAGTATTTGTCAGACATTGGTTCGATCGATAAATACTGTAGTAACCGTATTATTAGCTGCTCTTGCTCTTATTATTTTAGGTGGAGAGAGTATTCGCAATTTCTCTCTTGCTCTTGTTTTGGGATTGATTTCTGGGGCATATTCTTCCATTTTTATTGCAAGTCAAATATGGGTTGTTTGGACTTGGCGATCAATGAAAAAGAAACTTGCTTCTGCATAATAAACTTGTGTACACAAAAACCGCGTTAATCGCGGTTTTATCATGTAAATATGGAAAGGAGCTAGCGTTTGTGTTACATCCCAAATCTCGTTGGGAGCTTGTATCTGTTGATGAACAAGCAGTTTCAGAACTAGTTGAAGAATTATCCCTACATCCTTTAGTAGCTCGTATTTTAATCAATCGAGGATTTACAAATAAAGCTGAAATCGAACATTTTTTAAATCCATCGTTAGATGATCTCCATGATCCGTTTCTCTTAAATGGGATGAGGGAGGCGGTAGATCGCATTCAATTGGCTATTCAAAAGAAAGAAAAAATACGAATATATGGTGATTATGATGTCGACGGAGTTTCTAGTACCAGTTTGTTATTGCACACCTTCCATTTAATGGAAGCGGATGTTGATTATTATATTCCTGATCGATTTCAAGAAGGATACGGCCTTCATAAGAATGCTATCCAAATTGCCAAAGATAATGGTATAGATTTGATGATAACCGTAGATACAGGTATTAGCGCTTTAGAGCAGTCCGTATTCGCTAAGGAAATCGGTTTGGATTTGATTATTACCGATCATCATGAGCCATCATCAGAAATACCAGAAGCAATAGCAGTAATCAATCCAAAAAAACCAATGTGTAACTATCCCGATAAACGACTCGCTGGTGTTGGAGTAGCTACCAAATTAGCTACTGCGCTTTTAGGAAAAGTGCCTGAAAATTTACTAGATTTAACTGCACTTGGAACAATTGCAGATTTAGTCCCGTTGGTAGGGGAAAATCGAATATTTGCGACATATGGGCTGCAATGTATGAATCAACGAAAAAATATTGGATTAAATGAACTGATGAAGGTTGCAGGGGTAGAAAAAAAAGTAAACGCAATGCATGTTGGTTTCTCAATCGGACCAAGAATTAATGCGATTGGCAGGCTTGCTTCTGCAAAAAAAGCTGTGGAACTTTTGATAACGAGTGATCGTAACAATGCAAAATTACTGGCTGCACAACTGAATGAAAAAAATATCGAACGGCAAGCTTTAGTGGATACTGCAACTCAAGAAGCAATGGCAATGGTAGAGTCAGCACCTAATTCACATCGCAAAGTAATAGTGGTATATCAAGAAGATTGGAATCTTGGGGTAGTAGGAATTGTTGCTTCTCGATTGGTTGAAACATACTATCGACCGACAATTGTTTTAGGAAAAGATGAGAAAACGGGATTGATTAAAGGTTCAGCAAGAAGTATTCCTGGTTTTCATTTGCACCGAGCACTTACTGAAGCTGCATCATTTTTAGTTACCTACGGTGGTCATGAAATGGCAGCGGGAATGGCATTGCCTTTTGATAATTTGACTGCTTTTCATCAAATGCTTACCAATTTAGCAAATGAATGGCTTTCCAGTGAAGATTACATCAAACAAACGAAGATAGAAGAAAAAATTCCTTTATCAGATGTAAATATAAATTTAATCGATTCATTGGATCAGCTTGCTCCTTATGGTGTTGCTAATCCTGTTCCTTTGTTTCAGTTGGAAGAAGTAGAAGCAGTGAAAGTGGATTGGATGGGAGGACAGTCAAATCATTTGAAACTCCATTTAAAAGATGCTTGTGGGAATAAAATGGAGGCAATTCGATTCCGATGCAGCGAGTTAGCTGATCAGATAACGGTTGGAGCACCTACTAAGATTGTAGGAGAATTACAGATAAATGAGTGGAATGGTCGCAGAAATGTACAGATGTTTATTCGAGATCTAGCAATTTCTCATTTGCAAATTTTTGATTGGCGTACGAATAAAAAACAAGATCGAATCGCAAATTTACCCGGCAAGGCCGTCTTATGTATTTGTTCAGATAAAACAAAGTATAGTGATATAAATTTCGAAGCTGGTCAATTGTATACATGGGATGAGACGTTACCTGCCGATCTGCCATTCTTGCAAGTTGCATTGTTAGATTCGCCTCCAACAGTGCAGCGTCTAAAGGAAACCATACATCAATTAAACAAATTGGAAAGAATTTATGTTTGTTTTGGTGATGAAGATGTGACATACTCGCTACCGGTAATACCAAACAGAGAAAAATTTAAATTAATGTATCAAACTCTTTGGAGTAAACGTACTGCGAAACTTCCCCTTCAATCTAGTATCGATGCATTGAGTAAAAGAATAGGGATATCGCGTAAAGCAGTTCAGTTTCTGATGGATGTTTTCCAGGAATTACAATTTTTAGCAGTTGAAGACAATTATATTGCTGTAAATGAGAAGCCATCCAAACGGGATTTAAATGAATCCGTTATTTATCAGCAAGGAATAAATCAATCAGAAGTACTACAAGCACTTGTTTATTCTTCTTATCGTGAACTGAAGAAAACAATTGAAGGAGCATAAGAAATGGATTTGAAAGATACCATTCGGGTTATTCCCGATTTTCCACAACCTGGAGTACGCTTCAAAGATATCACCACTTTACTAAAAGACGGAGCTGCTTATCGATCGATGATTGATCAATTGGTGGAGATCTATAAAGATCAGCATATTGATCTAATTGTTGGTCCAGAAGCACGAGGATTTGTAATTGCTGCTCCTCTTGCATATGCACTTGGGGTTGGTTTTGTACCAGTTCGTAAACCTAAAAAACTTCCACATGAAACGATCGAAGTCACTTACGACTTGGAATATGGAAAAGATTCACTGGTGATGCATAAAGATGCGATTTTACCAGGACAGAGAGTCCTAATTGCTGATGATTTATTGGCAACAGGAGGTACCATAGCGGCTACTTTACAATTAGCAAAGCAATTAGGAGCAGAAATAGTTGGTGCTGCATTTTTAATTGAACTGACTTATCTGTATGGCAGAGAAAAATTAGGAGATCTGGACATTACGACACTTGTTCAATATTAGAAGACAGACCTTTGAGGTCTGTTTTTTTGTTGTGAGGTATCTTTTTTAGGAGATACCTCACTGTCGTTGATCAAACTTTTTTATCGAGCAAATCATAAACTGCTTGATCAACGATTAGAAGAGATACAAGGCAATCCGGGATCGATGTCATTTTTATTGTATTGATCATTTTCCCCTTTTTTTGGTTGTAATCTTCGTGAAAATCTTCTTGATAACCGTGTACAACATATTCGCAGAAAGCCTGAAACGTTTCGTTGCAGATAGTTAGCATTTTTTTTAGCTCAGTATGATGGCACGCTGCCTGTTGGCATTGTACTTCAAAAGCCAATCTCTTCTCCCTGAGTTTGAGTAGTTTTCGTACAACTGATATGTCATCCATTGACTTCCCTTATCGAAAGGATCCTTTGTCGTTTTCATTTTATAGCATAGGAAAGGAATGGTATACATATTTGTTCTAGTTTCAGGAAAAAGTAAGACAAAGCAATAATGTCTAAAAACATGTTGTTGGCATGTGAAAAAAATCAATTCTAATATACTTACATATAGTAAGTATATCATTTTTTGGAGGTAAACAGATGGCAAAAGTACTATATATCACAGCAAATCCGAAGCCTGTTGCTGAATCTTTTAGTCTTCGCACAGGTAAGGCATTTCTCGAAGAATACCAAAAAGCAAATCCAAATGATGAAATTGTTCATCTTGATCTTTACAACATAGATATTCCGATGATTGATGCAGATGTATTTAATGGGTGGGGGAAATTAGCAAAAGGAGAAGATTTATCTTCTTCAGAAAAAGTGAAAGTGGAACGAATAGCTGAAATTACGGATGAATTTATTTCTGCCGATAAGTATGTTTTCGTCACACCTTTCTGGAACTTTTTCTTCCCTCCTAAATTAAAAGCATATATTGATGCAATCTGTATTGCAGGAAAAACATTTAATTATACAGAAAATGGTCCAATTGGATTACTTGGTGGAAAAGGTGTTGTACACATTCAAGCACGTGGCGGCTTTTATTCAGAAGGTCCTGCCAAAGAGTTGGAGTTTGGGGATCGATATCTTCGCACCGTATTAAACTTCCTTGGCATCAAAGATATACAGACAGTAGTAGCAGAAGGTATGGCTTTCGATCCAAGTAAAGCAGAAGGAATTGTTGCAAAAGCAATTGAACATGCAAGAGAAGTTGCAAAAGATTTTGCAAAGCAAACCGTTCATGCTTAAAAGAAATAAAAGAGTACAATCATTGTGATTGTACTTTTTTATTTTTGTTGAGATAAAATAAGTAATAGAAGTAGAATAATAAAAACGATCATTACAATAAAATCTTGTTGGTTTGAAAAAGGATGAAATCTTTCAAACATCGGCAAATGTATTTTTGGAAAGCCCCAATCCACACTTTGGAAGTCATCTATTATTTTATTGATAAAATCCATTTCATACTCCCTTCGAAAATCTTCTGCATATGAAATAATACTAGAAAAAAGCTTAACTATTTGCAACTTTCTTTGAGAATGGAGATGAAGCGATGATTATTTATTCTAATCACGATAATACTTGTTACCGACAAGATGATTTAGCGAGAAGGCAATCTACTTTCACATCACCTCTAGAAACAAGAGACCCATTTGAGCGTGATTACGGTCGTATTGTACATAGTGCTTCTTTCCGCAGACTTCAAGCAAAGACCCAAGTGATCGGCTCAGAAGCAGGGGATTTGCATCGAACTCGATTGACTCATTCCATGGAAGCTGCACAGATTGCTCGCAGTATTGTTATTTTTTTAAACGCTAATGATTCCAATCTAAGGGAGAATTTTAAATTAGATGTTTCTTTATTAGAAGCAGCAGCACTTGCCCATGATCTTGGACACCCACCATTTGGCCATCATGGGGAACAGGCTTTGCATGATTGTATGTATTCGTATGGAGGGTTTGAAGGGAACGCTCAGACATTCCGAATTTTATCTCGAATTGAAGGAGATAAAGTGGTAGGGTTAAATTTAACTCGAGCACTATTGTATTCGATTGTTAAATATCCTATTTTACTAAATGATGCAATTGGAACCAATACAAATCGAGCTACTCCACCGAAGGCAAATATTTATCAAGCTGATCAAGATGCTTTTCTTTGGATGATGGAACCGCTGTCGAATGAGGAGAAAAAGTATTATATGGCAACGCTCCCTACAGAAGAAGGATTCCAGAAGACGATTCGCAAAGCCTGGGAATGCTCTTTGTTAGAATTAGCAGATGATATTGCATATGTGACGCATGATGTAGAAGATGCAATTAACTTAGGATTTATTCCATCTTCTCGATTGCTGGAAGTATTATCGGCTTTCCCAGATCTTCAGGCTCACTTCTTGCGTAGTGATCATTTTAAGTACGATCTAAAACAATTAATTTCTGCGCTTATTAGTTATTTTGTTTTTGGAGTGGAATTAAAAGAAAATGATGTAAAAACTAATTCACCACGGTTAAAATACCGAGTAGAACTAGTTTCCGAACGTTTTACATTACTAACGTTATTAAAAAAATTAGTCATCGATGAAGTAGTATATTCTCAAACCGTTCAAACAATGGCATGGAAAGGTCGTTTTGTGATTAAACAATTGTTTGAAGCAATGATGAATGAACCAAATTTATTGCCTTCAAATGATCGGCAATTAATTAAATCCGGAATATCTACAGCGGATAAAGCAAGAGTTGTATGTGATTATATTGCTGGTATGACTGATTCTTATGCGATGAAAGTATACCAACAATTGTTTGGAAGAGGAGAAGGAGCCGGATTTATTCCACATATATAATGGAAAATCCTGCTTGAATAGAACAAATAATAGATGGTATTATTTAGGAGGTGAAAGGGACAAGGGAAAGGGTGTTATCCATGAATGAATTACATGAGATTATACGTGTTCTCTTAGAAAGTGTTGATCGTCGATATGAAATGTTAGAAGATCGTTATCATAGCCGAACTCGAGATATTGAAAAGAGAATCGATAAAATTGAAAACCTGTATGAAGAGGAATTTTATCGACTGAATCAAGAAATCCGTTATTTACAAGATCGCATCCATGATGTAGAAACACAATTATTGTTTATGCAAAATAGTGATCAATTTCCAAACACCAATCGAAAACGATTTTAAAATAAAAAGGAAATGCTTAATTCTGAATTAGATTGAGCATTTTTTTGTTATTGTGATTATTTTTCATGTGAAATATCCAAGGAAGATTCATGACTCAAACCGTACGAGCTACAGTTGAGGGACTCTAACAACTCGTTGCGGTTTGGTCATTGTGAGTCAAACGGTGAGTATATTTATGGTACAGAGTCACAGAAAATTGCTAGCCGTTTACATCGAGCCAGATTAGAAAATGTTCCGGTGTAACTCGACATGATCAGTATCACTTAGTCGAGCGAATGACCAGTTAAATGTTATCAAGATATTTAACTGGTCATTCGTATGAAAAAGCCAACTAATTCGGTTGGTTTTATTGACTTAAGTCGGATGTTATGTATAATAATATTAGTTTAGAACATGCTTATCTTAATAAGGTTAAGAGGAGTCGGGGTAATGAAACGAATAAATTGGGTAATTGCTGTTGTCTTTGCTTTTGCTTTACTTACAGGATGTAGTGTAGGAACTACTAACGATACATATACCAAAGTTAAGGAAAGTGGCGTATTACTAGTAGGAACTGAGGGAACTTATAAACCTTTTAGTTATCATGATGAAAAAACAAATGCACTGACTGGTTATGATGTGGAAGTAGCGAAGGAAGTTGGAAAGCGAATTGGTTTAAAGGTGCAATTCAAAGAAATTCCTTGGGATGGTATGTTAACCAGTTTATCTTCCAAAAAGATTGACATGGTTGCAAATCAAGTAGGAATCAAACCAGAACGACAAAAGAAATTTGATTTCTCTGCACCATATACTGTTTCCTATGCACAGATTGTTGTAAAAAAAGATAACACATCGATTAAAACGCTAAAAGATGTCAAAGGGAAAAAAGCTGGTCAGACGACGACGAGTAACTATGGCAAAATGGCGCAAGACGCAGGGGCTACTATTGTACCTTATGAAGATATGATGAGTGCAATGAGAGATGTTGCTGCTGGTAGAATCGATCTGAGCATGAATGACCGGTTAGCAATTGCTGAAATGATGAAACAGACAAACCTGCCATTAAAAACGGTTGGGGAACCCGTAGAGAAATCATCATCTGCATTTGCTTTCCCAAAAGACAGCAAAAAATTAGTAGACGAAGTGAATAAAGCTATAGAAGATATGAAAAAAGATGGGACACTTGCAAAAATTTCCGAAAAATATTTTGGTATTGATGCTTCTAAATAAGGAAAGAAAGTAGTTGAATCATTCAACTACTTTTTCCAACTTTTTTGGCAAAAAGATGCCGTTTTTTTAGTTAAGCCTTGCATAGAAAGTGAGGTTCCATCATGAGTATGAGTGGCATACAGTGGAATAATTTATTTGATTTTCAGTTAGCAAAAAGTTCAGCTTGGTTTGTACTTGCAGGTTTAAAGTACACCATTGTTATTACATTGATAACGATGGTTCTTGGTTTGTTATTGGGATTAATTTTTGCCCTGATGCGAATGTCTTCTGCGAAGATTTTTCGCTATCCTGCAAGGGCGTATATCTCCATTATCCGTGGCACCCCGCTTTTAGTACAGCTCTTTATTTTATATTTTGGTCTGCCTGTGATTGGTTTAAATTTGAGTCCTTTTTTGGCTGCAGTAATTGGATTGTCTTTGAATGTAGGCGGGTATTCAGCAGAAACATTTCGTGGTGCGTTGTTGGCTATTCCTAAGGGACAATGGGAGGCTGCATACTCCATTAACATGTCGTATGGACAAGCTTTGACACGAATTATTATGCCGCAAGCGCTGCGTGTTGCTTTGCCTTCTTTAGCAAACACACTACTGAGTTTGGTGAAAGATACATCTTTACTTTCTATGATTACGGTTCCAGAGATGCTTTATCAAGCGAAAATTATTGGCGGCCGGGAATTCGATTATTTGACCATGTATATATTAGTCGCTATCTTTTATTGGATGGTATGTACAGTGTTAGCATGGGTTCAAGATCGTTTAGAAGATCGATATGGAAAGTTTACGAAGTAAGGAGGAGACACCGTGGATATGATTCGAGTTTCCGATCTAGTCAAGCGTTTTGGCGATCAAGAAGTATTGCATGGTATAAATCTTTCGGTAAGAAGGGGAGAGGTTTTAGCTGTAATTGGACCGAGTGGATCTGGAAAATCAACATTATTGCGTTGTCTAAATTTATTGGAGATTCCAACTTCAGGTTCTATTCAAATTGACGCTGCAATGTTATCTTTCCATGAGAAAAAGAGAGTTGCAGATAAAGAAATAAGACAGTTGCGAGGAAAAACAGGGATGGTATTTCAAAGTTTTCACCTTTTCCCGCATAAAACGGTGATACAAAATGTTATGGAAGGTCCAGTGCAAGTAAAAGGTAAAAAGGAAAGTCAAGCAGTATATCAAGCAGAGCAGTTATTGATGCAAGTTGGACTACAAGAAAAACAAAATGTCTTCCCAGATCAGCTGTCTGGTGGCCAGCAGCAACGCGTAGCGATTGCTCGTGCATTAGCGATGGAACCTGAAGTGCTGCTGCTGGATGAACCTACTTCCGCTTTAGATCCGGAGTTAGTTGGGGAAGTATTAGCAACCATTCGGCAATTAGCCAGAGGAAATCAAACAATGTTGATTGTTACCCATGAGCTGTCATTTGCCCGTGAAGTGGCAGATCGCATTGTTTTTATGGATGATGGACAAATCGTTGAACAAGGGACACCTAATAGTTTGTTTACAAATCCGCAAAAAGAGCGAACGAAACAATTTTTGGAAAGATTTAACCATTTGTGATTTGCTTGTAAAGTGATAAGATAAAGATAAGTTGTAAGTACGGAAGGACAAGTAAGTTGATCAAGGACGATGAGAAAACCCCGGAAGCAGCTAAGAATGTCCACTCAATGGGGGCTGGAGCTGTTTGTATCGGTGGTGTCTCTGTGTTTCTTCTTCTCTCTGTTCCTCCGTCCGAGTTCGGATGGATGGGTCTGGGTTTCAGTGTCCCGTTGCTGATTGTCGCTTTGATCCTGGGCGGTTGCGCTTACAAGGATTCGCGACTGAAGCAGCAGGGATGATCGAAGGCTCGGACACCACCTGTCCGAGCCGCCGATCATAATGTAAGCAATATAAAGAAGTGCCTAAACTGTATTATATTTAGGCACTTTGTTTTTTTTGTGCCCGGATATATGCTATATCCGGGCAGATTTCTTGTTTTTATAGAAATCGATGATTACATTTCTTTGAGGACATAGATCTTACCTGATTCCCGCCGAAGATACAGGAATAGAAATACCCTGTAGTTGCCCTTTGCATCGGGATTCAGGAATGCAATATGGGATTTATGCACCTGAGCTTCTTTTGCCTGCCCTCTATAAGTTTTACCGTCGAAATGAATAGTATACTGCGTGTTGAGAAGTCCGATATTATCTTTCTGCTCATAGATGATCTCACCCTGATCGCCTTCAAGTGTGTAGACGTTGGTAGGCATAACGATCCCATCTCAAGGAAATGATTCTTTTTTAGTATACATTACTTTTGTTTTTTTCTTCTAAGTAAAACAATCCTGCTGAGACTAAATTGACTTCGATTCGGGGGTGGAATTGCCAGATACATTCTCTCCGCCGAGCTGTATTTGCTATTTTTTGTTCTTCCGTTTGTTTTTCTTCGTCTGGAAAATAGGAGGCTACTTGTGTTAATTCCTCTTTCAGTCGTTTTTCGGCCTCATCAGCCCATTGATGATCTTCTTCTGTTAATTCTTCTGTCAGTGCATATTCAATTTCTCCAACAGCTTCTTGAATGGTCATTTGCGGGCTTAAAGTATATCTTCGTTCAGGTAATCGATGAGACCATTGGTGCATTTGCAGACGATCTGCGAAGTTTTTTTCTATATGAGCCGATTGCAGGTTAATACCGTATGAAACAAGTCGATCTTTCTTTTGATCACATACATACGATACAAGGTAATGCAAAGCGATCCAAGGAACATATCCTTTCGATTGAGAAGAGAACTGTGTCCATCGTGCAGGTTCTTGGTATAGTCGGACAAATTTCCCTTGATTTTGAGCAGATCGCAAAAGTTGTCGAAAACGGGGGGAACCATAAAACAAATACTCTGCCCGTTGTCCTTCTGGTGGTTGTTCTGGATCAAATACAAGACATAATTGAACCGGATTTGCTGGCAGATTCATTTTCTCAACATACATCCAGTAATAAGGACGATTAACTAAGTCCTTATCTGCTTCTATGGAGAGTTGTGTATGCAAATAAGAAGGCGTGGATTCTAAGATGTGACAATCATTCGCTTGTAAATAACGTTCTGTGAATTGACGTAAAGTTATTTGGTCCAAAGCAATTCCTCTTTTCTTGCTTGCTCCTGCTGGTTTTCTGTTTTTGCTTGGTGAAATTTTTCTCCGATTTTGCTGAGATGATCTCTTATTTCTTTTTCATCATGACTTTTTACCAAAATGTCCATTACATTTTTTTCAAGCGAATCTTCTTTTTCCAACCCTTCTAAGATTGTCTCCAGTTCTCCAATCACAGTCTCAAACAATGCTATTTTTTCATGTAATAACCAAATAATATGTTCTTCGATTGTGCCGATCGTAGCAAAGTTGTAGATATGTACATCATTTTTTTGTCCTAACCGATGCACCCTTCCAATGCGCTGCTCCACACGCATAGGATTCCAAGGCATATCAAAATTAATAATGTGATGGCAAAATTGCAGATTTATCCCTTCTCCACCTGCTTCTGTCGCTATCATTACTTGTGCCCGTTTTTGAAACAGCTCCATCATGTAATCTTTTTTATTTCGATTAAATCCGCCTCTGTAAGGAACAGCTTGTATACCTTTGGAAGCTAATGCTCGAATGAGCATTTCTTGTGTTGCACGGTATTCGGTAAATAAGATTACTTTATCAGGGATACTTTGGATTAAATTTACTGCTGCTTCTACCTTGGAAGAAGTAGTGACAGCACGCAGTAACTGTATCAAATGATTAATTTCTGGAGGAATGGAAGCTTTTTCTTTGTTTCCTTTTTGAAACAACTTAAAAAGCGTTAGAAAAACAGCATCCCTGCTACTGCATACTTCTTTTTGCAGTACCAACAAGGATAACATGCTCTTTAAATCGTTAGTGGAAGAATACCGTTCACGAACAAATTCACTTACTCCTTCATACAAAGCTTTTTCCTCTTCTGTTAGTTGAATAGGAATGGTTTTTACTATCCGTTTGGTCATCGGCAGATTGCTTTCCATTCGTCTGTTTCGAATAAGTACTTGGCTAATTTCTTGCCGTAATTGATCTTCATTTTTTGGTTTGCGTTTCCCTGCCACATAATCTTTATGAAATCGAGTTTCATTACCTAATTGACCAGGTTTTAACAGAGAAACAAGATTGTATAGTTCTTCCAATTCATTTTGTACAGGTGTAGCAGTCAAAAGGAGACAGTATTTTTTTTGCATTTCACTAATAAACTGCCAGTTTTTTGTCCGGCGGTTTTTGAGTTTATGTGCTTCATCCACAATTAATAGATCATACGGCTGTCCTAATACTACTTCTCGATGAGGATCTCTTTTTGCTGTGTCCATCGATGCGACAATGATGTCGTATTTTTCCCACATCCATGCCTTTTTTTGTGCAACAGCTGGGATTTGAAATTTTTGATTTAATTCCCTAGTCCATTGCAACACAAGTGAGGAAGGCACTAATATCAATACTTTTTGAACCAATCCTCGAATCAGATATTCTTTTAGTATCATTCCAGCTTCAATCGTTTTACCGAGACCTACTTCGTCAGCAAGGATGGCTCTACCGCGCATTTCTTGGATGACTCGTCTAGTCACATCAACTTGGTGAGGCAAAGGTTCAATACCTTGCAATTGTTCCAAACACAGCAATGTATCAAAAGAAGGAACAGCAGATAGTTTTGCCGCTTCTAGTGCAAGTTGGAATCGATCCCAATTTGCCCAGCCGCTATCGGTTTCTATTTTGTCTTGAAAAACAGGTAGCCACTCGCGATGAAAGCGAATCGGAGGTGTATTCATTTTTCTCCTCCATTTAAAAATATAGTATCTGATGTAGTATGGGTCATTTTTTGGTAAATAATGCATAAGCAAAATGAAAATAATGATGAATTAAATCCGGAAAATATGTAAAATTAAAATAAAATAGCTTTTATGTTAAATTCTGAAATACCGCGCAATAAAAATTTTATTGTTGTGAGAAGGTGTTGTCATTGGAAGACATAAAATCATTAGCATTGTTACTTTTCATTAGCATTGGATTTACGATTATAGTGATTTTCATTTTTGTCTTTAACACAAATTATCCAAAGGCAGGTCCTTTGCCACAACCTAAAGGAGATGATCTGTATACTTTTGCTGTTCATTTTGAACCGTTTAGAAATGAAAGGGATCAATTAGAGACAGGTATACTCGAAGGAATTTCATTTGAAGATGTGATGAATTTCAGTGAAATACAAAAAAATGTTCAATCTAATCAGTATACCCCTACTCAATTATCTAAGATATTTCAACGAAAATGGAGTTCTTATTGGACGAAGATGGCATATCGTAGAAAGGATCATCTCGAACAAATTCAGAAAAAAGTACTTACATTTCGTAATGAAATTTATAAGTTATCCTCACAAAAAGATATTGTGTTGGCTAAATGTTCTGTAGACTCCTATATTTTATTGATTGATGAAGAAATAAAACTGGCAGAGCAACTGCCTATTGTCTTAAAGGAAATTTATTCTCCAGAACATTTGTCCGACAGCCAAAACTCCTTTTATGGGCCGCAAAATGATGGAGAACTATTGGTTATGAATCGACCAGAAACACAAATAGATCAAGTCGAATGTCTCATATCTTACTCTCATCCTGCTTATTCATCATTTAAACAAACTGCTCTAAAAATTACACAGCAGGTGAAGGAATATGAAAATTCTTGGCTTTATTTAAGACAAGCGCTTCCTGAGGAACTGCCGGATGCTTTTATTCCTCCTGATGACCCTGAAACAGCACGAAGACAAGTATATAACGGACTTCTTCGAAATATCTTTGCTTATAGCACCAAATTTTTAGCTGTGAGAGAAAAAAGGTATGTTGTTCCTTCTTATGGCGGCAGAGCGATGATTGTGGTGAATGGAGAATTAGCGGATCAATATCACCCAAAAACAGGAATTCGTTTTGATAAAAACGGTTTTCCTGAGTTTCATCCTTATATCAAGCTAGTAATGCCAGAAGATCGGACATTAGGAACAAAACGAGAACATGAAAACTTGTTTAATGTAGATTTGGCAAAAAACCGCTTGAATCAAGGGTCAGAGTTAGAAATTTTTTTTCGCGAAAAGTACAAAGATCAGTATGATGAAGTAGTGGAAAATTTGTTAAAAGGGAAAAATCCCCCTGGGCTAGCTTGGCATTACAGTCAACAGTTTCGAATGATGCAATTGGTTGATGCCGAAAAGCATGTAAAAACAGAGCATACATGCGGCTATGATATTTGGGGTGCAGGTCAGTTTAAAGTCGGTAAGTAAGGTGATTTATAATATGCTCCAGTCAAGTACAGGATTTGGGAACATATGAAAACACCTATTGCACTCCATGCAGCATTCCTGTTTCCCCCTTACTCAAAGAGCTAGTTAGAGTAGAGATATACATTGAACGAAACGTAAACAATATTTTTATTACGATGATGAATCTTATGATCTTTTTTAAGTCGATATGGAGTATGTGTTTTTATTGTATGTAATTATCAGATATCCTTCAATAGCTTAAAAGAAGAGGAAAATCAGTAGCGGTTAAAGGAGTGCTGGACAAGGAGATGTTAGATTCATCCTAATTGGAAAAAATAAGTTTTCGTACAATAGTCAAAAACCGTACTTTCTAATAAATAATACATGCAAATGATCGGATTTTATGGCAAAATGGAAGTGACAATTACATAGATTTGGACGGTTGATGACGAGAGGAGAGACCACACACCTAACTGGTGGTAGTTGGCGCCGAAGGAGCAAACCTAAAAAGGTGAATCTCTCAGGCAAAAGGACACTCGTTGGACGTCGCTCTGGAGAGTGCTCATATCATATTTTGAGCCACCAAAGGGGCAAGTCTAGAAATAGACTGAAACTCTCAGGTACAAGGACAGGGTATCCCGACATGGATCGGGATATCTCTGTCTTTTTATTTTAGTAGATCTGGAGGTGCATGCAATGACAGCATTAAAGCGAACAACTCTGTTTTCCGTTTATCCGAAGGAAGCGAAATTGGTTCCATTTGGCGGATGGGAAATGCCAGTTCAATTTTCAAGTATTAAAGAAGAACATGATGCAGTTCGAAACAAGGCCGGATTATTTGATGTTTCCCATATGGGAGAAATTGAAGTGACTGGTGCAGATGCGAAAGCGTTTGTAAATCGTGTTACAACGAATGACATTTCCAAACTCACTGTAGGGCAAGCACAGTATTCTTTGATGTGTTTTCCCAATGGAGGAACAATTGATGACCTGTTGGTTTATCAAATAAAGGAAAATGGATTTTTACTTGTAGTCAATGCATCGAATATCGAAAAAGACTGGAACTGGTTACAAGAGCAACTCCAAGAGGAAGATGTTGAATTAACGAACCGCTCAGAAGAAACTGGATTATTGGCTTTACAAGGTCCATATGCTGAAGCGATACTACAGAGTTGTACTACTTTTGATTTAGCAATTTTATCTTCTTTCCAATTTGCAATGGATATAGACATACTAGGGATTCCCTGTATGGTTTCTCGGTCTGGATATACGGGAGAAAATGGATTTGAATTGTACTGTAATGCAAAGGAAGCACCGCTTTTATGGCATCGTTTACTAGAAGCAGGTAATGATTATCAATTGATTCCTTGTGGATTAGGGAGCAGAGATACATTACGTCTGGAAGCAGGACTTCCACTTTATGGACAAGAGCTTTCTGCAAGTATTTCTCCGCTAGAAGCAGGACTTGGATTTGCTGTGAAATTAAATAAGGGATCTTTTATTGGTTCAGACGCTTTATCAGTCCAAAAAGATAGGGGACTTGATCGCAAAAAAGTCGGAATTGAAATGATAGACAGGGGTATTCCCAGAAGCCATTATTCTGTTTATATTGGCGATCAAAAGATTGGAGAAGTTACTTCTGGAACTCAATCGCCATTGAGCAAACGAAATATAGGGTTAGCATTAGTCCTTTCCGCTTATACACTAATTGATCAAAAGGTAGAAGTGGAAATTCGAGGAAAACGTGTCAAAGCAAAAATTGTTCCAACACCTTTTTACAGGAGGATTACAGGATGAAACAACGATATCTCCCTATGACAGAAAAAGATCGCATGGAAATGCTTGAAACAATTGGTGTGGATTCAGTAGAAACATTGTTTGCCGAGATTCCTTCCGAAATTCGTTTGCAAAGAGACATGAACTTACCTGCACCAATGGCAGAGTCTACCCTTGTCCGACATATGCGGCAACTTGCTTCGAAAAATGCTTCTACCGACAACTATGCTTCTTTTCTTGGTGCAGGTGTGTATGATCATCATATTCCATCTGTTGTCGGGCATGTTATTTCTCGGTCTGAATTTTACACTGCATATACTCCCTACCAACCAGAAATTAGTCAAGGAGAGCTGCAAGCAATATTTGAATTTCAGACAATGATTGCTGAATTAACTGGAATGGATGTTGCGAATTCTTCCATGTATGATGGCCCTACTGCACTAGCCGAAGCGGCAAATTTAGCTTATGGTGTGACGAAAAGAAAACAGGTCATTGTATCTCGTGCTATTCATCCCGAAGCGAGGGAGATATTGACTACTAATTCACATGGTTTAGGACTGGAAATAGTAGAAGCACCTTTAGTTGATGGGATCACAGATTTAGAAGCATTAGCAAAACTCGTTACTGAAGAGACAGCAGCGGTAATTGTTCAAACACCGAACTTCTTCGGTCATTTGGAAGATTTGACTGCAATTGAAAAATTGGTACATCATCACAAAGGTTTGTTTATCGTCAGCAGTAATCCCCTTTCCTTAGGAATGTTAAAACCTCCTGGAAACTTTGGTGTGGACATTGTAGTTGGAGATGCACAGCCGCTTGGTATTTCTGCTTCATTTGGAGGACCTCATTGTGGATATTTTGCCACTACCAAAGCACTGATGCGACGTATTCCAGGTCGAATTGTTGGTGAAACGGTTGATGAAGAAGGAAATCGTGGATTTGTATTAACACTACAAGCAAGGGAACAACATATTCGCCGTGATAAGGCTACTTCTAACATTTGTTCCAATCAAGCATTAAATGCGCTGGCTGCATCGGTATATCTCAGTGCAATGGGTAGAGAAGGAATGCAGGAAGTTGCTAGACAAAATTTTCATAAAGCGCATTATGCGAAACATGAATTAAGCAAAATTAATGGTGTGAAAGCAGTTTTTTCAACCCCTTTCTTTAATGAATTTGTTATTAAATTACCAAAAGATATTACAGAAATAAATCGACAACTGCTAAATTACGGTGTAATTGGAGGATATGATTTAGGACATGCGTATGCTGAATTGCAAAATCATATGCTCATTGCTGTGACAGAAGAGAGAACAAAAGATGATATATTGGCGCTATGTCAAGCATTGGAGGAATTGATAAGATGAATGCACATAAGTCATTGATATTCGAATTAAGTCGTTCCGGTCGCATTGCTCATAGCTTACCTGTATTGGATGTACCAGAAACGGAACAACTCCCAGAAGTATGGATTCGAGAAGAAGCAGCAGATTTGCCGGAAGTCTCCGAACTGGATCTTATGCGTCACTATACTGAACTATCAAGACGAAATCATGGCGTAGATAACGGATTTTATCCACTTGGCTCTTGCACGATGAAATATAATCCAAAAGTACATGAAGATGTAGCTAGATTACCTGGATTTTCCAAAATTCATCCTTATCAAATGGAAGAAACTGTCCAAGGCGCTCTTCAATTGTTGTTTGAGCTCCAACAAGATTTAGCAGAAATCACTGGTATGGATGGGGTTACTTTACAATCTGCAGCAGGTGCCCAAGGGGAATGGACAGGGCTTATGATGATCAAAGCTTATCATCAAAGTCGAGGAGATAAGCAGCGGAATAAAGTAATAGTTCCTGATTCTGCTCATGGGACGAATCCAGCTAGTGCTACAGTAGCAGGATTTGAAACCATCACCATACCTTCCAATGCGAAAGGGCTAGTAGATGTCGATGCTTTAAAGCAAGTTTTAAACGAAAATACAGCTGCATTAATGTTAACAAATCCAAATACATTGGGTCTTTTCGAAGAAGAAATCGTGGAAATAGCAAGACTTGTTCATGAAGCTGGAGGGCTCTTGTACTATGATGGTGCAAACGCAAATGCCATTTTAGGAATAACTAGACCCGGGGATATGGGATTTGATGTGGTTCATCTCAATTTGCATAAAACATTCACTACCCCGCATGGTGGGGGAGGTCCAGGTGCAGGGCCAGTAGGAGTAAAAAACGAATTAGTTCCTTTTTTACCAAAACCTCTAATTGCCAGAAGAGATGATGGCAGTTTTTATTTAGAAAATGATTTACCAAATTCCATTGGTCGTGTAAAAGGTTACTTTGGTAATTTTGGTATATTGGTGAGAGCTTATGCCTACATTCGAACAATGGGAGCGCTTGGACTTCGACAAGTTTCTGAAAATGCCGTGTTAAACGCAAATTACATGAAGGCCAGATTAGAAGAATTTTATGATCTTCCATTTGGTCAAGCTTGTAAACATGAATTTGTCCTTTCCGGAAATCGGCAGAAAAAGTTCGGTGTTCGAACCCTTGATATTGCCAAACGATTGCTTGATTTTGGCGTTCATCCACCTACTATATATTTTCCTTTGATTGTGGAAGAATGTTTAATGATTGAACCGACTGAGACAGAAAGTAAAGAAACACTTGATCATTTCATTGATACGATGATTCAAATAGCAAAAGAAGCAGAGGAAACACCTGAAGTTGTGCAAGATGCTCCACATCATACTCTTATCAAAAGATTAGATGAGGTTTTAGCGGCTCGAAAGCCAAAGTTAAGATGGATAAGAAACTAATGTAAAAACTGCATCTCTTATTGAGGTGCAGTTTTTTTGTTTCATAAAAAAATATATTTGGTTAACCTAGTTTCCGATTGGAGTGTTCCATTACATTTTGTACAAAAGTCTTTAATTCGTTTATAAATAATTTCGCCGCCTGCCCCATAAATTTATCTTTTCGATGTATGATGCAAATATCTTGACTAGGGGTAGGATTAACTAATGTTATCGTTGAGATACTATCGCGATCTAAATAATCTACCAACAGACGTGGAAGTATAGTGGCTCCTACTCCTTGTTCGACTAGGGATAAAAGAGTTGATAGCGTAGAGGTTACTATCGGATTGTTGATAGTAATACCTTTTTCTTGGCAGCAAGAATGGATGAGTTTCGTAACTTGATGTTCTGGATCAAACATCACCATCTTCAACTGTTGTAATTGTTCAAAGGGAAGTGCTTTTGATTTTGCAATGGGGTGATCGGATTGGATAGCTAAAACAAATTCCTCATGGAACAAGGGGATAATGGAGATACGGTCATCTGGATTCAAGGGAATTGTGGTAATTCCTAGATCTCGCTTGCCCTCGACAATTTGTTCATATACATCCATGGTTTCCGTAACACTTATAGAGAGTTTGGGATAGGTGTGATGGAAGTTTACTAAGAGTGCATCGAACAGCAAGTCTCCGTCACCTGGAAGTATTCCTATATCCAGTTTCCCGCCTTCCATTTGCTTTAGATCTGTTATTGCTCCTTTAATATAGTCGATGCGTTCGAATATGATATGACATTGTTCCAATAAGATTTTTCCAGCATCTGTCAGGGCGATTCGCTTGCCAATACGATCGAATAAAGGAATTCCGAGCTCGTTCTCCAAAAACTTTATTTGCTGACTCAGATTTGATTGGGTAGTGCAGAGGTTTTCTGCTGCTCTTGAGAAATGCATTTCTTTACAAACGGCGGAAAAATATTCTAATTGTCTAAGTTCCATCATTTTGTTCCTTTCTTATTATCACCTTGCTCTAATTATATATGAAAACCAAGAAGAGAGCATGATTGCTTCCTCTTCTTGGTTTTTGCCGTTTTAACAAATCAATTTATCTTTGATTGTTTTTTATCGTATCGATGGGAAGGTACAAGGTAGAGATGAATGTGAGGACAGCAAAGATACCAACTCCCCAAAATACGGTGTGAAGTGCGATTTGTAACCCATTTTGTAGCAAATGAAGTGATTGATCCGATAACTGTGCCTTTTTTATTGGATCAAGTAAAATATTCGCCGCATCCACAGAAGATATATTTAACTTACTTCCATTATGCTGTTCCAAATATGTTTTTAAGCGCAGATTTAAAATACCACCTAAAATAGCAGTACCTAAAGTTGTACCAATGGAGCGCATAAACATACTGGAGGCAGTGGCTACTCCTCGTAATTCCCATCCCACACTGCTTTGAATCGATATGGTAAAGGTGGAGGTAGCAAACCCCATTCCTGCTCCAATAACAAAAGAGCCTAATCCTGCCCAAATAGGCCCTTTGACTGGATCTAATGTAATAAAGAATATAGAGCCAAAAATTAGAAGAGTTCCTCCTATAATAGCAGTATAACGAAATCCAATTCGCGGAAAGAGTTTTGCTGTAAGACTTGAAGCGATCGGCCATCCAATTGACATTGCGGTAAGTGCAAAACCAGCAATAAGGGCTGATGAACCCATAATTCCCTGCACGTAAGTCGGAACAAAACTTGCAAGTCCAATCATGCTCGCTCCTGCTAAAAGGGTAGAAATATTGGATACAGCGATTAATCTATTTTTCCACAGTGATAATGGAATCATTGGAGAAGCAGCAATACGTTCCCACCAGAGGAAAATAGCCATTGTTACGATAAACAAAACAAAGAGGCTGATGGTAGGAGTCGAGATCCAGCCCCAGTTCGAGCCGCCCTCGATCAAGATGAGCATAAGAGCAGAGATAGATATAGAAAATAGACTAGCACCCAAGTAATCGATGGATGGTTTTTTCTTCTCTACTTGTTCATGTAAATATCGATGAACTCCAAGCAGACTAATTATCCCAAGTGGAATATTGATCCAAAAAACCCAAGCCCAATTGACATATTGGACAATTAATCCACCTGCTAAAGGGCCGACTACCGAAGAAATTCCCCAAACACTCGACAAGTAACCTTGAATTTTTCCCCGTTCTTCCAAGGTGTACAAATCACCGACTAAAGTGGTTGCGATCGGCATTACAGCTCCAGCTCCTATGCCTTGAATAAAACGATAAAAAATAAGCAGCCCCATTGATGTTGCCACTCCGCATAAAAAGGAGCCAATGAGAAAAATGATCGTTCCTATTAAAAAAATAGGTTTGCGGCCAAAAATATCGGACAATTTTCCATATATAGGTGTCGTTACTGCCTGCATCAATAAAAATGCAGAAAATACCCAGCTGTATGCAGAAAAATTTCCTAACTCTGCGACAATTTCAGGTACAGCAGTTGCTACAATTGTTGATTCGATCGAGATCATAAACATCGTGATCAACAAAAAGATAAACACATATGTCCGTTTTGTTCTTTTTGCATCATTGGATAGTGTTTCACTTATTGTGTTATAGTTCATGGCTGCACATCATCTCTTTTCATGCATTATTCGTTCTAGTGAAATCCACTTCCCTACGATAACAAAAAAGTATCCACCTTACTAGAGTGGATACTTTCTGTAAATTTACTTAGTCTCCTAAATACGCTTCTAACATCCAAGTGTGTTTTTCTATTTTTGTTAGTATCGAAGTAAGCATATCGGAAGTTGAATGGTCTTTGGCTTCATCTGAGGTTTCAATCGCATCCCGTATTTCGCCTTCCAACTGCTGAAAATCATGGATGAGTTGTTGGACCATTTGATCAGCGGATTCTTTACCTGTTGCTTCCTGGAGACTCGTGGTTGCAAGTATTTCAGGAAATGTTGCTACTGGTTTCCCGCCAATAGCCAATAATCGTTCCGCTAATTCATCCAATGTTTCATCTGCTTCTTTGTACAGTTCCTCAAATTTTGTATGTAGTTCGAAGAAAGAATGACCTGTTACATTCCAGTGGTAGTTGTGGAATTTGGTATACAATACACTCCAATTTGCTACTTGTTTGTTTAATGCTTCTTGTATGGATTCGTTCATGTGTTTTGCTCCTTTGAACTATTTTCTTTAGTTATTCCCACTTTATTTTCCACGATTCGAACAGAATAAATTCTTATAAGCGATTGGTGAATTGATGATATGCTTGCTATAATGAATAAGCAGAGAAAGAAACTACTCTTCATGTGGGGAAGTTATGAAAAGCAAACTTTATGTTGTCACAGCCGGGACGATTCTAGTGACAGCATGTAGCACTACGTCTGCTAGTAAACCTGTAGAGGTATGCTCAACTTCTTGTGCAGAAAATGCTGTAATGAAATTGTTGGAACAGGATCAGGCACTAGCTACTGAGCTAAATGATAAAATGCTGAGAATAGAAGCAGCGGATACAATGAAAAAGGTGAAAGCTCAACCGAATAATGCGGGTCGGATATACGCTGAGTATATCTGGAAGATTACGAGTGGAGTATCTAAATTTAGTCTAATCGTAGAGATGACTGATCTGCCACATTCCAAAGCTTGTAATGATCTGAAAAGTAGTTTTTTGAGTTTTAGCGATAAATATAAGGACCTCGACAAAAAGAAGGTTTCATTTCAGGAACTGAATCGGCTTGCCAAGCAGTATAGTGATGCCAGAAACGGACAATGTATCAAACTGCTGAAGTAAATCACCCGTCATGAAGAGAGGTACAGATCAAAATAGATCTGTACCTCGAAGTATTCTACAAACAAGGAGCTTTTTATGAAGTGGCGATATATTCCTTATCACAAAAGCGATGCCTATTGGAATATGGCAATTGATGAAGCCATTCTTATTGCACATCGGGAAGGTAGTGTTCCCCCGACTTTGCGATTTTATGGCTGGAATCCTTCTACGCTCAGTATCGGATATTTTCAACATGCAAAACGTCAAGTTGATCATAAAAAATTACAGACTCATCAACTAGGATTTGTGCGAAGAATGACTGGTGGAAGAGCAGTCTTTCATGATCAAGAATTAACCTATAGTGTTGTTGTCAGTGAAGTTAATCCCCTCGTTACAAATTCTATACAAAATACTTATAGCAAAATAAATGTTGCTTTAGAACAGGGCGTAAATCAAATGTTATTGCAAATCGATAAAAATACTCCCAAAGAGGGGAAACAAATTCACTCGGATGCCTGTTTCGATGCGCCTGGTTCAGGGGAATTTTTGATTGATGGAAAAAAAGCAATCGGTAGTGCACAAACGAGAAAACATGGTGTACTTTTGCAGCATGGCAGCATTTTACTTGACTTTGATTATGAAACTTTTTATGATATTTTTCGTTTTCCTAATGAAGAAAGTAAACAGCATTTTGAGCAAAAGATCGGAACACTATCTCAGTTATGCAAACGAAAGGTAAGCCTTGAAGAAGTAATACAATCTGTATATATGGGATTTGTTACGGGGCTGAAAATTTCTTTTGAAGAACAACCACTTTCCCATTATGAATGGGAATTAGCAGAGCAGCTAGTAACGGATAAATATGGAAAAAAGGAATGGAATGAAAAAAGATAGGGCGTCTTCCATTCTTTTGCTCCTATTCTTGTTATAATGAAAAGAAGTAGAAAGGAATGGTTGTACGAGTGGCAATTTTTGCGATAAGTGATTTGCACCTATCTTTTAATAAATCAATTAATATTGATCGCATCAATCCTGATAAAGACATCAACAAACCTATGGAATTGTTTGGTTGGGATAAGCATTATAATCGAATTCGAGATAATTGGAGACAGTATGTATCTGATAATGATACTGTTTTGATACCAGGGGATATCAGTTGGGCATTAAAACCAGCAGAGGCACTGCACGATTTAAATTGGGTAGCACAACTGCCTGGATACAAAGTATTATCACCTGGAAATCATGAATACTATTATCACAGTAAAAATAAAATTAGAAATATTCTCCCTCCTCGTATGGAATGGTTGGATGCAGATTTTACAATTGTTGAAAATAAGGTAGTTTGTGCGACACGCGGATGGAACCTCCCTACTGACCGCAATTTTTCAGAAGAAGATGATCGGAAAATTTATGACCGCCAAGTTGGAAGGCTAAAATTAGCTTTAGATTCTGCTGCCAAAGAACATCCGGGAAAAGAAATCATTGTAATGCTTCATTATCCACCTGTCAATAAAGATGCCGCAACATCTGCTTTCTGGGAAATGATCAAGCAGTATGATGTGCAGTATTGTATCTATGGGCATTTGCATGGTAAGGCTATCTCAGATGCTGTCGAAGGCGTGTTTGATGGTGTTTCATTAAAACTTGTATCATGTGACGCTTTGGATTTTTCTCCTTATCTTCTCACGGATTAGCCTGTTTCAAAAACAGGCTAATTTGTGTATCTTCCCAATCATCATCTAATGCTTTGGCATAGTCTAAAACATTAGATGAAGGGCAGGGGAGACCAATGGCTTGTACGAATACAAATATTTTAAAGAATGGCGGATTTCGTCAAGGGCTTGCCCCATGGACTGGGGTAAGTATAAGAAGAGTAAAAAATCCTGTATACAAAAATGATTTTTCTGTCTTGATGAAAGCTGGTAGTGTCCTCAAACAAACACAACCTCTTCCAATACAACAGGGTTGTGCATACTATTTTTACTTTCGTCTATTAAATGCGACTCCAAATGGCAAACAGGCTAGTTTGTTTGCAACTGTAGTTTACCGAGATAATAATGGAAACATCCTTCGTTCCACACCTTTGCAAGTGTTAGTTCCAGCAGCATCGAAATTAGTATTTAAACCTTACTTTACAATTGTCCCGCCCCCGCCTGCACAAACAAAGTCAGTTAGTGTTTCTTTTTCTGGAGTACAGGGCACAGTGTTTGTTGATTATATTCGACTTGCTGCACATGCTGTGTAATCGATGGAATAGAATAAAATGATATGAGCTCATTTTGCTCTTTTCAGGGAAGTGTTGCAATTTCTCAATTATTTCGTCTTACGATTCATTGATAAATTATGATAAAATAGTTTACGCTATCTTAAAAAATATTCAGGGGGTTTTGCATACATGCCAACGCCAAGCATGGAAGATTATCTGGAAAATATATATAAATTAATAGATCAAAAGGGTTACGCCCGTGTTTCCGATATTGCAGAAGCGTTGGAAGTGCATCCCTCATCAGTAACCAAAATGGTTCAAAAATTGGATCAAAATCAATATTTGGTTTATGAGAAGTATAGAGGTTTGATGCTTACTGCAAAAGGGAAAAAAATGGGTAAGCGTTTGGTGCACCGACATGAATTATTGGAACAATTCCTCCGGTTGATAGGAGTCAAGGAGGAATTTGTATATGAAGATGTAGAAGGAATTGAGCATCACCTTAGTTGGAATTCGATTACATGCATCGAAAATTTAGTAGAATTAATTGAAAATAATGCTAGTGTAAAACAACAACTACAAATCCCAACCGAATCGGAGGATTACGAGGACTTAGAAGACCTTAAATCCCAGGAGAAAATTATCCCTTAGAGATTTTCCATTCTAGGGGATTTTTTTCTACATATATTGGGAATAAGTGTATGGAGGTGTTTAATATGTGGGCTGATGCCGTCTTTGAAGGTGGTGGAGTAAAAGGGATTGGACTTGTAGGTGCATTATGTGTGGCGGAGGAAAAAGGTTATAAATGGAAACGTGTAGCAGGAACATCTGCTGGATCCATTTTAGCAGCGCTACTTGCAGCGGGTTACACTGGACAAGAAATGTATGAAATTATGATCAGTAAAAATTTTGCTGATTTTTTGGCACCTACTTGGTATGATTATATTCCTTTTTTAGGTCCGAGTGCCCGTCTATGGTTTAAAAAGGGTCTACATCCTACCAACCGTTTGGAGAAATGGTTGGAAAATTTACTAGCAAAAAAAGGTGTTTATACTTTTCAAGATTTAGAAAAAAAAGAAACCAAATTACACATTATTGTGTCCGATATTACTTTGGAAAATTTACTGGTTTTTCCACAAGATCTTGCAGCTTATGGTCATGATCCTGCTTGTTTTCCTGTAGCTAAAGCAGTAAGGATGAGTTGCAGCATTCCATTTTTCTTTGAGCCGGCTCGTTTATTAAACAAAGACATTGACCTAAATTGCTATTTAGTAGATGGAGCGGTTCTCAGTAATTATCCGATTTGGTTATTTGACTCAGACAATCCGGAATGGCCGACATTTGGTTTTCGTCTGACATCAGACGATCCGCCTACTGGCCATAAAATTGATAGTCCTGTATCTATGTTTAAAGCTTTATTTGAAACAATGATGGATGCACATGATAATCGTAGTATTCGGGAACAAGACCAAGTGAGAACGATAACAGTTCCTTCGCTTAATGTGAAAATCACGGATTTTACAATCGACAACAAAAAAAGAGAAGCGCTATTTCAATCCGGTGTGGATGCCGCTGAAAAATTTTTCAGAAAATTTACTTTTTCGAGTTATTTGGAAATGCGAAGCAGAGTGGATTTGGCGAATGAATTACAGAAAGATCCAAATAAAAGGCGTTTTATTGGCTAAATGTTGAAAAGTCTGAGTTCTATTCCTAGAACACAGACTTTTATTATGGTTGGTCTTATTTGTTGTTATTTTTATCGGGTAAAAGCGATGCGAATTTATCAAAAGCTTTTGATTCATTGGAGCTAGAGACCATTTGAATACCCATTTCTTGTATACGTTTATATGCTTCATCTAGTTTGCTTTGTAATGTATTATTTGCGTTTAATGATGTTTCAAGTTGTGTCCTTAAATTATCACGTTCTGCTTCTAAAATACGTTTGTCTGCTTCGACTTCTTTTTTCATCGCAGCTTCACGAATAGCGAGCACCCTTTTGATTTCAGCGCTTGCTTTGGCATCAGCTTCCGTTTTCACTTCTTGAAGCTTAGCTGGAAACGCTTCGACTTCTGCTTCCAATTTTTCAACTTTTTGTTCACGTTTTTCTATTTCTGTTTGGCGTTCATCCAATGCTTTTTTATATTCAGCAAGCTCACCATTTTTATTTTCTAATTCTTGTTGGAATTCTTTTCTTTTTACTGTCAGTTCATCGATTAGTTTGTCGTTTTCAATTTTTTGGCGTCTTGCAAAGTCATAAGAGAACTCTTCATTTTCTCGCTTTTGTTTTTGTGCTATTTCTTTGGCGTGTTCTTTTAACAATTGTTGATGTTCTTCTGTTTTTATTTTAATGAGATTTTCTATTTCAGCTAGCTTATTTTCAGCGGTTTCTTTGGCATCAATCAATTCTTTTTCTTGCGCTAATTTTAATTCTTGATGTGCATCCACTAGTGCGGCAAGTGTATTGGCTTGTTGTTCGATTCCAAATAAGTCTTTTAGTTCTGTTTCTTTGAGAGCGATTGCATCTTTGATCGTTTGAAGATTTTTGGATTCCGCTGCAATATCTTCTCCGATTGTACCTAAGACTTGATTGATTGATTTGGTAAGATCTTTTATTTTATCTTCCATGCTAACTTCAACCATGGAATCAGCTTTTTTTATGGTTTCGGTTGCCTTTTTTTGCGTTGTCTCTTGTTCTGCTTTTAATTTACCTTTTTCTAAATCAGTGATTTTTTTCTCTGCTTGACGCAAGGCACCTAAAATAGTTGCTTTTGTATCTTTCTCGGTGATTTTTGCCATTTTTTCTCCCCTAGCTGTATGGAATCATATGTACGTATATAAATATAGTACAAACATTCGGTAAAGTCAATTTCCTATACGCGAAAATAGTGGTGATTTTGTTAACAAAAATCCCTGCAAATGTTTATCATTTGCAGGGATTGATATTAGCTGCTTTTTTTCTTATTTCCATCAATGACTCGGAATGGATATTTCTTTCTTTTTTTTCCCTTCGAAGCAACTTTTGGTGTTCGTCCTGGCCTAGTCATGGAAATAAGCCATTGTGGTGGAAACTTATATAAAAGGATAACCGCTCCAAGAATAACCATAAAGACTAATGTTGGAATCGGATTTTGAATGAGCTGAGCAATTAATGCGATACCAATAAACGAAAATATGAACCATGTACCCATATTGGATGGGATTTTTTTATTCATGGATGTTCCATCCCTTCGTTTAGGTTTGTATACTTTTGACAGTAGAGTTGGCAACTTGATTATTCAAGCCATATGCCTCATCTTTTTCTTTCATACGAACAAAAGCTGCGATAGCCACTTCAACTTGATCATCATCTGGTTCTCTTGTGGTGAGTTTTTGCAGCCAGAGTCCCGGATAGCCCAAATACTGCAACACAGGAATATCTCGAACGGCATTTGTGATTTTGAGGACTTCAAACGAAAGTCCAATTACTAGTGGGAGAAGCACAATTCTTGTCAACACTCTGTCCCACACGGAATCATAAGTGAAGAAAGAATATACAATAACGCCAACAATTACCGTAAAGATCATAAAGCTGCTACCACAGCGATAATGAAGCGTGGAGTATTTTTGTACGTTTTTCACCGTAAGTTCTTCTCTGTTTTCATATGCACTGATCACTTTATGTTCTGCCCCATGATATTGGAAAACTCTTTTCATAATGGGGGTACGAGATACACCCCATAAATAAACGAGTAATAGTGTTGTTTTGATAACACCTTCAATCAAATTTTGCAGTATCATATTTTTTACATATGGATCAAAGATCCAACTTGCGAGAGCTGCGGGCAGGACAGTAAAGATAACCTTTCCAACAATAAAAGATAGGACACCAATAATGGCAACGCTTACGATCATTTGTAATTTGCCACTATTATGGTTTTCTTCTTTCCTCTCTATTGTTCCTTCTTCATCTTGTTCATACATCTCTGTAGCATATTGAAGGTGTTTCGCACCAGTTGCACTTGCTTCAATAAGGGATACAATCCCACGAATTAGTGGAATACGTTTTAACTGATTTATCCATCGTACTTGTTTTTTTTCGACCTCTAGTGTCTCGATTTGTCCATTTTTTCTACGGACTGCCGTTACTTGTGTATTACGACCACCGAACATAACGCCTTCGATGACTGCTTGCCCGCCATAGGGAACGATATTTTCAGCCATAGATGCACCACCTTATGCATTACATTTCTCCTATTGTACCACATTTCGCCAGATGAGAACCCGAAACAGTTGATATGATAAGATATGGAAGAATACGAAAAGGAGGAAGGTTATATGTCTCGCGTCTTAGTATTACATGGGCCGAATTTAAATACACTAGGAAAACGGGAACCAGCTCACTATGGATCAGAAACGTTAGAAGATATTAATAAACGATTGTTGAAAACTGGGAAGAAATGGGGTTGTCAGGTAGATGCTTTTCAATCTAACATAGAAGGGGAATTGATTAATCATATTCATTCTGCCAACAATAAGTATGATGCTATCATCATTAACCCTGGAGCATATACCCACTATAGTTATGCTATTTTTGATGCTATATTAGCAGTAGACGTTCCTGCAATAGAAGTACATATATCAAATATCCATACACGGGAAACATTTCGACACACTTCTGTCATAGCGCCTGCATGTAAAGGTCAGATAGTTGGTTTTGGTACCAAAAGTTATGATTTGGCACTAGCAGCTGTTCGTGGGTGGATCGAAGGAGTAGAAATATGACGAATCGAGTAACCAAACTACAAAATGTACTCAAACAACAAAGCATGGAAGCGCTTCTCATTTCGTACCGCCCTAATCGCCTCTATGTTAGCGGATTTACAGGATCATCAGGAGTAATTATCGTAACAGAGACAGAAAAAATACTAATTACTGATTTTCGATATGTTGTACAAGCAAAAGAGCAGGTCCCGACCTTTGATTTGGAAGTACAAACGAGCAGCCAAATATTTGAGACAGTGGCAGATGTGTGTCATCGTCTTGGGATATCCGCTCTGCACTTTGAATCGGAACATCTTACTTTTGCAGAGTATGAAACACTTCGATTTCTGCTGGATGATTCCATTGTTTTAAAACCCACTGCAAATATTTTAGAGTTGATTCGCAGTCAAAAAGAAGAATCTGAGATTTCCTATTTGAAAGAAGCTATTCGTATTGCGGAAGACTCCTTTAGGCAACTGCTTACTGAATTAGCTCCGGGTATGACAGAAAAGCAGATTGCCCTGCGATTAGAATGGCTGATGAGAGAACGTGGTGCAAGTGGGCTATCTTTTGATATGATAGTAGCTTCAGGAACTCGTTCTGCATTGCCACATGGAGTTGCATCAAATAAACCAATTGCTACAGGAGAATTAGTAACATTTGATTTTGGTTGCTTCTATGAAGGATATGCGTCCGATATTACACGAACAATCGCTATTGGTTCCTGTTCTGCAGAACAAAGAGAAATTTATGATATTGTACATAAGGCAAATAGGAAAGCAATTGAAGGTCTAGTTGTAGGAATGAAAGCGAGTCATGTAGATGAAATCGCTCGTGATATCATTACTGAGGCTGGTTATGGCAAGGAATTTGGTCATAGTACAGGTCATGGTCTTGGATTGGACGTCCACGAATTTCCTCGTGTAGGAGCTTCCAGTGAAGATTTGCTTCTACCTGGTGTGGTGATTACGATTGAACCAGGTATTTATCTTCAAAATCAATTTGGAGTTCGGATCGAAGATGATATACTAATTACCGAAAACGGGTATGAAGTATTGACGAGTTTACCAAAAGAATTAATTATTTTATAAGTGAAAAGGTGAAACGGGCATTATGATAAGTGTAAATGATTTTAAAACAGGACTTACCATTGAAATTGATAACGATGTATGGTCTGTAATTGAATTTCAACATGTGAAACCAGGCAAAGGAGCTGCTTTTGTTCGTTCAAAACTCCGTAATTTACGGAGTGGTAACATCCAAGAAAAAACTTTTCGTGCAGGAGAAAAAGTACAGAAAGCATTAGTTGAAACTCGTCGTATGCAGTATTTGTACGAAAGTGGTGGAGAGTACACTTTTATGGACAATGAAACATACGATCAAATTAGTCTAAGTGAAGAACGATTGGAGTATGAATTGAACTTTCTTCAAGAAAATATGGAAGTGCAAATTGTTTCCTATAAAGGGGAGACAATCGGGATCCAATTGCCAAATACGGTAGAATTGGAAGTCGTAGAGACAGACCCAGGTATTCGTGGCGATACGGCAACAGGAGGAAGTAAACCTGCGAAACTTTCAACAGGATTCACTGTACAAGTACCTTTGTTTGTAAATGTTGGAGATCGTTTAATTGTTGACACTCGAAGCGGAGCTTATGTTTCTAGAGCTTAAAAAATAGATTTGTAAAGATCACGTGAAGCGTGGTCTTTTTTTTATGCAAAACACAATTTATTTAAAAATACTTTATTATAAAATTTACAAAAAAATATTTATTTGTATAATAGAAAATACGAATAATATGATATTATTTTATGACAATAGTTCGGTTATTCTTTTCGTTTCCTAACAAAACATTGAAAGAGTGATGACATGATACGTTTACTGGTAAGCGATTTGGATGGAACTTTATTAACAGATGAGAAAAAAGTGAGTGAATCAGATCAACTAGCACTAAAAAAATTAAAACAATTAGGAATAAATATTTGTTTTGCAACAGGAAGAAATAAAAAGGAAGTAGAGCAAGTGATGCAAGGGGTGGAATGGACTTATCATCAAGTGAATCAAAACGGCGCGCAAGTTTATACTTCAAAGAAACAATTGATTCACTCCAATCGATTTTCACCAAAAAGTGCAGTGGATTTGTATCATCTAATTGAATCTTTTGCGGTACAAACTCCTGTCATTATTGATGCATGTTTAGGATTAAATGAAACGGATGTTAAGCGTGTTATTCCAGCAGAACAAAAAGGCTATTTCCCATATAAAGAAGATTCGATATTTCAATACATTGCTGATGTAAACAATAGAATAGGCCAAGATATTTTACCTATTAAATTCTCATATTTTGGAGAAGTCAAAGTGCTTCGATTTTTAGAAGAAGAAGTTCATAAGCATTTCCCCAATCAATTTAATAGTTTTCTAGTTGATAAAAATTGCCTCGATTTTATGCCTCCTCAAGTCAATAAAGGGAGGGGAATTCAAATATTACTCGATTATTTGAATCTTACACCAGAAGAGGTAGTTTGTATTGGTGATTCAGAAAATGATATATCCATGTTTGACTTAATTCCACATAGTTTTGCAATGGATACAGCTAGTCCTATTGTTCAATCTAAAGCTTTTAAAACGGCTCGATCAGTAGCCGAGGCATTGGAATGGGCCGTTTTATACAACCAGCAAAAGCAAACTGCCATTAAAATATAGTTTTGCTTATTTTAAACGATGGAATGATGGAATAAGGAGTTAAGGCACATGTTAAAAACCATTTTGGATATCATCGGAAATCCGTCTATTTTAATTGGAATATTTGCACTTGTTGGCTTGATTTTACAAAAAAAGAGCGTATCAGAGATTGCCTCTGGTACGCTGAAAACAATTATGGGATTTATTATGTTAGGTGCAGGTGCCAACGTAATTGTTGGATCTCTTGATATATTCGGAAGAATGTTTCATATGGCTTTTCATATTGATGGTGTTATCACTAGTAATGAAGCTGTGTTAGCGATCGCACAAAAAACATTTGGTGTACAGATGGCTTTTATTATGGTGTTTGGTATGTTGATAAATATTTTATTAGCTCGGATTACTCCATTAAAGTATATTTTCCTTAGTGGTCAACATTCTTTGTTTATGGCTTGTGTGTTGACTCTTGTCCTTACAGTTGGTGGGTTAAAAGGAATTACGCTAATTCTGGTTGGATCCATCATCATGGGTTTATGGATGGTGATTTCACCAGCGCTACTGCAAAATACAGTTAGAAAGATAACAGGGTCGGATGATTATGCGATTGGACATTTCGGATCTCTTGGTTTTTTGCTGGCTGCTATTGTGGGTAAATATCTAGGAAATCGAAAGAGAACAACAGAAGATATTGCTGTACCAAAACATCTTGGTTTTTTAAGTGATAGTTCCGTTGCTGTTTCTTTGACAATGACAGTATTATTTTTGGTTGTTGCTTTTTTTGCTGGCCCAGACTTGGTTGAAAAGCAGTTATCAAACGGCACTAACTTTTTTGTATTTTCGGTTATACAAGCAATTACTTTTGCAGTCGGAGTTTATGTCGTTATGGCTGGAGTAAATTTACTCATAGCAGAAATCGTTCCAGCATTTAAAGGAATAGCAGAAAAAATTGTTCCGAACGCAAAACCTGCATTGGATTGTCCTACTATTTTCCCTTTTGCCCCAAATGCAGTGATCATCGGATTTATTATGAGTTTTTTCGCTGGAGTTTTGAGTATGTTTCTCTTACCTTTATTTGGACTAGCTATGATCGTTCCAGGTCTAGTACCACATTTTTTCGCTGGAGCTACAGCCGGCGTTTTTGGTAATGCAACAGGTGGCAGAAGGGGTGCTGTTTTAGGAGCATTCGCCAATGGAATATGTATCAGTTTTCTGCCAGCATTATTAATTCCGTTTCTGGGTAATTTAATTTCGAATGCAACTACATTTGGAGATACTGATTATGGCGTAGTCGGTATTCTAATCGGTTGTGTTATGATGATGAAATAACGATAAATTTAGATCTTATGCTGAAGGGTGTTGCTATATGAGTTCTATTCGTTTTGATTACAAGCACGCGTTATCGTTTATGGAAGAAAAGGAATTAAGTCAGTTAAGCGCAGAAGCACAGTTAGCTGAAAAAAGATTACTAGGTGAGATAGATGCAGCAGGATCTGATTTTCTGGGATGGGTGAAATGGCCAGAAACCTATGACAAAGAGGAATATAGCCGTTTAAAAGAAGCAGCAAGCCGCATTCGCGAAAACTCCGATGTCTTGCTTGTTATTGGTATTGGCGGGTCGTATTTAGGAGCAAGAGCAGCTATTGAAATGCTGCATCATCGTTTCTATAACCAATTACCGAAAAATGTCCGCAAAGCTCCAGAAGTTTATTTTCTTGGAAATCATTTAAGCAGTGATTACATACAGGATTTACACGCTTTACTGGAAGGAAAAGATGTTAGTATCAATGTTATTTCCAAATCAGGTACGACAACAGAGCCGGCCGTTGCTTTTCGTGTTATGCGGGAATACATGGAGAAACGCTATGGAAAAGAGGAAGCGAGCAAACGCATTTTTGCTACAACCGATCGTTCAAGAGGGGCATTAAAAAGCTTAGCAGATGATGAAGGGTATGAAACATTTACGATTGCAGATGATATCGGGGGCAGATATTCTGTCTTAACGCCAGTAGGCTTGCTTCCCTTAGCAGTATCTGGTTTGGATACAGATGCAATGCTCGCAGGTGCAAGAGATGCAATGAATACATACAGTGAAACGGACTGGTCGAAAAATAGTTGTTATCAATATGCAATTGCACGTCAGGTTTTATATCGGAAAGGGTATACTACGGAGCTGCTTGTTACATATCAACCAGCAATGCAATATTTTGCAGAGTGGTGGAAACAGCTTTTTGGCGAGAGTGAAGGAAAAAATCAAAAGGGAGTATTTCCAGCTTCTGTACAATTCACAACTGATCTTCACTCCATGGGACAATATATACAACAAGGACTGCGGAATTTGTTTGAAACGGTTATCTATGTAGACAAATCAGCACACCAAATTGCTATACCAAAAGATGAAAGCGATTTGGATGGACTCAATTATTTGGCTGGAAAGTCTTTGGATTTTGTTAATGAAAAAGCATTTGAAGGTACACTTTTAGCGCATACGGAAGGCGGCGTTCCAAATCTTGTCGTACGAGTACCTGAGCTATCGAGTTTTGTGTTTGGACAATTGGTATATTTCTTTGAAAAAGCGTGTGGTATAAGTAGTTATTTACAAGGAGTCAACCCATTTGATCAGCCTGGAGTGGAGGCATACAAACAGCATATGTTTGCATTGCTTGGTAAGCCAAAGAAATAATAGACTTAAACTCCCTATATTTAATAGGGAGTTTTTTTGTACTTGGATCGTGATTGATTTCAATTGATTAACGTGAAATTTATATTCAGAGAAGCCAAAGATTCAAATCCAGAAAAGAGAATACATAAAAGTTTTTAAATTCGCAATACTCTTTCCCATAAAAGGTTATTCAAATCATTTATAATTTATATAAATGATTAGGAGGTTTTTATATGAAAAAATGGTTATCAATCCCTCTTGTTGCCTTCGCCAGTTTTGCCGTAATATTACCAACTGCTGGTACAGTTTTGGCTAAGTCATCAAAAAATGTGACTTGTGTTACTTTGTATGAACATGTTAACTACAAGGGAAGACATATCACTCTTTGTGAAGATGCGGAAAGATTGTCAAAATGGAATTTTAATGATAAAGCATCCTCTGTTAAAGTATCAAAATCAGGCAAAGGTGCAACTCTATTCCAACATGCAAATTTCCATGGTAAGTGGATTGATTTAAAACCAGGTAAAAATATTCCTGATTTCACCAAAATCAGAGGTTTGAACGATGATATTTCCTCTGTCAATATTAAAAATTAAACATAGAGATTTTTCAGAACAATGAATCTTACAGCATCGCTACAGTTTTACTTTCTTCTTGAAAAGCTAAACTGTAGCGTGTTTCAATCAATTTATAATAGACATTTTTAACGTTAAAATATATAATTCATTTGAAAATGAAATATAAAACCCAGGGGTGCTGGAAATTGGCCGGCTGAGATAGTACACCTATGTACTGACCCTTTCACCTGATCCGGGTAATGCCGGCGTAGGAAGTTAAGGTATTTTTGTGCGCGCCGAAACCATTCTGATCAGGATGGTTTTTTTATTTTGTAAAGGAGAGAACAGGTGAGCATGAAAAAGAGAATATGGATTTGTATACTTTGTTTATTCCTAGCGGGCTTGGTTGGATGTTCAACAGACACAACAAAAAACAATGACCAGAAAGAAGTAACAATTGTGTTGGATTGGACACCAAATACAAATCATACTGGCTTGTATGTTGCACAAGTGAAAAATTATTTTCAAGCAGCAGGTTTAAAAGTTCGAATCATTCAACCAGGAAAGTCAACCGCTGAGCAGCTTGTAGCATCAGGGAAAGCAGATTTCGGTGTTAGCTATCAAGAAGGTGTGACACAAGCGCGAGTAGCTGGAGTACCAATTGTTTCGATCGCTGCCGTTATTCAGCATAATACTTCTGGATTTGCTTCGCTTTCATCTTCAGGTATACAAAGCGCAAAAGATTTCGAAGGGAAAAAATATGGGGGATTTGGTTCACCTGTAGAAAAGGCAATGATTCAATCGTTGATGGAAAAGCAAAATGCAGATGTGAACAAAGTAAAAATCACCAATATCGGTTCTACTGATTTTTTTACTGCTTTGAAACAAGGTATTGATTTTTATTGGATTTACTACGGTTGGCAAGGAATAGAAGCAGAACAAAAGGGACTCAAATTAAATATGATTTACTTAGCTGATCAAGCAAAAGAACTTGATTATTATACACCTGTTTTGATTACATCCGAATCAAAAATCAAACAAGATCCGAATGTTGTTCAAAAATTTATGCAAGCAGTCAGCAAAGGATATCAATTTGCGATTGATCATCCAAAAGAGGCAGCGGATATATTGCTCAAGGAAAACCCATCGCTTGATAGTAAGTTAGTATACCAAAGTCAACAGTGGCTAAGTCCGAGGTATAAAGCAGATGCAACTACTTGGGGAATTCAGAAGGAAACTGTTTGGAGTGGGTATGCCACCTGGCTTCAAAAGCATCAATTACTTGGTGGAGAATTTGATCCGAAAAAAGCATTTACCAATCAATTTATTCCAAACGGAGGTCAACAATGATCAATACATTACTCAGTATTCAAATCTTACCGCAAGATCAGAATCGTTCTATTTCTATTGACTTTATCGAAGAAGCAATTGCGATTATTGAAGAATCTGGACTTTCTTATCGTGTAAATGCACTAGACACCACCGTTGAAGGAGATTGGGATGCATTATTAAAGCTGATAACTGCTATGAATAATCGCGTACTGGATTTAGGAGCAGTTCAGACGATGTTTCAAATCAAATTACTACATCGTCCAAAGGGAATTACTATCTCTGATTTAACGCATAAATATGATGAAAAATAGGATACTTCCGTTTATTGGATCTATTTTGCTTCTTTTTGTAAGTTGGCAATGCGTAGTTTTCTTTGGTAATTTTGCATCTTGGCAATTGCCAAGCCCCTCATTAGTTGCAAAAGAAATGGGAGACTGGATTACAAGTAATGCTTATTGGTTAGATATACAAGCAACTGCCACTATTGCTGTTCTTGGTTTTTTGTTGAGCATCATCGTTGGAGTGGGGACAGCTACCGTGCTCTATTTTTTTCCATTGTTAAAAAAGCTAGTTATGCCTATTTTGTTGTGGAGCCAAAACGTGCCAGTCATTGTTTTGGCTCCCCTGTTAGTAGTTTGGTTTGGATTTGGAATGGTTGCAAAAATATTTGTCGTCGTTGTCGTTTGTTTTTTTCCTATCACCATTGCGATGCTGGATGGCTTTCTGCAGGTTGATCGAAACCTGCAGAAATATTTGGAGATGTCTGGGGCAAATCAATGGCAAAAGTTTATGTATTTATCTTTTCCTTCCTCCATACCTGTGTTCTTTTCCAGCTGTAAGTTATCTGCTACTTATAGTGTAATGGGAGCAGTAGTAGCAGAATGGCTCGGTACAGAACATGGTTTGGGTATGATTATGACACAAGCAGCGAATTCTTTTCGTACGGATCGCGTTTTTGTTGCCATCTTTTTTATTGTTTTATTGAGTGCTTGTTTTTTCTTTTGTATTTGGTGTATGGAGCAACTATGGATGCGAAAGAGGCGAAAATAATGAGCTATTTTCAAATGAAAAAGGTGTCTTTTCACTATACCGACCATTCACCATGGGTAATCAACCAATTATCGATGGAAATCGAGTCAGGAACATCGGTAAGTATATTAGGACCATCTGGTAGTGGGAAAAGCACTTTATTTTATTTACTCGGTGGGCTGTATTTTCCAAATGAAGGAGAAATATGGATTGGAGAGGAAAAAATCACCAAAAGTGGTATGGTTGGTTACATGCCACAAGATAGTTCCTTATTTCCTTGGATGACAGTGAAACAAAATATTATGCTCGGTTATCAGTTAGGAACCAAAATGCGTTCTTTTGACATGGATGAGTGGCTAGATCAAGCAGGTTTAAATGAAGTAGCTGAGTTATATCCCCACCAATTATCAGGAGGAATGCAGCAGAGAGTTTCTTTTCTACGAGTGTTGGCAAGTGATCAATCGCTCTTGTGTTTAGATGAACCTTTTGCTTCATTGGATGCATTGACTCGTAGTCGAATGCAAAAATGGTTAGCAAATTTTATGAATAAGGAAAAGACGTTTCTTTTGATCACGCATCAGATTGAAGAAGCTGTATTACTAACAGATTATCTATATTTATTTCCTGAAGTATTAGCAGGGAGACCGATTATTATGCCAAATCCATTTGCAAAGCATGATCGTTTCGTGATACGGGAAGATCCAACTTTTTGGCAGTATGTTCAGTCTATTGAAAAGTATCTGCAACAGACTTAACGCTGGTCTGTTGTTTTTTTTCGAATAAGAACATAAATACTATAAACAAAAGAAGCAAGGAGGGAACCGATGAGGGCAATTTGAATGTCGTGCTGTGCATCCCAAGGATCCCCTTGGAGACCGAGAAATAAAGCTCCTTGATCCGGAGCTACGAGTAAGACTATCCATACTTCAATTAATTCATAAAATCCACTAGCCGCTAAAAGAAATATGTTTGAAAAGATAATAGAGGTATATTGCGGTAATTGGTATTGAGAACGAATGAGTTGATAGATGGGTAAGAAAAAACAAAATCCAAAAGAGAAGTGGACAAGGCGGTCATAGTAAGCTCTCTTTAAATGTAACCAAGTATCTAGAGGTGTGTGATAGGAATAGTGAGCACCTATCGTGTGAAGGATTAAGAACAGAGTGAGGAGTGTATAGCTGCTAATTGATAAAGGTAATTGTTTATAGAAACATGCGATCAGTAGCAGGAAAAGAAAGATAAGAATGTTTTCTAATCCCCAATTGAAGCGGTTAATAGGCGAAACTGCTAGATAAACCCAGATAATAAAATAAGAGAAACCCAAGACGATAACCCATTTGTCACGTGTATCTTTTCTCATATAGATACCTCCAAAAGGGAGTGTTATCTATTTTATGAAAAAGAGGTACAAACGGGTAGGTATGACTGCGGATTACCTTGCGAAATATTGGAATATTTTAAGTAAAAATGCAGTGATCCCTGCTGCCATTAGAGGACCCACAGGGATTCCACGCATAAATACAATGCCAATGATTGAACCCATTACTAAACCGATTACTAGTTCTGGATCCAGTTTCAATAAATCCAATCCTTTTCCGTTCATATAAGTAGCAGACAATCCACCAATTAGTGCTAATATACCTGGAAGTGTGGTGAAAATTTGACCAATATCTTTGATAGAGACTTTGCCAGATGCAAAAGGAACAAGTACTGCAATGGTTAAAAATAATAAACCAAACTCAAGACCTCTTCTCTCTACACCTGGAAAAAAGCGTTCGAGATGAATGAGTTTTAAAATGAGAAGGAAACTTGCTGCTGTGGCAATAATAGGAGATCTTCCTATTAATCCTATAACGATAAGCAAAACAAGTATCAGGTCTGAGTTCATAGTCATACCCCTGTCCATAAAGTATGTTATCAAATTATGTACAAGTGATAGACTTTATGAATCAATACGGACAACTCCTTTTTCAACAAACGGTACAACTGCATACTTGTCTATTTGTAAACAATCTTCCACATCGCTCCATTTCTCTATTTTTTTTAGTCTTTTGGATGATCTGCTCTGTTTGAGCAGAGAAAAATTATTTTGTTTTACAACGGGATAACAATTAGCCAAAAGCAGTCCTGCATCATCTGGTTTTACATCATATTGGTCAGAAAGAATTTGAGCAAGTAAACCAGCTGCTGCACTGTCTTCTAAAGAAAAATCCCCTCTCGTGCCAGAACAAAAAATTACGATGTCTTTACCTAAACCAGCTGCTTTTTTGGCACACGCACTACTGTTGACAAAAGATCCAATTAACAAATTCTCAGCTGGAGAAGAAAGCACAATCGCTTGGGTCCCATTTCTTGTACGAAAAGCAATCCATTGTTCTCTTATTTTTGCATCACGGTATTCTGCAGGGGAATTTCCAAGATCGAATGAATCTGGTTTTAACCCATTATCTTCTCCTGCCACTAACATTCCTTTCTCACGATAAGCGAGAGCTTCCTCAATGGTTCTTACTGGAATGATTCCTTTTGCTCCATGAGCCATTGCAGTTACGATGCTCGTCGTCGCACGAAGGATATCGAGAACAATAACCGTTTTTCCTTGGAGAATTTCTGTGTAATCTTTTTCTTCTGGATAAAACAAAATAGAAAGTTTCATTTGGTTCCTCTCCATAATTTTGTAGTATCTGCGCGAAGTCCATGGCGAAGTGCTTCGACGGAAAGAGCATCGCTTGGTGCAATGTTACCAAGATTAACCTCTGAACCGACTAATTCCATCAGTTTTACTTGCTGTGCTTTTTTAGGAGTTTCCCAGATACATTTTGCACTATCAATGGAGTTTTGAACAGTTTTAACATACTCCGTATCGACATCTCCATTTTTATTATAAATTCCGATATTCTCCCCTGTCTCCCGTCCTTCCAAGATAACATAAGATGAACCGGCATCAATATCGGCTTGAAATTGTTGAACAAAAACAGAGGGGGATGTAGTACTACCTGCTTCTTTTTTTCCTATTTCTGTGATGACATGAAAACCTTTACTGCGTGCTTTTTGGATAAGTGAACTTCGCTCATCCATGTCATAATCAACAATACCACTGGAAATTTCTATCCAGTGAAATCCTTGTTGTTTTAACCAGTCCATATATGAATCTGCCTTTTTTTCCATATAAGCAACTTCAAAGAAAGTTCCACCAGGGTAAATAGCGACATCATGTTGATAAGAAAGTTTTAATTTCTCTTTTACGATCTGTTCTGGTGTTAATGCTAATGTTCCAAATCCCAATTTGATAAAATCGATAGAATCACCTGCAATAGATAATAAATCTGCAAATGCATTTGGCCCAAGTCCTTTGTCCATTATCATGGTTACACCAGTTTTTCTAGGTTTTTTCCTGCGTTGATCAGATGTCCAATGATTCAATTTCATCACTCCCTTTTTCTTACTATTTTAGCAGCAATAAAGATGCAGCATGATAGGTCAGGGTGAATGAAGTTGTTTTTTTATCACAAATATTCGTGAGCGATCCTCTTTCCCGCGAATACGCTGCGGCCGATGAATGAGGAAAAAACTGAGTAAAAATGCTGCTAGAAGAAGACTGGCAGTTCCAAAATAAAGAAGAAATGGTTTTTTTGCAAGTGCTCCAAAAATAGGAGGTCCTAATGCTACTCCAAAGAAACGCACACTACTGTATAAAGAAGTAATAATCCCTCTTTCTTTTAATCGGATCGCCGAAGTGATCATCATATTAAGACAAGGTAAAATCAATCCAGCTCCGATACCGATCAATGAAAATAATGTAAGCAGAAAAAATAAGTTGTTTGAAAAAAGAACCCCTATTAAGGGTAATCCAAGAAAAATTAATCCGGTTAATATCAAATGTTTCATTTTTCCTATTTGATTTTTTACATGACTGCCCGTCAAGTAGGAAGTAACACACATAGCTAAAAGAGGAATGGAAAGAAATAAGCCTTTGCGAATGCCTGTCATATGAAAAGTAGTTTCTAAAGTATCTGAAAGAGCAAATAAAGTTCCAAACATCGTAAACATGGTCATTGCTCCAACATAAAAAGACACACGCAGCCAACGGCCGTGTTGATGAAAATTGTCTTTTATATGTGTCAAATAATCATGGATAGAAGTAGGAGTGTCTGTTTTCTTTTCCTGAGTTCGTACCCACAGTGAAATTGCAGCTGGTATACAGAGAATAGGGAAAATAAAAAACATCGCATACCAACTGAGTAAAGACACAATAGAGCCTAAAATGGGACTTAATACTTTCCCCATTCCATTTGCTGCCTCAATTGTTCCCAAAGCTTTACTTCTCTCTTCCTTTTCATAAAGATCACTCGTGAGAACCATCACAATGGGGGCAGTTCCTGCTGCTCCGATACCTTGGATTACTCTCGTCCACAAAAGGAGGTTAAATCCGCCGCCAAAAGTAGCGACCAATCCAGATAATATTCCGCCTATCCCGTATAAAAAGAGACTAGTAATGATTACTTTTTTTCGACCGATTCGATCTGCTAAGAAACCAGCAATCGGGATCATACAAGCAGCAGGAAAAGAAAAGACAGTGATCAGCAGCCCAACTTTGGTGTCGCTGACACCATATATTCGTTGAATAGTAGAGAAAACAGGGATGAGCATCGAATTACCAAGAACCATGATAATGGGAATACTGCATAATGTTAACAATGTTCCCCATCCTTGTTTAACTGGCTTTGCGGGCATAGCTTTGTGTCCCCTTTCACAGGAAGGATGTATCTCAATTTGTGTAGGATTGATAAAAATAGTTCCAGCAAAGATATTTACTTGAGCTTTGAGCACCTTCTTGCAATTGGTTTTGCTTATAGTTCCGCTCTGATTATCGTTGTAGCGTTCTTTATACTGCATGTGTTGTAAGCGGATTCGGGACAAAATACAAGTAAATTTGCTCATCTAAAATCATATATTCTATTTTTTGGATATCTCGAATTTCTATGCATGATGAATGACACAATATCGAAATGGCGAAACTATTCCTAAGTAGTAAAAGGAAAGGGATGGTAAGCGATGTATGATCGCCTTCGTAGAGAATTATCCTATGTGGAAGGCCTTTTAGAAGGTTCTGCTCAAATGAATAATCCAGAAACAAAAGCTGTCCAAAGATTGATTGGCATTGTGGATGAACTGGTAGAAGCTGGACAAAAATTAGATGTTCGTCAATCGGAATTAGAAGAGTATGCAGAAGCAATTGATGAAGATCTGAATGATTTGGAACTATTGATCTATGAAGATGAAGAGGATGATACATATTTAATTACCTGTCCGGAATGTGGAGAGGATGTATCCGTAGATTTAGATGATCTCGAAGATGAAGAAATTGATTTACTCTGCCCGAACTGCCACACAACACTTAACATCGAAGATGCAAGTGATGTAGAAATAATTGAGGAAATGAAACATTAACTGTTTTTTTAAAAAGGGAATTCAAATATTTATTTGTTTCTACAAAATAACCCTTCATCTGTGGAGGGTTATTTTAAATTTAGATGAATCCATACACGAACTATTTTTCTTTTCTATTTTTTATGTTTTCAGAATACGGGGAAATATGGTACAATACTGTTGAGATAAATAATTATAGAAAATAAAAAAATCCCTATGAAACCATTTAGGGCTGTTTGTTTTATAGAGGAGAGGGGAAAGTATGGCATTTGTAGATTTAAATTTAGTAGGAGAAGCAATCCGTAATTATCGCAAAGAAAAACGATTTCGACTGGAAGATTTGGCAGATGAGAATATTTCCGTTTCGACCATCAGTAATATCGAACGAGGATTTGCACATGTAAAGCAAGAGAAAGTCAACTATTTATTACAAAAGCTAGGAATTGATCTCTCGGATCTGACGACTTTAGAACATAATTTGCAGAAAAAAGATGAACATATCATGTTACAGTTAACTGCTGTAGAGTCGTGGATAGTCTGTAACGAAGAATCGAAAGCGCTTACAGAAATGAACTCTATCAAACTTTCTGATCAACACCCATCAGCTGCGAAAGGAATGTTTTTAAAAGGGAAATGCCATCAACGATTAGAAGAATGGAAAAAATCTGTTCATGCTTTTTATGAATCGATCCGACTCAGTCGTTTGCAGGAGGATTCAATGCATTCATTAGAAGGAGCTTGTTATGATGAGCTCTCTTATAATGCTTTTATACAAAACGATCTGCATCAAGCATTGACTTATGTTGAAAAAGGCTTACTTGTTCCATCAATCGACCAAGAGACAGCGTTTTCATTAATTAAAAATAAAGCATTGTATTTGCTAAAGCTTTCCAGAGAATCAGAAGCACTGAAATGGATAAAAGATTATTGGGAACAGGTAATCGAATCAGCACATGTTGATTTAGTTTTAGGATTTTACCAAATTCGTGTAAAATTGCTTCTACATGCAGAAATGTGGGAAGAAGCTCGTGCATTTGCAGAAGAAGGAATTGAATTGGCAAAATGCCATGAGAAATTCGATGCACTTTGTGTGTTATGGGGAGAATTAGGGAAAATATATGCCAGCCAGCGGGATTATTCATTTGCAGAGATATGTTTTCGTACATCTCAAGTATTTGAGTATCATGTCAAAAACAAATCAGCACTTATCTCTACGTATACCTTTTATGGAAAATTGCTTCAAGAACAAAAAGAATATGATGCAGCAAGCATTTTATTAAACAAGGCAATTGTTCTAGGAGAAAAGTACAGAGAAATAAAAGATTTAATTCGAGCGTACTTGACAATGGGCCAAGTAAAATTAGCAAATGATAACAACACAGAAGCAATGGATTATTTTCATATGGCGAGGAAATTAGCATCTGAAAATCAGTTGCCAACCTTAGCATATGAGGCAATTTTCCAAGCTGCCAAGGTCTATCAGGAAATTGATTCGGATAAGTTTGTCGCTTGTACGGTAGAGATGTATGAGATGCAGATGGAAATGAATAGTGCCCAGTAACCATTTTTGATAGAAGACTACTAGTGAAAAACTAGTAGTTTTTTTCTTTTTGTAAGCATAAAGGAAACAAGCCCACCATAAGCATGATGATAAAACAAGTTTGAATGGGAATTGAGGTGTCAAATGGATTTAAAACCAATCTATCAAATTTTGCCTCTGTCCATTCGAAACCGAATTCAATCTCTTCCTCGTACCATTTTGTCGGCATTGGAGGAAGTAAGAATTCGGCAAGATCGACCTTTAGAGGTGATTGCAGCAGGGAAGACATGGTTTGTAAGTGATCATCAACAATTGCTGTTGGAACCCAAACAGGCAGTTTTGCCCACACGGGAAGAGTGTTTAAAATTACTCAATTTAATCAGCAATCATTCCCTGTATGCCTTGGAAGAAGAATTAAAAATGGGTTATATCACCGTGGAAGGAGGACATCGAATCGGATTATGCGGGAAAGTGATTACGGAAAGAGGAAGAGTAAAACATCTACGTGATGTTACAGGTTTTAATGTACGGGTAGCTAGGCAGCTCAAAGGTGTTGGGGCAACACTCCTGCCGATTATCTGTCATCAAGACGAGATTAAAAATTTATTGATCGTTTCTCCTCCAGCTTGCGGAAAAACGACTCTACTTCGTGATTTAGCCCGATTAATTAGTACAGGTGAGGGATGTACAGCAAGAAAAGTTGGAATTGTGGACGAACGATCCGAAATTGCTGGATGTGTTGCAGGAGTCCCGCAACATGATGTAGGAACTCGTACGGATGTGTTGGATGCTTGTCCTAAAGCAGAGGGAATGATGATGTTGATTCGTTCCATGTCGCCAGAAGTTATTGTTGTTGATGAGATTGGTCGAAAAGAAGACACAGAGGCGATTCATGAAGCGGTCTATGCTGGGGTGCATTTGTTTACAACTGCGCACGGCAGTTCTATAGATGAGCTGCGAAAACGTCCCATTTTAAAAGAGTTGATTGAAGAAGGAGTATTTGATCGGATTGTTTTTCTCAGTAGACGAGCTGGTCCTGGAACCATTGAGGCAGTCTATGATGGGAACTGCAAACTAATGAGGGTTACAGCTTGTTCAAGCTAATAGGATGTATCTTTCTTCTCTTTGCTTCGAGTGGGATTGGATTCGTTTTAGCTGGGAAATTGGCATCTAGACCAAAGCAGATTCGTCGATTGATAGGTGCCTTAGCGATTTTGGAAAGTGAAATTAACTATGGTTCTAGAAAACTGTCTGATGCTTGTATGCACATTGCAGTTCGAGATATTCCGTTGGTCAGCAATTTGTTTCGTTTGATGAGTATCCAATTGACGACGATGGATGGTGCCGCTACTTATGAATGCTTAAACAAAGCTGTACAGCAATGGTGGTCGTCTACTGCTATGAAAAGCAGTGAAAAAGAAGTATTTCTCCAATTTTGTAAAACTTTAGGTAGTTCTGATCGGCTGGATCAACTCGCTCATTTCGATTTGGCCAAACAAAATTTAAAAGTCGAAGAACAGAAGGCAAGAGAAGAACAATTTCAATATGAAAAGATGGTTCGCACCTTAGGTGTTCTTGCAGGAGCGCTCCTGATTATCTTGTTGTACTAGGGGAGATCCGAATGCCGTATAACGTTGACACCGTGTTTCAAATTGCAGGAATTGGGATTATTGTCGCAATGATTCACACCGTTTTAAAGCAGATGGGAAAAGAAGATTTTGCTCATTGGGTTACATTGTTTGGCTTTGGTGTAGTGCTTTTTATGATTGTTATGCTGTTACAAGATTTATTTACTACGATAAAAAATGTCTTCTTGTTTCGAACGTGATAAGGAGGCGATCCGCTTGGAGATAATCCAGGTGGTGGGGCTCGGGTTAATTGCAACCTTTTTAGTACTTGTAATAAAAGAACAAAAACCCGTCTTCGCCTTTCTTTTGGCTACATTTACTGGCATCATCATTTTCATTTCGCTCGCTGGAAAAATTGCTGAGGTAGTAAAGATTTTAGAGCATTTAGCGACACAGGCTCATGTAAATCAATTGTTTCTGACGACGATTTTAAAAATTATCGGAATCGCATACATAACAGAATTTGGTGCACAGGTGACCAGAGATGCTGGCCAAGGTTCCATCGCTGCAAAGATTGAATTATCCGGCAAGATTTTGATTATGGTGATGGCCATTCCAATCATTACTGTCATTATTGAAACAGTGATGCAGATATTACCAACGTGAGGAGGAATGATATGCAGAACATGTTTCGCCTCCTCTTACTGGTTTGCTTTTTTCTTATCGTATCTATCCAGGTGGCAGATGCCAATACACAAACAGATGCAACACAGAACAATGAAGGATTAATTCGTTCTCAGCTCAATCAAATGCAGCTGACAGAAGTAGAGTCATTTTGGTCTCAACTTCGCTCTACTTATGGACAGTATTTTCAAGAGAAAGATTTACCTAGTTTAATGGAACTGATAACAAATCAGAAATCTTTTACTTGGAAAAACATTTTGTCTGCGTTTGCGCATTATTTTTTTCATGAAGTATTACAAGGTGGAAAGTTACTAGGCAGCATTATTGTTCTTACCGTTTTTAGTATGATTCTCGCTACCTTGCAAACAGCGTTTGAAAGAAATCAAGTGAGCAAAGTGGCATATGCTGTCGTGTTTATGGTTTTAATTGTTTTGGCAGTAGATAGTTTTTCGATTGCGATTTCTGCTGCAAAACATGCCATAGGCGGAATGGTTGATTTTATGCTGGCATTGGTTCCGTTGTTATTAGCCCTCTTAGCGACAATGGGTAATATTGGCTCTGTCACATTTTTTCATCCGCTGATTATTTTTATGATTCATGTGATTGGAACAATTATTTATACCGTAGTATTACCTCTCTTGTTTTTCTCTACTATTTTGCATATTGTCAGCAGTCTTTCTGAGAAGTACAAAGTAAATCAATTGGCAGACTTAATGCGTAAAGTAAGTGTGGGTGTTTTAGGTATTCTTTTGACACTATTTCTCGGGGTTCTGTCTATTCAAGGAGCAACAACCGCAGTAGCAGATGGCATAACCATTCGAACAGCAAAATATATTAGTGGTAACTTTGTCCCGGTTGTTGGTAGAACCATTGCAGATGCAACCGATACAGTAGTAGGTGCTTCTTTATTAGTGAAGAACAGCGTAGGACTAGCTGGTGTCATTATCTTGTTGTTGATCTGTGCTTTTCCGGCGTTAAAAATTCTTACTTTGAGTTTTATTTACAATTTCTCCGCAGCCATCATGCAGCCATTGGGAACGAGTCCGATTATCGCCAGTTTAGCAACAATAGGACGCACATTACTTTATGTATTTGCTGCTTTAGCAGCAGTAGGATTGATGTTTTTTCTAGCGATCACCATTGTCATTACATCAGGGAATTTATCGATGATGATCAGGGGGTAGAAAATGGATTGGATCAGTGATTGGATCAGACAGATTATTTTAATCATTTTCATCGCTACCTTTATCGATTTACTTCTCCCTAGTTCTTCATTAGAGCGTTATGTCAAACTCATCATGGGTTTAATCATCATCGTCTCTATTTTACAGCCTGTATTGCAGCTTGTTTTGAGTGAAGAGAAGTGGTCGAAGTTTTCTGCCATTATTTCGCCTTCACTGGCCATCGATCATTACGATTCATTAGAAAAAATCAAAGAAAATAGTTCCCAGTTAACGAATGTTCAACAAGAAGAGATACAAAAACAATTTCAAAAATCCATTACTACTTGGATCGAACAACAAGTAAGCCAAAAATACCATGTAAAGGTGGTGAGTGCCAAAGTAACTGCTGATTTCAAACAATCTGCTCCAGTAATTTCGCAAATTGATGTAGAAGGAGTAAAAGAAGTAACTAGTAATTCGACAGGTGTAGTGAAACCCATTGAACCAATAGAGGTGACAGGTTCTTCCGCCGCAAATAATAGAACTGTTGAGCAGGATACGAAGATGCAGCACGAGATCCAATCGTTTATTGGCAGTGCATGGAGTATAAACACCAATCAAGTTAACGTACAGATTCACTAGTTCGTAAGTGTAGGAGTGAAGGACATGCTCCAAAAATGGTTGCCAAAGGGAAAGAAATGGCATTATTTGATTTTGATTGGCTGTATAGGGGTAGGAATATTGCTGTTTTCCTCTTTTTTAACGACACAAGAGGAAGATGCTATTTCCAATCCGCTCACTGCAAAAGATGAACCCAAAACAACGACAATGAAAAATGGAATGCAAGATTATGAAGAACAGTTTGAGACGGAGTTGTCTGCCATTCTCAGTAAAGTCGTTGGAGTCAGTGATGTTTCCGTAGTTGTTAATCTGGATTCTACAGAAGAAGAAGTACTTCAATCGGATACACGAGAATCAGAGCAAACAACAAATGAAGCAGATACCAGGGGCGGATCGCGATCCGTCAATCAAAATAACACAGATAAAAAAACCTCGGTATATCGAACAAACCAAGGAGAACAACCGATTATTATTAAACGTTTAAAACCAAGAGTAAGAGGAGTGCTCGTTGTTGCACGCGGGGTAGAAAATTTACAAGTACGAGCACTTGTCATGGAAGCAGTGCAACGAATATTGGATGTACCTGCTTACCGGATTTCGATCTTACCAAGAGGTTGAGGAGGAAATAAAAATGACAATGAATCGCCAAACAATGTGGCTAGTAACGATGCTAACACTAATGGTAGTACTATCTGCTTACTATATAGTTACTGGACCTGATCAACCTGCAGGCCCTGCCATCCAAAGTATTGATGAAATGGGAAATGTCAAAAATGATCAGGTTCAAGTAGATATCAGATCATTGGAAAAACCAGCAGCGGTAAAACAAGAATCAAGTGAGACAAGTGATTATTTTGTCAGTTATCATATGCAGCGAAACACGACCAGAGAAAAAGAATTAGAAGGTTATTATCAAGTTTTAATGAACCCGACTTCAACCAAACAAGAATTAGAGACAGCAAATGCAAAAATTGAAGCAATGAACAAACTGGACAAATCTGAAAGCGCCCTTGAAGAACAAATCCGTGATGCTGGGTTCCAAGACGTTGTTGTGATGCAAGAGAACAATCATGTGAATATCATCGTTCAAAGCAAAGCATTAACAAGAAAAAAAGCAGTAGAAATTATCACCATGGCACAGAAACAAATGCAAGTTGCCGCAAATCAAGTTTCGGTAGCATATAAGGCGTAGGAAGCGTTTTGACTAAACGCTTCTTTTTTTCTTTAGAAGAGTAGATATATTGTAAAAGAAATCGAGTGAAATTTTATTCAAATCAAGTTTTAAGAGATAAATTTGCTTTTTGTTGTTACTTAAAATGATGAGATTAAATTTTCATAATTTATCGTCTACATAAATGGGAATATATAGTATTATAGCAATAGAATGTGTGTGGAGGAGAGGAAAATTGATCCAATGAATAAAATACAAAAAGATAAATTAGCAAAATGGTTGAAGCTAATTTCACTTGGTATCTTCTGTACGATTGCTGGCCTTATTATTTATCAATATACTCAAACTTATGCACAATCTTCTACAGTTAAAATACAAATCCAAACGAAATTAGTCGGAAATTATGTTGTTTTTAAAGATGTAAAAAAGGAGATAATGGATAATCTTCCATCACAAAGTGTAGAGAAAGAATTGGACGCAGGTCCTATAGCTTACGAAGATACAGAGCAATTATCCAGTAATGTCAATCAAACTTTGGCCCCGGAGCCAAATAAACAAAGCTCGAAAATAGTAGAACCAAAATCAAATTCTTTTGCAGCGACCTTTTCAAAAAAAGCATCAACACCAGCAGTAAAATCAATTCGTTTTAAAGGCAATGCAAAGAATATTTTATCGAAAACAGCACCAAAGCATCCAACTTCTAGACCGAATTCAAAGTCAAAACCGAATTCAAAGTCAAAACCGAAGCCAAAGCCAAAACCGAATTCAAAATCAAAACCAAAACCGAATTCAAAACCAAAACCAGATTCGAAGCCAAAACCAGATTCGAAACCAAAACCAAAGCCAAAACCAGAACCAGACTCGAAGCCAAAACCAGAACAAAAACCCAAGGACAAGGGTAAAAGCAAGGACAAAGACAAAGGTAAAGACAAAAGCAAAGGTAAAAACAAAGACAAAGGTAAAAGCAAAGACAAAGGTAAAAGCAAAGACAAAGGCAAGAGCAAAAGCAAAGACAAAAGCAAAGACAAGGGTAAAAGCAAGGACAAAGGCAAAGGTAAGAGCAAAGGCAAAGGCAAAGGTAAGAGCAAGGGCAAAGGCAAAGGTAAGAGCAAGGGCAAAGACAAAAACAAAGGCAAAAGCAAGGACAAAGGCAAAGGTAAAGGCAAAAGTAAAGGCAAAGGCAAAGGTAAGAGCAAAAGCAAAGGCAAAGGTAAGAGCAAGGGCAAAGACAAAAACAAAGGTAAAGGCAAAGGTAAAGGCAAAGGTAAAAGCAAAGACAAAGGCAAAGGTAAGAGCAAGGGCAAAGACAAAAACAAAGGTAAAGGCAAAGGTAAAGGCAAAGGTCAAAACTAAAACCAAAGTCAAAGTCAAAGCAAAAAAATCTTGGGTTGGGTTAGCTTGGTAATGAAAATAGTCATGAGGCTATCGTCCCAAGAATCCAACGGCTTTAGCCGTATGGAGTTGTCAATGGGTTTATTCTATTCATTCATGAATGGTGTTGATTCTTTTTTTAGATATAGATACACTACCAATAAGGAAGAAAACCTTCCTGTAAATGCCAAGTAGAAAGGTCAACCATGCCTACTCTGAAGGATGCAATTGCGCGAGTAAAGAAGCTCGATCTACGGACTGATTCCGGTCGTACCAAGGCTTTTCAGCTTCTGGATCCCTATGTTTCGCAGATTGCAGGTACAGCGGCTGGACATGTTTATCTAATTGCTGGCGGTCCTGATGTTATTGAGGAGGCTGGCGGTATTCGTGTTGCTTTTAAGGGTAAAGATATTTTTGTATACAAGGATGCTAAGAAACATTCTGGTATGCTCGGTGAGTATGCAAACTTTCTGAGGGCTCAGCTGTAAACATCAGTGGATTGACCAATTAAGGGTGGTGGACAGCGAGAGTTGTCCACCACCTCATCATATTGTCTGCCGATTATTTTTACCTATATCCATTTGAGGTAGTTATGAGCTAATTGCTGTAATTGTTCAATTAACCATAAGCGAATATCTAACAAACTGTGTGATGAACTTGCAAAAAAATAATAAACGAGCAATAAATCAATATATGATCTTTAACAAAAAAGATGACCTCTGTCCACCATACAGAGATCATCTTTTTATACATTTAAAATGCCCTTTACAGCAATTCTTCTAACTCATCGAGATAACTTCTATAAACATCAAATGCAGATTGAATCGGGGCTGGCTGGGTCATGTCCACACCAGCTCGCTGCAAGACTTCAATCGGCCCGGCAGAGCTGCCGGATGACAGGAACGTGAGATAACGATCGACTGCGGGTTTGCCTTCTTCAAGTATTTGTTTTGCTAGGGCAGTCGCAGCACTGGTGCCAGTGGCGTATTGGTACACATAAAAGTCATAGTAGAAGTGAGGGATACGGGACCATTCCAGTCCGATCTGCTCATCTACAATAATGTCATTACCAAAATACTTTTTGTTTAATTCATAATACGTTTTGGTCAATGATTCGGCTGTTAAGGCTTCTCCGTTTTGCGCCTTTTGGTGGATGAGCAGTTCAAACTCTGCGAACATCGTTTGCCGGAAAACCGTTCCACGAAACTTATCGACTTGATGATTTAAGAGGTAAAGACGATCATTGCGATCCGTCGTCGTTTTTAACAAGTAATCACTTAAAATCGCTTCGTTACAAGTAGAAGCTACTTCTGCAACAAAGATGGAATAGTCTCCATATGCATAAGGCTGGGTTTTACGCGTGTAATAGCTGTGCATCGAGTGTCCTAATTCATGCGCCAATGTAAACATATTATCCATGTTGTCTTGCCAGTTTAAGAGTACAAAGGGATTTGTTCCATATGTACCAAAGGAGTATGCGCCGCTGCGTTTTCCTTGGTTTTCGTACACGTCAATCCAACCATCACGGAATGCATGCTGCAATGTTTCGCGGTATTCTGCTCCCAGTGGTGCCAGACCTCTAATGACAATATCTTTTGCTTCTTCAAACGTAATTTTTTTCGGCTGGTGTTTGATGAATGGTGTATACAAATCGTACATATGCAACTCATCGACACCCATCGCTTTTTTACGCAGTTTAATGTAACGATGTAACTGCGGGAGATTTTCATGGACAATAGCAATCAATTGATCATATACTTTTTCAGGAATATTGTTTCCGCTTAACGACCGCTGACGAGCAGAATCATAATGACGCAAACGAGCGATTAAATTATGTTTTTTTACATGCGAAGATAAGGTACTGGCAAATGTATTTTTCAAACTTCCATACGTATCGTATACGCCATGAAATGTATCTTTTCGCACACGGGAATCGCTGTTTTCCAATAGCTGAATCATACGTCCGTGTGTGATTTCGATTTCATTGCCGTTGTCATCCGTGATCGTTGGGAACTTGATATCCGCATTGTTCAACAACCCGTATGTATTGCGTGCGGAACCTAAGACTTCACTCGCCTCTGCCAAAAGTGCCTCTTCTTTTGCCGAAAGCACATGGGGGCGGAAACGATCGAGTTCTTCCAGTTCATATTGGTATACGAGTAACTTTGGTTCGTCGTTCAAAAATGCTTGTATGGTAGAAGCAGGAATTGCGAGAATTTCCGGTTTCATATAAGACAATGCACTGCTTACTTCCGTTGTTAACGTAGTCGCACGGTCATTAAAAGCTTGATAGTGAGAGTTAGTCGTATCTTCATCATACCGCATCCGTGCATACACAAATAATTTGCCAATCCGAGAAGAGACTTCATCCCGCAGTGACAATGCTTGGTAAAACGCCGTTGCAGACTCTGCTAATTTACCATCAAATTGGCGTAAGGCAGGAATTTGCTGGCGTACAGCTGCAAATTCTTCTTCCCAAGCGCCATCTGTAGGGAAAATCGATTCCAGTTTCCACTGGTAGGCTTTGTCTTGCTCGGAACGTAATGGTAATTTGGACATCAATAGGGTCCTCCTAAGGGAGTGAAATTGGTAGGAAAGCTACGTACTTATTATATCCTAAAAGGGGAATGGGGGAGAAATAAAAAAGAACTCCTATTGGATATGGAGTATCTAGATAAATTATTTTTCATACCATTAAATACTTTAGTGCCGCACTGACTCATCTTTAAGATGTCGTCAGTGCGGCGTTGGTCTTATCAGCCGATCGACTTGAACTTTGCCTTCAGCCAGAGAAAGGCGTAAATGACGGCAATAAGAGCCGCAACTCCCATAAAGTTACCGAAAGTTGTCGAAAGACAGTAGTGGACGATCTGCTTGGCGAGACTTGCGAGTAGATCGATGAGACCATCTGCAGCTCTTTCAGCAGCAGCTCCCAGACCACCGAAACTTCCATCAGCCATTGTAACTCCCTTTGTAGCTGGTATTCTGACAATTTTATTATACATATCATTAGATTATAAGTAAATATTATTTGTATTAATATATAAAGTTGAATTTGTATATGTAATTGAAAGATAATTTGGTATAATGATGGATGATAGGGGAGATCCCCATCATTTCCATATTAGTGGAAGGATGTACTCATGTCTGATGTTCCCAACCTGGAAGGTCTCTTCACGCGGATGGCAGAGTTCGATGAACTGCTGAACCAAATGTCTCCCGTCGAGCGTAAGGCACTCAAGAAGAGGCTTGAGCAGAAGGGGCTTGTCAGCAAGCTGGACACTCAGCTGAATGGCCTTGCTACTGATGATACTGTTCAGGAGGCATTCCAGCAGGCTGGTGCTCCTATCAAGGGCGCCATTACTGAGAAGGATGTCAAGAAGGCAGCCTCGCACCCTGAGGTGAAGAAGAATAAGAAGAAGCTTCCCAAGGGTGCTCAGAAGAACCTGGGTTAAGCTCCACTAATTGCCCCCACTCTTTGTTGTTTAGAGGGTGGGGGCAAACTGCATTTAAAGAGATAATCGAATTTATATTTGAATTTCATATTTTTTTACATTATTCTACTAAGCAGATAGATAGATAAACCCAACACTAGCCTTTTGGAGAAAAAATAGATATGATAGGGACGTAATGTTTTCAAGGAGGAAAAAGGCAGAATGACATTAAAAATGCATGAAATACGTGAACTTATTCAATTAATCGATGACTCATCCATTGACGAGTTTGAACTCGAAAAAGACGGCGAAAAGGTAGTAATTCGCAAAGCGAAGCCAGAAGTAATCACACAACAAATCGCTGCTCCTGCTGCATTTGTACCGCCTGTAACAGCACAACAAGCAATTGCTCCTGTGCAGGCACAGACGGAACAAACACCAGCACCACCACCAGCAGCAGAGGCATCAACCGACACCAACTTACATAAAATTGTATCCCCGATGGTCGGTACGTTTTACCGAGCTTCCTCACCAGATGCTGATCCATATGTGAGCGAAGGAGATTCCATAAACAACAAATCTGTTGTATGTATCGTAGAAGCAATGAAACTAATGAATGAACTAGAAGCAGAGGTAAATGGCACCATTGTGGAAGTATTGGCAGAAAATGGCCAACTTGTCGAGTATGGTCAGCCCTTATTCCTCGTGAAGCCTTCTTAGGAAGGAGTGTAATCTATGTTTAAAAAAGTATTAGTTGCAAACCGTGGAGAAATCGCTGTACGTATTATCCGTGCCTGCCGGGAACTGGGAATTGCGACAGTAGCCATTTTTTCGGAAGCAGACCGTGAAGCGCTGCATGTTACCCTCGCTGACGAGGCATATTGTGTGGGACCTGCGATGGCTCGTGACAGCTATCTGAATATGACCAATATCATGAGTGCCGCGACACTGCTACAAGCAGATGCGATTCATCCCGGATATGGATTTTTGGCGGAAAATGCTGCATTTGCAGAACTGTGTGCGAGCTGCAATATCACTTTTATCGGTCCTTCTCCAGAAGCGATTGTCAAAATGGGAGATAAAACAACCGCAAGAGACACCATGAAAGATAGCGGAGTACCCGTTGTACCGGGGACGGAAGGCGTTATTGAAGACGTAGATGAAGCACTTTCAACAGCAAGAGATATCGGCTTCCCTGTAATCGTAAAAGCAACTGCTGGCGGCGGCGGAAAAGGAATGCGTATTGTCAATAGCGGAGAAGAACTTGTTAACGCAGTAAAATTAGCACAAAAAGAAGCAGAAGCCAATTTTGGCAATCCTGGCGTATACTTGGAGAAGTTTTTAGTAGAACCTTGTCACATCGAAATCCAAGTATTGGCAGACAATCATGGCAATGTGATTCATTTGGGAGAACGGGACTGCTCGATCCAGCGCCGCTACCAAAAATTGATTGAGGAAGCTCCGTCTCCTGCTGTTTCACCGGAAATACGAGAGAAGATGGGGCAAGCCGCGATAGCAGCAGCCAAATCAGTAAACTACTCAGGTGCAGGTACGATTGAATTTTTGCTCGATCGAGATCAAAATTTCTACTTCATGGAAATGAATACAAGAATTCAAGTAGAACACCCTGTTACAGAGTTAATTACTGGTGTAGATTTAGTAAAAGAACAGATTTTGGTGGCAGCAGGACAACCGCTGTCCGTTGCGCAGGATGATATTCAAATTAATGGCTGGGCAATCGAATGCCGGATCAATGCAGAGCGTCCCGATAAAAACTTTATGCCTTCTCCTGGTACGATAGAATTTTATTTGCCTCCAGGTGGAAACGGTGTAAGGGTTGATAGTGCATGCTATCCGGGTTATACTATTACACCCTACTACGATTCAATGGTTGCTAAATTGATCGTTTGGGGTAAAGATAGAGATGAGGCTGTAGCAAGAATGAGCCGAGCACTGACTGAATTTGCTGTTCAGGGAGTGCATACAACAATTCCTTTCCATATCAAGATGATGGCTCAACCAAATTTTGTGGCCGGCGATTTTCATATTCAGTTCTTGGAAGGGATAAACTTGTTTGAAGAAGGTGATTTGTAATGGAACGTGTAGGTCCTTTGGGCAAGGTTGAAATTGCACCAGAAGTGCTTGAAATAATTGCTGGTATGGCTGCTTCCAAAGTAGAAGGAGTAAGCGGCATGAAGGGCGGAGTAGTTGGAGATATCAATCAACTGCTCGGCAGAAAAAACTTGCGTCAAGGTATTCAAGTTGCTTTGAATGAGCAGACCGCAATTCAGGTATCGATCATAGTTGAGTATGGTTATCATATTCCAAACGTGGGTCAAGAAGTACAAGAGCAAGTAAAATCAGCAATTGAAGCGATGACAGGTATTGTGGTGGATCAAGTGATCGTTCAAGTAGAGGGCATTCGTGTGCCGCAGGTAGAGAAGTCAAAAGAAAAGCAAGAGAAACCAAATCGATTAAAATAGCGAAAAATATGGGTGCTTTTGTTAAAAAGAATGGCAAGAAGAGAAACCGAGCCTTTTTGGCTCGGATTTTTTTGGAGGTGAAACAGAATGAGTCGTCGATTGGTTCGTGAATTGGTAGTTCAACGGCAGTATCAACAATTAGTACATCCAGAGGATCAAGGGGACATTTTTGCACCAAATGAGGCAAAACTTTCTGAGGAAGATAGAGCATATTATGAAATTGTTCGTAATGGATTAGGTGAACATTTCGAACAGATTGACCCGTATATCAGCAAATATGTCAAAAGCGGCTGGTCTTTGGATCGCTTATCGATTGTCGATCGGGCAGTTTTGCGCTTAGCGATATATGAATTGTTATACCAGACTGACATACCTGCAAAAGTAGTTGTTAATGAAGCAGTTGATTTGGCAAAAGCCTTTAGTGGAGAAGAAGCAGGGCGTTTTGTTAATGGAATACTTGGCAAAGTTATTGCAGAATTAGAAATAACTAAGTGATTTTTCCATATTTCCCGCCGCCGCCTTGTTGTAAAGAGAGTCCGCTTTGCCTAGCTTCTAATATATAGTTGGCTAATGCCGTATTGGTGAGCTCGGCAATTTCGCTGATAGGTGCTTGATGCAGCACATTCATCTCTGAGCCGAATTTTTGTATCAGTTTTTGGATTGTCTGCCTTCCGACTTTTGGAAGAAATTCAAGTGGAACCTGATGTATATAAGGAGCCCGATAGCTCGGTGAATGAGAGATTTGATCGGCAAGCATGGCAATTCTCTCTTTTACTCCTGCTACTTCTTTTGTACTGCCGCATGTTGGACAAGGGTGTTTAGATATGGTTTTGGGTAGATTACAACCTAAACAGATGGTTTGATGATATTTTCCCAACAGTGGATTTAAACCATAGTTAGCAACGATTTTTCTCCCGTATTTTCGGTGCAATACATACTCCAATTCTTGAAAAGAAGCTTCCTCTACCAAAAATTCGTTGTACTCTCTCCCGATCTTTGGCAGGGAATGTGCATCGGAATTTGTTAGAAAAGACAAATCTTTCAGCTCAGAAATCTGATCTGCCATAAATGTGTCTGCACTTAATCCTAGTTCCACTGCATCCAATTTTTGTGGATCAAGTAAATCTTTAATAGATGTGGCAGCACTTCCGTAAATGCTTTTAAATGGAGTGAAGATATGTGCTGGTACAATGAGACCGCCAAGTCCTTTTACTTTATCAACCAGTGTAGTTACAGGCTGATAGAGCCGTTGTGTGCTCAATTGGACATTTTTCATATGAAGCTGTAACCAAGAACTGAATTGTTTGATGACAGCGAGTGTTGGAAAATATGCGAGCATATGAAAAGGAGCAGAATTTGGTTCTCTGCACTCGATTTCTACTCCAAGAATACAGACGGCATTTTGATAAATGATCCCACCATGTGGATGTTCTTGATAAGTACCATCTTGCAGTTTGTTTTCTATTTCTTTTTGAATCGGTGGAGACTGGGAGTCGATGACCCCGATCAAGGATATTCCTTTATTTTGACTAGCTTCTGCTATCACAGAATGAAAAGTCATATTTTTTGCAGCAGTAATTTTTATAGGTAAATTGCTTTCGGATCTTCCTAGGTGGATATGAAGATCAGCATATATTTGTTTCATCTTCGCTTCCTCCTAGCATATGCTTACATGTTTTTCAAACAAATGGTAAACTACAGATATTATATAAAGAGGTGGAGCCATAATGCCAGCAAAAATAATTAGTGGAAAACAAATCGCTGCTGATATACGGGCAGAATTAAAAGCGGAAGTACATACGTTACTAGAAAATAGTATTTTTCCAAAATTAGTAGTTATTCTCGTCGGCAACGATCCTGCTTCTGAATCTTATATTAAAGGAAAAATCAAAGCAGCAGATGAGATTGGAATGGAGTCTGTTTTAATTCGTTTTAAAGAGACGATTAGTGAAGAAGAATTGCTCGCAAAAGTAGAAGAATTAAACCAGGATGGATCTGTACATGGAATTTTGGTTCAACTCCCATTACCAAAACACATTTCAGAACAAAGAGTGATTGAAACCATCGCGGCTGAAAAGGATGTAGATGGATTTCACCCTGAAAGCGTCGGTCGTATGGTAATTGGATTGGAAACCTTTTTATCATGTACGCCGGCCGGAATTATGCAATTGCTAAAACGATCAGATGTAACTTTACAAGGAAAACATGCTGTGGTAGTCGGGAGAAGCAACATTGTTGGCAAACCAATTTCTTTGATGCTGCTACAAGCAGATGCAACCGTTACGATCTGTCATTCCAAAACAGTTAACCTTTCAGAAATTACAAAGCAGGCAGACGTATTGATTGCAGCAGTTGGCAGAGCTGAAATGATAACCAAAGATCATGTAAAACCTGGTGCGGTTGTCATCGATGTTGGAGTAAACCGTACAGAAGCAGGGCTGGTTGGAGACGTAAAGTTCGACGAAGTAAGCCAAATCGCTTCTGCTATAACTCCTGTACCTGGTGGAGTTGGGCCGATGACTATTACCATGTTAATGGCAAATACAATTGAATCTGCGAAAAGGCACAATCGCTAATGACAAAAGAGGTATGGACTGTTCGGCAAGTAGTGGCTCATCTTACATCACTTGTGAGCAAAGATAAAAAATCACAGTCACTGCGTGTCGAAGGGGAGATCTCCAATTTTACGCATCATGCAAGCGGGCACATGTACTTCACCTTAAAAGATGAATCGGCACGGATGAGAGTAGTATTTTTTGCGCGATTTGCTCGCTATTTACTCTTCAAACCGAAAAATGGGGATCGTGTGACGATACGGGGACAACTTGATGTATATGACCGAGATGGACAAGTTCAGATTCGAGCTTTGGAGATGCGCAACAGTGGACAAGGTGATTTGTTTACGCGTTTTCAATACTTAAAAGAACAGTTAGAAGCACAAGGGATTTTTCAACGATCCAAAAAAGCTTTACCGACTTTTCCAAAAAATATCGGATTGATCACTTCACCACATGGAGCTGCGGTAAGAGATATCATTACTACGTTACAGCGTCGTTATCCAATAGCAAATGTATTACTTTATCCAGTTCAAGTACAAGGAGATGTTGCAGCATGGGAGATATCAAACGCCATTGGTGAAATGAATCGCAGAGCAGAAGTGGATGTTTTAATCGTTGGTCGAGGCGGAGGTTCTATTGAAGAATTATGGGCATTTAATGAAGAGTTGGTCGTAAGAAGTATTGCGAATTCATCGATTCCTATTATCTCTGCAGTCGGCCATGAAACAGATACAACTCTCAGTGATTTAGCTGCGGACACACGGGCTGCTACTCCTACTGCTGCTGCCGAACTCGCAGTTCCTAATCAGGTTGAATTAAAAAATAAATTAGAGTCTGTTTGCATTCGATTAAGCAATCTGCCACAAAAGATGTTAGATCAAGGACATCAACAGCTAGATCGTTTAATGGAACGTCCCATTTTTTTGCATCCTGATCGAAAGCTGGCTCCTCACCAAGAAAAATTTCACTATTTGACAAAGCGAATGCGTCATGCTTTTGAGGCAAAATATGCACAAGAGGATAGAAAATTAGAACGTGCTGTTCATCGTATGAAATCGGTTCAACCCTATACGAAATTGTCGGATGCAAAAACAAAATTGCAGCACATGACAAGAGAAAAAACCATACTTTTTAAACAAGCGATGGAGCAAAAGGAGAAGCGTTTTCTTCAACTGATTACTCGTTTGGAATCAGTCAGCCCATTGGCGGTGATGAAACGTGGATACTCTTTGGTTTATCATATGGCAAAAGATGAGCTGGTTACTTCGATTCAGCAAGTAAACCCTGGAGACTTATTGAGCGTGCAGCTGGCTGAAGGGAGACTAAAATGCCAAGTATGGAAAAAAGAGGAGGAGAAGCGATGAGTGAATTGACGTTTGAAGAAGCGATGGAAAGATTGGAAGAAGTAGTATCGAAATTAGAGCAAGGTGATATTCCTTTAGAAGAAGCAATTCAACTATATGGGGAAGGAACCAAATTAGCAGGCGTATGTCGCAAAAAATTAGATTGGGCAGAACAGCAAGTGGAGATATTGATAGAAGAGAATGGTGATTGGACCAAAAAACCATTTCATCCCATTCGTGAAGAAAACACCTAGTAGACGAGAACCAGTATACGTTGAAAGAAGGAAAACGAGGATGAAAGAAGCGAAAACTTACATACAACATATGGCAGAACTCGTCCATCAGGAATTGGATAAAATAAGTCAAAGCTGGACCGATATACCACCCGTTTTGCAAGAGGCAATGCGATATTCGCTTTTAGCTGGAGGGAAGCGCATTCGTCCAGTGCTCACGATCGCAACATTGGAAGCACTGGGTGGAAATAAAAATTTGGCTTTACCTTTTGGCTGTGCCATTGAAATGATACATACATACTCGTTAATACATGATGATCTTCCCGCTATGGATGATGATGACTATCGCCGTGGTAAATGGACAAATCATAAAGTATACGGAGAAGCAGTAGCTATTTTAGCTGGTGATGCTCTGTTAACTGAGGCATTTCATTTGTTTGCGCAAGGTGCAGAAAATGCAGAACTCACCGCTTCGGTCTCCATGGGCATCGTGAAAGAAGCAGTTCGCTATGCGGGTGCAAAAGGCATGATCAACGGTCAAGTTTTAGATATGCAAAGCGAAAATAGAACCCTGACATTAGAAGAATTAGAAGAAGTACACCGTAGAAAAACCGGTGATTTGATCACCTTCGCTGTACGTGTTGGTGCACACCTTGGAGGAGCAAATAAAGATACGTTAGATGCTTTAACGACATTTGCTTATTCCTTGGGACTCGCTTTTCAAATTCAAGATGATATTTTGGATGTTATAGGAGACCAATCAGTTATTGGCAAACCAATTGGCAGTGATGAAGATAACCATAAGGCAACGTATCCAGTTTTATTGGGAATCGAGGAATCGAAAGAGAGATTACAACAATGCATCAGAGACGCAAGAGAGTCGATCCAGCATCGAAATGATTTAAATCCCCAGAGATTACTGGAGTTAGCTGATTATTTACTGGTACGGGACAGGTAAGGGAACCTGTGCTATAATGTTTTTTAAATATCCAGCAACATCACCAACTTAATGTCCAATAAATACATAGAAATGTTCGGTTTAACCGGTCTTTTTAGACCGGCATTTTTCTGAAAAATATACAACATTGAAAGCGAGGCGGTCTTTCTTGCTCCTCGAGCATATCCAAACACCAAAAGATTTAAAGAAATTATCAGAGGATCAACTTCCACAGTTGGCTGAAGAAATAAGGGAGTTTTTGATCAATAGTTTATCAAGTACTGGTGGGCATCTAGCTTCTAATTTGGGAGTAGTTGAGTTAACGATTGCACTGCATTATTTATTTGATAGTCCAACAGATAAATTTTTATGGGATGTTGGACACCAAGCATATGTTCACAAGCTGCTTACAGGTCGTGGCGACAAATTCTCCACTTTGCGACAGTACAAAGGTTTATGCGGATTCCCCAAGATGAATGAGAGTGAGCATGATGTATGGGAAACTGGTCACAGCAGTACCTCATTATCGGGTGCAATGGGCATGGCTGCTGCAAGAGATCTTTTAGGAGGAACAAATAAAGTTGTTGCGATTATTGGTGATGGAGCATTAACAGGCGGGATGGCATTAGAAGCATTAAATCATATTGGTCAAGAACAAAAAGATATGATTGTTATATTAAATGATAATGAAATGTCGATAAGCCCAAATGTAGGTGCACTGCACAATTATCTTGGAAGACTTCGTACACATCGTCATTACAACAAGATGAAAGCGGAAGTCGAGCAAGTTTTGAAAAAGATTCCTACGATCGGAGAACCTTTTGCAAAAACACTGGAACGAGTGAAAGATAGCATCAAATTTTTATTGGTATCTGGTGTTTTATTTGAAACACTTGGTCTGACTTATCTCGGCCCTGTGGACGGACATCATTTAGAAGAATTAATGGAGAGTCTTCGTCAAGCAGCTCATACTAAAGGCCCTGTACTGGTACATGTTATCACCAAAAAAGGACAAGGCTACAAACCAGCAGAGGATGATTCTGTTAATTTCCATGGTGTTGGTACATACAAGATAGAATCTGGCGCATTGCAAAAGAAAAAAGCAAATGCTCCTGCTTATCCTGCTGTTTTTGGGGAAACAATGGTAAAATTAGCTGCTAAAAATGAGAAAATCGTCGCTATTACTCCAGCTATGATTACTGGTTCGAAGTTGGATAAATTCCAACAAACTTATCCCGATCGATGCTTTGATGTGGGAATAGCAGAACAACACGCTGCCACTTTTGCTGCTGGAATAGCAACACAAGGATTAAAACCAGTTTTAGCGATTTATTCTACTTTTTTGCAGCGTGGATATGATCAGTTGATTCATGATGTTTGCCGACAACATCTCAATGTTGTTTTTGCTGTAGACCGAGCCGGTTTCGTTGGTGAAGATGGAGAAACACACCAAGGTGTTTATGATATAAGTTTTATGCGGTCACAACCTGGGATGGTCATCATGATGCCAAAAGATGAAAATGAATTTCAACATATGTTGTATACAGCAACAGAGTACAACGATGGGCCAATTGCTGTACGATATTCCAAGAGTGAAGGGGAAGGAGTTCCGATGGATGAAGAATATAAACTCATACCAATCGGAAAGTCAGAAGTACTTCGCGAAGGAAATCATGTTGCCATTTTGGCTTTTGGAAACATGGTGACATTAGCAGAAGAAGCTGCGGAGCAATTGTCACGAGAAGGAATACAAGCAAAAGTAGTGAATGCAAGGTTTGCAAAACCACTGGATGAAGAATTGCTATTGTCGATCCATGGAGCGGGAATACCGATTGTGACTGTTGAAGAAGGTACGAAAATAGGCGGATTTGGAAGCGCAGTACTCGAATTTTTTGCAGAGCAGAAGAAATCACAAGTAGTAACCGTATTAGGTGTACCTGACTATTACGTGGAACATGGTAGTATTAACCAACAACGAGAAGAAATTGGTTTAACTACAGATGGTATTGCACAAGCAGCAAGAAATTGCTGTGTACGTGATATTCAAAAGATCTGAGGGAAAACGAATGGCTAAAGAACGTTTAGACATTCTCCTTGTTCAAAAAGGATATTATCCCAGTCGGGAACAAGCCCAGCGGGCCATCATGGCTGGGCTTGTTTTTGTAGACAATGAACTGCAAACAAAAGCAGGAACAAAATTCCGAGTGGAAAGTGATATCTTAGTAAAGGGAGAAGTACACCCTTATGTAAGCAGGGGCGGATTAAAGTTAGAACAAGCAATTGCAACGTTTTCACTGGATTTGCATCAAAAAGTCGTACTTGACATCGGTGCATCTACAGGAGGATTTACGGATTGTTCCCTTCAAAATGGAGCTTCCTATGTGTACGCAATTGACGTTGGTTATGGACAATTAGCATGGAAATTGCGAAATGATGAAAGAGTTCGTGTTATGGAAAGGACAAATTTTCGTTATTTACTTCCTGAAGATTTGACAGGTCCGATTCCCAATTTCGCGACAATTGATGTCTCTTTTATTTCCCTATCCATTATTATGCCAGCATTAAAAGTGCTTCTTCCTCCACAAAGTGAAGTGGTGGCACTGATTAAACCACAATTTGAAGCGGGAAGGGATCAAGTGGGAAAAAAAGGCATCGTTCGAGAGAAAACGATTCATCGTGAAGTTTTACAAAAGACAACAGATATGTTTCAACACGAGGGTTTTAATATATCTGGTCTTATTCCTTCTCCTATTCGAGGTGGAAAAGGAAATATTGAGTTTTTAGCGTATCTGATAAAGGAAACAAATCATCAAAACTTGGACTGTAAGTTATTAATAGAAAAAGCTTTGGAAGAAGCACACCAAGGTTTTTCTGTGGAAGACTAGCCCGCTTCAGGGAAGGGGGGAGAAGATTGTCTCAATCTGGTGATTCGATTGTATTGGTCTTTATTATAATTATTATTTTGTATCTTATTGTTCGAAGATGGGTTTCCTTTCAATTTGCGAAAGACATTATTTTAAACAAGGTGAAAAAAGAACCAGAATTCATCAAAGGGGAAGTACCTGACTTATTGCGAGAGTTTGGTTATGACCCAATTGAAGGTAAGAAAAAAGTTCCCATTTCTATTGAGTTAGATGCTAAGCCATATGAAAGCAGAATGTATGTAGATTATTTAGCTATGAAAGAGGAACAATTATATGTAGTACTTGTAGCAAAGGAAAGAAAGCCATTAAGACGGACTGGAGCTGCAATTCGAGACCTTCTTTTTCCATTTTATTTACTTTATCGTCCTGCAGGAATTGTCTATGTGGATAAAGCTAAAAATAAGGTTTCATTGGTTCATTTCTCCCATCCATCTTTATTCGACAAAGAAAGAAAGTTCCCGGTTAGTTACTTGATAACATTTATTATTGGTATGATTTTTATGTGGTTTATTCAAAAATGAATAAATGGGAACCTAGAGGTGGAATATGAAAACAATAGGCATCATGGCGAATCAAACGAAACCAACTGCATTACCGGTTGCCAAAAAATTGATCGATTTGATTGAATACAAAGGAGCTACAGTATGTCTTGATCTTGATTTAGCTCTTGTACTCGGCCAAGAAAACAAAGGAATTCCATTGGAAGATTTTCCTATTCATGTGGATTGTACTTTTGTTCTTGGTGGAGATGGTACTTTATTAGGCGTGGCGAGGAAGCTGGCAGGTTCACGCATTCCTATACTTGGTATAAACCTTGGATATCTTGGATTTTTATCTGAAGCTGAGCCAGAAGATTTATCTGCTTCTGTGGATCGGATTTTGGCAGGAGAATACTGTGTTGAGAAAAGATTAATGCTAGAAGCAGAGGTGCTTCGTCAAGGAGAAGTAATAAAAAGAGGGATATCATTAAATGATATTGGTATAGCAAAAGGTTCATTTAGCCGGATGATAACCTGTACGGTAACAATGGATGATACCTATATTGGAAAGTATTCTGGAGATGGTGTAATTATCTCGACACCTACAGGCTCTACCGCTTATTCTTTATCATGTGGAGGACCAATCGTGTGGCCCGGTTTAGAATGTATTTTACTTACGCCGATTTGCCCTCATACATTAGCTTCTCGCCCAATGGTGCTGCCAGCGAATAGCACTCTAGAACTTGAGGTTACTGCAAACCACAATGAAATTGGTGTTACCATTGATGGACAAGAAGGATTCACATTGGAACAAGGAGATATTGTTCGTGTACAGCAATCGCCATGTGCTACACATCTGATAAAATGGAAAGAACGTTCTTTTTTTGAAGTGATCCGCAAAAAATTGCAAGAGCAATAGGAGCGATTTTTGATGAAAGCGCAACGACACATACGAATTAGAGAGATAATAACAAGCAAGGATATAGAAACGCAAGATGATTTGGTGGCAGAATTAAAACTCGCTGGTTATAATGTGACCCAAGCGACAATTTCCCGTGATATCAAAGAGTTACATCTTGTCAAAGTACCTCTCAGTAACGGTGCTTATAAGTATTCACTGCCAGCTGACCGACGGTTTAACCCGTTACAAAAACTAAAAAGACTCCTGCAAGAGTCTTTTGTCGGAGTGGACTTTGCCGAGAATCTTGTCGTAATGAATACATTGCCCGGTAATGCACATGCTGTAGCAGCACTCTTGGATAATTTGGATTGGGATGAATTACTCGGTACCATCGCTGGAGACGATACCATCCTGATTATTTGTCGCTCCAAAACCGTTGCTGAAGAGATAGTACAGCGGTTTTTAGACATGTTGTAGGGGAAGATGTGTAATGCTAAAAGAACTGTCCATTCATCAATTTGCTATTGTAGAAAACATTCATCTGACATTCGATCAGGGTTTTCATGTTTTAACAGGAGAGACAGGGGCAGGGAAATCCATTTTGATTGACGCACTCGGATTGATCGTTGGAGGGAGAGCTTCCAGTGATTTTGTGCGTCATGGCTCACAAAAAGCGGTGATTGAAGCAGTTTTTGATTTTCCTATGGGTCATCCTGCGATTCATCTTTTAAAAGAATGGGATATTGAAACAGAAGAATATTTATTGGTTCGTCGAGAAATAACCTTAAATGGAAAAAGTACTTGTCGCGTAAATGGACGAATGATTACACTGACAATGTTAAAACAATTAGGAAATCATCTCATTCATATTCATGGACAACATGAACATACTGGTTTACTTCAAATCGAAGAACATCTTGCATGGTTGGATCAATTCGGCGGAAGGAAACTACTTCAAACAAGGGATGAATATCGAAATTTATTTCGAAACTATCAAGATATCGTAAAATCAATAACAAAATTAAATCTGGATCAGCAAGAGATGGATAGACGTATTGATATGCTTCAATTTCAAATAACTGAAATAAAAGATGCTCGTTTAGTAGAAGGTGAAGAATCTGCTTTGCAAGACGAAGAAAAGAGATTAGCAAGTGGAGAAAAATTGTTATCGAGAATATCTCACGCATACCAACTGATGTCCGGCGAAGGACGAGGAATTGCCCAGATCAGGCAGGCGGTTTCCTATATACAAGAAATTAGCGATCTGGATGATACCATTCAAAAATCATTGGAAAATATGGAAGCTGCTACTTTCCAACTGGAAGAAGCAGCAAGAGACCTGGATATATATCAAGATACATTGGATTTCTCCCCAGAAAGACTATATGAAGTGCAAGATCGACTTCATCTAATACGTCAGCTGCAACGTAAATACGGAGAGACAACAGCAGATATATTGATGTATTTGGATAAAGCTGAGCAAGAATTAGAACAGTTGCTCAACGTAGAAGAAAGCAAAGATCACTTATATGAACGCAGAGATGAAATACAAACAGAAATGTCGAAAATCGCAAATGAGTTAACAAGTTTAAGAAAACAAGCTGCTTCGCAATTAGAAGTCCAAGTGGAAGCACAGTTATCAGATTTAATGATGGGTTCTACCGTTTTTCATGTTTCTTTTTACCCTGATTATTCCCAAAAAGAAGCATTCACTTTAAATGGTTTGGATCAAGTTGAGTTTCAACTTTCTCCGGGTCCAGGAGAACCGCTTCGTCCTCTTGCGAAAATCGCTTCTGGTGGGGAATTGTCTCGGATAATGTTAGCCTTGAAGTGTATTTTTAGTGGTCGAGATCAAGTCAGAACTTTAATATTTGATGAAGTTGATACAGGGGTTAGTGGTAGAGCAGCACAGGCAATTGCTGAAAAAATTGCTACTTTGGCCATCGATAATCAGATTTTATGTGTGACGCATTTGCCTCAAGTAGCGTGTATGGCAGATGTGCATTTCTATGTATCCAAAGAAATAAGTGAACAAAAAACTAGTTCAGGGGTAGTTGCACTCGATAAGTCAGGGAGAATCATGGAATTATCTCGTATGCTCGGTGGTGCGGAACTCACTGCTAGAACAAAGCAGCATGCTGCCGAAATGCTTTTTTTAGCGAACAAAGTGAAAGCCAAACAGTAGATTGTATTTCATCTGTGAATGTTTCAAACTGTTATAGAGCAAGGAAGCATTTGTTATTCATAAGCTGAGTCCATTACGGGAAAATTAAGTTCATAACCAACTCAAGTGCGAAGGAATAGGTAGAACTCGCAGGAGAGTGGTAATGTGCAGCAAAAGTGGTGGAAAAGAAGTGTTGGTCTCCTTTTAGTCCTTCTCCTAGCAGTCGTGAGTTTTTCTTCCACTTGGCAGGACTATATGTCATTTCCAAGTAATATTCGAATGGTAAATGGACAATTGTTAACAAAACCTGTACATTTACCAGTTGCTTATCTTGCCAATGCTGATGGTAAACATTATGCTACCCTTAACATTGGTAAAATACCCATCAAACGAGCAGCTGTGCAAGTTGTCCCTCCGATGAAAGTGATACCAGGAGGACAATCGATCGGAATTAAATTGAAATCAAAAGGGATTATGGTGGTTGGGCATAACTTAATTCACACATCTGCGGGAAGTATTTCACCTGCAGAAAAAGCAGGAATCCAAATTGGAGATACGATTGTGTCTGTGAATGGAAAGCCTGCATCCAGTGTTAAAATGATTGGAATGCTAGCTGTTGAAGCTGGAAAAGCAAATAAGAAACTACTCTTCACGATCTTACGAGAACAAAATCAATTTGATGTGGCATTAAAACCACTGATGGATAGTAAGGATAACACATACCGCATGGGGATGTATGTGCGTGATACAGCAGCTGGTGTAGGGACTTTGACGTTTTTGGAACCAGTGGAGCATAAATATGGAGCGCTTGGTCATGTTATTTCGGATGTGGATACAGGACAACCTATTGTAGTGGGGCAAGGGAAAGTTCTTCGTTCACATGTGACATCGATTCAAAAAGGCTCATCAGGAGAACCTGGAGAAAAAAGAGCTATCTTTACCGATGAAGATCAGATAATCGGGAATATAGTTAGAAATACGCCATTTGGTATTTTTGGGAAAATGAATCAATTACCGAATAAAGGTATATTCAATGCTCCAATTCCAGTAGGTTTTCAAGAAGAAGTAAAAGAAGGACCTGCAAATATATTGACGGTGGTAAATGGGCAAAAAGTAGAATCATTTAAGATTCAAATAGTTAGTGTGAATAAACAACGATTTGCATCAACAAAAGGTCTAATCATAAAAGTGACAGATCCACGACTTTTAAACGTTACTGGGGGAATTGTTCAAGGGATGAGTGGAAGTCCAATCATTCAAAATGGTAAAATAATAGGCGCGGTGACCCATGTATTTATCAATGATCCTACCTCAGGTTATGGGACTTTTATTGAATGGATGCTAAAGGATGCACAAATACAGACCATTGCGGATACCTTCAAAGGTTCCGCTTTTTTCTTTATCTATCATTTATGGAAATTCAAGGAAGAAGGATTGAGAATTCATTTGTCGAAAGTGTAAGATAACAGTATTTATACGGATAAGGGGGAAGAAATATGATTCAATTGATTATCGCAGATGATAATCGAGAATTTACTCAATTATTAAAAGATCATTTTAACAGTCAAGAAGATATGCAAGTGCTCGGCACAGCTTACAATGGTGGAGAAGTATTGGAATTATTAAAAGAACAGGTTCCAGACGTTTTGGTTTTGGATATTATTATGCCTCATTTGGATGGACTCGGTGTTTTAGAACAAATACAACAAATGAATCTCCAACCTCAACCGAAGATCATAATGTTGACTGCATTTGGTCAAGAAAATATTACACAGCGTGCAGTACAATTAGGTGCATCTTATTATATTTTGAAACCTTTTGATATGGATGTATTGACGGAACGTATCCGCCAAATGATCGGACCAACTACCGCAACTACCCCAAGAGTGAGAGCTACGATTCCTGTCCCGTCCCGCCTTGGCAATTTAGATGCAAATATTACGACAGTAATACATGAAATTGGCGTTCCTGCTCATATTAAAGGGTATTTGTATTTGCGGGAAGCTATTACGATGGTCTACAATGAAGTAGATCTACTTGGAGCAATAACCAAAACACTATATCCACGTATTGCAAAAAAGTTTAATACAACACCAAGCAGAGTAGAACGTGCGATTCGTCATGCAATTGAAGTTGCTTGGAGCAGAGGAAATATGGATTCGATTAAAAATTTATTTGGTTATACCATAAATGTTGCCAAAGCAAAACCTACCAATAGTGAATTTATCGCAATGGTAGCAGATAAACTGCGAATTGAGCACAAAATGGCGTAGCTGAGTGATAACGTGTTTTTCGTGAATTTTGTTATTTGAATATTGGAGCAAAATAAGCGACTAATAACATTTTGAATCGACCAATTGATAAAAGAAATTAAACTAAGCACCAACACTTATTGGATATTCCAGTAAAGGTTGGTGCTTAGTTTATTTTGGATAATTATAACTTTCATGTAGATAATTTTATCCTCTACTGTTCAGCTAAAAACCTTTCTAGAAAGACTTTAGCAAGTTACGAGCAGACATTAAAACTATTTGGTCGAGCATCAGCAACAGAAAGGTACCTACTGTTGAACTACAACCAGCATCAACAACAGTAGTAGAGCAACAAAAATCTGTAATAAGAGAAAAAGCAACAAAACAACAGTCTTTAGTAAAAGAAGCAACAGAGAGCACCAGTAACACTAAACAACAGAAAGAAGTTAAAGCAACAACAATATCACAACAACAGAAGAAACAACAGCAGTCTAAGACAACAGCATCAACAGAAGAAGAGACCAAAAGACCAACACATTTTAGAAGAGATAGTCACACGATTATCATTAAAATAACCTCTTGTTATCATTACAAGAGGTTTTCTTTACTATGCAGTCACTGCTGCTTTCTGTTCTCTGAATGCTTTAATCGTATCTGCAATTGCCCTAACTCTGCCTAAATCACCATATCCAACTTCAATATCACCTGTTTCTCTAGTCCAGAGAAAAACAGGTAAACCAATAGCTTTTTCATGTTGGTATGTATCAAAAAGCCAATGAACCTCTTGTTCTACAAAATCTATATGAGAAGAAAAATAGAATCCAGCCCATGTAACTCCAATACTTGTCATTCTTTCCTCTTCTGAATAGTAGCCTATTTTGTCTTCTAATGCTCTCATCTTAGAAAAATACTCAACACTCTTCAATGGAAATCCAAGCATTTCTCCAACAATCATATTAAACTCATAGGAACGTAGCTCAACGCCTTTCATTCTCTTCTGAAAATCTTCTTTCTGTTCCTCAGTTTGAAAAAAGATATGACTGCCGGGTTCGTCATCAAAAGGTGTTATATGTGGTAAATTTGTTGCTAAAACTGTATCAAAAAGTTTGTTTCTTGGAGAAATTAGCAACGCTGGTTTATAACCATCTAGAAAAGCAAAATGTTCTCTCTTTTGTTTATGCAAAAAAGACCACTCCCATATTTAATAGCTTCTTGTAGAAGTTATTTTATATGAAAGTAGTCTGTCAAAAGTGGACAACTTTTGTCGAAATCTTCAAAGATTAAAAATCATGATTAATCAGGCTCAACTACATGATTACAACGTGCGCATTTCCATTCACCATTGGACCATGAAAGCTCATCATCTTTGCCGCATTTTGGACAATGACTAGGCTTTGGAGCTTTGTAGCGGACTAAACGAAATTTCTTCATTTTATCACCCCTTACATCATTACTATTTTATTGTGTTTCTTTTACATTCTGAATATTACGATATTACATTTTATTTACATTCAGAAATGGAAGATAATATCTGTTATTATGAATTTATTGTATTTAGGTAGGGGTGTTACTGTGTTAGAAAATTTTGTATAGTGGGCATCAAAGGTAAATTGGATTAGTTGGAATTCACTAGGGGCATTTGTACAGATAGTTGATGCTGTTGGTACTGTTGCTGCTGCGTGGATTGTTTTAAGACAGGTTAATCTTGCGAATCAACAGATAGAAGAAGCAAGGAAAAGAGAAGAAGAAGCTTTAAAACCTGAATTGAGCATCCAAGTTTCGGTTAATGAAGTGGAAAGAGGCAATAGGTTGCTTTCGTATATTCCTAACAAATAAAAAACAAGTACCTGTATATGTATATGGTGTTACTTTGAATAATGCTGTTCTTCTTGATAAAGATGTAATAGATGGTTCAAGGATTCACACCAACAATCTCATATTTGACACAGAAGTTCCTGAACTTATTCCATATAGAGACGTTTGCGTTACCCAAATTTCTTTAGATGCGATATTTGAGTATTTGCGAAAAACAAACAATACCAAGAGATTATTTATATGCACCTTTCTATTCACCATAGAAAGACCGTGTATAGTGAGTATTTTTGTAGAGTATGCCAAAAAGGAATTTGGTAATTGGTGGGAAGTTTATGTATATCCAAAAATAGAAGTTCCAACAATTGAAGAAATACGAAAAGATGAATATTTTTTAGCTGCTTATATTCTTGAGGATGATGTTGATGACATTGGCAATAGTGTTAAATACAGTTTTACACCCGAAAAAACTCAATAGATAACTCAAATTTATTATTGTCATTAGAACAATCATTAGGAGTGTACATAAATGTTTCAAGATATTCATACATGGTTTTTATCAGTGCATTGGGAAAGTATTGAACTGTGGGCAATGTTAGGTCAGTGGGCAGGTGCTATTGGAACTGTTTGGGCTGTTGTAGTTGCTTTAAGGCAATCAAAATATGCCAAAAATCAAACCGAATACGCTCAAAAACAAACTGAGTCAGCTCTACAACAAACGAAACTTGCAATTCAAGCAATGGAAGAAGCTAGACAAAGAGAATTAGAGGCTATGATACCTGAGCTGCAAATAAGTATTAAAGCAACAAAAGTGAACGATAGTGATATTGTTAACATATTCTTATCCAATAAAAAGCCTACTCCCATACATATACATCATTGTGGCGCAAACAGTTATGAATTTGAAAATGGAAAAGTATCACCAGAAGGAAAACGGATAGACAGCGAAAAAATACAAACAGAAGCTCCAGAATTAATTGGATTAGGAGAAGTATGTATATCTACAATATCTACAAAGACATTAATTGAATCATGTAAAGAAGGTGATGACAATAAATTAATTGTGTTTACATTTGAAATCGCTACAGGTGAAACATTAAATATAAGTTTCCTTGTCCAAAGAGGAGACTACCAATTTGAACACAATACAATTGAAAAATATAACTATACATTTCGTTGGGGTCTTTTCGTTGTCGTTGGTGAAGTCGAAGATATTGATGATATCAGAAAAGATGAATGCTGCATTGCCTTGTTTAATGAAGAAGCTTTAACAGAAAATCTTGCAATTCTCAAAGCGGTAAAAGCTTCATTTCCAAATTGATTTTTTGATATCCGAATTTTTAACCCACAATCTACATGGGGATTTCCCAGGTGGTTTGGGGGTTTTTTGTTTTTTGTGTTTGAAAAATTTTTTTGTTTGTATTTTCTTTTTTATTTTTCATTTTTCATTTTTAATTGGATGTATCATATCTGTTCATGAATCATTTTTCATCATTGCTGTGTTACAATAAAAAAGACTTTAATGACTCATTAACAGTGTAAATAACATCTAAGTTAGGGCAACAAAGCATGATTTTGTTACGTTGGATTTCAGCATGCCCAAAAACCCTTATAAATAAAGGATTTTCACAATCAGCAGATTCTTTCTTCAAACTATGTTAGCAGTTGTAGAGATGGAAAGGAATTTAAATATAGAAAGAACTCAAGAAGGAAAGTCAGTAGCGAAACAAAGACCTGATTTCAAAGAGGGAAGACTACATAAGCATAGTAAAGAACATATAAACCATGCGGAGCTTTTGAACAGCTATTCATATACTGAGGTTCAAAAGAAGACAGGTATATCAAAAGCAACTCTTACAAGAAGAAGAGAACATAAGGCTTTAAAATAAATGATTTTGTTCAAATTTCTAGATTTGACTATCCTATCTAAATATTGTTAAAATCAGCGAAAGGTTAACAACTAAATATAAGTCACTAATCCAATAAATGTTGGAAATAGTTTTATTTTTTTTATCACGTTTGAGCCAAAGTTGCTTGGAGTAGAGGAAATATGGATTCGATTAAAAATTTATTTGGTTATACCATAAATGTTGCCAAAGCAAAACCTACCAATAGTGAATTTATCGCAATGGTAGCAGATAAACTGCGAATTGAGCACAAAATGGCGTAGCTGAGTGATAACATGCTTTTTGTCGATAACATTATTCGAATATTAGCGCAAGTATACCAAAGAATACACCAACGTTTACTGGATTGTCTGGCAAAATGGAGGTGTATTTTATTTCGTTTCGTTGAAGCCTTTTGTATTTCATTTAACGAATAATCTAGAGATGAAATATTTCCAAAATCAGGGAAAATGATAGAGAGAGTTGATTCAAAAGAGGAAGCCTTTTAAGCCAGTACGGTTATGGTTGTTACTAGCGTTTGAGGATGGGTGAAGGTTGATTTACGAGAGAGGATTTCATTAAGTAAATCAGGTGTGGACTTTGTACCATTTTATCTTTTGGTCAAAGTCCACCTTTTAAAGAGAAAAGTTAGAGAGATTTTGCGATCTCCGTAGCAATATTAAAGTGTTGCTGAATAAAACCCTTCTCTGCATTAGAGTACTTTTTTTTCTCCGGGCTATTCCCATATAGAGTCAAAGCCTCATCGAGGCACTTGATCAGAAACCTCTTGCCATATTCATTGGCGAATTTTTTCAAGTACTCCCTCAGATAATGTTCAGTTCGCTCCTTGTTCCCACGCTCAGCAGCATCATCCGCCAGCGCAAAAAGGGTGGGGGAGGACTCGCGGTCGAAGGATTCGAAGGATTTGGGGATATTATAATTTTTTAGCGTTCTAAGCCAATAAACCATGAAACGCTTGTATGCGAGATCATAGTTCCGTTTGTAAGACATAAAAGCTCCCATTTTCTCTCTCGGATGGTATCTCCATCTCAGTCTATATATTAGCATAGCAATAATAATTTTTCATCAATGCAAATATTCAGATATTTATGAACCCGAGTAGAGGCAATATAGATTCGATTAAAAATTTATTTGGTTATACCATAAATGCTGCCAAAGCAAAACCAACCAATAGCGATTTATTGCGAAGGTAGCAGATAAACTGCGAATGGAGCACAAAATAGCTTAAGTTCGTGATAACGAGGTTTTTTGTCGAAAACATTATTCGAATATTAGCGCAAGTATACCAATTAATACACCAACGTTTACTCTGTATTGCGTGAGGGAGACGTGAATTAGAGAGGATGAGATGAAAAATATGGGGTGAAGTGAACAACAATCGAGTTGTGTTCACTTCAGACCCGCTGCCTGCATGGTGCCCAATGGGCAGGGATGACCGCTTTCCCTTTTAATGTGTTCCTAGGATCCGATGGGAATCCCATTCTACCTTTGATTTTAGATCATCGAAATTGGTGAACTCGACTTTCTCTTTTTGGTAGTGGTCAAACGTAATCGATTCTACGAAGAAGGACGCCACTCGACCCGTTCCGATGTAAGTGCGTCTCTTACTCATATACGCCTTGGGGACATCGCTGTAGAAGGGAGTCGTGTCACCCGGAAGGACGCTGAAAGTCATCAAGTCCAAGAACGTCCAGTGACCGTTATCGAGGAAGACTTGGAAGTCAGTGCCTGCGAAGCAGTTCAGGTCGGGATTGAACTTCGCATTCACAAAGAGGACCACGAGAGATCCGTCGGTAACGGATGATCCTTGTTCTCCAATGACGACCTCAAACGTTTTGGGCGTTCTGTAAATGTCAACCTGCTGCATTTTCGAGCTCCTTGGCATCGGGTTGTGTATCTTCATGCTAACATACAGAAAGAGGTATTTAAACATTATTGCTTTATTTAAAATTATACATCTTTTTTTATAAAATAGAGGTATGAAAAGATTTAAAGGTTATATATCACCACCTCTTAAAGTCTGCAACCAAAAGAGGCAGTCTTAAAGTAGAGATAAGAAAAATTCTTTTAGAGATTTATTTTATTACACCGTAAACATTGGAAGAACAAACCAATAAAGTGAATTTATCGCTATAGCAGCAAATGATCTGTAAATGGAGCACAAGATGGCCTGATAGTTTAATATATAATCGAAATATTTACACATGTATCCCCTTTCATTTTAAAGGGATTTTTTAAATTTTTGTAAATGGACAGAAAATAAATTTGCTTTCCATATCCAGTACTCTCTATAATAGACGTAAGACCAGATCGGTCCCCACATAAGAAAGGAATTACAGTGGGAGTTAAGAAGACTACTGCCGGTTTCCGTATTCAGGATGCACTGGTTCGAAAGCATGACGTGGACGATGCCAAGCGAATTCTCTTCAATCGCGTAAGGGAAGTTCCACAGAATAAGGGTCTTTCCGATCAGGAACTGCTGGTGAAGCTCGCTGAGTTTCTCCACCGTCTGCTGACTGGTTACGCTTATGAAAATGCACCTGGACTTCAGCGGCGTATTATTCCTGACCTGACTGTTGACGAATGCGTCGATGCGATTTCTCGTGTACTCAACAAGCGAGAGGTTGCACATCATATCATCTACTCTTACTTCGGAGATATGTATGGTGAGAAGCGTCGTCCGATTCGGACAGCGAAGCGGAATCTCCTTCTCTTCATTCCGCCGAAGTATCACGAGCAGTACATCAAGCACTTCCTTCGTAACCGACTGATCGAAACGCTCAATGTCGACTACCCGCTTTATGGAGTCGACGAGACGATGGGTCAGTGGATTTCCTGTCTGTATGGTGTAATCGGCTATGAAGTTTTCGGATTCCTCGATGCTTCTAAGCTTGATATGATCAAGGAGACGGACGAAGCAGATGGATGTCATGTGTTTTCCGATGACATTCTCTGTGGTATCATTGCTGCTGCTTATGCGATTCTGTGGACCCGCTATCTCTCTCGGGAGCAGGGCGGTTCAGAGGTAACATACCAGCAGTCCAAGGAGATCATTCAGCCTTGGCTGGAGGCTGTGGGGCTTACGATCGATGATCTTATCACGATTGCCCATACACGACAGTCTCGGTACTATGAGGGTATTTCTCGTGAGCTTTGTGAGAATGGTCTGAAGAAGGTACTGGGTAAGTCTGAGATCAATATTCTGCTGAAGAATTTTGATACACAGCGGAATATTCCTCGTCCCCTGCATGAAGAAGTGGTAATCGGTCTTACGTATGCAAGGTCTATTAACCAGAAGTACGGTACAGTGGGCAATTCCAACATTGGAGTGTTCACCATTCGGCTTCTGGGTCCCTTGGCGAAGCTGGAAAATTCGGCTGAGCTGTTTATCTTCTGTTCGCTTATTGCGTCTACATGTGGATATCTCGCTCACGAGATGGAATCGCAGCAGCCTAGTGTTCAGCAGGTTGTTCGTGATATTTGGAAGGAGCGGATTGCCAAGACAAAGAAGGCGATTCGTGCCTTCACAAAGTGAATCCTCTAATTGAACAGAAAACAGTGCCAAAAAAGAAAAGGTACTGAGTGAAACGGCCGGGTTATTCCTTACCAAAGGAGTATACCCGGCCGCACGCGTTCTTTTCATTTGATTCGTACCATTTCTTTTCGTTTTAACAAGATACGGTGGGTCTTTTTTGCTTCGCGAATTTTTAAAAATATTGATCCTGCCTCTTGGTATTGTTTTCCGATCAGTGCACGTTTGTATGCGTTCTTTAACGGTGCAACTGTTTCCTTATAATAAACGTTCGCTTTGTTCGTATAACGTGCTTTTGCCCCGTGTTGTTTTTCTTTGTCTTTTGTCTTTCTTTTTTTGCTCATCCTTTCTTTCTCTCCCTTCTTTTCCATAAATAGTTCGAAGGATATAAATTACCAGATGGATATAGAATTTTCTGTTTAGTGTATAATTTCATTATATCTAAACGTGAATTTAATATGGCGTCCATGCTAACTTTTTTGCTTTGCGGTAACGATCTTGCACTGTTTCCCAATTCACAATGTTCCACCAATTTTTTATATATTCTTTGCGTTTGTTTGGATACTTTAAGTAATAAGCATGCTCCCAAATATCCAAAGGAAGTAGTGGTAATGCATCCCATTGAGAAAGATTCTGGTGTTTTTCGGCTTGTAATATTTCAAGCCGTTGTGACCGTGGACTATAGATGAGAATAGCCCATCCTCCGCCTTCGACTTTTTCTGCTGCTTCGGAGAAATGTCTCTTAAATTGATGGAAGCTGCCAAAGTAGCGGCAAATATCCCGTTTTAAAGATCCGCTAGGTTCTCCGCCCCCTTGTGGAGTCATTGTCTCCCAAAATAAAGTATGTAAATAATGTCCAGCACCATTAAACGCGAGTTCTCTTTCCCAATGTTTTACAAGATCATATTGATTGGTGATTCGTGCCTTTTCTAACATTTTTTCTGCTTTGTTCAGATCATCTACATATTTCTTGTGGTGTTCATCATGGTGTAAGTACATAGTTTGCTCGTCAATATATGGTTCTAGGGCATTATAGGCATAAGGAAGAGCAGGTAAAGTATGTTTTCCAATAGGTACCGGATCGTATGTATGGGTAGTAGTACTGTCTTCATTGCTCAAATACGCACTCGGATAAGCATTGGGATAGTATGAGGGGAAATTTTCTTCTTCTTGAATATTGGCATATTCTTTTTCGATATCGACTAGTTTTTTTAAATATTGATAATAACTGTTTGGGTTAGGAGTCGCAGTATTTACTTCTGCCTCTAATTTCTTTAATCGCTTTCGCAAGGCATGCTGGGATTCAGATAAGTAACTGTCTTGCATTAACCAATCTTGATGAAAGCGTATGGTTTCTAAAATAGGTTCTTTCAGCCATTTTTCATACCATTCTTGGTAACTGGACATTATAATCCCTCCCAATAGAAAAATATGCGAAAAAAAGATGTTACATGCATAAAAAAGATCCCTACTTTTAAAAAGTAAGAGATCTTAAACTTTATCTAAAAAAGCGTGTTTTTCTTTTTTGTAGTCATCTGTCTTTTTTAGCAGTTTCGGTTGGATTTTATTTTGTTTTTTATCCCGATAAAAAATAAATCCACCAACGATTGCAAGGCCTGCTAAGAAAAGGACTAAACCCAAAAGAAAGGTAATAATGGGGAAAGTTTGTCCAGCTGCAGTAGAAAATAAAATATCACGCATTAATGTCCAGCCATAGACACTCATTGCACCTGGCAAACACATCAGAACAATTGCTACAAGTCTTTGGAAAACTTGTTTTTGCATATACTGTCACCTTCCTATAAGTACGGTATCATTTTACTCCAATTTCGGCACGATATCCACCTGTGTGGTATGATAGAAATGTGCTATTTTTGATACATATTGGTGGACTGGTATTTTTCTATCTACAAATTCAAAAGAATCCAGTATCTAAAATAACCTTTTCGCAAACCCTATGAAAGGACACTAATGAGAAAAGAGGAATTGTTTTGGGCAAGTTGAAGACATTTCAAGATGTACTTGCAAAAGCAGAATCGCTTCCCTCTGTGACAGTAGCAGTGGCCGCGGCAGATGATCAAGAAGTTTTAGAAGCTGTTCTCGATGCAAAAAAACATGGAATTGCACAATTTGAGCTATACGGAAAAAAAGCAGAGATCGAAAAGATTAGTGAAAAAATCGGACTCTCTTTTGATGCTACAGAAGTGATTATTGATACACCTAGTGTTCAAGAAGCTTGCAGTAGTGCAGTGTCTGCTGTGAGAGAAGGAAAAGCAGATGTTGTGATGAAAGGTATGGTACAAACTGCTGATTTTTTAAGAGCGATTTTACATAAGGAAAAGGGTTTGCGAAGTGGAAAAGTTCTTAGTCATGTAGCAACTTTTGAAGTTTCAGGTTATGATCGACTTATTCATGTCACCGATCCTGCATTGAATGTTGCTCCAACATTGCCGGAAAAGGCGCAGATTGTGGAAAATGTTGTGACTCTTTGTCACTCATTGGGTTGCGAAGAACCAAAGATAGCAGCTCTCGGAGCAGTAGAGGTAATAAACCCAAATATGCAAGCGACTCTTGATGCTGCTGCACTAGCTCAGATGAACCGTCGAAAGCAACTAAAAGGTGCATTGGTGGATGGTCCGTTTGCTCTGGACAACGCGATATCTGTTGAAGCCGCTGTGCATAAAGGGATTGAAAGCCCAGTTGCAGGAAAAGCAGATGTTTTGCTAGTTCCGGATATCGAAGCAGGGAATATTTTGTACAAATCAATGGTTTATTTTGCTAAAGCGAAAATCGGTGCATTGGTACTTGGCGCGAAAGCACCTGTCGTATTGACATCTCGTGCAGATTCAGCAGAAGCAAAACTTTACTCGATTGCACTTGCTGTCATACAGGCCAACTCAAATCGGTAATGAATGAAGGGGATTACCATGAAATTGTTTGATCGATTACAAGAAAGCAATTATGAACAGTTAGTTTTTTGTCAAGATGATGTTTCCGGATTAAAAGCAATTATATGTATACATGATACAACCTTAGGTCCTGCACTTGGCGGTTTGCGTATGTGGAATTACCAGTCAGATGAGGAAGCGATTGAGGACGTACTTCGCCTAGCAAAAGGAATGACATATAAAGCAGCAGTGGCTGGTCTCAACTTAGGTGGCGGCAAAGCTGTAATCATTGGGGATTCACGGAAAGATAAGAGTGAGGCTCTTTTTCGTATGTTTGGAAGATATGTTGAAGGGTTGAATGGCAGGTATATTACTGCTGAGGATGTAGGGACAACAGAAAGTGATATGGAATTGATTCATTTGGAAACAAACTATGTTACAGGTTACTCTTCTGCATCTGGATCGGCTGGAAATCCTTCCCCAGCCACCGCTTATGGTGTTTATCAAGGTATTCGAGCTGCTGCAAAAGAGGCGTATGGGAATGCTTCTCTAGAAGGGAAAACCATTGCAGTACAGGGAGTTGGAAATGTTGCTTTCCGCCTACTTGGTTATTTGGCAAAAGAAGGAGCGAATTTGGTCGTTACGGATATTCATGAGGAACAAGTAGCGAGAGCAGTTGTAGAGTATGGTGCTACCTCTGTTTCTCCTAATGAAATCTACGATGTGAATTGTGATATTTTTGCTCCTTGCGCTTTAGGTGCAGTGATCAACGATAAAACAATTGATCGACTAAAATGTAGAATTGTAGCAGGAGCTGCGAATAACCAGTTACATGAACCAAGACACGGTGAATTACTGCAGCAGAAAAATATTCTTTATGTACCGGATTATGTTATTAATGCTGGTGGAGTCATTCATGTTGCTGATGAGCTGACTGGTTATAATGAAGATAGAGTAATGCAAAAAGTAGAGAACATCTATGATACGGTCCTAAATATTTTTGCTATCTCCAAACAAGAAGGATTGACAACACATTTAGCTGCAAACCATCTTGCAGAAGAGCGGATCGAAAAAATAAAACATGTTCGAAGTCGATTTAATCGAAATGCAAGGCATGCATTGAATTTGGATAGAAAAAGTAGATAATTATAAAAGAAGAACCAGCTCCATGGAGCTGGTTAGGTGAATTTATCCTTGGTAAATTTTTAATGTGAGAAAGAAGTGGGTGCATGGCACAACATTATGACTTAGTCATCGTAGGTGGAGGACCAGGAGGATATGTTGCAGCAGCACATGCTGCTGAGCGAGGAATGAAAGTAGCACTTGTTGAAAAAGAAAAAGTTGGAGGAGTGTGTCTCCATAAAGGCTGTATACCAAGTAAATCGCTACTGAAAAGTGCGGAAATGTATCAAGCGATGAAAGATAGTAGTTCCTATGGAATTGAGTCAACGGAAGTACGTTTAGATATGAAATCAGTTCAGCGTAGAAAAAAAGAAATAGTTGCAAGTTTACATCAAGGTGTAAATAATTTGTTGCATGGAAATAAAGTTGATGTATATCATGGTACTGGCAGATTAATGGGGCCGTCTATTTTTTCTCCGTTAGCAGGTGGTACAATAGCAGTCGAAAAAGAAGAGGCAGAAGCAGAGATGCTTGTTCCTAAATTTGTGCTGCTTGCAACTGGGTCAAGACCAAGACCTTTACTTGGTTTAGAAGTAGATCATGAGTATATACTCAACTCGGATGATGCTTTAGAATTACAGGAATTACCTGCATCGATGTTAATTATTGGGGCGGGTGCCATTGGCATAGAATGGGCTTCTATGCTCAGTGATATGGGTGTACAAGTTATATTAGTAGAATATGCAGATCGTATTTTACCGTTAGAAGATGCAGAGATAAGTAATGAGATGAAACGAATTTTAGAAGAGCGGAATGTAACGATTTGGACAGATTCGAAAGTAGAGGCTCTCGGTGTAGAAAAAGAAAATGGCCAAGTGACGCTGACAATAACCAACCATAAAACAGGTACAGACCACACCATAACTATCAATCAGGTTCTTGTTTCTATTGGTAGAGATGCCAATACAGAAGATTTGGGATTGGACAATACCAATATTCAGGTGGAACGTGGCGTTATTCAAGTCAATAATTCCTATCAAACAGAGGAATCCCATATTTATGCGATTGGAGATGTTATCGGAGGTTATCAATTAGCACATGTAGCATCTCGAGAAGGGATACTAGCTGTAAATCATATGTTAGGAGATAAAGTGGAATTAATAAATCCAAATCATGTTCCACGTTGTACATATAGTCGACCAGAGGTAGCAAGTATCGGGTTGACAGAACAAGCTGCTAAAGAGCAGGGATATGAAGTATCCATAAGTAAATTTCCATTGAGGTATCTTGGAAAACCGCTTGTATATGGTAATACTCAAGGCTTTATAAAAATTGTTGGGGATAAGAAAACACAAGATCTACTTGGAGTTCATCTCATTGGGATACAAGCGACTGAATTAATTTCTACAGCAAGTTTAGCGAAGTTTCTTGATGCTTCGCCATGGGAAATAGGTCAAGTAATATATCCACACCCAACTTTTTCGGAAATATTTGGAGAAGCAATAAAAAAATAAAGATAGCTAGAGAGGAGTTAGCATGAGACATCAACAGTTAGGACTAAGTGTGGAACAAGTAGTAGAAATGTATCGCTATATGTTGTTATCAAGAAAAGTAGACGAAAAGATGTGGCTTTTGAATCGTGCAGGTAAAATTCCTTTTGTCGTATCTTGTCAAGGCCAAGAGGCGACACAAATTGGTACTGCATATGCTCTGGATCGTGAAAAAGACTGGTTATGTCCTTATTATCGTGATTTAGGAATGGTACTGATGTTTGGACAAACAGCGAAAGATCAGATGTTATCCGCATTTGCGAAAAAAGATGACCCAAATAGTGGTGGCAGGCAAATGCCCAATCATTTTGGAGATCATCGTTTTCGTATTTTGTCTGGTTCTAGCCCTGTTACTACCCAAGTTTTGCATGCAGTTGGGATTGCATATGCAGGAAAAATTACAGGAGAATATCCAGTAGTACTTACTTCTTGCGGAGAAGGATCAAGTAATCAAGGAGATTGGCATGAAGCGTTAAATTTCGCTGGTGTTCATCAGCTGCCAGTAATCTTTTTAGTTGAAAATAACAAATACGCGATTTCCGTCCCCCTTCATAAGCAGCTTGCAGGCGAAAATGTTGCTGCAAGAGGCCAAGGTTATGGTATGCCAGGTGTTCAAGTCGACGGTAACAATGTATTTGATGTTTATGAAGTAATGCAGCAAGCGGTAAAAAGAGCAAAAAATGGGGAAGGGCCAACATTGATTGAGGCTATTTCGTATCGTTTAACACCGCATTCGAGCGATGATGATGATTTATCTTATCGTACAAAAGAAGAAATAGATGCTGCGAAAAAACAAGATGGACTATTTGTTCTAGAAAAATATCTAGATGAGAACGAGTTATGGACAGAAGAAAGCAAAAAAGTGATGCAAGAAGAGATTAATGCAGAAATTACGGAAGCTATTAGATTTGCGGAAGCAGCGCCACATCCTGATCCTGCCGATTTGTCCAAACATGTTTTTGCCAGATAGAGAGAGGAGAATAGGAGATGCCTGTTATTTCTTATATAGATGCTGTTACAGAGGCAATTCGGGAGGAAATGGAACGGGATCCTAAAGTATTTGTCTTAGGAGAAGATGTAGGTGTGCGTGGAGGAGTTTTTCGTGCAACTAATGGTCTGATTGAGCAATTTGGGGAAGATAGAGTGCTGGATACGCCTTTGACTGAGTCTGCTATCGTAGGAGTAGGAATCGGATCGGCAGCTTATGGACTGCGTCCAATAGCAGAAATTCAATTTGCTGATTTTATTATGCCTGCTGTTAATCAGATTATCAGTGAAGCGTCGAAAATGCGGTATCGCTCCAATGGTACTTGGCAATGTCCGATGGTTATCCGCGCACCTTATGGTGGAGGGATTCATGGGGCATTGTATCATTCACAAAGTGTGGAAGCTCTGTTTACAGGAGTGCCTGGCTTGAAAATAGTAGCCCCAAGTACACCATACGATATCAAAGGTTTGCTCAAAGCTTCCATTCGAGATAATGATCCTGTGTTGTTTTTTGAACATAAAAAACTATATCGTTTTATTAAAGAAGAAGTACCAGAAGAAGAATATATCCTTCCTATAGGGAAAGCAGATATAAAAAGAGAAGGTTCAGATGTTACCGTTATTACATATGGTTTGATGGTACATTATACATTAGAAGCAGCGAAAAAGCTTGCAGAAGAAGGTATTGATGTACATGTCTTGGATTTACGTACGTTAATTCCACTTGATAAAGAAGCAGTATTAGAAGCAACGAAGAAAACCGGAAAAGTATTGATTGTTCATGAAGATAATAAAACAAGTGGATTTGGCGCTGAAGTAGCTGCGGTAATAGCAGAAGAAGCATTTTTTGATTTGGATGCACCGGTTGGCCGTTTATGCAGTCCTGATGTGCCTTCTATGCCTTATAATTCAAAATTAGAGAAAGCTTTTATGTTGAATCCAGATAAAATAGCAAATGCTATTCGTGAACTAGCAGAACTGTAGTCGATGAGGAGAGGAAAAAATGACTATTGATATTGTCATGCCTCAATTGGGTGAAAGTGTTACAGAAGGAAAGATTTCGAAGTGGTTAAAGGAGCCGGGAGATCGAGTAGAAGAGTACGAGCCCATTTGCGAAGTAGAAACAGATAAAGTAAATACAGAAATTCCTTCATTGTATAGTGGCACGATGGGACAAATTTTTGCAAAAGAAGGGCAGACGATTGCTGTAGGAGAACTAATATGCCAAATGGAAACAGAATCAAGCCATTCTTTAACGTCAGAGGTACCAAAGTTGGATGAAATAGCTATCGCTCCTCAGCAAGATCAGCAAGATAATGATACATCGATGAAACATAGGTATTCCCCTGCTGTTTTGCGCTTAGCAGAAGAGAATCAAATCGACCTGCGGACCATAACAGGCAGTGGAAAAGGAGGACGGATCACTCGAAAAGATGTACTTCAAGCAATTGAATCTCTTTCCAACGAAGTTTCTGTTGATTCTAATCCAGCACCAAAAGCTCCATCTAGACCATCTGTTAACAGCAATGTAGTTTCTAAAGAAGTCGAGCAATCAGCTGTCGTGGGTGGTGACAAAGTAGTACCTCTTACAAGTATTCGAAGAACAATAGCAAAGCGTATGGTTCAATCAAAGACCGAAATTCCACATGCATGGACAATGATGGAAGCAGATGTCAGCGGTTTGGTTGCACTGCGAAATAAGTATAAAGATGATTTTGCAGCAAACGGGATTCCACTGACCTTTATGCCTTTCTTCATCAAGGCTACAGTTGATACATTACGCGAGTTCCCATATGTAAATGCAGTATGGGGAGAAGAAAATATTATTTTGAAAAAAGATATTAATATTTCTGTTGCGATTGCTGCAAATGATGCGTTGTATGTACCTGTAATCCACCAAGCAGATGAGAAAAATATATTTGGTCTTGCTCGATCATTGCAGCATTTGATTCATAAAACAAGAAGTAGCTCGTTAGGAATTGCAGATACAAAAGGCGGAACTTTTACTGTAAATAATACAGGGAGTTTTGGTTCAATCGCATCGCAACCGATTATTAATCAGCCACAAGTAGCGATATTATCTTTTGAATCTATCGTAAAGAAACCTGTAGTTATTGACGATATGATCGCTGTTCGTCAAAGAATGAATTTATGTCTATCACTGGATCATCGTGTTTTAGATGGGCTTACGGCAGGTCAATTTTTAGCAAGAGTAAAAGAACGATTAGAATCTTATCAAGCTAGTACTCCTCTATAAAAACTTAGACAGAGAAGAGTGTGTCGTCATGTTTGAGGTGCAAAAACTAGGAAAAGTAGCATATCATCCGATGTGGGATCAGCAAAGAAAAATCGTGCATGCAGTCGATAAGGGAGAAATGGCAGATCAATTACTGCTATTGGAACATCCGCATACGGTGACGATGGGGAGAGGAAGTCATCTTCAAAACTTGCTTTTGTCGGCACAAGATTACCAAGCAAAAGGGATTGACCTCGTTGAGATTGATCGAGGCGGTGATGTAACGTATCATGGGCCAGGTCAACTAGTAGGTTATCCGATCTTTTATTTGGGAGATCAGCGACATGATGCTCATTCATATCTTCGCGATATCGAAGAATCGTTGATTATAGCTATTTCTCATTTTGGGATAACAGGAACACGAAAAGAAAAACATACAGGTGTATGGGTCGATGATGAAAAAATAGCAGCGATTGGAGTTAAGTTTCATAAGTCCCGTGAAAAAAGAGGATATATAACGAGTCATGGTTTTGCGTTGAACGTAAATACGGATTTACGATATTTTTCTACCATTATACCATGTGGAATAACGGACTATGGCGTAACATCTATCGCTAAAATTTTGGGTCAAGATGTGGATATGGAAATAGTAATGGCATATGTTACAGATGCAATGAAGCAGATTTTTACATAGAAACCGCGGTAAAATAGTTTACCGCGGTTCCTATAACTTTTTTTCATTTGCGTTTGTGAGTTACTGAATCCCAACAAATAGATCATAGAGAGATAGAAGCGTAACTACAACTACACCGAGTGTGAATACGCCGCCGATGTAAAAACCAGGGGTGTTACCAGTCTTTTTGTTATACGTGGTACCGATAATTGCAAGAATACTGGTGATTACAAGTAGTGGGACCATAAAATATTCCATAAATGAATTTCACCTGCTTTCGTAAACATCCACATAGAAGAGTATACTCATATTTGAAATAAAAAAACAATCCCAAAAGCATTTTTTAAGAATTGTGATGAGCAGGTTCTTCTTATATGCATGGAGGAATGTAAAAATGGAACGAAAAAAAGCTTTTGCAACACTCTCTCGTATTCCTTTAAAGACAGTATATGACGAATCAGATATACTTAACCATAATAATGCACCTGGAGAATTTCCATATACAAGAGGTATTCATACCAATATGTATCGCAGTAGACTTTGGACCATGCGACAATATGCTGGTTTCGGCTCTGCAGAGGAGACGAATAAGCGTTATCGTTATTTGCTGGATCAAGGGCAGACAGGACTAAGTGTAGCATTCGACTTGCCCACTCAAATTGGCTATGATTCTGATGATCCAATGAGTATGGGGGAAGTTGGTAAAGTCGGTGTTGCCATCGATTCACTCGCTGATATGGAGAAATTGTTTGAAGGTATTCCTTTGGATAAAGTCAGTACATCCATGACGATCAATGCTCCGGCAGCTATTTTGTTAGCGATGTATATTGTTACAGCAGAAAAACAAGGGGTAAACTCAAAACATATACGCGGTACGATTCAAAATGATATTTTAAAAGAATATATCGCTCGTGGAACCTATATTTTCCCGCCAAAACCGTCCATGCGGTTGATCACAGATGTTTTTCAATATGCGATGGACAATACACCGTCTTTTAATACGATTAGTATCAGCGGGTATCATATTCGCGAAGCAGGTTCAGATGCTGTTCAAGAAATCGCTTTTACTATAGCAAATGCAATAGCTTATGTAGAAGCAGCACTGCAAGTTGGACTGGATATTGACCAATTTGCTCCAAGATTATCTTTTTTCTTCAATGCTCACAATCATTTTCTAGAAGAAGTAGCAAAATTTCGTGCCGCAAGGAGAATGTGGGCAACAATCATGCGCGATCGTTTCGCTGCAAAATCGCCAAAATCGATGCAACTTCGTTTTCATACTCAGACAGCAGGCTCGACGTTGACCGCACAACAGCCAGATAACAATATTGTGCGTGTTACTTTGCAAGCGCTTGCAGCAATATTTGGAGGGACACAGAGCCTGCATACAAATGCTCGAGATGAAGCGTTGGCACTGCCAACCGAACAATCCGCTCGGATAGCTCTACGCACACAACAAATAATTGCACATGAGAGTGGAGTGGCAGATACCGTTGATCCTTTTGGCGGATCCTATGTAGTTGAAAGCCTTACAGATCAGATAGAAACATCAGCTTACCGATATCTTCGTGAAATAGAAGAACTGGGAGGCGCAGTGGCAGCAGTAGAGCAGGGATATATGCAGCGAGAGATTCGTAAAACAGCCTTAGCGACTCAAAGAGAAATAGAATCCGGAGAACAAGTCATCGTCGGCTTAAATCAATTCAAAATCAAACAAGAGACACCAGCGGATATAATGCGAATTAACCCGATGTTAGCAAACAAGCAAATAGATTCATTGAATGAACTTAAACAAAAAAGAGACAATGCACGAGTTCAAATAGCTCTGCGAGAACTCCAACAAGCTGCAAATCAAGACCAAAACGTGATGCCTTATTTGTTGCAAGCAGTTAGAGCTTATGCAACGATCGGAGAGATATGCAATACATTGCGCAAAGTATTTGGAGAATATGCTGTTTAAGGAGAAGGGAGCTTTGTTGATGAATAAACCCATTCGGGTATTGATTGCCAAACCGGGACTAGACGGCCATGATCGAGGAGCTCTTATTATTGCTCAAGCATTGCGTGATGATGGAATGGAAGTAATTTATACAGGAATTCGCCAAACACCAGCTCAGATCGTTGCTACTGCTATTCAAGAGGATGTAGATTTAATCGGTTTATCTTGCCTGTCGGGGGCTCACAATGAACTTTTCGCAGAAGTTATTCGTTTGTTAGATGAGCAAAGTGCATCTGATATTCCGATATTTGCCGGAGGAGTTATTCCAGACTCGGATATTCCTCATCTTAAACAAATGGGCATTAAAGAAGTCTTTCCACCTGGCAGTACAATCAAAGAAACAATTGCCTTTATTCGACATTTGTTTGCAATGGAGGAGACGAATGAGTCTAAACAAAATTAGTCATATCGGAATCGCTGTGAAATCGATTGACGAATGGAAGGCGTTTTATCAAGACATACTTGGTTTTGCATTTCTAGGAGAAGAAATCGTAGAGAGTGAACGTGTACGAGTGGCATTTTTTCAAATTGGCGAAAGCAGAATTGAACTGTTGGAACCTATCGATGAAGATAGTCCAATTACAGCGCATATTCAAAAGAGAGGAGAAGGATTTCATCATGTTGCTTATGAGGTTGAGAACATTGAAGACGATATGGAACAATTACAAGCACAAGGTTTAACATTTATCCAAACTGCCCCGAAAAATGGAGCACATCAATCAAAGATAGCTTTTCTGCACCCATCTTCAACAGGAAAAGTGCTTATTGAGCTTTGCCAACCCCAGTCCAAGGAGGAATAAGGAATGCACAAAGAGTTGGATGAACTAAATCGTAGACGGAAGAAAGTGTTGCAAGGGGGCGGTGAAGAACGGATAGCTGCACAACATAAAAGAGGAAAACATACTGCTCGAGAGCGTATTGAAATGTTGTTAGATGAAGGTTCATTTGTTGAATTAAATATATTTACCAAGCATCGAATGACTTCTTTTGGGATGGATAAGGAAGAGGCTCCTGGAGAGGGGGTGGTAACGGGAAGTGGAAAGATTGATGGGAGAATGGTGTATTTGTTTGCCCAAGATTTCACTGTATTTGGCGGGGCACTCGGAGAGATGCATGCACTAAAAATAGCGCGTATCATGGACTTGGCAGCCCAAAACGGCGCGCCGATCATCGGTTTAAATGATTCTGGTGGCGCTCGAATTCAAGAAGGTGTGTTGTCTCTTGATGGATATGGTCATGTATTTCGAAGAAATGTAATGTATTCAGGGGTTGTTCCACAAATTTCCATTATTCTTGGTCCTTGTGCCGGTGGAGCAGTTTATTCTCCAGCATTAACTGATTTTGTCTTTATGGTGGAGAAGAAAAGCCAGATGTTTATTACTGGTCCAAAAGTGATTGAGACAGTAACAAGAGAAAAAATTACTGCTGAAGAACTCGGCGGAGCGGATGTTCATGCGAGTCGAAGCGGAAATGTGCATTTTACTTTTCCCTCTGAAACGGAAGTTTTTGAAAATGTTCGGAGATTATTAAAATATTTACCACAGAGTAATAGGGAAAATTCACCAGTGGAAAAAGTACCTGATCAAGAAAATTGGGTAGAAGATTTAATAAATATAGTCCCAACAGAAGGAATGAAAGCCTATGATGTAAAAAAAGTAATAGAGAACATTTTTGATAATGGTGACTTTTTAGAAGTACATCAAAAATTTGCTCGAAATTTGGTTGTAGGTTTTGCGCATTTAAATGGAAAAGCAGTAGGTGTAGTCGCAAACCAGCCAAAATTTATGGCAGGGGGGTTGGATATTGACGCGTCGGACAAACTAAGTCGTTTTGTTCGATTTTGTGATTGTTTTCATATACCACTCATTACTTTTGTAGATGTTACGGGTTTCTTTCCTGGTGTCATGCAAGAACATCAAGGAATTATTCGACATGGTGCTAAAATTATTTATGCTTATACCGAAGCGACTGTACCAAAAATAACAGTAATACTTCGTAAAGCATTTGGCGGAGCCTATGTTGCCTTAAATAGTAAATCGATAGGAGCGGATTTGGTCTATGCATGGCCTTCTGCAGAGGTAGCTGTCATGGGTCCAGAAGGCGCAGCTAATATTATATTTCAACGAGAGATAGACGAGAGCAAGACCCCAGAAGAGATGAGAAAAGCCAAGATTAGGGAGTACAAAGATCAATTTGCGAACCCTTATGTAGCTGCTGCGTACGGTATGGTAGATGATGTAATTGATCCACGAGAGACGAGGAAAAAATTAATACAATCGTTAGAGATGTTGGAGCGCAAAAAGGTGAATACGCCTAGCAAAAAACATGGCAATATGCCCTTGTAATAATTCTGTAAAATACGTATAATATAAATGTAATAAAAGTGCGCTGTCCTACCTACATCTAAGATAAAATCAACTAAAATTTAAAATAAATTAACTATACCTGTTCGTTTTAAATCTGTGCAAATCTCCTCCTACACTTAATAGGAGCATATTCGTATTTGCGAAAACATGGTCGATTCGATTGGGGGACAAAAGAAACGTGAGTTTATTTATGATTAATTGGAATAAAAGCTATGTTATTGGTGTCATAGCAAATAATGAGAGAAAGGAGAGCTACATGTATCTATTTTGACAGTTAAAATAGATACAATACGGCAGGAACTTGTCGGAATTAACGCCTCTGGAGTGTTACACCAAACGCATGCATTTACTGCGACACGTGGAAAGAGGAAAAATATAAACTCATAGGGGAAAATAGTTCGGAAAAATGAGTTTATATTAAAACAGTAGCATACGTGAACGGTGGTAAATAAAAATCGGTTAATCGACGAATTTATACGGTTGGTGCAAATTGACAGTGAATCAGGGAACGAGCGAGCCATTTGTGATTTTCTAAAAGAGAAATTGTCTTCTCTTGGTCTAGATGTTGTGGAGGATTGTTCTGCCACGTTTACCAAACATGGTGCTGGAAACTTAGTGGCTACTTATACAGGTAGCATTCCAGATGCTCCAACCATTTATTTCACATCTCATATGGATACTGTAGCACCAGGCAAGAAGGTGAAACCTTCAATACTCGGAGATTATATCGTGACGGACGGAACAACCATTTTAGGTAGTGATGATAAAGCTGGAATAGCTGCTATCATTGAAGGAATACGTCTGCTACGTGAATGGAAGATACCTCATGGAAACTTGCAGTTTGTTTTTACAGTCGGGGAAGAATCAGGTCTTGTAGGTGCACGTCATCTGGACAAATCATTGATGGAAGCAGAATACGGTTTTGCCTTCGATGCTGGGGGCCAAGTGGGGGAAATTATTACTTCTGCGCCAGCGCAAGTAAAAATCGAAGCAGCTATCCATGGTAGAGCTGCCCATGCTGGATCAAGTCCAGAAGCAGGTATTAGTGCCATTCAGGTTGCAAGCCAAGCGATTTCCCGCATGAAATTAGGAAGAATTGATTCTGAAACAACTGCAAATATTGGGATGTTCCAAGGTGGAATTGCAACAAATGTCGTTCCTGAATATGTAAAAATATATGCGGAAGCCAGAAGCAGAAATGAGAAAAAACTGGTTAATCAAGTAGAAGAGATGGTTATGGCTTTTGAATTGACAGCCAAACAAATGGGTGCAACAGCAGAAGTGGAAACAAAATCATTATATCCAGGTTATTCCTTTACAGAACATGATCTAGTAGTACAAAAAGCAATTGCGGGCGTAAAAAAAGTTGGTCGGACTCCACATTTAGGCGTTAGTGGTGGAGGAAGCGATGCAAACGTATTAGCTGGTTATGGCATTCCTACTGTTAACTTAAGTATTGGTTACGAAAACATCCATACTACCAACGAAAGAATGTCTATTCCAGAGTTAGTCAAGGCAGCGGAATTAGTCGTTGCGTTAGTGGAGGAAAGTGCTTATGAAAAAGCTCTTTCATAGCGTAGCCATTCATACTTTACTGCTTTATTGAAAAATAGCACTTATAATTTTATACCAATGTCAATCCGAGCTAACTTCGGGTTGGCTTTTTATTTGCGGTTCGAAATACTAAACTCAGTGCTGAGAGACAGCATAGATAGAGAATGGAGTCCAAGTGACTACTTACCCTTCTGAATTCCAGGAACTGATCTGAAGGTCATCATTAAGAAGTGATCCATTTGGATTTCATCCGGGTAGTTGCCTTGCAGCTATTCAGACAGTAACAATAATGTATAAATAAATAGAAATATAGGCAAAAAAGTGTCCAAATCCTTATTGGTTTGGATTCTTTTTGTTTAAAAAAGGCAAAACTGAAGAGAGGAGGATAGGATATGTGGTTACATCATATGTTTCACATGGTTCATCATTATGGATATATCGGTATTTTTGGACTTTTAATGTTTGGGATGGTAGGAATACCAATTCCAGATGAATTTTTAATGACCTTCGCTGGATATTTCATCAAACTTCATCAGTTGAATTATGTTTTGACTGTGTTAACTGCTTTTATTGGAAGTATGGTCGGAATAACATTTAGCTTTTTGATCGGAAGATTTTTGGGGCTGCCTTTCTTACATCGATATGGAAAACGGATTGGACTTACCCATGAAAGATATGAAAAAGTAGAAGCATGGTTTGAGCGCTTTGGCAAGATAACGATTATTTTTGGATTTTTTATACCAGGGATACGACATTTGACTGCAATTTATGCTGGAATCAGCCGGTGGACTTATTGGACTTTTTTTACCTATGCTTTTATTGGATGTTTCATTTGGGTTATGGTGTTTATCAATCTCGGACTCTTATTTGGAGAACACTGGAAAGAGTATACAATTTTGATGCATAAAGGGATTTTGCTTTTTACTCTTGTTGTGATAGTCACTCTGGTTGGGGTATGGATAGTGAAAAAAAGAAAGAGCAGCTCTAGAATTTAAATAAATTTGATATAATAATGCATGTCTGCTGAAGGTCGGCAAGTGAAGAAGGGAAGTCTTCACGGCTTCGTACCTGTCTGAAAATAACACAGATGTAACGACCAAGAACCTCCTAGATGATTTTAAGCTGTTCAGTGGAAGTCAGGAATCGATTTTTTTCGGTAACTACGAAATTATCATCTATCAGAAGAACGGAAGGGTGTCTCTGATGTAAGTGAGGTTGATATTAATAATCCCGCAAAGAAATCTTACAAAATCCCTGGGACAGAGGTAGAGATTTGTTTTAAGTGAGGAGTCAGGTAGGACTTTGGCTCTGGGTGATCAAGAACGATTACCCAGAGCTCAAATTTAATAAAAAAGATATCGAAATGTTGCTAAAAAGTTTGTTACGTATAGAATTAGTAACAATATTATCGGAATAGATTGTAATGCGATGAATGGAATATATTTATTTTTATGACTATTCCCTTTATGGAATTTTGTTTTATAATAAAATGAGAATGCTGAGAGCCAGCATTTCTACTTGATTGAATGGAGTTTCCATGCCTGATTACCAGTCAACAAAGAACCGGCGTGTCTCTATCAAAAACCTCCCAAACGGTTGGGATAAGAAGAAGAATGTTAGCGTTATGGATCAAGAGTGGGTAGACATTGGTGAGATCACGATCAAGATCTATTCTTCAGATGATAAGAGTCACCCTGGAAAGGTAGTTGTATTTCTTTCAGGAAAAATGGAACGCATTTACAAACCTAATGACACTGGTACCAAAACCATTCATGGCTCCAACGTACAGATTTGCATTAAGTAAAAGTCGCGTGGTTCTCGTCTGGGTAGTTGCTTGCGGCTACCCAGACTCCAAATATGTTCAAACCAACGAAATATAAAGAAGCACCAGAAGGATGAGTAATTCTACTCATCCTTTCATCATCTTTATCATGGTAGATATTGTAGTCGCATCTGGGAGAGGTTCATTCTAAATGGAATAGAAAATAATTTTATCAAGTATATTGACTATATATATTATTTTTTATACATTAACAAATAAGAACTATACTAATTATAAGTATATTCTTTATCATTAAAACTCCAAATTTAAGGGGGTTACCTGATTGAAAATTAAAATTAAAAAAGTAGCAAAAGTGAAACCAACCAAATCTCTGGAATAATTCAAATGATGGATGAATGAAGTTTGTATGGATGGCAAAAATTTATAAAAGTGAAACCGCTGCCATTACTAAATTTAGTTTAAGATCAAAGAAGCCACTATCCGCTCTGGACAGTGGCTTCTTTGATCAAAGTAGGTGACATCGAAGTGGTAACAATAGACAGCATATGTCAATTTCATCGTCTTTCGAGTAGAGAAGAAAACGAGGATGAAGTTTTGATTGGGCGCCTTGATCTTGGAGAGTTTATTATTCTACCAAAGATGGCGATCCAGATTATAGAGCTACTGGGAGAAGGAAAAACAGTAGGCGAAACGAAACATATCATGGAACAGCAGTTGCAGCAAGAGATCGATGTTGTTGGATTTGTAGAAGATTTAATTCATGAGTATCCATTTATTTATCAGATTGATGAAAAAGTAGTAAATGAGAAAGTGGAGCAAAAGGAGCAGTTTCCTTGGTTAACAAGTCGAATTGGTCAACTCTTGTTTAATCGTTACAGCTACATTTTCGTTTCCTTGTTATTTATTTTTTGTGTATTTCTTACAGTCTTTAATCCGGATTATATACCAAGATACCAAGATTTTTTCATAGGTCGTTCCCAATCAGTTATTCTCATTCTTTTCTTTTTTATTAATTTTTTTCTTCTATTTTTACATGAAGTCTCTCATTTGTTAGCGGCTCGTTCTCTCGGAGTGGATGGTCGTATCGGTTTTAGTCATCGGCTTGTCTTCCCAGTGGCAGAAACAGATATGTCAGGAATTGTTTTACTACCAAGAAAAAAACGATACAAACCTATCCTTGCAGGGATTATGTTTGATTTTACACTTGTAATTCTCTGTGTTTTACTTCTTTGGCTTCAAGATTTAGGAGTCTTTTCTTTTTCATCTTTTCAAATTAGCCTAATTCGTTATTTAAATCTGGGGCTATGGCTAGGAATCGGATATCAATTCCTCTTTTTTATGGAAACGGACATTTATTACCTGATAGCCATCATGTTAAATAGTAATAATTTATTACATTATACGCGTTTGACCGTAAGAAAATGGTTCAAAAGAGTAAAGTCGGAAGAATTAGAAGAGCTATCACAGGTTTCAAACCGTGAAAAGAGATTTATTAGGGGTTATGTTTGGTTTTACATTTTTGGAGTGTGTTGGGCTATCTTTCTGTTCTTAACCTATACTATTCCAGCAGCTTATTTGCTTATCACCCAATCTTGGAACAAATTAATTATTTCAACTTTTTTCTCTTGGTCTTTAGTCGATGGAGTGCTAACCATTTTGATCACGCTTGTCCCATTTGCCATTTTATTATGGTCATGGAGTAGAGCGTTGGGCAATAACAAACAAAATCTTGGGAATGATTAACATAATCGTTAATTGACATAAGTCTAAGGCTGAGTATAATTACTCAGCCTCTTGATCACACCTATCATGGAGATATTGTAATTGCATCCGCATTTGTTTGGTCAATAACAACAAAATATACATCGATAAATCAAAATGAAACTCACTTACCTTTTTACCCTCTTGTAATTAAACCAGCACAAATCTCTGACGTTTTCTCTGCATGATGGGTCACCAAAACGTGCTGCAACTACTCAATTTCCTGTTTTTAAAAGTTGTTAGATTTTGGAGCATTCTATTCTCAATTTTTCTATTCATCTGATACAATAGATCATAGCCTACATCCATGGCTATCTGTCTAGTGAGAAAGAGAACACCATGGCTAAGACACCTCCTGCAACTGTGGGCGAGCTTCTGCGAATGTTCGCTTCGAAGACAAAGGATTTTGATCCTACAGCAGTGCGCACGCTGGCTGAAGCTGCCTTCAAGACTGGTCAGGCCAAGCTGGCACAACTGAAGATTCTGGATGATATCGAGGGTCTGAGCATCGAAATCAACCAGTACAACAACAGTAAGGACCACCAAAAGGGAGATGCCAAGTCCAAGGCTCATGGACAGAATCTCAACCGAATGAAGACCCTGCGAAATGAAGAGAGCAAAGCGGGTAGCAATTACGAGAGTATTCGCGTAGCGTCACTGGATAAGGTCAACGAGGTCACGGAGATCGACCGCCACAAACGGGACGATTTGTACATTGCCATGCTCGGTGCAGTAACTGGAGGTCGGTGGCGGTAGGTCATCTTTTCTCCACTAGCTACTAACCCCTCCTGCCCATTGCGAGCAGGAGGGATCAAAACAAAAATAAATCTTCGCTAAAAATAAACGAAATCCCACCATCATAAAATGCTGAGCGGGGTTTTTTGGGTAAAGGAGAGAGATTTCGATTGTCCCTTATCACTACATTTACAAATTATATGACTGAGCGGTTTGATTCCATCAAAGCGATTGTCATTTTTGGAAGTTATGCGAGAGGGGAGGAAAAGGCTGACTCTGATTTAGATGCATACTTGTTATTTAATCAATTGAATCCTGAAAAGCACTGATTTAGCAGTTATTCCAATGTGGTTTCAACATCCATCCATTTTGCAAGAACAGCTGGATCTGGATAAGGACAAGGTAGTGTCGTTGTTATTCTCCCTAATAGAAGGTAAGTTGAATAAATTTGCAGTCCAATATTGAGATTTTGTAAATATCTCCATTTTTTACACTTGAATATTGATGAGCTGGAAGAAAACGACTATAATTAAGTAAACCTATTGTTTAACTGAATATTTGTTAAATCTCTTATCCAGAGAGGCGGAGGGACTGGCCCGATGATGCCCGGCAACCCTAGTGATTGATTCACTAGAAGGTGCCAATTCCTGTAGAGACTACTTGTCTCTAACAGATAAGATGCGGATCTGTAACCAAGCCTCTTCTGGATAAGGAAGGGGTTTTTTGTTTGCTAAAAAAGGAGGAAATAACATGAGTACATTTCGACCTGAGACAATTTCTGTGCATGGAGGGCAGGCACCTGATCCTGCAACAAATGCGCGGGCTGTTCCTATTTATCAGACAACTTCTTATGTCTTTGATGATACCCAGCATGCTGCAGATCTGTTTGCATTAAAGGAATTCGGCAACATTTATACTCGTATTATGAATCCTACAACCGATATTCTAGAAAAAAGGGTCGCTGAGCTGGAAGGCGGTGTTGGAGCACTCGCTACCAGTTCGGGTCAAGCAGCAATTACTTACTCCATTTTAAATATTGCCAGGGCAGGTGATGAGATTGTCGCTTCTAGCAATCTTTATGGTGGGACATATAACTTATTTCGACATACACTTCCCAAACTGGGCATTCACGTGCATTTTGTAGATCAAACCAATCCTAACAATTTTCGTAGTGCGATAACTGATAAGACGAAGGCTGTTTTTGCCGAGATTATCGGCAATCCACAGTTAGATGTGTTGGATGTAGAGGCAGTTGCTAATGTAGCTCATGAATCTGGAATTCCGCTTATTATCGATAATACTTTTGCTACTCCATATTTAAGCAGGCCATTTGAATTTGGAGCGGATATCATTGTTCACTCCGCGACAAAGTTTATTGGAGGACATGGCACAAGTATCGGCGGTATCATCGTTGATTCTGGCAAGTTTGATTGGAGTAATGGCAAGTTTCCTGATTTGACAGAGCCGGATCCTAGCTATCATGGTGTATCCTATACTCAAGCATTGGGATCTTTGGCCTATATTATAAAAGCACGAGTGCAGTTACTGCGAGATACAGGAGCTTCTATTTCACCATTTAATGCATTTTTGTTACTACAAGGATTAGAGACACTTCACCTCCGCATGGAACGACATAGCGAAAATGCTTTGCGTGTGGCTGAATTTTTAGAGAAGCATGAGAGTGTTGATTGGGTGAATCATCCCGGATTAGAAAATCATCCATCCTTTGAAAAATCACAAAAATATTTACCGAACGGTCAAGGTGCGATCTTTACATTTGGGATTAAGGGGGGAGCAGAGGCAGGGAGAAAATTGATTGAAAATGTTTCTTTATTCTCCCACCTAGCAAATGTAGGAGATGCAAAATCACTTATTATTCATCCAGCAAGTACAACGCATCAACAGCTAACAGAAGAAGAACAAAAAGCAGCTGGTGTGACCCCAGATCTCATTCGTCTATCTGTTGGGATTGAGTCGATTGACGATATTATTGAAGATTTGGCACAAGCATTAGCAAAAAGCCAACAATAAATGGGAGGGAAGGGTAGTGCCGATCAAGATTCCAGATAACCTTCCAGCTACTGGAATCCTTCAAAAAGAAAATATTTTTGTAATGCCTGAAGAAAAAGCATTCCATCAAGAGATACGACCACTCAAAATTATGATCTTAAATATCATGCCAACGAAAATAACAACAGAAACGCAGTTACTCCGTTTGCTTGGTAATTCTCCTTTGCAACTGGAGGTGAGTTTTCTGCATCTGCAAACCCACGCTTCCAAAAATACACCGCCAAGTCATTTAGAAATGTTTTATCAAACCTTTGAAGAAATCAAGGAGCAGTATTTTGATGGATTAATTATCACAGGAGCACCTGTGGAACATTTGGAATATGAACAGGTGGATTATTGGGAAGAACTCACAGAGATCATGCGGTGGAAAAGTAGCAATGTAACTTCTACCTTGCATATATGCTGGGGTGCACAAGCTGCATTATATTTTCATTATGGCATTCAGAAGTACCCATTAGCAAAGAAGTTGTCGGGGATATATAAGCACAAGGTTACGAAATCAAATACAGAGTTGTTACGTGGTTTTGATGATATATTTTATGCTCCGCATTCTCGTTATACGGACATTCGGAGTGGGGATATAGAGAAAATCCCGAATCTAGAAATATTATCAGAGTCAGATGAAGCAGGAATATATCTCATAGCAAGTACGGATAAGAAGCAAGTATTCGTTACTGGCCACTCGGAATATGATTTACTTACTTTGCGAGAAGAGTATATACGAGATACAAAAAAAGATATCCACATTGATCTCCCAGAAAACTATTTCCCGGAAGATGATCCCAAACATCTGCCCGTTCATTTGTGGAGGGCGCACGCTAACCTTCTTTTTAGCAATTGGCTAAACTATTATGTTTACCAGCAAATATTGAAATAAAAAAAGACACCGATCAAAAATCGGTGTCTTTTTGTTGTTAGAAAATAGTTTTAAATGAAACAAAAATAAAAACGAAGGACAGATGTTCTCCTTCGTTTTTATTTTACACTGTCAGGAAGCGAGTTTGGGGTTTTATTGATAGATGAGTTAATATTTACATTTTTCGGCAGCACTTTTAGTTTAAAGAAAGTATCTGTCAGGTCTTGTTGTACATCGATTGCATGTTGATCTATTTTTACTACTCCATATTGTCATCAGCCCTTCCAAAAAATTCCTAGCATATAAGAAACAGCACAGGAATAATCCACATCAAATAAGATTGATTTGTCAAAGATAACTTCTGTTTACTCATTGTATTCACTGACTAATTCGGCAGCATGAGAAACTGCTCCACCTGTTTTCATCGCAGCCGTTACTAAAATAGCATCTTGAATTTCTTCTTCTGATATGTCGTTATCCAGTGCATGTTGCAGAGCTTTTTGTTGAACAATTACATTTGGTAATGCGTGTGTAACAGCAACAATGGTTAATAATCTCGTTTTTTGACTTAACACGCCTTCTTTGGAAGCCTGATCAATAAAGGCAAGATGTTTCTCAGCATGATTTGGAAAATAAGTATCGAGTTTGTGATTGGATTGATAAAATGTAATGACATTATCGGCCTCAATTGCTCCAGTTATAGTAACAGCCTCTAATAATTCCTCGATGGACAATCCTAATTTTTTTGCTTTTTGAGTATGAAAACGAATGCAGTACACGCACTTGGTAACATGTGCTACTGCAATGGCGATTATTTCTTTGTCTTTCGCTGATAGAACACCTTTGGAAAAAATTTCATCAGAAAAATTCCGATAGTATCCGTATTGTTCACGAATATGTTTCGGGATTTGTGCGATTAGTTTTTGTGTTTCTTTTACAGACATAAAAAATTTACCCCCACAAATTTTATTATTTTAATAATTCCAAACAAGACTCGTTGCTTCATGAGTTTCGATGTTACTTCATATGTATGAAGTAACCCCCTTGTCCTGAAAAGACCAAGAGGTTTAAATTCGATTTCCTCTTCTTATCTTTCAAGCAGAACCTTGTTGGATTTGGCACAGTGTTTATCATAAACCTGTTGCCGAGGCTTCATCAGGCCAATTCCTTCCGCCTCTCTGGATAAGAATGATATTTCTTTCCGAAAGTTTAATTTACATAGAATAATATCTTAAAGCGACATAAATATTTTAATCTATTAAAAAGAACCCATCTATTCTTTCTTAAAGAAGAGTTGAGATTTTAGAAAAAGGAGTGAGTCGAGGACAGTTTCGATCGGATATTATGTTTTTATCTTTATACCGTATTTTTCATGAAAGAATCTGTGTCCCCTGATCAATGGATTGAGCAAACAAAAGATAACAGCTATAAAAGATACATAAGTTTTCGATGGAGAATAGCAAAAGACCCCTATATGATAAGAGCTAGGGGTTTTTTTGAGTAACCAAAGAGAATTGAGTTTGTGGTTGTCGGAGGATTGCTCGGACAGGACTAGCATCTCCTTCATTGATCAATAATGGAAGAGCCGCTAATTCATATATGCCAGGTTGGATGTGATCCAATACTACCCGCTCCAAAATATGAATTCCATGTTGATGCAGTGCATGATGAATAGGTAAAGTTTCACTATCATACTGGTCGACAGAAGGTAAATCAATCCCAAGCAATTTTACGCCTTTTTGCTTTAAAAATAATGGGACATCGGGAGCAATGTCTGAGCAGAAATCTGGGAATGACGTTCTGTCTTTCCACAGATTCGTACGGATTAGTAATCTTTCGGTTTGTTGAAGCTGCAAAGAATTCAGTTGATTTGTTGTGATAGAAGTGCTGTCAGTTAAATGAATAACTTGGCATCTACCAATATAAATAGAAAGATCGAGTTGATGAACTTTCTTTCCATTTTGATCAAAATGGAAAGGAGCATCGATGTGTGTGCCGGTATGTGTACTGAAGGAAATAGAGCCCACATTTGCAGTATTTGTTTCTTGTATCGTTGCATCCAGTTGAAATCGATAAGGATTGTCTCCTGGCCAAACAGTCATATTCTGATAAAGGGGCTCACTGATATCAAAGATTTTCATCGGAGTCCCTTTCTGAGGAAGGATCAGTTTGTTCTTTTGTTTTTTCCTCTTCAAGTTTTTGTAATTTGGCTAACACTCGTTTCTTTTGATAGAGCATTTGACCTGCTTCTGCAACATCTTGTATGGTGTAACGGTTAATAATCGCGCCAACCAGCATGCCGAGTATAGGTACCAATTGAAATAATTTTTTCCATCCGTAGTTGTCGCGATAGGAATAAATCACCTCTCGCCATCCTTGGAGCTTGGAAATGGCTTCTTGTTCTGTACTCATAGCAGTTAATTCGTTTAAAATAGCCTGTTTTCCAACGAAATCGGAACTGGAAAACTGAAGACATTTAACAATAAAGATTCGTTCTTCTTTTTCTCTTGGATCATATCCATAGGTGATTGCCATTTCTTGTAAAACCTTTAATGAGGTTCCAAGAACTACTGGTATATCGATTGCTAACGTAAATACACCGCCAAACCCTGTTGTCGCACCTTGCACCGTAGCGAAGTTCGCATGATTTTCTTTGTTTTTTTCTGCTACTTGGTTCATGAGATGTAACGGGACTTCAGCAATTCGATCGATTGTTATTTCATCTGATGATTGCAAAAAAAGGTATGGTTTATATCGTTGTAAAATCTTATCTTGTGCAATGAGATATTGCCCGCCTGTTTGGATATAACTTCCTAATTCATCCAGAGCGATACCAATATATTTATGAATAATTTTCGGTGTGATCTTGTCTAAAATCGCAAAAGGAATACGACCGATCTTCTCCCAAAACCATAGATCTGATTGATCTTTCTCCCATTTTTTTATTTCTGATAAAGCCTCTTGCAAGGATGTAATAGAATCTGCTTGATAGGAGTTCAGAGCTTTTCACCTCAAAATAAAATTTACTTGATAAGGCGTAGATGTGATCCTTTTTTGGTGTTACGATCAATGAATTCAGCTAAAGTGATCGGAGATTTTGCCCATTCACGCAATTGTGATCGGATTTGCCACGCTTTACCTGTTAATCGAATACTTTTATTCTTCATTATTGTCCTCCATTCTGTGCTATTCGTCCAGTGTTGCCAGAAAAAAGATATAATAAAAATATGAATACATAGGAGGAGACATTACAGTGAAAAAAAACCTAGAAGAAAAAACTCTTACATCTGAACAAATATACAGAGGGAAAATAATTGATTTGCATTTGGATAAAGTATCGCTTCCAAATGGGGGAACTTCTTATCGTGAAATAGTGAAACATCCAGGTGCAGTTGCGATTATCGCAATAACAAAAGAAAACAAATTGGTAATGGTACGGCAATATCGAAAAGCATTAGAGAAAACAATTTTGGAAATTCCAGCAGGGAAATTGGAGTTGGATGAAGAAGCGGAAACAAGTGCAAAACGAGAGTTAGCCGAAGAAACAGGGTACACTGCGAGCAAATGGCAAAAAATTGGTGGTTTTTATACTTCTCCTGGTTTTGCTAATGAATTTATTCATCTCTATGAGGCAAGTGAATTGTCACTAGGAGATATCTCATTAGACGAAGATGAATTTGTTGAATGTGCGGAGTTGACGAAGGAAGAATGTGAAGCTAAAATTCGATCGGGAGAAATTTGTGATGCAAAGACCATGTATGCTATCACATGGTGGCAAGCAAAAGAATAAATAAAAATGAAACTTTTGTGAAATATCACCTTTTGTGCTATAATAAAAGTATTCTGTTTATTGCTTTGAGGTGAGGCAAGTGAATCATGAAACACAAAACAGAAACATTTCCCTCACAGCAGCACGCTATACACTAAGACTGTGGGTATTGTATGTTTTACCATTTGTCTCAGGGTTAATTATTATCAATTTTTTCGAATGGTCTTACTTATGGCCAGTGCTACTACTTCTAACAACATTAGTGGTGATTACATTAAATCTAGTGGTAGTGTTAAATGACTGGTATCGTAAACCGATTGCTCGATATCCCATTATCTTTCAGCTTTACACTGCCTGTTTTTTTGGGATTATGATACTTGGAAAAGCACTTGGTGATGGGTTGCTTTATGGACTTCTCACTTTCGTATTTCTTGTCAACACACTACTAGGGTATTACTACCGGAGAAATATAACAGCATGTGGGACAATCTCACGAATTATATTGGTGTTAAATACGATTTTCCCAATTACATATGCATTGTTGTATGTTTATTTTAACTCCGACATTTCAATGTTTTTAGAAGCTCCTGGGATGATTAGTTCAATATGTCTAGGTCTAACGTACTTCTGTGGTGTCATCGTAGAGAGTATCTATCGGTTTTAAAATGATTTCTCTATCAGGTAACTTTTAGAAAAGTTGCCTGTTTTTTGTTTTTAAAAAAGTAACAATTTACTGCTTTTTCCTATTGATTTCTAACTATTTTTTTTGGAGAATGTTCTTAGTTCCATTCTGTTCTAATTTTCCGATAAATTGTGCGATTTTGGAGGTCTGTATGTCACGTTACATTTATCTTATTATTCTCTTTCTCTTTGCTACTGTGTTAGCAGGTTGTGGGTTGGTAACGTTTCCATCAAAGCAAAATAACGAGAATGAAAATGCATTTGCTGAACAACAGAAAAAATCGAAGAAACAAGTGGTCACTTATTCACATAAAGAACAAAAACAAGCAGAACATCAAGAGACAGCTCCGAAACCTTTCATTGAAAACATAAATAAGCAGTTTGTTCATGTGATTAGAGATGATGAATCGACGAAAAAAATACCTACAAAAGTATTTATACCAGTGAAAATTGTTATTCCTAACCAAAATGGGGAAGGAGATACTACCAAACCGACGCCACCAAAGAATCCAAATGATCCGAAAACTCCAGACAACCAAGGTGAAAAGAATCCTAAGCTGGAAGAAGCAAAAAGAAAAGCACAGGAGATAACCAATACCAATCAAACCATCACAGCAGAACAAGGAAATGTTTACGAAAAACCAGTTGAGCAATCATCAGTACTATTGCAGATAGTAAAAGATCAAAAAGTACATATTGATCAGACAAGTGTTGATGAAGATGATGCAGAAATTTGGTGTTATGTCTCTGGAAATAATGGAAAGCAAGATTTCGTAGGATGGATATCCTATAACCTTATCGAATCAAACCAATCCCAAGGGTCCTCTTAAAAAGGGGGACTCTTCCTATCATATCTTTCTTCTTTGTCTCATAGAGTAAGAGCAAGAGAAAGGACGGGGAAGGAAATGAAACAGAAAAACCGTGTTCTGCATCGAGTTATTGATCATTTGATTGAACAAAAATCGATCTATCTTTTTGTAGGTGTGTTGTTTTTAGTTGGGGTAGTATTCGGTGCAGTGATTGTAAATACATTGGATATAAATAAAAAAACGGAGCTGCTAAAATATTTGCAGTACTATTTTCATGGTCTAGCCCAAGACGATATAGCTGATCCAAGTGTTGCATTTCAACATTCGATTGGTGATTATGTAAAAATGTTGGCCTTGATGTGGATCTTGGGTTTATCCGTGATTGGTATTCCTGTTATGCTAGTCTATCTTTTTTTCAAAGGACTAGTTACTGGTTTTACAATCGGCTTTCTTGTTAACCAGTTATCATGGAAAGGTTTATGGTTTGCGGTTGCGGCAGTAATTCCAATCAATCTGATTGTGATTCCTTCTTTGTTAGTATTGTCTGTTGCTGGTATTCGATTTTCCATTACATTGATTCGAAATCGTTTTATAAGCAGCAGAGGACCAATTTATCCTCAATTCGTCAATTACTCCTTGTTAGCTTCTGCTCTAACGATATGCCTGCTTTTCGTCGCAGCAACAGAAGCTTATGTATCACCAAGTTTAATGAAGCTGGTTATTCCCATGAATTTATAGCTTGTTAAAATGATTCTTATATAATAATTTCTTTTATGTGGTTTGACTTCCTAATTCATTCTCCCCTATAATAGTGGTATGACATAGGGGGGTGTGTCTGTGGAAAAACGGGTGAATCAAATTAAACAACAACTATCTGCCCATAACTACAAATTAACCCCCCAACGGGAAGCAACTGTCCGCGTTCTGATTGAGAATGAGGAAGCACATTTGAGTGCTGAAGATGTTTACCTGTTGGTGAAGGAGAAGGCACCAGAGATAGGATTAGCTACCGTATATCGGACTCTGGAGTTGTTAAGTGACCTCTCTGTCATTCATAAACTTAATTTTGGTGATGGCGTGACACGCTACGAATTTCGAGCAGAAGGGGCAGAACACCATCATCATCATTTGATTTGCTTAAATTGCGGAGAAGTAGACGAAATTATGGAAGATTTGTTAACACCGATTGAAGCACGAGTAGAAGAAGAATATGAGTTTCAAATAGTAGACCATCGATTAACGTTTCATGGAGTCTGTAGAAAATGCAAAGAGGTAGTTGCAGATCCGAAAAAACTGGTCGGAGCAAGGGTCACATAGTAGAAAAAGAGATCATGAAAAGATCTCTTTTTTTATGGAGTAAAACAATTTAAAAAGTGGTAAGATAGAAGGGTATTGCAAAGGAGGGGCTTACAATGTTAATTGGTATACCAAAAGAGATTAAGAACAATGAAAATCGTGTTGCCATTACTCCAGCTGGAATTGATGCGTTAACTCGCGCTGGTCATCAAGTGATTGTTGAAACAAATGCTGGATTTGGAAGCGGTTTCACTGATGAAGAATACAACGAACATGGTGCTGAGATCCTCTCTTCAGCAGAAGAAGTATGGTCAAAAGCTGAAATGATTATGAAGGTAAAAGAACCACTTCCTTCAGAGTACGGCTATTTTCGTGAAAATCTTATTTTATTTACATACTTGCATCTAGCTCCAGAATTAGAATTGACAAAAGCATTGATGGAGAAAAAAGTTACAGCAATCGCTTATGAGACAATTCAATTGGATAATGGAGCATTGCCGCTACTTACTCCGATGAGTGAAGTGGCCGGAAGAATGTCTGTGCAGATTGGTGCTCAATTTTTAGAGAAACCACATGGTGGAAAAGGGGTACTACTTGGCGGTGTCCCGGGAGTTTTAAAAGGGAATGTTGTTATTATTGGCGGGGGAGTAGTTGGAACAAACGCAGCAAAAATGGCGGTTGGACTTGGTGCAAATGTTACTTTGCTCGATGTAAATCCAGATCGGTTGCGTCAACTAGATGATATATTCGGCGGACGCTTAAATACTGTTATGTCAAATCCATATAATATAAGAGAAGCCGTACGAAATACAGATCTATTAGTGGGAGCAGTACTTATACCTGGAAGAAGAGCACCGAGATTAGTCACTGAGGATATGGTAGAAGAGATGGAGGCAGGATCTGTTATCGTCGATGTTGCTATTGATCAAGGTGGATCGATAGAGACAATTGATAGAGTAACAACTCATAGTGAACCTACCTATGTAAAACATGGTGTAGTGCACTATGCAGTGGCTAATATGCCAGGAGCTGTTCCTCGTACTTCTACGATTGCATTAACCAATGTAACTGTACCTTATGCTGTCCAAATTGCTACACAAGGTGCATCAAAAGCAATTCAATCCAACCGAGCCCTTGCCAAAGGTGTAAATGTGATTGATGGACATGTAACTTATGAAGCTGTTGCGGAAAGTCTACAACTACCATACACACCACTAAACAGTGTCATGAATCAGGCTATTCTTTAGTTAAATGAGCAAAAGAAAAATGGACAATGGGGAGATAAAAGTTCATCATTCATCATAGTTTAGATTAGTACTGACTATAAGGGTGATTTGATGATTCTTTCATTACGAAAGATAAAACAGATTGGTTTATTTTTTTGTTTATTTCTCCTGTTTGTTTTTCTGATTTCTCAACTATTCCAAATATTTTCCTATTTCTTTCCACACCGATCCCCTTATCAAGAGCCGTTTGGTAATGCTGTGAAAGTATCAACGATGGATTCATCATTATATCAATCGAACACAGCAAATTCTTGGTTAGATCGATTATTCGTATTCTATTGGATTGGAGAATAGGATAAAAGGAAGCATGAAAGAAAGAGATGAAGTGCATGCTAAGGCTATGCGTTGCGTCTCTTTTTTGTTACTCTTTTTGTTGAGGTGAAAAAATTGTCTATTTCGCGAGTGGTATTGATTGTACTCGATAGTGTAGGAATTGGAGAATTACCTGATGCAGGTAATTTTAATGATGTGGGTTCACATACCTTGTTACATATTGCAGAGAATCAAAATGGTTTGCAGATGCCAAATATGCAAAAATTAGGTTTAGGAAATATTCAAGCGTTGGAAGGTGTTTTACCAGTAGATCTCCCTCAAGCTTATTTTGGAAAAATGGTAGAAGTATCAAAAGGGAAAGATACAACAACGGGGCATTGGGAGCTAATGGGTTTACGAACGGATATTCCTTTTCCGAGTTATCCAGACGGTTTTCCTAGAGAGTTAATACAGCTTTTGGAGGAGAAGACAGGGAGGAAAGTAATTGGAAACTGTGTGGCATCTGGAACACAGATCATCGAAGATTTGGGAGAAGAACATATGAAAACGGGAAGTATAATTGTTTATACTTCTGCTGATAGTGTCTTCCAAATCGCTGCACATGAAGAAATAATTCCACTTGATGAACTATATCATATTTGTGAGATCGCCAGAGAATTGACCATGGAAGACCGGTTCTCGGTAGTGCGTGTAATTGCTCGTCCTTTTATCGGTGAACCTGGAAATTTCATGCGAACGGCAAATCGGAGAGATTACAGTGTAAAACCACCTGGTCATACTGTTTTAGATTACTTAAAAGAAACCGGAGTGGAAGTAGTAGCAGTAGGCAAAATTTCCGATATTTTTGATGATGAAGGTATAACGAGTTCAGTACATACAAAATCCAATATGGATGGTGTAGATAAATTATTAAAATGTATGGAGGAAACATCAAAAGGACTTATATTTGTGAATTTAGTTGATTTTGATGCGAAGTTTGGACACAGACGTGATCCAGAGGGATATGCAAAGGCACTAGAAGAATTTGATGCAAGAGTTCCAGAAATACTGGCTGAATTAACGGAGAACGATCTATTGATCATCACAGCTGATCATGGGAATGATCCTACATTCCATGGAACGGATCATACAAGAGAATATGTACCTTTGCTGGTATATCGAACAGGAAAGACATCGGATGACAAAAATTTAGGTGTTCGAAAAACGTTTGCTGACGTAGGAGCTACGCTTGCAGATATTTTTCAGGTGCAATCGCCTATGGGGGAAAGTTTTTATACAAAGATAAAGGGTGAGTGAGATGAGTACAATTCAAGAAGCAGTAAGCGTTATTCAGCAAAAAGTAAGAAAGCAACCCAAAATCGGACTTATTTTAGGATCGGGTTTAGGAATGTTAGCAGATGAAATCAAAAATCCGGTTACGATTGCATATGACCAGATTCCACATTTCCCAGTGTCTACAGTTGAAGGACATGCCGGAGAGTTAGTAATAGGTGAATTGGAAGAGAAGACAGTAATCACGATGCGGGGAAGATTTCATCTATATGAAGGTCATGCTCTTGATGCGGTGACATTTCCAATAAGGGTAATGAAAGCTTTGGGAGTAGATACGTTACTCGTAACCAATGCTGCGGGTGGAGTGAATACAACTTTTGAGCCAGGCAATTTAATGTTGATTCAAGATCATATTAATTTAATGTATCGCAATCCTCTTATTGGTCCTAATGATGCAAGTGTTGGGGAAAGATTCCCGGATATGTCCGCAGCATTCGATGCTGATTTACGAGAATTGGCTGGAAAAATAGCAGAAAAGCAAGGTATTACGCTAAAAACAGGTGTGTATGCCGCAGTGCTTGGCCCATCTTATGAAACGCCCGCGGAAATTCGGATGATTCGAGTTCTAGGCGGAGACGCAGTAGGGATGTCAACTGTCCCAGAAGTGATAGTTGCTCGACATGCGGGGATAAAAGTACTGGGAATATCTTGTATCACGAATATGGCAGCAGGAATACTACCACAAGCCTTAAGTCATGAAGAAGTAATGGAAACTGCAGAGCGTGTAAAAGGAGATTTTGTCCAACTATTACATGGAATATTACAAGCGATACGTTAGGAGCAAAAACAATGAATCGTTGGGAGCAAATAAAAGAAGCTGTTAAAACTATCAAAGATTTGTGCCCTAAAAGTCCATCTATTGGGCTAATACTTGGATCAGGTCTAGGTGATTTAGCTGATCAAATAGAAAATGCAACAAAAATTGATTATGCAAACATTCCATATTTTCCTGTTTCAACCGTTGAAGGACATGTGGGACAACTGGTGATTGGCGAACTGGAAGGAAAAACGGTAGTAGCAATGCAGGGGAGATTTCATTTTTATGAAGGCTATGATCAACAAGATGTTGTTTTCCCTGTATTTGTGATGAAGCTTCTGGGTGTAGAAGTTTTAGTAGTGACCAATGCTGCAGGTGGAATGAATTCCAAATTTCGAGCAGGAGACTTAATGGTTATTACTGATCATCTAAATATGACGGGCTCCAATCCATTGATCGGTTCCCATCTTTCAGAAATAGGACCGCGATTTCCCGATATGAGCCAAGCTTATACAATTTCTTTGATTGATATAGCGGAGAAAATTGCTTTACAAAAAGGATTTACCATTCAAAAAGGTGTATATGCAGGAATTAGCGGCCCAGCCTATATGACTCCAGCTGAACTTATTATGCTGCGCAAACTGGGGGGAGATGCAGTTGGAATGTCCACTGTCCCAGAAGTAATTGCTGCTAGTTTCGTTGGTTTATCCGTAATTGGTATTTCGTGTATTACAGATATGGCAATTGGAGAAGAATTAGAGCCGCTTACCCATGAACAAGTGATGGAAACTGCTACCCGAACCAAACCAAAGTTTATCCAATTGGTCAAAGGTATACTTAGTGAAGTTTAACCAATGAAAGATATTAAAAATTACGTGATGTAAGAGTTTAAGTCCCAAATAAAAACAAGAGATGTCTACTTTTTCGTAGACGTCTCTTGTTTTTTCCCGCGCGGATTCCTAATTCAAAGGTATAATTGTTAGTAAGGTACTACTCGAGATTGGATGCCGCATGTTTTCTGTTTTGACGAAAAAGGCAAAGATCCTAATTGTACTCTGTTGGCTGTGGAACGCCATCATTATTTCCCCATTTCTGTTCGTTTCGGATGTTGCAAAGCCATCATTCGAAGTGCATGAAACGGGAAAGGTTGTCTCCAATAGTATGATGTCTCCATACCAGTCCATCTTTCTTCTGGTGGTTGAGACAGAAACGACATCAGAACAGTGTTCCGGATATTTGGCGACCAAGCAGATGGTTGTGACAGCAGCTCACTGTTTCCCTACGGATCAGCCTGTTTGTCAGATTGATGTTGCCATTCCGCAAAAAGGAGGGTATTGGGAGACTTTTACTAAGCTTTACGAGATCAGTTCTCAATACAACCCTTCTACTGGAGAAAATGACTTTGTCGCAGTGTATCTTCCTATTCCTGTAGAGAACTACAAGTCGGTACAGGTGAGTAGTTTTCCGGAGAATTTTCCTGTTGGGAAGGAAATTTACACTGCTGGTTATCCAGGAGATATGCAGTCGTATCCTTCACATATGGAGATGTGGTCGTCTGCTCATCGGTTCAATGGATTTATCGATTCATTCGGAGAATGTTCTGGTTCGAGTATTCCAGGGCAGTCTGGATCTGGGATGTTCTTGATCCAAAACGATGAATGGGTCTCTGTTGGTGTGCTGGACAGAGCAAACAAGGCATATACGTACTTTCATCCCTTCAATGCAACTTCAAAGAAGGAGATCAACAGCTGGCAGGCTAAAAGTCTAGCTCTAACAACAGACGATGTTATCGGGTAGTATCATGGCGAACCATATGGTCTTTCCTCAATGGTTCGCCATGACATGCAAGAATACCGAATATTACAATAATGGATAGTAGAGGAATAAACACAGGTAGGTAGTGTATGTAATATGTCAATGGGTAAATTTGGTTTGTTTGTTTGTCTTTGTTTATTTTTATAACATTGCGAGCGAGAAAACCCCACGGTTTAAATCGTGGGATGAAAGCGAGTGTTGAACGAGGGTAAGGAATTTTCCTTCACTAGTTCAACCTTTGGAAAAAAGCAAATTTACAAACAAATAATCCCATAGTGATATATGTATAGTCGTGACAGACGAAAACCAAGTTTGCTCGCGGCAAAGAAGAAATCAACAAACATAAACCGTGGGGCGCAAGGGGTTAGCTTGGTAATGAAATAGTCATGAGGCTATCGTCTCAAGAATCCAACGGCTTTAGCCGTATGGAGTTGTCAATTAGTTATGCAGAGATAAAAAATGGTGTATGGACATCAGAGAAGTCAAAGAATGAGATCTGTTCGGATAATGGATAAAAAATAGCGGCGCAACCTTCCCTATGTAGGGGAGGTCGCGCCAAACTGTTTCGTTAGAACAGCTTCGGGAGTGGATCGGGATTTCTTAGCGTTCCACGATTCCAATTGTACAGAATCGCGCCCATTCTCCCATTTCCGTCTTCCCCAGGATGAATGTATTCAAATTCTTTCACCCATTCCTTTGCAAGCTCATCATCCATTGTAGGAGTACTTGTAAGTTCGGGCAGGAGATTGAACAGTTTATCCAAATGGTCTGAGATGAGATGTGCTTCAAGAGCTGTGCCTGCGTTAGCGAGAAAAACAGCAGGTCCGGACCGCCAGCCTTTTTTCACACCTGGAATTACCCGCTGGTAAAGCTGGAAAACGTCTTCCACGGTGGGAAGCCGGTGTTCCCGCTCAAGAGCATAGACCCAAGCACGTTCCATATAAATTCGATACTCATCTGGATCACCTTGGCGCCTTACTTCCTCGGCAATCCAACGAGGAATTTTGGTGAAATGTGTTTGAATGGTCATCTTATCCGCCATCTGTTAGAAGAAAGACATTATATTAATAATAAATTTAATAACTCATCATTGCAATATTCTGCTTTTGTATAGCAATATATAAAAGAGTGTTTATTGTATTTTCCACATATCGCATATTCTTCCAATTCTCTGCGCACACTATGTTCGTACGATAGGAGGTATGAAAAAATCATGTGGAAAAGATTCAGCATTCTTTTTTCTATTTTTTGTCTAGGAATTGTCTCTATTCCTACTGGTGTATTTGCAGGGCCTGATAATACTTCTGATCTCGCACCCAATGCGCGGTCTGCTGTATTACTCGATGCGGATACAGGAGCTGTCATTTTTGAAAAAAATGGACACGATAAGCTGCCGCCAGCAAGTATTACTAAAGTAATGACCATGCTTTTGATCATGGAAGCGATTGAACGTGGACAACTAAAATGGAATGATCAAGTAAGTGTGAGTGAAAATGCTGCTTCCAAAGGTGGTTCGCAAATTTTTCTTGAGCCTGGAGAACAGATGAGTGTACGAGATATGCTTAAAGGTATAGCAGTGGGATCTGCTAACGATGCATCCGCAGCAATGGCAGAGAAATTGGGCGGCTCAGAGCAGCGATTTGCAGAGATGATGAATACTCGGGCGAAAGAATTAGGAATGAATGATTCGAAGTTTCAAAATTCCAATGGATTGCCTGTTGCCGATCATTATTCTTCTGCACATGATATTGCTTTGATGTCCAGGGAGTTATTGAAACATCCAGAAATAACAAAGTTTACGGGGATGTATCAAGATTATTTGCGTCAAGGCAGTAAAAAACCGTTTTGGTTAGTTAATACCAACAAATTGGTTCGTTTTTATCCAGGGTTAGATGGCTTGAAGACTGGATTTACAGACGAAGCTCGTTTTTGCTTAACAGCTACTGCAAAACGAGAAAACTTTCGTGTTATTGCAGTAGTAATGGGTGAACCAGATACAAAAGTACGCAATGCTGAAGTTTCGCAAATGCTAGATTATGCATTTGCCCAATTCACAAATAAGGTTTTTTACAAAAAAGGTGATGTCATTGCAAAAGTGCGGATCGAAAAAGGAGATCCAGAGTATATCACCATTCGTGCTCGTCATCCGATAAGCATGATGATGAAAAAAGGCGAAAATCCTAATGGAATACGAAGAGTTTTGCGATGGAATACACTTCATGTACCGATTAAGAAAGGCCAAGTGTTAGGTACGATGGAATTTCATAAAGATGGAAGAAAAGTTGCTGCGATGGAACTGATCAGTTCTACAAATATAGGTAAAGCAGGTTTTTGGTCTTCTGTGAAAAAAGTATTAGAAGATACATTATTTTAAATCCAAGCTGATTGCGTAAATGCAATCAGCTTTTTGTTTCTTTTTGAGTATGTACGTTTAGGAGGAAATATTAGGTAAAAAAGAGAATGTATTCGGTAACAGACTGAAGGGAGCGTGCTAGATTGTCGTTATCTATTGAAATTACTTCGAACCATTGTGTTCTTATTGTTCGTCTTTCTGGTGATTTGGATCATCATACTGCAACTGCAGTCCGAGGAAAAATCGAAGAAGAATTGATTAAAAATATTCACTCTCATCTGGTACTAAATCTAAATGATTTGCAGTTTATGGATAGTTCAGGCCTTGGTGTGATCTTAGGAAGATACAAGCAAATGACAAGCAAAGGTGGAAAAATGTATTTGTGTTCTGTTCAGCCGTCTGTCTATAAGTTGATGGAAATGTCAGGACTATTTCAAATACTGCCACCTTATCAAGATGAGAATAGCGCTATTTCTGCATGTGAGGTGGCCTCATGAATACTTATCGAAACGTTATGGAGTTATCGTTTTCAAGTCTTTCTGAAAATGAAGCTTTTGCCAGAATTGCTGTAGCTGCATTTGTTTCTCAACTAGATCCGAGTTTAGATGAGTTAAATGATATCAAAACAGTTGTATCGGAAGCAGTTACAAATGCAATTATTCATGGATATGAAGAACAAGCAGAAGAACAAGTTTATATTCGTGCGGAAATAAACGGCTCCAAAATAACGATTCAAATTACCGATAAAGGTATAGGAATTGAAGATATTGGACAAGCGCGTCAACCTTTGTTTACGTCCAAACCAGAACTAGAAAGATCAGGAATGGGATTTACGATCATGGAAAACTTTATGGATGAAGTGACAATTCGCTCAAATCTTGGTCAAGGAACAACGGTACTTCTAGTAAAGCAATTAAAAAATCATCCTCAAACGATGGCGAATTGAGGGATAAGTAATGGAAGCTGATGTACGGAATACAAGACACCGCTATTTGCCAGATCAAGAGGTGAAACAACTGATTTATTCCAGTCAGCAAGGTGATTATGCAGCAAGAGATTATTTGATCAAACACAACATTCGCCTGGTTTGGTCTGTTGTTCAACGCTTTTTAGGACGTGGATATGATGCCGAAGATCTTTTTCAAATTGGTTCTATCGGTTTATTAAAGGCCATAGATAAATTCGACTTATCTTATGACGTGAAATTTTCTACATATGCAGTGCCAATGATAATAGGGGAAATTCAACGCTTTCTTCGTGATGATGGAATGGTTAAAGTAAGTCGTTCTTTAAAAGAAATTGCAACCAAAGTTCGAAAAAAGAAAGATGAACTGAGTAAAAAATTAAATCGAGTTCCCACCTTAAAAGAAGTGGCAGAAGCGTTAGATCTTACACCAGAAGAGATTGTTTTTGCTCAAGAAGCAAATCGTGCTCCAACATCGATTCATGAGACGGTCTATGAGAACGATGGAGATCCGATCACGTTGATGGATCAAATTGCCGATGAATCTGATGTAAGTTGGTTTGATAAAATAGCACTAAAAGAAGCGATTGATCAATTGACAGAACGGGAGCGTTTGATAGTTTATTTGCGTTATTACAAGGATCAAACGCAGTCAGATGTAGCAAAAAGGCTTGGTATTTCTCAAGTACAGGTATCACGTTTGGAAAAAAAGATAATATCGCAGATGAAAGTGCATTTGTTATAACGAAAAAGAGGTTGATAAAAACCTCTTTTTTTTTGTACTTGGAGATGACTAGGGATATTGGAACTTGTTCATTAATAAACTTGGGAGAGAGGGAAAAGGAGGAGATTATATTGAGTGATAGATCCTATATTTCACCGTGGGAAGAACATTTTTTTTGGCTAAAAATTTTGTCTGATCATGCTCATTTTGTAAGGGATTATCTATCTCCAAAAGAAAAAAAGTATGTAAAACTTGCTAACAGTTATATTGATCAGTTTGCCTATTTACGAAAAAAATTGCAGTCGATAAACCCAAGTCTTACTGCGTCTTCATACGAAATGACTTCCTTCGCTAGAGAGGCTCATCCTGTGGCATATGGATATTACACACTAGAATCCAATCTAGAATATCTTCGTATCCGTAATAAAGTAAACTTAAATTTAACGCCATCTTTTTTAACCGGAACTCTTTTAGAAAATCAAGAGTATTTGCGGATTCTTGGTTATCTCAGTTGTGGACGAGAGGCACCTAACCTCTCACTAACGAATCTACTAGATTTATGGTTAGAAGACCAAGCTGGTCATGCTGAACTGCTTGCAAACGGATTAGATCCACTGGAAGGAGGGATTATTCGACAAGCAAATGCGCTTACTCAAACGTTTTTAGCCTTTCTCTTTAAAAATAGAAAAATCAAACAGATGGAGCATTTTACAGAATCGAATGTTCCCCAGCATGTAGATTTCGTTCGCGAAGTTGTTGTAAAAGTAAATGAGTTTACAAATTTGGTTATCTATGTTTTACAAAAGTACAAAGAAACTCAGCTTTTTAGTCGATTAACATACCGTTTTTTGGAGCATCATCTTCCAGAAACTTGTTACTTTCTGAAGAAACTTTCCCATTATGCACCAAATGATCCATCTATCCCATCATGTGAACTTTGGCCCCCGTATTTTAATGGCTCACTCCCGTATTAGTTAGTATAAGATTTACGTGAACATTAACTTTTGCTTTGGAAAATTCGGAGAACCAATTTCTTTGCACTTTTTTCCATTGTTCATACTGCATTGCCCTCGCGTAGACACCGAAACCGATCGGATCGATCTTATACTTTTGAGTTTTTCGTACAAGCTTCATGTATTCGGCGCTTAGTTGTTCTTGGATCATTTCGGTTAATAACTGAGCATGTTTTTCTACATCTAGAAAAAACATCCGTTCCACAAGGTCTGCGTGTAAAGTTAATTGAACATCAAATTGAAAGTGATCGTTTACGATTTTTGTATTTACTTTTCTTACAATATTTTTTATGGCAATGCTTACTCGTCGATATTCTTTTTTTTCTTGGATTTTGCTAGATGAGATATATAAGGAAATGGGAATCTTTTCTGTAAAAAATTTTTGTATACTCATGACTAAAGGACTTTCAAACAAGTTTAAGGAAGTCACATATAAGCCTTCATGTGATAGTAGAGCAAGACCAGTAATTTTGGGCTCTCTCTGGATTACTTTAAGTTGTGGGATCAGTGGTGTAAAGCGCGTGTCTAATTGCTGGGCAGTAAATTGTTGTAAATTGGGATTGAGTATGATTCCGCTGTTGAAAGAAGAATCGATCATATTTCTGATGACAACGCCTAATCTTCCTTTGTCGTCCATATTTGCGTGAAGGACATCATCGATGGATCCATCAACTAGAACCACTCTGCTATTTAAATCATCTTTAGGATCACGTAAAATAACATCCAAAAATGGCAGTACAGCTTTATTCTTTAATAATTTCTTACCAATTAAAATTACTTGGATCTTCCCTTTCACGATCATTCCTTGACTCAAAGAATCTAATTGATATCGAGCTTCACGTAAACTTTTTGCTTTTACTTTCATCACATGATAATTCTTTTTTACTTCTGTACTAAAAACTGGAGTAGTTGCATAGAACATTAGCTCATTCTTTTCATTGAGATCGATCCCCATCAATAATATGATATCCGATTTTTCCAGATAGTTAATATCGCCACAGCTAGTGAGAAAACATAGCATGCTCAGTAAAATAATGAGGAGTTTTCTTGTTGATTTCATCCTTTTGCAGCTCCTTTACGTATGTACAAAAAGATTTTGTTATAAATCCATAAAAAAATGGGAAATGAAAAAGCAAAGATAAGACCCAAATTAGCAAACCATCTTTTGAAACGAATAATAGGCTCAAATTCGATAACAGGAAAAAACAAAATACCAATCCAAACCAGCAATATCACAATGAGCATAGGTTTTGTTTTCACTTTCTTAGGAAAAAGCTGTAGTGCACCTGTTAACCCCATATATAAGTAAGGGATAACAGTCATAAATAAAATGATGATATATCCAGATATAAATATAATTTCCAATCTCTCTAAAAATGGAAAACGTATTAATTTAATTAAATCTAATGTTGGCCATACCGCATAAGTCAATTCAGCTTCACTTAACCGAACATAGCTGAGTATAGTAACAATGATTAAAACGAAAGCAGTCATCGTATTAGCTATAAAAATACCTTTGTAGGCAAATTTTTTATTTTGAAGACGTGGGTAAAACATATATGCTATTTCAAAACCTAAAAAAGACAATGCTGTTAGTGGAGTGGATTTAAAAATAGGCAGCCAACCATCTTTCATGATCGGAAGTAAATTAAACCACATGCCGTAATGTGCGGTAATTAAAATAATAGGGTACATCCAAAGCGTAATCAAAAAAGTGAAATCAGCATAGCGGCTGATCATGGGTAAACTTTGTTTGGTGATTTGAAAGATCGGAACAATGAACAGCAGTCCGAGTAATATGGGATTTGTATTTGGAAGCACCCAGACTTTAATAATAAAAATGGTGTACATAAACACATATGCTGCTGCATAAAGCGCATAGAGTACCCAGCAAAAGAGAATAACCTTCCCTAGTTTTTTTCCAAAGTACTTTGGAAGCAAATCAAACAGGGTTTCATTGGGGTGTTTTTCTAGTGTGTTAATGATCAAAAAACTCATTACAATACTTACGATCCATCCTATTAAAACTGCAATCCAACCGTCAATTCCGCTGGAAAGAAACAAATCGTGGGGAAGTGTTAATACTCCTACCCCAATCTGGGTCTTGTAGATGAGGAAGACATATTGATTTGATGATAAAGCAAAGGGTTTCTTTGTCATGTTAATTATCTTCTTCTCCTTGACGTATCGACTGGGTAGCTTTTACTGAAACAGGCCGTCGTTTCATCCATCTCAGAGGAACTCGAATAAAGGTATCCTTCCAATCGGTTATTTGAATAGGTGCAAATGCGCTTCCAAATGGCACCCCTAATGATTTCAAAGATATAATGTGAGCAAATAATACAATAAAACCAATGGTTAAGCCTACCATTCCGAAAAAAGCAGAAAGAAACATAATCGGAAAACGTACCAATCGAACTGCATTTGCCATATCGTAGTTTGGGATGATAAACCCGGCAATAGCAGTAACGGAAACAACAATGACCATAATATTACTGACAATACCTGCTTGTACCGCAGCTTCTCCGATTACAATCCCTCCAACCACCCCAACGGTTTGCCCAATAGGGTTAGGTAAACGTAATCCAGCTTCTCGTAACATTTCAATGGCAATCTCCATTAAGATAGCTTCTAATATGGGAGGAAAAGGTACTTTTGATCGGGATTCGCCAACAGAGAGCATTAAATCCAAAGGAATCACTTCATAGTGAAAACTGAGAACTGCAATGTATAGTGCAGGTAAACTTATCGCTAAAAAAAAAGCAACTACTCTCAGCATTCGTAAAAAAGTAGCGATAACCCAACGAAAACTATAATCGTCTTGACTCTGAAAAAATGCAGCTAATGTCATAGGTGCTACAAGTGCATTCGGGGAATGATCCATCAAAACGGTTACTCTTCCCTGCAATAAGTTTGATGCAACATTATCTGGTCTTTCTGTGATGAGAAATTGAGGAAAGACGGTAAATGAATTATCTTCAATCATTTCTTCCAATTCACCAATATCTAAGACTGCATCCTTACTAACGTTTTGGATTCGGGATGTAATTTCATCCACATAATCTTCATTCACGATATCTTTTAGATAAAGGACGAATAACTTGGTAGGCGAGCGTTTTCCTGCTGTATGTTCTGTTACTACAAGATTTTCATCCGTTATGTATCGTCTAATTAATGCTAGGTTTATTTCAAGCGTTTCTACAAATCCTTGATGCCCGCCCTTTATCGATGATTCGATTTGAGGCTCTGCAATAGCACGTTGCGGCCACCCTTGGGTACAAAAGGCAAGTGCATAGGCAACGGTGTCAATAAAGAGAACTGATTCACCACGAAACATAGCTTTTTCGACATCAATCCAAGAACTCAACTTCTGAACACTTCCAACGGGAATTGGGATTTCAGGCTGAAAAAGTTCTTTGGTGTGATTCAGATGAAACATTAATGGACGTAAAATATCTTCATTTACGGAGACTTTATCCACCAAACAACTAAAAAATACAAGGGAAACATTTTCTTGTCCTTTTGTTTGAAAAGAGCGAACAACTAAATCAGGGCTATTCGAAAATCGTTTCGATAAGTAATCCAGATTATTTATAATATCGCTAGAAATGAGATCTCTATTTTGGTTACTGTCTTTATTGTTGTCCGAAGATATTCTCATTGAAAAACCTCATTTGTTAATAAATTATAGATAGTATTCGAAAGTGAGAATGTGATTATACCCATTTCTTGCTGCATTCCAATTTCGGATTTGGACATACTAAGAGCATCTATCATTAGCGATAAAAGGATGTGTCACTTGGATATGGGATCTTTTCTTACAGCATTTGTTGTTGGTGGTCTTATTTGTGTCATTGGTCAATTATTAATGGATTTAACAAAGTTAACTCCAGCTCACGTTCTGACTATTTTGGTTGTGGCTGGAGCGATTTTAGATGGATTAGGATGGTATGATCCATTAATATCATTTGCGGGGGCAGGAGCGACCGTTCCGATTACTAATTTTGGTAATTCATTGGTACACGGTGCCTTGCAAGCGGTCCAAGATGATGGATTAATTGGAGTTTTAACTGGAATCTTTCAAATTACAAGTGCAGGTATTTCCGCAGCAATTATCTTTGGATTGCTCACAGCATTTATTTTTAAGCCGAAAGGCTAAGTTGTGATGAAACGAAAAGTCATCCTTGTAACAGATGGTGATCAGATCGCGAAAGATAGTTTAGAATTAGCTGCGAAAAATATCGGCGGTCGATGCATATCTTTATCAGCAGGTAATCCTTCCTCTTTAACAGCAGAGGATCTTGTTTCTGTAATTTTTCAAGCTGCATATGATCCGGTTCTTGTTATGTTTGATGATTGTGGATCTAGCAAGATTGGGGCAGGGGAAAATAATTTATATCAAGTTGCGATGCATCCTGAAATAGAAGTGCTAGGTGCGTTAGTAGTGGCTTCTAATTGTATGCGCAGTAGAGGGACGCCTGTGCAGATGTCTCTTGATTGTTATGGAAATATCATCAGTACAGGTGTTAATAAATATGGGTATCATCAAAAGCAAAAGTCAGCGAGAGTATATGGAGATACGGTTGAAGTTTTAAATCAATTGGCTGTACCAGTTATTATTGGGATTGGTGATATTGGAAAGATGAAACATCGAGATTCTATTTTACTTGGTGCGCCTATAACGACAAAAGCAATTCAATTGATATTAAATATTCACTACCAAAATGATATAAAATAATACTTTTCTCCTTTATCAGACTATCGTATAGTTATGTATTATCGGGGCAAAGGAGAAAATTATGATGTTTTTACACGGTACTTCCAGAATTAATGAACACGGACATTTGGAAATCGGAGGATGCGATACAACAAAGCTTATTGCCCAATACGGTTCCCCTCTTTATATTATGGATGAAGAAAACATTCGCAATCAAATGCGTCGCTTAAAACAAGCTTGCAGCAGTACTTCTGTTCCATTTCGATTGGCATATGCAAGCAAAGCATTTAATACTACAGCTATGTGTAGAATTGTGGAAGAAGAGGGTTATTTTTTGGATGTTGTTTCTGGTGGAGAGCTTTATACAGCTATTCAAGCTGAGTTTCCTGCAGAGCACATCTACTTTCATGGGAATAATAAATCGTATGAAGAGCTAGATGCGGCGTTATCTTACGGCATTCGTTATATTGTGGTTGACAATTTTATCGAACTCACCATGTTAGAAGATATGGCCAAAGACAGAGGACAGGTTGTTTCCGTACTTTTCCGTATTACTCCTGGAGTCGAGGCTCATACACATCACTTTGTCCAAACAGGGCAAGAGGATTCAAAATTTGGATTTGATTTAGGCAGTGGACAGGCAGAACAAGCTGTTCAATATACATTAGGCAGCAATCACCTTTTATTAAAAGGTTTCCATTCTCATATCGGGTCGCAAATTTTTGATGCAGATGCCTTTGAAGTTTCAATTAAACGCTTGGTGTCGTTTATTGAAAAATGCCACTTAGACTTTGGTTATTTTCCGACTGTATTTAATATCGGTGGAGGTTTTGGTATTCGTTATACGGATCAAGATACTCCACAACCAATTGAAACAATTGTAAAAGGAATCGCTAAAATTCTTGAAAATTCTTTCCCTGATCAATGTCCGGAAATTTGGCTTGAACCAGGGAGATGGATTGTGGGAGAGTCAGGAACTACCATTTATACGATTGGAACAATGAAGGAAATACCCAATATACGTAAGTATGTTGCTGTTGATGGTGGAATAGGAGATAATCCGAGACCAGCCATTTATAATGCGAAATATGAAGCATTGCTAGCAAATCGAGCGAATGAAGAAACTACAGAATTAGTAACAATTGCAGGAAAATGCTGTGAATCAGGTGATATGCTCATTTGGGATGTTCAGCTTCCTCCAGCTAAGACCGGAGATCTATTAGCTGTAAGTTGTACTGGGGCATACAATTTTTCCATGGCGAGTAACTATAATCGTCTGCCAAGACCAGCAGTAGTTTTAGTGGATAATGGGAAAGCAGACGTTATCGTAGAGCGGGAAACATATCAAGATATTACAAAAAATGATAAAATCCCAACAAGGCTTCTTAAACAAATAGTAAACCATTTTTAGCAAAAAAATGTGTACCTGAGCTTTCTACCTAGAATAACCGTTTTATTCTAGGTAGTTTGTTTTTTCGTAGTAGTTTTGTACCAAATAAAAAGGTTTCCCTCTCTATGAGAAGATTGGGGATGGCTTATTCTGATTGAATCTGAGAATGGCTGAGGAAGGGCTTATTCGTGACCGATGTGAATAAGTGAGGGGTAGAAAAGATGCAAGGCAGTCAGAGTGTATACATTGAATGGTTTAAGTAAGAGTATTTATCTATATCTCAAAATTAAAAATATATATAAGTTTCGAAAGGGAATAAGAAGTAATGATAACTTAAAAGTAGACACTGTAGTATGTGTGGAATATGTATTTTGTATCAAGATTAAAAAACGTATCTCCTCTCTTTAAGAATTTGTAGAGAGGAGTATTGAGGTTTATTTCAAACGTTTCACCTCAAAAAGACGAATCCCCTTATGTTCTAGGTATCGAATCTCTCCCACTTTCAGAACATCTTGGATCCTTACATCGAGTTCGATGGTTTTTCCGTTGTCGATCGCCCGATAAAGAATTCTGTGAGGTAAGGCGTAAACACCATACATATATCCAGTGTTTCGATATTCTGTCCATTCATAGTTGGAGTACTTCTTAAAAACAAAGCGATTCGGGAAAACTTCTTTTTCGGACATTTTTTCCCCTTCGAAACAATAGGGAGATTCTGACTTTAGCTTAGTTCGTTTAAATAGCGGCGTCAACCATGCGCAATCGAATTCAACAATATCATAACTTTTCCCTCGAAATGAGTGGGCTATTCGGTTTGTTGAGTGCTGATTTTTATAAATATTTTGATGTTTACAAGCATAATTCTGACGTTTTTATGTCTATTCTTAGAAAACCGTATGTCTATGTTACAATGGGTAATTGGATAGGAGGGGATGAGATGGAGAGACAATATCCCTATTTAAGAATCCTTACATGGTTGACGGTTTTTGGTACTTATTTGATGCTAATCATGGGCGCGATCGTAACAATAACAGCATCTGGACAAGGATGTGGAAATAGTTGGCCTGTATGTAAAGGTCAATTGATTCCTGAAAGTGTATCTATTGAAACGGTGATTGAATATAGTCACCGCATTGTTTCAGGTGCTGTTGGGTTTCTTATTTTAATTTTAGCTGTTTGGTGTTGGATTTCTTTTTGGAAAAACAAAAAAATTCGTTGGTTAGCATTTTATAGTTTGTTTTTTGTTATCTTGCAAGGTGCATTAGGTGCATTAACAGTAGTTTTTCAAGGAGATTTTGAAAAAAAAGCGGCATTGGCATTACATTTTGGGTTTTCGTTGGTTTCACTGGCTAGTGTAGTATTACTAAATATAGAATTGCGGCGTATGCTAAATGGAGACACTGTAACACGTTTTCCCATCAGCAAAAAGTTTCGCATTTTTGCTTGGTTTTATGTCCTTTATACGTACGCAGTGGTCTATACTGGTGCATTAGTTCGACATGCAGATGCTACGATGGCATGTGGTTACCATGTTCCATTATGTGGTCCCCAATTGTTTCCGAGTTTTTCAACACCAGCGGGTATACAAATGTTACATCGATTTGCTGCAGCTTCGTTGTGGTTGATTATGCTGGTATTACTTTTTGTTATTTTGGTAAAATATCGTGATAGAGCACAATTGAAAAAAACAGCTTGGTGGGCATTTGGTTTTATCACATTTCAAGCCGTGTCTGGAATAATTGTGGTATTATCAGGTGGACAGCTTTTAGCAGCATTATTACACACAACTATTATTTCTATCTTTTTCACCATTCTTTTGTATATGGCTACGCAAAAGAAATGGAGTTAGTTACTAAACAAAGTTTAGTACTTTTTATTGTGATAAGAGACCAAATGATTTAGAATATAACATATATCAATAGTCCTTCGGGGTCGGGTGAAATTCCCAACCGGCGGTGAGGTGTCCTAGTAGACCCAAGCCCGTGACCCGATAGAAATTTTTTCTATCGGTGGATTTGGTGAGAATCCAAAGCCGACAGTATAGTCTGGATGGGAGAAGGGCAATGAAACCTTTTTTGAAAATAATACAAAAAAGGTTGATTCGTCATGCTGGAATAACCCCGACCAAAACTATTGTTTGGTCGTTTTTTTGTAGTCAAACCATTTTTGTCTACATAATGTCACATTTTTGGAGGTATGGAGTGGAACAAGATGAGAGATGGATGCACCTTGCGATTCAGTTAGCCGAGGTTACAGCTGGTCAAACTTCACCTAATCCAATGGTAGGAGCAGTTGTAGTTAAAAATAACCGTTTACTTGGTACTGGTGCACATTTGCGCGCAGGAACTCCTCATGCGGAAGTGCATGCGCTTCGTATGGCAGGTGAGGAATCGAGAGGCAGTACGATTTATGTAACACTTGAACCTTGTAATCATTTTGGAAGAACCCCCCCGTGTACCGAAAAAATTATTGAATCTGGAGTAAAACGAGTTGTAATTGGCTCAGGTGATCCAGATAAATTAGTTGCTGGTAAAGGTATTGAGCGTTTAAGAGCAGCTGGATTAGAAGTAGTACAGGGTGTTTTAGAAGAAAAATGTTTCCTCTTAAATGAAGCATATTTTTTTCATCGAAAAACAGGAACACCTTTTGTTACTTTAAAAACGGCGACAACACTTGATGGGAAAATCGCAACTGCGAGCGGCGACAGCAGATGGGTGACAGGGGAAAAGGCAAGGGCATATGTTCATCAATTGAGACATGAACAAGATGCCATTCTCGTAGGTGCCAATACTGTTTTAGCAGATGATCCGGAACTAACTACTCGCCTACCGAATGGGGAGGGAAATCACCCTGTTCGTGTTATTTTAGACAGTAAATTACGTACTCCACTAACTGCTAAGATATTAGATACATCCAAAGCACCAACTTGGATTTTTACAACTGAAAGCAAAGATCCTTTTAAAGAAGCTGCGTTTCAAGAAGCAGGTGTTAAAATTTTCTCTACAGGTTCTGATTCTAAAGTAGATATTTCGAAAGTAATGCAGATATTAGGACAAGAAGGTATTTTATCTTTGTTGGTGGAGGGTGGAGGAGAAATTAATGCTTCCATGTTAAGAGGAAATCATGTGCAAAAAGTGATTGCTTTTCTTGCTCCTAAATTATTAGGCGGAAACACAAGCCCTAGTTCCATTGGAGGAGAAAGTCCAGAAAAAATGGCACAAGCTCTATCTCTGCATCGCTTTTCTTGGAAACAATATGGTGAAGATTTATGTATAATTGGTTATTTGGGAGAGTAAGGGGGATACAATTATTTTTACTGGACTTATTGAAGAAGTTGGTCGTGTAGTACAAATGATTCAGAGTGGGGAAGGGCTAGAATTAACCATTTCATGCTCCAAGGTACTAGAGGAGACAAAAATAGGAGACAGTATTGCCGTAAACGGAGTATGTCTCACTGTAACCAAATTGGGAAACGATTATTTTGTCGCTGATGTAATGGCAGAAACTGTGCGAAAAAGTGCGTTTGCAAACTATCGGCCTTCTACATTTGTAAACTTAGAAAGAGCAATGAAGATGGGAGATCGATTTGGCGGGCATATGGTTCAAGGACATGTAGATGGTGTAGCAACCTTGACAGAAAAAACGGAAGTAGGGAATGCGACTTATTTGCAGTTTCAATGTTTACCAGAACTAATGCCTTTATTAGTGGCAACAGGCTCCATTACTATTAATGGAGTAAGTTTAACACTGGCAGAAGTAATGCAAGATACATTTTCTGTATCTCTTATACCGCATACCTTTCAACAATCACAATTTAAAGTTTTGCAAGTCGGAGATTTAGTAAATATTGAATGCGATATTATTGGAAAATATTTAGTTAAGTGGAATCAGAAAGTAAATAAGGTACAAGTGCTTAGCAAAGAAAAATTAGCAGAGTACGGCTTTTAATTCTGGAAGGAGTACAAAAGAGATGTCTCATACTGTAGAAGAAGCAATAGCCGATTTAAAAGAAGGTCGTATGGTAATCGTTGTTGATGCCCATGACAGAGAAAATGAAGGAGATATTATTTGCCTCGCAGATAGAGTAACTCCTGAGATTATCAACTTTATGGTTACACACGGCAGAGGTTTGGTCTGTGTTTCTATTTCGAAAGAACGAGCAGAAGAGCTAGAATTAGCACCAATGGTTGTTCAAAATACAGAACGTCATGGAACTGCGTTTACTGTCTCTGTGGATTTTGATGAAGTGACCACAGGAATTTCAGCTGCAGAAAGAGCTGCTACCATACAAGCGCTTTGTGATCCATCAAAAAAATCATTTCATTTTCGTCGTCCAGGACATATCTTCCCATTGATCGCAAATTCAGAAGGTGTACTAGGACGACCAGGTCATACTGAAGCAGCGCTTGATCTAGCTAGATTAGCAGGTGGAACTCCTGCTGGGGTTATTTGTGAAGTGCTAAATGAAGATGGAACCATGGCGAGATTACCACAGCTAAAAGAGTTCTCCCAAAAGCATCAGTTAAAAATGATTACCATACAAGAGTTGATTCATTATCGCCGTACGGTCGAACCATTAGTAGAGCGAGTTGTTTCCATTAAACTTCCAACTGATTTTGGCGAATTCAAAATGGTAGGATATTCTAATACTGTAGATGAGAAAGAACATGTGGCTATTATAAAAGGTGAGATCAAACCCGATGAACCTGTGCTTGTTCGCATTCATTCAGAGTGTTTGACTGGTGATGTGTTTGGATCTAGAAGATGCGATTGTGGTCCGCAATTGCATGCTGCTTTAGATACGATAGAAGAAGAAGGATCAGGAATTATTCTTTATATGCGTCAAGAAGGACGAGGCATTGGGCTGTTAAATAAGTTGTTAGCATATAAACTGCAGGAAGAAGGCTATGATACAGTAGAAGCAAATCTGCGGCTTGGGTTCGCTGATGATTTAAGGACATATGATCTTAGCGCACAGATGTTAAAGGACTTGGGTGCTACAAAAATAAGACTGCTTACGAACAATCCTCGTAAAATCAAAGGATTGGATGACCATGGTATCGAAATAGTGGAAACTGTACCAATTCAACTGCCAACCGGTGAACATAACAAACGATATATGGAAACAAAAAAAGAGAAATTAGGACATCTACTACATCTATAAAGTAAAAGAGGTTATGAAACAATGGCGAATATTTTAGAAGGAAAATTAGTCGCAGAAGGATTACGTTTTGCGATTGTTGTAAGCCGTTTTAATGAATTTATCACACAAAAATTATTAACTGGTGCTCAGGATGCATTATATCGACACGGAGCCGACTCTCAAAACATTGATACTGCATGGGTCCCAGGAGCATTTGAAATACCGCTTATTTCGGAACAACTTGCATCCACAGGCAGATATGATGCGATTATTACACTTGGAACTGTAATTCGTGGTGCAACTACTCACTATGATTATGTTTGTAAAGAAGTTGCCAAAGGTGTTGCGTCTGTAAGCAGCAAGTATCAGCTGCCAGTAATTTTCGGTGTACTAACAGTAAACAGTATTGAACAAGCAATTGAACGTGCAGGTACCAAAGCTGGCAATAAAGGTCATGAAGCAGCAGTTAATGCAGTGGAAATGGCTAACTTGCAAAAGGCGATAAAGGCTGTGATGTAAATTACTACGTTACAAGTAAAATTAGATGCATTTGAAGGGCCTTTGGATTTATTGTTACATTTGATTGATAAAGCAGAAGTGGATATCTACGAGGTATCCATTTCTACTATTACAGATCAATATTTGAAGATTTTAGAAGATGCAAAAGCGTGGAATATGGAGATTGCAAGTGAATTTATGGTAATGGCTGCTACTCTTCTATCTTTGAAAAGTAGAATGCTGTTACCACCTGTTGTAAAAGAGGATATCCCTCTCGAAGGTGAGGGGGAGTGGCTTGATCCCCGAGAAGAATTGATAGAACGCTTATTAGTTTATAAACAATTTAAGCGGTTAGGTGATCAGTTGGAGGAACGGGAGAGTGAACAAAATCGTTTGTTTTCTCGACAACCGCTTGATCTAACACCATACACCCCAACGAAAAACCCATTGGAAGGTATCTCGCCAGATGATTTATGGAAAGCGTTGTTCTCCATACTCGAGCAACAACAAACAGAACCAGAAAAGACACTCACAAAGTTAGCAAGAGAAGAAATTTCTGTTAGTGATCGAATGGAGCAAATTTACGAGGAATTATTAATAAAAAAAGAACTTTGGCTCACAGGATTAATGGAAACAGGTGTAATTACCAAGGAAAGACTTATTACTACATTTCTCGCTATTTTAGAATTAATGAAAACCAAACCAATTTTATGTAGACAAGCAGAATTGTTTTCGGATATTTTTATTCAACTTATTCCTACAGGGGAGAAAGTCTGATGGAATCAAAAGATTGGAAAAGAATTTTAGAAGGTATTATTTTTGCTGCTGGTACAGATGGTGTAACTGTAAAAGAGCTAGCACAATGGACAGAGTTACCAAAAAAAGAAGTTCAATTGTTACTGGGTGAAATGCAAATGGAATGGAAATTAGATAACCGTGGAATTCAATTGATGCAAGTTGCAGGTTCCTATCAATTGACAACTCTACCAGAGCATACTCCTTACATACGAAAAATGGCTCAGATTCCCACTCGTGCAGGTCTATCCCGTGCTGCAATTGAAGTTTTGGCGATTATAGCTTACCGCCAACCAGTAACACGAGCTGATATTGAAGAAATAAGAGGAGTAAAAAGTGATCGGATTATTCAGCAATTAGAAAAAAAAGCTCTTATTCGACAAGCAGGCAGAGCAGAAGGTCCTGGCAGACCTATTTTATTTGGCACAACTCGCCAATTTCTACAATACTTTGGATTGAACAAAATCGAAGAACTTCCTTCTCCGGAGTCTATTTTTCATTGGCAGGAGTGGGAAGAGGATCGTAAAAATTTATATGAACGGTTAGGAGTGGAAGAAGAGGAAAACACCGCAATCGAGTAGTTGTTTGTCAAGGGAACACATACGCTGGCGAAAAAATGGAAAAATTACCAAATAATAGTGGAAATTGTTTCTAGTATTCGCTATAATCAAAAAGCGGATGTGAAAGTATAGGGAGGTTCCTATGTCAAATAACAAAGATGCCATACTACAAGAACTACGTTCATTAAATGATGCCGTTCGTGAAGCAAGAAAAGATATTTCTGATCTGAGAAATAACCAGGAACGGAATGAAAAAATGATAACTCAGCTATTGCAAATAGTTGGTACAACCAATGCGAAAGTAAGTTCATTTGATGAGAAAATGATCATGGTAAAAGAATCTTCCACGGAACTAAGATTAAGTATGGAAGCAATTACTCGAAAAATAAAGAAACAAGATGAAATGATGGAACTGCTCGCGAAACGTTCTGTTCAGCAAGAAAATGAAATTGTCGAATTAAAAAAAATCAGGTCAGCTTAATTCAAAACCCAAATAAAAGGGTTTTCTTTTTTTGTTGAACAGTAAACATTTGACACTCCCCATGGCTGAAGCCATGGGATTCTTGGGACGGTAGCCATCTGACTGCTTCATTACAAGCTAACTCCGTGAGCTCCACGGTTGAACAGAGTTTTTGTTGCTACGTCATAGCAAAGACTTACTGCTTGGTTATCGCATTTCAGTCTATCCATTTTTCGGTACGCATAGCATTTTACGTGCAAATCGATTGATTTGCACAACTCTATATACTTTCCACTTTTCCAAGAGCAACTGTCGATAGTCTAACAATAGAATGTGTGTTTGTAAAGTGTTTTTTGAAAAATTTGTCAGATTTATGAGAGGTAGAAACTTCCCTCGTCTACAAAGTGAGACTTGCCACTTTAGTGAATTGGCGAAACTTGTGCTCCCGTTGTAGTGATGCTCGCTAACATCCCACGATTCAAACCGTGGGTTTTCTGACTCGCAAGAATTATAATAAAGAATAGAGCATCATTTTTTGAGAAAATATTGACGAAGAGCTTCTCCATCCTTTACAATTGAGAACAAATATCATTATCATTTAATGGGGAATCCATATGATGGAGACAATTGCTGCCACTTCACAAATAAATGCTTTACCCTTATCGGTATTATTTAATAAATTTTCACTAGAAGACATTTTTCAGAAAAGCAGAGAATCACGAAAAGCATCTTCAACCATCGTAATAGCATCTCAATTTTCAAAAAGATATTGTTCAACTTTATTAATTCCAAGTTTGAGTCGGCTTTTAACAGGAGGAGAATTTCCAAGGATCGATCAAAATAAAAATACAATTTCTCTCTGTTTGGAGACTGGTAGTATCGATCTGGATATTTCTTTTCGCACTAGCACACCTACTCACGAAATAAATTCTATACATAAAATGGATGACTATATTGTTCATTATTTTGCTGATCACTTGGTTCCGTTATGGGAGACTATTTCCAGCGTAACGGGGATAAAAATTGATTTGCTCTGGGAAAATGCTTATATATATATCAAATGGGCTTGTTTGCAAGTAGCACAGACATCGAATGCTGAAGCTATGTTTCAATATTTAACAAAATATGCGGATGGCAGATTATTTGGATTATCAAGTAATCCATTCGATAGCTTTGATGCAAGCAGTTCTATTCGCAAAAGCTGTTGCTTGTACTTTTTACTACCTAGTTCCCAAAAAGAGAAATGCAAAACATGTCCATTAAACTGTAAAAATAAAAATTAGTAATTACAAAGAATATTCATCCCAATTTTTGCCGATCCTGAAGAGAAGGGTCGGTTTTTATATTATTAATTGGTGATGATCAAAAAATGATTATTTTGTTATTAGCAATTGCTTGTATTTTGGTTGGTCTGTATTTGTTTTTTTTGTCAAAGATTCGACTTCGTGCTTTTTATGAACGGAAAGAAGGCAAAGACAAAGGTGAAATTGTCATTATTGCACTTGGCGGCCTTCTTCATTACAAATTATCCATTCCTACTGTAGATTTCAAGAATATGGATGCAGGTGTAAAAGTCGAAAGTAAGCGTCAATCGAATACAAAAAAAGAGAAGGAAGAGACTTTTATTTCATTTGAGAAAATTCATTACTGGTATGAAAATTATGAAGAACTGTTAACTCGAATACGATCTTTTCATGATATCGTACGCTGGTTTATGTCTCATATTCATTGCAATAAGTGGATATGGAAAACAAAAGTAGGCACTGGGGACGCTGCTGAAGCTGGAGTCTTAACGGGTATTGTTTGGGGAGTGAAAACGAATGTACTTGGTTTTATCAGCCATTATATTCAATGGAACGAAAAACCAGATTTAACTGTAACTTCTTCTTTTCAACAATCTATCTTAGAAACCACCTTTGAATCAGAGTTTTCTGTTCCGGTAGGGAAATTCGTTTGCTTTCTCTTTTTATTGCGGTTTCGATCTGGAAAAAGTTCACAAGTAAAAAAACAATCATATGTTTCTGAGCAAAGAACTTCTAACCTTTAATAAATACCATTGTAGATAATAATATCCACAATGGTAAATTTTTAATTTCTAATATACAAAATTTTACACTATTATCAAAGCATATCGACTTAATAATACCACAAATATATATATTATTAGAATAATTAGATGTGACAATTAAATTAAAAATTGCTATAATAGAACTTGTAAACATAAAAATTGTAGCAATGGGGTGACTTTTTTTGGCTCATAATCATATTGCTGTGATCGGAATAGGAAATTATTATCCTGGGGCAAAAAATCCAAAAGAATTATGGAGGAATGTCCTTGCACGAAGACGACAATTCCGTAAAATGCCTAATCAGCGTTTACCACTAGCTGAGTATTATGATAAAGATCCTATTACGCCGGATAAAACGTATTCTGATTACGCTGCTGTGATTGATGATTTTCAGTTCGATTGGTCGAGTAAGCGGATTCCTAAAAGTACATATGAATCAACTGATATCGTCCACTGGCTGGCATTGGAAATAGCAAGCCAAGCTTTAGCTGACGCAGGACTAGTAAAAGAAAGTATTCCAAAAGATAAAACAGGAGTAATCGTTGGTAATTCCCTCACTGGTGAATTTATGCGTTCGTATTCCATGCGGTTGCGTTGGCCGTATGTAAGAAAAGTACTTCGTGCTACAGCGAAACAACAAGGTTTATCGCCAAGCACTCTTGGTCGGCTAGAAGAGGATATGGAAAAAATATATAAGTCCGTTTTTGCACCAGTAACGGAGGATACTCTAGCTGGTAATTTATCCAATACGATTGCAGGCAGAATATGCAACTTTTTTGATTTCCATGGTGGCGGCTATGTTGTAGATGGAGCATGTTCTTCGTCATTACTTGCAGTAGCGACTGCCGCAGATAAATTAGTGAATGGGGATCTAGATTTAGCGATAGCTGGCGGAGTTGATATAAGTTTAGATCCATTGGAGATCATTGGATTTGCAAAGACAAAAGCATTAACAGCTGAAGATATGAATGTATTTGACCAATTTTCTACTGGTTTTATTCCGGGAGAAGGAAGCGGATTCATTATATTAAAACGTTTAGAAGATGCTCGTCGTGATGGAGATTACGTTTATGGAGTACTCCGTGGATGGGGAATTTCTTCTGATGGTAAAGGCGGCATTACTGCTCCGAAAGTAAGTGGACAAGCCCTTGCTTTAAAAAGAGCATATGAAATGGCTGGCTATTCTCCTCATGAATTGGATTTTATAGAAGCACATGGAACAGGAACCAGAGTAGGGGATCGTGTAGAAATTGAAGCAATAGCTGCTACGTTAGAGATGTTCGGCTCTCCAGAAAAACGATCCATAGGAATGACATCGTTTAAATCACTGTTTGGACATACAAAAGCGGCAGCAGGCATTGGTGGGTTAATTAAAGCTATCCTTTCTGTGAATCAAAGAGTCATGGTTCCAACTGCAGGGTGCAGTGTTCCAAATTCCGTTTTTGAAGAGAAAGCACAATCCCTTTACCCTATTCTCCAAGGAGAAGTATATAAACCAGATAGGGTGATGAAAGCTGGAGTTTCGGCTATGGGATTTGGTGGTATCAATTGCCATGTTACACTGGAGTCCGCAGATTCTCCCAAAGAAGATTTGAAAACAGAAATTAGTGAAAGCAAACTACTTGTTTCTCCTCAAGAAACAGAAATATTTATTTTTACAGCCGAGTCTCAAGAAGGATTGAGAGAGAAGATAAAACAAGCATCTTTCTTATCCGATGGAATGAGTATGGCGGAACTTGCTGACTACTCTTACCATTTAATTCGAGCAATACATAAAAAAGCAAAATATCGTGTTGCCATTATTGCAAATCATCCAAAACAACTAACTACTAGATTAGAGAGAGTAGAACAAATTCTTATTGAAAAACAACTCGATGATATTGAGCTGTTTTATGATGCAGAAAATGAGATATGGATTAGTTATCAGAATGTCACTGTTCAAAAGGTAGGATTTTTGTTCCCGGGTCAAGGTTCTCAATTTATTAATATGGGTCGTTTATTAATAGAAAGATATGATTGGGCAAAAGAAATTGCAGCAGAAGCATGGAATCACATGCCAGAATCCGAGAAAATTGTATTCCGGAATTTAGATAAGAAAAAAGATAAAGAAGAGCAAAAAGAGTGGGAAACAGAATTAAAGAAAACCGAGTATTCCCAGATTACTATTTGCTTGGTGTCTGTCCTTTGGTTTGAGTATTTGAAGAAATTAGGAATAAATCCAAGTATTGTAGCAGGTCATTCACTTGGTGAGCTTTCTGCCCTTTATGTAGCAGGTGCATATGATGCAAGTACACTTTTTCATTTAGCCAAAATCAGAGGAGAGGCAATGGCTGCTTCAGGAGAAGACGCAGGAGTTATGGCGAGTCTTCTTTGCAATCAATCCAAGGCTGAGCAACTCATAGCGAACACAGATGGATATGTGGTTATAGCAAATATAAATAGTGAAAAACAGACGGTCATTTCAGGTGAACGAAATGCTGTTCATCAAGTTGTAGATTTGGCGAAAAAAGAACAAATTCAAACATATCTTTTGCCCGTTTCCAATGCTTTTCATTCTAAATTAGTACAAGATGCTTCAGATCAGTTAAATAGCCTTTCCTATCTTTCTGAAGATAAAGCATTGACCATTCCGTTTGTTTCGGGGATAGACGGTATGGAGTGGAATGAACTAAAAGTTAGAGAAGGTAAGAATTACTTTGCAAAACAAGTAATTAGTCAAGTGCGATTTACTGATATATTAAATATGCTTCGAGAAACATGTGATTTACTTGTCGAAGTTGGTCCTGGTCGAGTACTAACGGGTCTTGTCCAGTCTGATCGTTCCTACCCGTTATCATGTATCCCTGTGGAATCAAAGAGTGGACAGACAGGAGATCTTCAAAGCTTGTTAGCACTGTACTTTGTTCAAGGGGGAGAAATCAACTGGGAAGTACTTTATGAGAATCGTTTAATAGAGCCATTTGTATCAGCACAGGACAAACGTTTTATTATAAATCCAGTAGAGCTGCCTTTACAAATAGATGAGAATCATGACAATCAAATTGTCAATAATATATCTCCTTTTATATCTAAAAATAATCAAATATCCTCAATAGACTTAGAGAATTATTTACAAAAAAGAGGGGATTTCATATTTGATGTCATTCAATCCGATATGAAACATTATCAATCCAATTCTACTGAAAATATACAAATTGCTAATTCAACTACTGAATTTGCGCAAGTTAATTCTCAATCAAATAATTTAGCTGAGTTTCAGAAAAACAAGACTACTGAAGTTAGTAATTCTGAGTTTGTCGATCAGGTAATAATCCAAGAAGCATCAAATATTACTGGATATTCAATCGACTCTATTTCAATGAAACATCATGTATTAGATGATTTAAATATGGATTCCATTAAATCTGCTGATTTTGTTGCTAAAATCGTGCGCAGATTAGGAGTAACTGAACCATTAGATCCTACTGAATTTGCAAATGCTACTTTAGAGGAGCTAATGAAAACTATTTTAAATCTGGTTCCGCAAAGCGAAGAGGTACAGAGGAGTTCTAATTTTCAATTAGAAAATTTCATTTTCACAGAAGTGGCAAAATTTACTGGATTTCATAAAGAATCGATAAAAATGGAATACCGCTTACTGGATGATTTAAATCTGGATTCGATCAAATCAGCAGAGTTCGTATCGCTAATTGTGAAAGCATTAGATATAAAGGAAACCATTGATGTCACGGAATACGCAAATGCGAGTTTAGCTGAAATAGCGGGTGATTTGGAAAAGTATGCAATAATAGAAGAGATGTCATCTCATCGCACACCAATAACGCAGATGCAGCAAAGTGACGAAATAATTGTTCAAGAAGTGGCAAAATTTACTGGATTTCATAAAGAATCCATAAAAATGGAATACCGCCTACTGGATGATTTAAACTTGGATTCGATCAAATCAGCAGAATTCGTATCACAAGTTGTGAAAGCTTTAGGAATTATGGAAACCATTGATGTCACGGAATACGCAAATGCGAGTTTAACTGAAATAGCGAGCGATTTGAAAAAGTATGCAACAATAGAAGAGATACCAACTCATCATCGCACACCAATAACGCAGACGCAGCAAAGCGGTGAAATAATTGTTCAAGAAGTGGCAAAATTTACTGGATTTCATAAAGAATCGATAAAAATGGAATACCGCCTACTGGATGATTTGAATTTGGATTCAATCAAATCAGCAGAGTTCGTATCGCAAGTTGTGAAAGCCTTAGGAATTACGGAAACCATTGATGTTACGGAATATGCAAATGCGAGTTTGGCGGAGATTACTGAGCAATTAGAACGTTTTAAAAAAATAGATGAGCATGTTAAAACCGATGTTCCAGTTATTTTAAAACAAGAAGTGAAAACAAATGAAGTGAAGATACTTAATAAAAAGTCTCCAAAAGAAATCAAAGAATCAGATTCTTGGGATCGGAACCCGATAAATTGGGTTAGAGAATTTGCTTTGGAATATACAGAAATGCCACGATTAGAACGCAGCTCAAATTTCTCAAGTGAAGATAGTTTTTTAATTGTAACTGACCAAAATAGAAATACCTTAGCCCAAAAATTAGTACATCAACTTCAAAAAAATAATGTAAAGAGTACGATTGCTACTTTTTATAAATTGAAACAAAATTATTTATTGAAAGAAAAAGCATTCAGTCATATTGTCGTGATTCTACCAAAAACAGATTTGCGCAATGATATTGAAGGTATGATAGATCGTTTGCAAAGTGTTATTCAACCTGGATTAAAACATGGTTTTGATGCTTCCATTACTTATATTCAATATGGCGGTGGCAAATTTGGTAGTAGTCTAGACCAAGTGCCGCTAGGATCCAGCAGTGCAAAAGCTTTTGCTTCAAGTCTGTATCAGGAACGCCCAAATGCAAAAATTCGTATTATCGATTTGCATACAAAGTTGAAAGCATCCGAAATTGTCCATGATGTTCTTGCAGAAATAGCTGATCCCAAACCCTTTATTGTGGTGGGGTATGATAAGGATAGAGTAAGATATATTCCATTTTCTGTATTACAAGATCCAAATTTATATACTCCAAGAAATCTTGATTGGGATGAACAAGATGTTATTTTGGTAACAGGTGGAGCAAAAGGAGTCACTGCAGAATGTATGATAGGAGTAGCTAAGACAATACCTGCAAAAATAGCTCTTGTCGGAAGCTCTCCTAAAAATCAAATAGAAGTGCAAAAAAATATTAGTAGATTCCAAAAATTGGGTGTTGAATGTGAATATTATCAATGTGATATAACTGATAACGATCAAGTGAGCGAATTAATTGAACAAATAAACATGGAACTCGGAGAAATTACGGCTTTTGTACATGGAGCTGCCAATCTAAAATCAAAACGTGCAGAACAAACTACCAAGGAAGCGTTTATAAATGAAATTGCACCTAAAGTTTTTGGTGCTAGAAATATTTTGGAAAACTTAAATGATCATTCACTTAAATTGGTTATAGGATTTTCCTCTCTTGCTGGAATATCAGGCATGGCAGGAAATACTTCATATGCTTATTCAAACGAAATGTTGCAATTAATGATGAAAAACTTTGAAAATCTGCAATCAGATACACAAACATTAGTTATTTCGTTTGGTCTTTGGGATGAAGTAGGTATGGGAACAAAAGGTGGTGTAACGAAGTATTTAGAAAAGAAAGGGATCTATCCAATTCCTGTTAATGAAGGTGTGAAAAAATTCATTCACTTGTTTCATCATCAACCAGAAACAAGCCAAATTATTCTTACTTCGAGAATTAAAGATTTTCCGACATGGGTACCAAAATCAGTAAATCGGAAGAAAAGATACCATTTTATCGATGAAGTTATGTATGATCATCCGAACATTGAGATGATTGCCAAACATCATCTCCATGCTTCAAAAGATAATTATATTCAAGATCATGTATTTAATGGCACTTACTTGTTCCCTGGTGTATTCGGAGTGGAAGCGATGGCACAAGCTGCATCGTTTGTTACAGGAATAAATGACTTTAGTAATGTATTGATTGAGAATGTACAATTTAATGCTCCAGTAATAGTTGATAAAGATCAAGGTACAACGATTGAAATTCGTGCGTTTGTTTTGGAGGATGGAAGAATAAGAACCGAGATTCGCTCTGAAACATCTGGTTTTCTAAAAGCTCATTTTTCAGCAATGTTTTCATTCCAACAGATGGAAACGATCCATGAAGAAATAGAGTTTCCAGAAAAAGCATTAAATTTAAATATAGAAACAGATTTCTATAAACCGATCATGTTCCATGGTTCTCGTTACTATCAAATCGAATCCATTTACGATACGTTTTTCAATAAAGAACAAGGAATTGGGGAAACTTTATTTACTGTACGTGGTGAAGATTATGATGATTTCCTATTAGGAGATCCATATTTGCAAGATGCTCTGTTACAATCAGGACGAGTTATCGCACCACAAGATCAGTTCTTACCTGTAGAAATAGTATCGTTGCGAAAAATGAAAATGAATCAAAGTCAAGGGATTTGGCGTGGTGTCACCAAATTTATTAAACAAGAAGATAAACATTATATTTTCTCAATTATGTTGATCGATGAACACAATCGCATCGTGCAGCAAATTTCTGACTACAAAGTTTACATTTTCGAACATCTACCAGAACTACCTACTGCCAAAGAATTAGTTGAATTGTCTTTTTCTAATGAAAATCGGATAAAAGATGCATTAAAACCATATTTAATAACAGATGATCAGACCAGTATTCCTGAGATTGGGATAAAATTATTACCAAATATACACCAAGATTCAAGGGAGATTCGTCATCAGCGAGTAGAAGCTTTGTTTAAAAGCGTGACTAGAAAAAAAGGTATGCCTACAACAGTTAAACTGTCATGGGAAGATACTGGGAAACCTATTATTACTAACAATTTTAAACAAAATGGAATGGGAGTATCCATTGCACATGATGATGATTTCACACTATGTGTAATCGATGATGGTGCACAAGGGTGCGATATTCTCCCGATTGAACATAGAGATGAAGAAAAATGGATAGCTATTTTACCAATTGACAGTGTATCCTTATTGAACGAATTACAAGATCAAGGTGATACACTAGATACCGCAGGCAGCAGAATCTGGTCAAGCTTGGAAGCAGCCAAAAAAGCAAGTGGCCAGTCTGTTAAGAAGGTCGAAATGTTTAAAAAAGTTGCGGATGTTGTAGAATTTATTGCCTATACAGAGACATCTTCCTATTTTGTAATTACAGTGCAAGTGCAATTGACAAGTGAGACACCAAGAATGATTGCCTTTGTTAGTAAAGAACAAGGAACGCTACTTCAGGATATAACAGAGAGACAAAAACAATCCAGTTCGAATCTTTTTGGTTATTCTGACCGAGAAAAAGGGTTTGTTTACCGTTTTCCACTTATTTTTGAAGATAGTTCAACCATAAGTAGAAGAGTCAACTTTTCAAGTTATTCGAAGTGGATGGGAAAAGTTCGAGAACTATTTACAGCAGATATTATGGAACAAGTTAAAGAACAGATGGCAAGTGGAAAATGGGGTATGTGTACAAACTTTAATCAGACAGAAGTATTTGGTGAAGCGAAGTCTGATGATGTGATTGAAGCTCATTTCCGTTTAGAATTTATGCGTGAAGACTCCTTTGTTCAATATGTTTGTTATTGGCATAAAGTGCTAGAAAATGGAGAACTTGAACTTATTGCGTTAAATCGACAAGGTATGACTTGGGTAGAGATAACAGGACATGGGCTTGTGAAGAAAAGCCCGCTGCCAAAATATTTTAAAGAGTTTTTGGCAGATCGTTTAGCTTCTGTGGAGAATATTCCTGCACTTGAAACAACGAAGTGGTTATCCAATAAATTAGGTAAACTCCATTATTCATTGAATAATACACCATCCAATCGAATGATACTGCAAAGAAAAACGTTTGAAACCTCTCTAGAAGAATCCAATTTAGTTGGAAATGTTTACTTTGCTAACTATACGATTTGGCAGGGAGTATTGCGGGACATGTATTTTTATCAGTTAGCACCGGAGTTTTATAAAGGTGTCGGAGAGTTAGGGGAATGGATCCCGGTTAGCAACGATACCCAGCATTTAAGAGAAGCGATGCCTTTCGACTCTATTGTAGTGGAAATGTCCTTGTCAGCAAGATATGAATATGGACTCAAATTATTTTTTGAGTATTTCAGATTAGAAGAAGATGGAACAAAACAAAAATTATCTTTTGCTGAACAAAATATTATTTGGGTAAATAGAGATGAATTTGGAGTTCCGCATCCAGCACCTCTACCAGAAAAAATCACTCGAGCATTGGATAAGACCTATGTTTCTTATGTTTAAGCACATCGATGGCAAGAGAATAAAAAATAACAAACCTGACTCTGTTATTTAGAGTCAGGTTTGTTATTGAAAAATAAAAATAAGAGAGCTTTTTAAAAAAAGAAAGAAGGACTATTTGCCCCAGTTGCCAAAAAGTTTTCTAGTTAAGACTTGTTTTTTACTAATTTTTTCTATGTAACAAATATGAATATCATTATATGGTTCAGTTCGAGTTACTTCGGATACTAAAAATTCATCGTTGAAGTTAGAATTTGCTTTATGAAAATCTTCTTCTGTATTATAGAAAATATCTAGTTGGGCAACATACCGGACTTTAATGTCCTTATCAACCAAAAAAGAAAAAGGGGAGTTTTGGGCTACTTCACAATATGCTACACCAGGTACTTCAAGTAATCTTGGCACAATATCTCTTTTTAGCCATGCAATAACTTCATTTGGGTTTTGGGTTTCCTCGTGTTCTCTGAACTGCATGCTCATTTTGATCATCGAGCTCTCTCCTTCTTTTTTATATTAAACAAATTATAATCGTTTGAATTGATTCTTTGTACCCATAAATATGAAAAATAATGAATATTTTTCATCTGAATGTTCTCTAATGGTTTGGAAATGTTATATTTATTCAAATATATTGTTCGGAAATTTGCGCAAACATCCAGAAAGAGACATAAGCACCAATAACATGTCCAAGAGACACAAATGGTCGACTATAGAGAATTGATCAATTACTGGCAGAGGAATGAAAGGGTACTGGATTGAAGATTCCAGACGGGGATTATTATTTGAAAACTCTTTATAAGAGAGAAGTAGCAGATCTTGCGGAGGGTAACCTATGGGGACAGAAATAAAAAAATATAAAGTAATTTTTTTCTATATATTAGAAAAGAAAAGGGTGTTTTTAATGTATCTCTATTTCTTATATATAACACACTAACCTTCCCCACTTTAATTATAAAATAGAAACAGAATAAAATATAGACTATTCTTTTTTTAGCTGTACTTTAAGATTGGTTAATGTCTATAACAACCGATCAGGGGGCGATATAGAATGAGTTTGGTCCTCGGTTTTCAAGAAATGAATAAAACACAGCTTTTGCTAGTTGGCGGAAAAGGTTTAAATCTAGGTGAATCATAAATCATCAGGAAGATTCGTCAAATCATTTTAGAAGTAGAAACTTCTTTCAAATGAGGAAAGCTATTACTTACTATATCTTTCATTTTACTGAGGAACATGCTTATGCCGTGAGATCCAGTGAATCTTTATTATTATCACTTTAGAGGAGATTCGCAATGCTGTAGCAACGTACAATTGGATTATGAGCTCATCAACAACGAAAAGAGGAGAACGAGAAAATCTTCCAATCTGGGGCTATTGCAGGTCTTCCTGTTTCTTCTGGAGTGGTAGAGGGAAGAGCACATGTCATCTTAAAGGTGGAAAATGCAATTCTAGAGGATGGAGATATCTTAATCACGGCCTTTACTGACCCAAGCTGGACACCTTTGTTTGTTACCATAAAAGCGTTAATTACTGAGGTTGGTGGATTGATGACCCATGGTGCGTTATCGCACGTGAATAGGGCTTACCCAGCCGTTGTCGGTGTTGAAAATGCCACCAAATTGATGAAAGATGGTCAACGTATTCGAGTAAATGAAACAGATGGATATATTGAAATCTTGTAATAGATGAACGTAGCACCGCTTCAGTAACTACTGGAGCGGTGCATTACTATCTTTTCTTTATGAGTTCTCCACTCAATGTCTTAAAACATGACTAATTTGCATTTGAATATCTTTAGCTCTATTGGGGGAAGCTATCTTCATATGTAATAGCTCTGAACAATGGAGGAGGATATAAGGTGACTAACGAACATCCTATTCAAGGTTTGATGCAGACAGCAATGGAAAACCTAAGAGATATGGTAGATGTAAATACAATTATCGGTGCACCTGTAGAGACGCCTGATGGACAAGTGATAATCCCAGTGAGTAAAGTTGGATTTGGATTTGCTGCAGGTGGTAGTGAATTTTCAACTGGGACAAAGACATCAAAATCCAATGGTAATGGACATGAACCTGCAAAAGTTGATAAACATTTTCCTTTTGGTGGAGGTAGTGGTGGTGGAGTCTCCATTACTCCTGTAGCCTTTATTGTAGTTGGTGAACATGGAATTCGTTTGCTTAGTATGGAAGGTAATGCACACTTGATCGATCGCATTTTTGATATGGCACCGAATGTGTTTGGTAAGTTTAGCTCGAAGAAAAAAGCCGGAGTAACAGGTACAGGAGATGCTGCACCACAAACACCAATTGATTAATTTTTTATTTTAGCCTGAGGTATTTATTCATATCTCAGGTTTTTTGAAATTTAAATGTGAAAATTTCCTAATCCAAATAATTCAATCTTCAATATTTATGTAAGTTTGTAAAATATGAAGATGAATTTTGAACCGAGTTGATAATCAATTGCTGCAGCTGAATGTCTGTTTTTCATTAGAAAGCAGTATATTTTGATTGTCGAAATTATATATAAATCAGAAATAAAAATATATATTTAATTTATAAAAGTATCAAATATAAGTATAGTTTGTTATAATTTAATTTGCTAAAATATTAAATTACTTGGGAGGTTGTCGATTGGGAAAATATGATGTAATCGTAATAGGTGCGGGGTATGGTGGACTAACTTCTGCTGCGTTGTTATCTCAATCAGGAGCAAAAGTACTTGTTCTGGAACAGCATTATGAAGTCGGCGGTTATGTTAGTATGTTTCGTAGAGGAAAATTTAATTTTGATGTTGCTGTGCACTTAGTAAGCGGCTGTGAACCAGGCGGTGAAGTGCATTCTCTTTATGAGAGACTAGGTTTATTAGATAAAATTGATTTTATCGAAGTAAGTCCTATGTATAACCTGTATTTGGGTGATACACTGTATGAAGACATTCCCTCTAGTCTAGACCATATGGCAAAAAAGTTATCTGAATGGTTTCCAGACGATAGTGAAGCAATCTATCAAACGATTGATGAGATAAAAATGATGGGAAGAGCTGGTCTATCCTATATTTCAGGTGAAAGTATCAATGACCCTGTAGTTGGTCAACGTTTTATGGAAATCGCACCAATGCCATTTGGAGAATATTTAAATAATCGATTTTCTCATCCTCATGTGCGTCTTATTTTAAGCTCTTTGCATCCATATGCAGGAAGCAATATCAATGAAGTGTCCTCTATTTTTATGATGAGTATGCTGGCAACCTATCATCCAGGTGCGTTTTACCCTAGAGGCGGTTCTCAAATTCTCAGTGATGTATTGAGAAATTATATTGTAGATCATGGTGGACAAGTCTTGATGAGACGTAAAGTAGAGAAGATTACATATGAAGGAACGAAAATAACAGGTGTAGTAGACCATAAAGGAAATGAATATCGTGCGCCGATTGTTATTTCCAATGGTGATATGGAGAAGACAATAAACAATCTGCTGGGGAAAGAGTTATTCCCAAAATTATACTCTGAAAATATAGAAAAGTTAAAACCCTCTCCTTCTGCTGTCGTTTTGTATGCAGGGATTCGTGATGAAGATTTAGAAAACAAACTTCCTCATGAAACTTTTTTCTTTCCGGAAAATGAAATTCATGACAACCAACAGTATTTGTATAATCCATTAGATCCAAATTCTAATCCATGTATTCTTGCATGTTCCCCTTCTGCAATTGATAATTCTCTTGCACCAGAAGGTCATTCAGTTGTTTCCTTCATGGCTTTATGTAATAGGGAAACAATTGAAAAAATTAAACAGGATAAAGGCAAGGAATTTATTACCGAGCATTTTCTTCAATTAATTGATAAAAAAGTACCCAATATAAGTAAGAGTTTAATCATTCATGAATTGGCTACTCCTAGTACTATTGAGCATTATACGCTAAACAAAGGCGGTGCTGTGTATGGTTGGGCAAGAGACGTTAATCAAGCATGGGAAGCAGATATGGGTCCCACTTCTCCGATAGAGGGACTGTATTTTGCGGGGCACTGGAATCCTAATGCTCATGGTGTATATGGAGCATGTTTATCCGGCAGAAGAGTAGCCGAAATGATTATTAAATAATGTTGTCTAAATCGTAGATATAAATTTCTAATATTGCCTGATGTTAAAAGAACACGAAAAATCAGCGATCTGTGCTCAAAAGATTGCTGATTTTTCTGTTTTCTATCCACTAATTACAGCCTTATTCATTTTTATTTTTATTTATTTTGAATTTCAAAATAAATAAAATACCTGCTTTACTGCCTAAATATGATGAAAATGCTGAGATGCAGGTTTATTCTTTTTAAATTATTAATTGAAATGTTTGTTTCAAGAAGACAATTTGACTATTGTTTTATTCTTAAATATATGAATATTCCCATTTTTAAACTACAATTGGAGTACATGCAGTTCAACCTTGAAGGAAAAGGCCATGAAAAAAATCATCCCCTTCGTACGATTGCTCGTTTGATAGAAAAGACAGTATACGCTACTTGGATGAGGGGAATTGTTTTCACCATTAGTCCTGTGGTAGGTTCCATGATGAATCGAAAGAAGCAGGTAGCTCGCTACATTCGATGGGCAATGGGTACTGTAGTGATTGGTACTTCTGTCTCATGGGCCAATTGATCCTAGCTCATAGCATGGTGGGAATATTCACGAATAACTCAACCGTCTCGACCATGTCTGTGTGGTTGATCCTTCTTTACGCAAGGGTAAATGGTCTTTGGTATATCTATGCGTGCGTAGAAGAAGTATTCGGTGTATACAAGCAGATCGAAACCACCGCTATTATTAGTACTTTCTTTGCTTGACGCTGAGGGAATGAAAGATCCTGTAATGAGGGTATGGAATGCCCAACAAGCTCTTATAAACCTCGAAAAACTTAAACATACCTATCAGTTGCCTGTTGAGGATAACATTCCTGCTGTTAAGCAGTTGCTGAAAGATGCGCTCGATGTTATCGAAACAGATGAATTGTTGATCGAACGATACTGCAATGATTGCTGCAAGGTTGGATTTGTCTGGACATATTCGCAGGCAGTCTACGAATCATTCGTTCGACAGGTTGAAGTAGTCGCGAAAGAGACAGCGTGGTATAAGCACTTGAGAGAAGATGTCTATTTGGGAGTTATTGAGGATTGCCACTCTCTGCCTGGAGTTGACCTCCGTTTGGCCTATGAGGAGTTGGAACGCAGACGAGCTAGAGAACACCAAGAAGATCTGGAACAGTGGAAGATTTGGAGAGCCAGCAACTTCTGGAGTAAAAGCACGGAATCTTTGGACTATCCATAACAGCTCGACCTTTTTTTGTTTAAAACTCCCCTTCTAATTTGATTGGAAGGGGGGGCAGTTATTTAAGCTTTTTATTATGGAAATAAAAAATATGTTCAATTGCCTACTTTCAGTCTTCGTTTTCTCCTTTTACACTAAAACATATCTCTTGAAACTTCAGATTGCGGATCTTGAATTTCATTTCCTTCTTTTTAACATAATTTTAAAATCTAATATTTCTCTGTTTATCTAGCGAAAGATAACAAGAATTAATTCGAAAAAAGGTCGATGAAAAATATAGACAAAAAGGACACAAAAGATCAGCAATCTATGAATGGTTGATTTTTTCGTTCTATTTCATTTTTATTTCTTTTGAACTTAATTGTGGCTATATATGAAAGGATTAGGATATCATAGGAATCAACAGAAATTCAGCATGTTCACTGTTAGGGGCAAATGTTTTGATCATTGGATATGATTCTTTTAAAATCTGGATTAGTTCAAGCAGGAGTAGCAATAGCTGAACTTATTTTAAAATGAATTTTTTATGTTCTTCACAAATTAATGTTATAACAGATAAATAAGTTGATTTATAAAGGAGTTAATAGAATGGGAAGTTCAAAGTTTACAGGATACGTTGGAACCTACACGAATGGGGATAGCAAAGGTATTTATTCATTCGAATTAGACACAACATCAGGCAAAATCGATAATGTTAAAGTAGCTGCCGAATTAGAAAATCCTACTTATTTGAATATAAGTCCTGATTACCGCTATCTTTATTCCGTGATTAAAGAAGGAGATGCCGGTGGTGTAGCAGCTTTTTCCCTTGATGATAATGACCAGCTTACGTTTATAAATGCGGAAGTGTCGGCTGGTTCGCCTCCATGTCATGTGAGTATTGATCAAAATCAACGTTATGTTTTTTCTACGAATTATCACAAAGGAACGGTAGAATCATCAGTTATCAATCCAAACAATGGTGCGATTTATCCACCTGTATCGGTTATTCATCACGAAGGTTCTGGCCCAGATCCAAGGCAAGAAAAGGCACATACACACTTTGCTGAAATGACACCTGATGGGAAATTTTTAGTAGTAATGGAGTTAGGTAGTGACAAAATAATCACTTATTCAGTGGACAATGAAGGGAAATTAGACAAAGTAACGGATTTGAATGTACAACCTGGCAGCGGCCCTAGACATTTGGCTTTTCATCCGAATGACCCCTCTACCGTTTATGTAATGACTGAATTCAGCTCAGAAGTGATTGTTTTGACCTACAATAGTACAGACGGAAGTTTTACATCATTACAAACTATATCAACCATCCCAGCTGATTTTACTGAGAATAATCAAGGCAGTGCAATTCATGTTTCTGATGATGGGAAGTTTGTGTATGCGGGCAATCGAGGACATAACAGTATTGCTATTTTTTCGATTGATTCCCAAACGAAAAAGTTAACATTTGTAACCCGAAACTCAACAGAAGGGGATTGGCCAAGGGATTTTGCATTAGATCCAACTGGAAATTTTCTCGTTGCCTCGAATCAAAATTCGAGTAATTTAGTTTTGTTTTCCAGAGATCAGGAAACAGGGAAATTGAGCTTATTACAAAAAAATATAACAGTCCCAAATCCTGTTTGTGTGAAGTTTTAAGTCAAACAAAAACCACTTCTTTAAGAAGTGGT